>NZ_LSHB01000045.1 GCF_001643375.1 Chryseobacterium sp. FP211-J200
TTTTTTTTGGTACATACATAAAAAACCATATGCCAATTAGCCTATCGGTCAGTAGTAATATAATTTGAGATTATCGAGTATCATAGATAGATACTTCAATTAAATAAGATGATTATTAAATTGTATAAAAATATGTCTATGTGACTTTTAAAAATTACATTAGCTTTTTACCTATTACTGATAATATCTGTTAATCTTTTGATAAAAATGCAAGTTTCATTTTTTTTCAAATCTTAATTAAGTTATTTTTGCACAAATTAATTTTTAAAATGAAAAAGTACTTATTTCTTCTTTTACTCACTTTGCTGGTAGTCTCTTGCTCCAAAGTTAAAGTTGAAGGAAATGTAAAAGGAGGTTCTCCTTTGGAAAGAATAGAATTCATAGAAGCTTCTGGTGTTGCAACACTGCCGCTAGTCAATCTTGGTGTTGATGAAAAAGGAAACTTCAAAGGTGAATTCAAAGCACCTAAAAACGGAATGTACGCAATGACCTACGCAGGGAAAATGAATTTCATTTATCTTAAAAAAGGTCAAACGTTGAATATCTCAGGTGATTCTGCAACTTTCCCGGAAGTTTTTAAAATAGAAGGTGATGCCAAGAAAAACAACGATTTTATCACAGCAACTCAAAAATATTTGGAATCTTATAGTTCTAAACTCAATATGCAAATGTTGCAGAAAAAAGAATCTGAGTTTTTAGTTGATATCAAAAATATACATTCTGATCTTGAAAAGAATCTTGATGAAACTGCTGATAAATTAGGTGCAGATAGTGAAGTTGTGAAACTTAAAAAAGATGAGTTGACAACTAATATCTTAACTTTCTTGGTTCAGTACGAGGCAGCTCACGGTCAAGCAGCTGGTGATCCATCTTTCAAAGTATCAAAGAACTTTACAGATTATGAAAAAACTTTGACAGAGAACAATGACAGAATGGTAGAGAACTTACCTGTCTACAGAAATTACTTGTTGAATAAAGTTGGTCAAAAATTCCAGACTTTTGCAGAAAAGCAAACTGATAAGAACAACGCCAGTATGTCAGCAATATTCGCTAGATTCTTGGCAACTGATAAAGAAATGTCCCAAAAGACAAAAGACTATTTGCTAGCTTTTGTAATTGCTAAGTTTGATTTGAATCCTTACACAAGCGAAGTTGAAAAAGTTAAGAAGATCAGTGATGAATATATCAAGGATTCTGAAGTTAAGAAAGATCTGAATTCTGCGATCAATGCAGTATTTGGATTGAAAGTAGGAGAGGAAGCTCCAAAAGTGGGTTTAACAAAACTGGATGGGAAATCGGAGAATCTAGAATTGAACGCTAAACCTACTTTGGTAATGAGTTACGCTTCTTGGAATCCTTACATCAGCCAATCAACTATTCCGGTTTTGAAGGAAGTTGTCAATTTCTATAAAGCTAAAGTTAACTTTGCATTTGTTAATTTAGATGATACAAAAGAACAATTCACAAAAACAGCTAATGCTATGTTGAAAGGAATTCCTGGAACTAACTACTACGCTGAAGGTGGATTGCAGTCAGACTATGCTAAGAAATTCTTTATCTATGGATTTAAGATCCCTGGTTTCTTTTTGATCGGTAAAGATGGAAAAGTAGCAAGTCAGACTTTCTATAACTTAGGCGATGCTAAATTTGTGGAGGCTATGAACAAAATTTCTGGTCTGCAGGCTCCCACTGTGAATCCACAGGCACAGCTACAAAATGAATTGTTACAGAATCCAAATGCAGATTCTGCACAAACAAAATAATAGATGAATCAGCGATGTTCGAATCTTGTATCTGCAAGAATAAAGATGTGGCTGATACATCTGTCCTTGAAAAACAATGAAAATTAGCAGATGAAACAAAGAAGAAATAAAATTCTTGAAAATATCAGACTCCTTTCCGCCGGTGCGAAAGGAGTTTCTGTTGGTAAGACAGAAGATGGGAAAACGGTTCTAGTAAAAGGGGCAGTTCCCGGTGACCTTGTCAACGTAAGAGTAAAAAAATCAAAAAGTAATTATTTCGAGGGCGAAGCCGTCGAAATCTTGGAATATTCGGAATACCGCGTTGATGCCAAATGTATCCACTTCGGAACGTGTGGTGGTTGCAAATGGCAGAATATCGCTTACGAGAAACAACTCGATTTCAAACACAGCGAAGTCGTGAACAACATCAAGAGAATTGGTGGTTTTCCAGAGTTTGAAGAAGTGCCTATTTTGGGTGCTCCAGACCAATATTTCTACCGAAACAAAATGGAATTCTCTTTTTCCAATTCGCGTTGGCTGACTCAATATGAAATCAGTTCTGAGGAAAACTTCGGAAACAGAGATGCACTAGGATTTCACATTCCAGGCATGTGGAGCAAGATTCTAGATCTGAAAGAATGTTGGCTTCAAGAAGATCCATCAAACCAGATCAGATTGGCAGTTAAGAAATACGCTGTCGAAAATGGTTTGGAATTTTATGATGTTAAGGAACAAAAAGGATTCTTGAGAACTTTGATGCTTCGTCAAAATTCGAAAGGCGATTGGATGGTTCTTTTCCAATTGTACAAGGATAATAAAGCGGAGAGGATCAAATTATTTGATTTCCTTCTAAGCCAATTTCCACAGATCACAACTTTGGTTTATGCTATTAATCCTAAAGGAAATGACAGTATTTATGATCTGGATATTCAGAATTACTATGGTGAAGGATTTATTTATGAAGAAATGGATGGCCTGAAATTCAAAATTGGACCGAAATCTTTCTTCCAAACGAATTACAAACAAGCCTTAGAATTATACAGAAAAACCCTTGAATTTGCAGATTTGAAAGGCGATGAAGTGGTTTACGATCTATACACCGGCACAGGAACTATTGCACAATATGTTGCGAGAAACGCCAAACAAGTGATCGGAATCGAATCTGTTCAGGAAGCCATCGATGCAGCCATCGAACACGCAGAACTGAACGGTCTTACGAACACAACTTTCTATTGTGGTGATATGAAAAACGTCTTCAACGACGAGTTTCTTGCGAACCATCCAAAAGCCGATGTGTTGGTCACCGACCCACCAAGAGACGGGATGCACCAGAAAGTAGTGGAGCAGATCCTAAAATTAGCTCCCGAAAGAATTGTTTATGTAAGTTGTAATTCTGCAACACAGGCAAGAGACATCGCTTTGATGAAAGATGATTACGAATTGGTAAAGATCCTTCCGGTAGATATGTTCCCACAAACACATCACGTGGAGAATATCGCTTTGCTGATCAGAAAATAAGCTTTAATTTTATTCGTTCTAAGGTCTAAATACAACATTGATCAATGAAAAACATAATATGGATTTTCGGTTTTCTGTTGCTTCTCACAAGTTGTGGGAGCGATGATGACATCTGCTTGGGCGAGGAATCTACACCAAGACTCAAACTGCAGTTCCGAAATGCCAATAATCAAACGGTGGCTTTGGATACCTTATATGTAGATGTGGATTATGGAAAAGACTCACTGAAGCAGATCATCACAGCAGCAGTAAGACAAGATTCTGTGATGGTTCCTATGAGAATTGATAATAGTCCTTACACAGACATCTACATCAAACAAAGACTGGTAGGACCAAGAAGCAAAATAAGAATTACGTACGATCAAAAAGCGATCTATGTTTCTCCTGCCTGCGGTTTCAAAGTCAATTATGAAAACCTGAAAGGAGAAGTTCTTGAGCGCGATCCGGTACAAAGCATCCAATCTAACATAACAACATTAACCGATGAGAATAGCATCAATTTTTATCTGCGCTTTTAGTCTTTTATCGGTTTCTGTGTTTTCTCAGACCAAACCGGAAGAGAAGAAGCAGGATTCTGTGAAATGGAAATACAAGCCCAACTTCATTGTAGGTGTCGATGTCTTGAATTTGGGAACCGGATTTTTTGGTGACAGACAGTTATTCCAGGGATTCATTTCCAGCAGGATCAACAAAAAAGTTCATGCCGTGATCGACCTTGGATATGACAAAAATATCTATCAGAAGAATGGCTATGATGTGAAAGCAGACGGATTGTTTGCCAAGATCGGTGCAGTCTACATGCTGTCCATCGATCCTGAGAATGATATGAATGGTTTCTATGCCGGCGCAAAACTGGCAGGAAGTTTCTACAATCAAGAGTACATGGCCGTGCCTGTAAAAGGCTTGAACAACGAAGGCGTTTTCCTCTCTTTCGACCCATCCACGCAAAGCAGCTACTGGATCGAGGCTTCCTTGGGAGCAAGAGTTCAGGTCTTCAGCAGCAATTTCTTCATAGATGTCAATGCGCAACCCAGATACTTGGCCTACACCACCAAACAGGAAGAGATCAAACCGATGATCGTTCCCGGTTTTGGCAAGAGCTCCGGAAGTTTCAATATGGGCTTCAGCTGGAGCATCGCTTATAAGTTTTAAAAATAATAAAGTCTGCAAGTCGCAGGCTTTTTTGTTTTATTTGAGCAGCTTTTCCGTCTTCCGTTCCCAATCTTTTTTGCAGACGATTTCAGTTAAGTTGAACCTGATACCAAGCAAAAAAGGATTTCCACTCAAGCCGGGCTGCAGCAGAGCTTCTATCCATGTTTTGGTGGTCAGATCTGCATATTGATATTAGAACCAAGCCTGCCATTACAATGTGAGAAGCTTCTCGTGCTGAAATAGTAAACCTACTATCAAGCAAGAGTAAGTTTACTTTCGTCCAAAAAAAGCGCATGATTCTAAGACTTAAAAATAAGCGTAAGGTTTACATCAAACAAAAAGCACAAAACCGTTTTACCAGTTTTGTGCTTGCTTATATTTTAATTATTGAATTTTCCTTTAGTTCAATTTGATGCTGAATGGTGTTTCCATCATCACAGAAGCTTTCGCATTAGGATCCGTAAACTGTTGGAAGATCTTGAAGTTCTCTTTCCCGATCTTGTTTTTGATCACTCTGGTAGAGAAGTCCTCATCGGTCTCAGAAGAAAAGATCTGCTCAAATTTTGACATCTTCGCTGGGTAAGTTGAGACGCCATAATCTTTAAGATTTGCAGACTTAGCTGCGTAATTGATAGCATCTTGTAACGAACCCAACTCGTCCACAAGTCCGATCTGTTTTGCTCTCACGCCGGACCAGATCCTTCCTCCACCAACAGCATCTATTTCTTCAAAAGATTTTTTTCTATTCACCGTTACAAAATGAACAAAACGCTGATAGGTAGATTCCACACTTCTCGTCATGATGGTCAATGTGCCAGGACTCAATCCATTGATTGCGGAGATCATGTTCGAATTGGCATTCGTAGTAACCGCATCACTTCTGATCCCATTTTTGGCTGCAAGGTCTTTGAAGTAAGGTATTACACCAAAAACACCAATCGATCCGGTCAAAGTATTTGGTTCCGAGAAGATCTTGTCTGCACCCATCGCAATGTAGTAACCGCCAGACGCTGCATAATCTCCGAAAGAAACTACGACTGGCTTTTTACGCTTCAACTGCTGCATTTCAAACAAGATCTCGTCAGAAGCATTGGCGCTTCCACCAGGCGAATTGATACGGAAAACAATTGCTTTTACATGATCATCTTCGCTCAGTTTTTTAATCTCCTTTCTGAAGTTATCAGAATAGATCCCGTCATAACCTTTTCCACCGTTGATGGATCCCGAAGCATAAAGGATCGCTATTTTGTTTTTGCCACCTTCAGAATCTTTGGAGTCTGCATATTTGGCAAAAGAAATTTTGTTTAATTTTTTATCAGCATCGATGTTCAGTTTTTTCTTGATGATGTTATCGTACTCGCTTTTTTGGATCAGCTGATCGGCCAATTTATATTGAACACTCAAATTAGGCAAATAACCATACAGACTATCCGTGATCGTTTTGAATTCTGATTCTGGGATTTTTCTAGCCGTTGCAATTTTGTTGGAGGTATTCAACCAAATATCATTCAACAAAGTCGAAAGCTGTTCTTTGTTTTCCGGAGAGATCTCATCTTTAAGAAAAGGCTCCACTGCCGCTTTGAATTTCCCATGACGGATGACCTGAATCCCAATTCCATATTTCTCAGCGAAGCTTTTGAAGAAGGTCACTTCCGCAGACAATCCTTTTAGTTCTATGCCGCCAGAAGGATTCAGATAATATTTATCCGCAACTGAACCTAGATAATAAGCACCTTGAGAAACCGTGTTCCCATAAGCATAGACAAATTTCCCACTCTTTTTGAAATCGATAAGCGCATTTCTGATATCATCCAATTGCGTGATCCCTGCGTTGATGTTATCAGCCTCGATGCTGATGCCTTTTATGTTGTCATCGGTCTTTGCTTTATTAATGGCTTGTAAAACGTCATATAATAAAACCGATTTTTCTTCTTTATTAATAGAGAAGAGATCGTCTTGATCTTCGGAAGGACTATCGATTATTTTTGTTTTAAGGTCTAGAGTCAGGACAGAATTAGATTTGATATCTGAAGTTTCTGATATAGAAGATAAAGCGATCAAGGCGATAAAAAATGCAAAGAAACCTGCTATTACAATAAAAATTGCAGTTAAATTTGCGAGAACGAGTTTGAAAAAACCTTTCATTATAAAATTAATTTGTTAGATATGTCGTACAACACTGTAGTTTTGTTACTGGGAAGTAATATTAATGATCCGGAAAATAATATCAAAATAGCTTTGAAAAAAATTGAAAGTGAAGTGGGTGCAACATTAATAAATTCTGAATTGATCATATCTGAACCAGTAGAATTTTACAGTATCAATAATTTTTGTAATATTGCAGTTAAATTAAAAACACAATTTTCACCTATAGTGCTGTTAAGTAAGCTGAAACACATTGAAAGAGTGATGGGCAGAGTCCAAGATTCCTCATATTTTGATGCTTATCAGGACAGGATTATAGATATTGATATCATATTATATAACAATATAAGGTTTATCTCGAAGAAATTAATTATTCCTCATCATAAAAATCTTTACGAAAGAGATTTTGCCAGAGAACTAATTAAGAAAGTAAAATAATTTATACAACACAAATGATTATGAAGAAAAAACTATTTCTATTATTGATGTTGCCCTTCTTAGGTTTTGCACAGACCAATGAAAACACAGCAGACAATGAAATCAAAACACAACCCTTTAACAACCAGAGCCGACTTTTCAAAGATTGGTCTATCTCCGCAGGTGGCGGTGGCGCCTTCATGGCACACGGTGACGTAACTTCTTTCTACGATGGGAAGGTCAATTGGGGATGGAATGGCTATGTAAGCCTAGATAAACAGATCACTCATACTTTTGGTATCTCATTACTTTATACGAGAGGCGAGACCAAGCAGAAAGCCTACGTTAGTGATGCGGCCGGAGTAGGTCATGGTTATACAAAATTTGATGAGATTGCTTTATTAGCAGACGTCAACTTCTCGAACATTATGAGAAGAGTTGATAACAAGTCATCTTTCAGATGGGCATTACATGGTTACGGAGGGATTGGATTCCTGGGATACAAAACTTTTTTACAAGACAATGCTGTTCTTAGCAAATGGCCACTTTACATTGATCAAAAAATTGGGATCAATACCTTCAATTTTATCGGGGGACTTGGTTTGAAATATAATGTTTCAAAGTTGATCGATCTAGAACTTAGAACGCTATACATCATCAGTGGTGATGAAGAATTTGATGGTGGCGGATGGACAAGAGACGCTGTTCCGGGATATAATTTGATCAATGATTCTTATACAGATAATGCTTGGTTGGTAAACTTGGGTATATCTTTCAAATTAGGAAAACATCAAGACCATCTTCGTTGGGTAGACCCATTACAAAATGCTTATGCAAAAACAGCAGAATTAGAAGAGAAATTTGCTGACTTCAAAGTTTGCGAAAAAGGTGATGCTGATAATGACGGTATTTGTGACGATTGGGACAGACAGCTTGATACGCCAGCTGGAGCTAGAGTTGACGGTGCAGGAGTTGCATTGGATGTCGATCTAGATGGTGTTATTGACCTTAATGATAAATGTGTCACAGTTCCGGGACCAGTAGAAAATAATGGTTGCCCAACTGCTAATACTGCTTCGCCCGTAACTACAAAACAAGTTGCTATAGAAGAGATCAATAAATATTTCAACGGAATAGAATTTGAGTTGAACAAAGATGTCATCAGACCAAAATCTTTCCAAGATCTGAATCAGGCAGCCGAAATTATCAAAACATTAGGCGGTGGTGACAGTTTCGTAGTTGTAGGAGCTACAGACAGTAGAGGTTCTGCTGCTTATAATAAAAAATTATCTCAATCAAGAGCCAATGCCGTACTGGCTTATCTAGTGAGCAAAGGTGTTTCTTCGTCAGTACTTTCTGCTGAAGGAAGAGGAAAAGAGGATCTTAAATATACAGAATGCGATCCGGCAACAAAATGTCCGGAGTGGAAAAATGAAGCCAACAGAAGAGTATATTTTATAGCAAAATAATTAACTAAGAAAAAAAACATTCAAATATGAAACAAAATTTATTATCATTAGTCGCAGTCGCTTTTTTGCTGCCTATGAGCCTATCTGCACAAGAGACTTCCACAGATGCTAACTCTGGATCTCTAAATGTTTCCCCATTTACGCAATCTTCAAAAAGATTCAATGACTGGTCTATTTCGGTTGGTGCGGGTGTGCCGTTGATCCAATCAGCAGATATGACATCTATTAAAAATGGAAACGGAAAAAACCTTTTTGGTTATTCTGCATACATTAGTGTAGATAAAGCCATAACGCATGCATTCGGTCTTAATTTGCAATATGACAGAGGTGAAACAAGACAAGGTTATGCTAATACAAAAGACCACGTCGATCTTCCAGGTACGCAAACTGCAGGAAGAACGCAATATAATGCGATCTCTATCTTAGGAGATCTTAATTTCTCAAACCTTCTTAGAAGAGTTGATAACAAATCTCCTTTCAGATGGGCTTTGCATGGATATGCTGGTATAGGAACAATTGCTTACAAATCTTACAGACAAGATCCTGGACCTTACAATCAAGTTTTAAATATTGAGAAAAAACCTTTCAAATTAGGTTCGCTTTTCGGTCAAGCTGGAGCAGGTCTTAAATTCAAGATCAATAACAGATTGGATCTTGAAGGTAGAGTAATGTATGTCGTGACAGGTGATGATGAATTTGATGGAGCAGGTGTTGGCCAAACTGGTTACAACTTGATCGAAGATCAGATCTCTGACAACTTCTTCAATACAACTTTAGGATTGACCTTCAAATTAGGAAAACACGAATCTCACTTGATGTGGCACGATCCATTGCAGGAAATCTATTACAAATTGGATGTTCTTAATGATAAAACTCAAGATCTTGAAGTTTGTAAAAAAGGAGATGTTGACAACGATGGTGTTTGTGACGATTGGGACAGACAGCTTGATACGCCTGCCGGAGCAAGAGTTGACGGTGCTGGTGTAGCTTTGGATGTAGATCTAGATGGTGTTATCGACCTTTATGACAAATGTGTGACGGTTCCAGGACCAGTAGAAAACAACGGTTGTCCTTTGACAATGAATAATTCTTCTACAGGTGTTGTAACAGATGAATCCACGATCATGAAAGGAATTGAGTTTGATTTGAATTCTGACAGGATCCTTCCTTCAAACACACCGATCTTGAACAATGCGATCAATTATATCAATGCTTCCAATAATAACTTCAAAGTGATTGGTGGAACTGATACAAGAGGAACAGATGCATATAACCAAAATCTTTCTGAAAGAAGAGCAAACAATGTTAAGAGCTACTTGATTCAAAATGGTGCAGACAAGGCTAAGATTGAAGCTTTAGGTAAAGGAGAAAAAGACCTTCTTTATCCAGAATGTGAGCCTGCTGACAAATGTCCAGAATGGAAAAATAGAGCAAACAGAAGAGTATATTTTGAAGCTAAATAAAATATATTTCTAAATAAATAAAAACCGTTTCGTTTTATTACGAGACGGTTTTTTTATTTTAAAGAATTGATTAAATTTACAAATGCTTTCTTCCAAAGAATCACAAAACAGACTCATTCATCAGACGCTCAAACAATTTTGGGGGTTTGATGAATTTCGTTCTTCGCAGGAACAAATAATACTTTCCATCATCAATGGTAAAGATACTTTGGCACTTCTGCCGACAGGTGGCGGAAAATCACTTTGCTATCAATTGCCTGCGATTATCCTCGAAGGAACCTGTCTCGTGATTTCGCCTTTGTTAGCATTGATGAGAGACCAACTTCTTTCACTGCAAGCTTTAGGAATAGAAGCAGAATTGTTGAGTTCCGACTTGGACGAGTTCGAGGAAGAAACAGTCTACAGCCGTTGCAAGGAAGGTTTGACCAAAGTTCTTTTCGTCTCTCCGGAAAGATTGCAAAACCAATTGTTTTTAAGGAATATTCAGGAAATCCATATCTCATTTATCGCAGTGGATGAGGCGCATTGTATCTCGGAGTGGGGACAGGATTTCCGCCCGAGTTATCAGAATATCAAAAAGTTTCGTCAGGATTTTAAGAATGTACCTTGTTTGGCCTTGACCGCGACCGCGACCAACCAAGTTGTTGATGAGATTTCAATCAAATTAGGGCTTCATCAACCTCAGGTTTTCAAACAAAGTTTTCGAAGAGAAAATCTTAATATTATTGTTGCAAATACTGCGGACAAGTACAAAAGGATTTTAGAATTCCTCAGACAAAATCAAGCTTCCGGAATCATTTATACCCGAACCAGAAAGGAAGCAGAAGAACTGACACTCTATCTTAAAAATAACCAATTCCAAAACGCAGACTTTTTCCACGCCGGAATGACTGCTCGTGACAGAGAGAATCTTCAGAAAAAATGGATTACCAGCCAGTTTCACGTTTTGGTTTCGACCAACGCTTTCGGGATGGGAATCGACAAAGATAATGTCCGATTCGTCATCCATTTTTCGCCTTCTTCTACGCTGGAAAATTACTATCAGGAAATCGGAAGAGCGGGAAGAAATGGTCAAGAAGCGATTGTCTTGCTACTTTGGAACGAGCAGGAATTGAAGAATATTGATGATATTTTCAAAAACCAAATCCCCAACAAGACCGAATATCAGAAGATTCTGATGTATCTCTACTCCATTTTTCAGATAGGAGATTCGGATCTGCCGGAGCGTACTTTCCAGTTGGATATCAACAGAATCAAAAATCTGACAAAATTATCAACAGCTAAAATCAAAAATATTCTCACCTTTCTCAACAATCAGGAACTCATTTATTATAAAAATTCCTTTTCTTCCTCCACACTTCAGAGTTTTATCAACTCCGAGGATTTGGAACAGCTGGCGCCTTCGGATGCTTATTTTATGGAATTACTGTTCAGGAATCTACCAGGTTTGGCCATTCAAAAAGTACATTTCAGTGATCTGGCTTTTTGTAAAAAGAACGGATTCGATATCGTGAATTTCAAGGAGAGACTGAAACAAATGCAGAAAGCCGGACACTTGGAATATCTCGACGGGAGCCAACATTCCATAAAATTCCTAAAACCGCGAAATGACAGACATCTTTCCGGCGAGTATTGGACGCTTTTTAATAACATTCAGAAAAATAAATTGAAGAAATGGGAAGAAAATAAATTCTTTATCAAAGACACCGATTTCTGTAAAATGAAACTCATCCTAAGTTACTTCGGAGAACGGGACGCCGATAATTGTGGGAAATGTTCTGTTTGCAGAAAGAAAACCAATACCAAAAGAACTTTGTCAACAGAGATTTTCGAACAGCTTGCCAAGAGACCTATGGCTTTGGATGAAGTTGCAGCCAATCTCAATTTTCACACCAAAGAATCCATTGCCGACACACTGATTTTCCTATTGGACATCGGCAAAGTCAAAATGCTGAATTACAAAACTTATATGCTCAATCAATAGAAGAATAATTATGGCAGCTTAATCCGCCTTCCACTCCCAATCTTTTTTGCAGACGATTTCAGTTTAAATATAACTTGATTATAAGCAAAAAAGGATTTCCGTTCAAGTCGGGCTGCGAGTAATTCAGTAAAAAAAATCAATTATCAACTATCATTTATCAATTATAAACCAATGCAGACGAAATCCCTCAATGTCGTTTTTTTCGGAACTCCCGATTTTGCCAAAGCTTCGCTGGAAGCCATCTTCAAATCACATCATAAAGTGGTCGGTGTTGTCACAGCGGCTGACAAAGCCAGCGGACGCGGAATGAAACTCACACCTTCGCAAGTCAAAGTTTTCGCAGAAGAAAACGGACTCAACCTTTTTCAACCCGAAAAACTAAGAAACCCGGAATTCCTGGAAGCCATTCAAAATCTGAATGCCGATGTTTTCGTTGTGGTGGCATTTAGGATGATGCCTCAGGTTTTATTTTCGATTCCTAGATTGGGGACTTTTAATTTACACGCATCTCTACTTCCAGATTATCGAGGCGCTGCACCAATCAATTACGCAGTTATAAACGGTGAAACAAAAACTGGAGTGACGACGTTTTTCATCAATGAAAAAATTGACGAAGGAAGCATTCTTCTCCAAGCTGAGACTGACGTTTTGCCAGAAGATAACGCCGGAACTTTGCACGATAAACTGATGACTATCGGCTCAGAATTAATCATCAAAACTTTGGATGGTTTGGCTGACAATTCAATCCAGGAAAAACCACAACCTGATAAAGAAAATCCAAAAACTGCTTACAAAATATTCAAAGAAAATCTGAAAATCGATTGGAGCCAGACTGCTGAAACGGTTCATAATTTTGTGAGAGGAATGTCGCCTTATCCCACTGCTTTCACCATTCTGAAAGTTGGCGAAGAAGAAAAATCCCTAAAAATCTTCAAAGGTAAATTTGAAGTTGAATCACATTCGCGGGAAGCTGGTGATTTTGATATTTCAAAAACAGAATTCAAATTCTATACAAAGGACGGAATCTATTATCCGGAAGATGTTCAGATCCAAGGCAAGAAAAGATTGCCAGTCAAAGATTTTCTTAATGGAATCCAGAATTTTGATGAATATGAGAAATAGATAAATTAAAAATATAAAGGCTTCGACTCCGCTCAGCCTGACAATTCATAAATTAAAAACAGTATTCAAGCTGTCACACTGAGCGGAGTCGAAGTGCCTTTCAACAAAAAAAATTAAAAATGAAAAAACTTTTTCTAGGTTTGTTATTCGCATCAAATCTTTTCTTTGCACAAGATTTGAAAGTGATGACTTACAACATCAGATTGTCATTAGAAAGTGATAAAGAAAATTCTTGGGACAACAGAAAAGAAGATGCGTTGGCACTAATGTCATATTATCATCCGGATTATTTCGGCGTTCAGGAAGCTGTTCCGCAACAAATGGTTGATATCAAAAGCAGTTTGAAAGATTACGATTATGTAGGCGTTGGAAGAGACGATGGCAAAAATCAAGGCGAATATTCAGCAATTTTCTACGACAAGAATAAATTGGAAGTTCTGAAATCAGGAACTTTCTGGCTCAGCGAAACACCCGAAAAACCTTCCAAAGGTTGGGATGCTGCTTACAACAGAGTTTGTACTTATGCGTTTTTCAAAATAAAGAAAAGTGGGAAAAAGTTCTTGGCAATGAATCTCCATTTTGACCACGTCGGCGATGTGGCGAGAGTCAATTCTTCAAAGTTAATTTTAGAAAAAATAAAAGAACTTAATTCTGAAAATCTGCCTTTGACCTTAACAGGCGATTTCAATTTGACGGACGATACAGAACCAATCAAGATTATTTCTCAATCATTAGACAATGCATATTATCATTCAAAGAAACCGCATTACGGCCCGAAAGGAACTTTCACGGCTTTTGATGTCAACACCGTTCCGAAAGACAGAATTGATTATATTTTTGTAAAAGGCTTCGAAGTCCAATCGAACCGGACAATCAATGACAGACGGGAAAATCTCCTTTATCCATCAGACCATTTTCCGATTTTGGCAAAAATTAAGTTTGAAAAATAATTAAATAAAAAAATCCTCTTGTTGAAAGAGGATTTTTTTATTTTAACGGAAAAAGTCTTCGACTCCGCTCAGACTGACATTGATAAAAAATTAAATTTGTATTATTAGAGTTGTCACACTGAGCGGAGTCGAAGTGTTTAAACTATTTTTCCCAAACAATCTTCTTCGTCATCAAATCGTTAGAGTTTGTTCCAACCATTATTTCGAATTCCCCGGCTTCCCAATCGTAATTCAGGGTGTCATCGTAGAATTTCAAATCTTCTGGCGTTAATTTGAAAGTAACATTTCTATTTTCACCTTTCTTCAAAAATATTTTCTGGAAACCTTTCAGTTCTTTGATGGGACGAACCACTTTCCCGAAAAGGTCGCGGATGTAAAGCTGAACCACTTCTTCGCCATCAAATTTCCCGGTGTTGGCAACATTCACATTGATGGTCAACGTTTGATTGCCTTTCAGATTATCAGAACTTAAATTGAAGTTGGAGTATTTGAAATCCGTGTAACTCAATCCAAAACCAAAAGGGAATTTCGGGTCGTTATCCAAATCGATGTAAGCGGAAACGTAATTTCTGTCCGTGGATTTTCCGGCTGGTCTTCCGGTGTTGTAATGATTGTAGTAGATTGGGATTTGCCCTTCTGTTCTTGGGAAAGTCATTGGCAATTTACCACCAGGATTTACATTTCCGAAGATGACATCGGCGATAGAATTTCCAGCTTCTGTTCCTAGCCACCAACTGTAAACGATGGTCGGAATATTATCCGCAGCCCAATCAAAAACCAAAGGTCGTCCGGCATTTATCATCAGAACGATTGGTTTTCCAGTTTTGGCAATTTCTTTCAGTAATTCTTCCTGAACACCTGAGAAATGTAAGTTACTTCTACTTTTCGCTTCGCCGCTCATTGCGTGTCCTTCGCCCAAAGTCATTATCACGACGTCTGCTTTTTTCGCCGTTTCAATGGCTTCTGCAAACATCGATTTGTTGTCGTCGTTTTCATTGCAGCCTTTTGCGTAAAGTAAGGTTGAGTTTTTGTCTAACTGATTTTTGATACCGTCAAATTGAGTGACGATTCTTTGCGCATCATCTTTGAACGGAACCGACCAAAATCCGTGCATCGCCACTGCTTCTTTTCCGAATGGTCCAATCAAGGCAACCGTTTTTGTGGATTTTGAAAGCGGAAGAAGTTTCTTTTCGTTCTTCAAAAGGACTACACTTTTTGCCCCAAATTCTCTCCCGAATTTTCTGTGTTCAAGATTGTTGGTTTGTTGTTTTTGTCTTTCGGAATTTGAAAATTTATAAGGGTCGTCAAACAATCCCAATTCGAATTTCTTGATTAAGATTCTTCTCACGGCATCGTCCACAAATTTGATATCCACTTTTCCTTCTTTTACCAATTTAGGAAGTTGTTCCATATAGATATTGCTTTCCATATCCATATCGGAACCTGCGAGAATGGCTTTTTCTCCGGCTTCGGCGTTATCTTTGGCGTAGCCGTGTTTTATCATTTCGCCGATGCTTCCCCAGTCGGAAACCACAAAACCTTGGAATTTCCATTGGTCTTTCAATAAATCTCTAAGAATATATTTGTTCGCTGTTGCTGGGACTCCGTTGATGTCATTGAAAGAATTCATAAAGGTGGCAACGCCCGCTTCAGAAGCCGCTTTGAAAGGTGGAAGATAGGTCTCGTGAAGTTGTCTCAAACTCATATCAACCGAATTATAATCCCTTCCGCCAACTGCTGCGCCGTAAGCGGCGAAGTGTTTCGCGGTGGCCATTATCGCATCGATGTTGCCTAAACCTTTGCCTTGGAAACCTTTGATTCTTGCCAATCCGATTTTGGTTCCGAGGTAAGTATCTTCGCCGGAACCTTCCATCACGCGTCCCCATCTTGGGTCTCTGGCGATGTCCACCATTGGTGCAAATGTCCACTGGATGCCATAAGCTGAAGCTTCAATAGCTGCGATTCTTTCAGATTTTTCAATCATTTCCAAATCCCAGCTTGCGGCCTGACCAAGATTAATGGGGAAAGTCGTTCTGAAACCGTGAATCACATCCTGTCCGAATATCATTGGGATTTTCATTCTCGATTCTAAGGCTAATTTTTGGAAGGCTTTGGTTTCTTCAGCGCCAGTTACGTTGAGCATTGAGCCCACTTTTCCGCTTTTTATTTCTTCCAAGACTTTTTTGGAGTTGGAGTTTTGTGGTCCTGTGGCGTATTCGAAGCCACTGTATTGGACGAGTTGTCCTGCTTTTTCCTCCAAGGTCATTTTGGAAAGGAGTTCCGTGACTTTTTGGTCGATGCTTTTCTGGGCGGAAATGCTGATTCCGAAGATTAATAAGAGGAATGAAAGGCTGTATTTTTTCATTGTAATGTTGTTGTCTCTTTTTGAGAAATTGATAATTGTAAAAGTAACATTCTTTTGTAAATAAACTAAAATCTGATATGATTTTAATGATTTAAGTTTTTGTCATTCCGGAGGATACCTAACGAAATGGTTCGTCAGTCTAAACAGTCTAGATTCCTACGGAATGACAAAGCAACGTTTTTATATTGACTCTTGTTCTATACTGAATCTGCAGCCCGACTTGAGTGGAGCTCTTTTTGTCATTTCGATTGTAATAAATTTTTACTGAAAAATCAACGTCGCTCGCAATGACAAAAAAGCGCGAGCGGAAGGCGGAAAGCTGCCCAAATCATTATTCCAAATTGGACAAACGTTTCTCAGCTAAGGAATTGGTTTTAATTCTTTATTTTTGAGTTTTAAATTTTGGAAATGAAAAAACTATTATTAGGATTGATGCTGATGGGAACGGCGTTGTCTGCGCAGGAACTGTATATGCCGAGGAATATCAAGAATGCTTACGCAAAGGGAACTCGCGATATTTCCGGAAAGCCGGGGAAAAATTATTGGCAGAACAAAGGCGTTTATGATGTGAACGTGAAAGTGGATGCGAAAACGAAAATGGTTTCGGGTTCCGAGACCATCCAGTATTCCAATAATAGTCCGGATGAGTTGAAGGTTTTGGCAATTCGGTTTGTGAACAATATGACTAAACCGCAGTCTCCGAGAGCTGGATATGCTTCGAAGGAATCTTTGACAGATGGTTTGAAAATCAAATCATTCTCCATCAATGGTGAAAAATACAATATCAACAGCGACGATTGGGGAACTGTGGAAGCGGTGAAACTAACGAGAGCGATTGCCTCAAAATCCAAAACGGAAATCAAAATAGATTGGGAATATCCATTGGCAAAGGAAAGTGGGAGAGAAGGGCAAATAGACCCAGAGACTTTTTATGTCGCTTATTCTTTCCCGAGAGTTTCCGTTTATGATGATTACAACGGTTGGGATATGTTGGCGCACAACGGCAGACAGGAGTTTTATAATGATTTTAATGATTATTCGTTTGCTATTTCTGCGCCAAAGAATTTTGTGGTTTGGTCAACGGGCGATTTCCTGAATCCTGAAGAAGTTCTACAACCTGAATATCTGAAACGATTTAAAGAATCTTTGAAATCAGATAAAACAATCCACGTTGCCAATGAATCTGAAATGAAATCAGGCAAAGTGACAAAGCAGAATGAGTGGAATGTTTGGAAATTCAGAGCGAACAATATTGTGGATTTTTGTTTTGCCTTGAGCAACCATTACGTTTGGGATGCATCGAGTGTTCAGTTGAAGACGAAACGAGCGAGCGTACAATCTGCCTATAAAGTTGGGGCTAAAGATTTTGAAAAATATACGGAATGGATGCGTTACAACCTGAAATGGTTTTCGGAAAACTGGCCTGGCCTGGAATATCCGTTCCCTGCGATGACGGCTGTGCAAGGTTACGCCGATATGGAATATCCGATGATGATAAACGACACGAGTATTCCAGACGATTTGCAAGATGCGAGATTGACGGCGGACCACGAGATTGCGCATACTTATTTCCCTTTCTATATGGGAATCAATGAAACCAGATATGCTTTTATGGACGAAGGTTGGGCGACTACTCTAGAATATTTGATAGGAATTGATGAAAATGGAAAAGAAGCTGCGGACAAATTTATGAAGAACTTCCGTGTGAAACGTTGGATCAATGATGCTTCAACCGAGCAAGACCAACCTGTGATTACGATGAGTTCTCAGCTTTCCGGCGCTGGATATGGAAATAATGCTTATGTGAAATCGGCGTTGTCGTATTTGGCTTTGAAGGATTATTTGGGTGATGAATTATTTAAGAAAGCTTTGCATCATTATATGGACAATTGGAATGGAAAACATCCGATTCCGTGGGATTATTTTAATTCTATTAACTCGGGTTCGGGGAAGAATTTGAATTGGTTTTTCAACAATTGGTTTTACACAAACAATTATATTGATTTGAAGATTGCGTCTGTGATGGAGCAGGATAAGCAATTGGTTTTAACGGTTGAGAATGTTGGTGGGTTTGCAGTTCCGTTTGATGTGGTTTTGACTTATGATGATAATACGACGGAGAAAGGTCATTTCACGCCGGCCGTTTGGGAGAAAGACCAGAAGGTAACAAATCTGAATATTCCAGTTAAAAAGAAAATCAAATCTATCAATTTGGATGGCGGGATCTTTATGGATTATACGGTTGGGGATAATTCGAAGAGTTTTTAAAATGGGAACGCCACAAGATGATTGTGGCGTTTTTGTTTTATTTTTAAGAATACTATTTTATATCAGGTTTTCTATATCCCTTTCACTAGTGAAAAAAATGTTTTTATAAGCAAAATCATATATTAACGTATTGATCTCAATAACCTCTTTTTCATCAACATCAATTATTGCAAATGAGTCTATGTCTTTGTTGCAAACTAGTTTAATTGCAAGTCTATTATTAATAGGATAAAAAAGATCAAAACCTGTTACTTCATCTTTTGCGTTTTTATTTTCTTGATTTGAGTTAAATGCTGGCTGATCCGAAGTAATGAAATTTATTTCCGAGATATTATTATAGATTATTATTTTTAATTTAAATTTTTCACCTAAATAATACGTTAAATTCAAAGCATAAATAAAACTTAATAGAATCCAAAATTTTTCATTATAAATTAAATCATAGTCTTTTAAAGAATGATTTAACCTGTCTTTGATATTTTTAGTTCTTGTATATTGTATTGTTAAAAATAATAATGATTTAGACAATTGCTCTTTATCTTGTAAAAAATCTAATTCAGTTGGACTTTTTACACTTATTAGTCTCTTACCATAATTTTCAAATTCGGTCAAAATATCTTCAATAGTGTTTGATTGGACATAATTTAAAAATTCTTCTAATTCTTTTTTTTCTTTTATACAATTCGGAATTGGCTTATTTTTGGAAAAGTCGGAGTAAAGATAAAAACATTTTAACAGTTCTTTAGCTGAAGATAAAACAGATTTTTCACAATGATCATTTAACAGAAATTCTATTTTTTCTTTTTCTATATCTGTAAAAATTTCTAATTTGTAAAACATCTTTTCTTGAGAAATATTGATAAGATTGGTTTTGATTATTTTTTTTGTATCAATAAAATATGTATTAATCTGCTCAAATTCTGACCAACTTCTTAAATAGTTTCTCCATATATAATGATGTCTTTTTTTTAATTGCATTTTTTTTAATTGTAACGAACTGTCAAATATACAATTTACTATATTCAATAAGCCTTATCCAAAATCCGTTGAGTTTTTCTCAATTATAATCCCAACGATAATTCGAAAATTTGTAAAAGAAAAATTTCTTTGCAGATAGGAAGTTTCTTTAATAAATAATAGATTTGCAGCCATAAATTTTTAAATCATAAAATCATAAAATGAAAAGACAGACTATAGCATTGTTTTGCATAGCCGCACTTAGTATCATTTCTTGTGCTAAGGAAGGAGATAAAAAAGACGACAGCAAATATACAGATGAGCAAAAAGCTTCTTATTACATAGGAATGAGTATCGCTCAAAATATGAAACAGGAAGGCTTCAAAGTAGATGCAGAACTTTTGGCTCAAGGTATCAAAGAGGAAATGGACAGCACGAAGAAAAAGATGTTACCAGCTGAAGAAATGAACAGCTTTATGCAAGGGTTTATGATGAAACAGCAGCAAAAAAAGCAGTCTGAAGCGGGATCACAGTCCAATGATAATAAGAAAAAAGGTCTGGAATTTTTGGCGAAAAATAAAAGTAATCCAAAAGTGAAAACCACAGCTTCAGGCTTGCAATATGAAGTGTTGCAAGAAGGCGATGGTAAAACAAAACCCAAAGCATCCGATGTTGTACAGGTAAAATATACCGGGAAATTACTGGATGGAACCGTTTTCGACTCAACCGACAAAAATGGTGGCGCACCAATGGATATCAATCTGGGTGGTGTTATCAAAGGTTGGACAGAAGGAATCCAGCTAATGAGCAAAGGTTCTAAATACAGATTTTATATTCCGTCCGATTTGGCTTATGGAGACCAGGGAGCTGGAGATGCAATTCCAGGAGGCTCTACTATCATCTTTGATGTAGAATTGGTGAATATAAAATAAAGCTATTCAATTCAATAAAATCGAAAAACCTCAGCCAATTAGCTGAGGTTTTCTTTGTTTTAATATGTACGAAAAAATTTAACTCTTATTCCACCGGTCGGAAAACCAAACCTGTTTCCTCGAAATAATCCAGCGTAATTCTGTCGCCGTCATTCACGGTTCCTGCGAGTATTTCTTTGGATAATTTATTCAAAACTTCCTGTTGGATCACTCTTTTCAAAGGTCTTGCCCCGAAAACCGGATCGTACCCTTTATTTGTCAGATAATCCAAAGCATCCTGCGTTGCAGTCATAATGATGTTTCGTTTCAGCAACAGATCATTGAAACCTCTCAACTGATACTGAACGATTTTTCCGATTTCTTTTTTTCTTAAAGGCTGGAACAGCACTGTTTCATCAATCCTGTTCAGGAATTCCGGACGAAGCGTTTGTTTCAGTAAATCGAAAACTTCAATTTTTGTTTTAGCTACAATTTCATCCTGATTTTCCTCTGTAATATTTTCAAAATTCTCTTGAATAATATGTGAACCCAAATTCGAAGTCATAATGATAATTGAGTTTTTAAAATTCACGACTCTGCCTTTATTATCAGTCAAACGGCCATCGTCCAAAACCTGCAAGAGTGTGTTGAAAACATCAGGATGCGCTTTTTCAATTTCATCTAAAAGCACGACTGAATAAGGTCTTCTTCTCACGGCTTCCGTCAATTGTCCGCCTTCATCGTAACCCACATATCCCGGAGGCGCACCAACCAATCTCGATACCGAATGACGCTCCTGATATTCACTCATATCGATTCTCGTCATATTGTTTTCGTCATCGAAAAGAAATTCTGCTAAAGCTTTTGCCAGCTCGGTTTTACCGACTCCAGTTGTTCCTAAAAACAAGAAACTTCCGATTGGTTTTTTCTCGTCGCTCAATCCTGCTCGGTTTCTTCTAATCGCATCTGCAACCGCTTCAATGGCTTCTTCCTGACCAACCACTCTGTGATGAAGTTCAGTTTCTAGATGTAATAATTTTTCTCTTTCAGATTGAAGCAACTTTGTAACAGGAATTCCTGTCCATTTTCCAATCACTTCAGAAATGTTGTCTGCGGTGACTTCTTCTTTAATCAATTCATTCTGATGGTTTTGCATCTCCAACTCGAGTTTCTGCAAAGCATCTTCTTTTTCTTTGATTTTTCCATACTGAATTTCAGCAACTTTGGCGTAATCTCCAGCTCTGGAAGCACGCTCGGCTTCCAATTTTAGAGCTTCTATATCTTTTTTAATCTGAGTAAGATCTTCAGATTTTTGTTTTTCTTTCAGCCATTTTGCATTGATTTCATTTCTCTGTTCAGAAATTTTCGAAATATCCTCTTTTAAATGGTCAATTTTCGTCTGATTTCCTTCTCTAGAAATCGCAGCCAATTCAATCTCCAACTGCATCAATCGTCTGTCCAAAACATCCAGTTCTTCAGGTTTTGAATTGATTTCCATTCTCAATTTGGCTGAAGCTTCATCAATCAAATCAATCGCTTTATCCGGTAAAAATCGGTCTGAAATATAGCGTTGAGACATTTCCACCGCCGCAATAATCGCCTCATCTTTGATTCTTACTTTGTGGTGAGCTTCATATTTATCTTTAATTCCACGAAGAATAGAAATCGCCGATTCTGTATCAGGTTCCTCCACCATCACTTTCTGGAAACGTCTTTCTAAAGCTTTATCTTTTTCAAAATATTTTTGATATTCATTCAAAGTAGTCGCTCCGATCGCTCTTAATTCTCCTCTTGCTAAAGCTGGTTTCAAAATGTTTGCAGCATCCATTGCACCTTCACCACCTCCGGCTCCCACCAAAGTGTGGATTTCATCGATGAAAAGAATGATTTGCCCATTTGATTTTGTGACTTCATTGATGACAGATTTTAAACGCTCTTCAAATTCCCCTTTGTATTTTGCACCGGCAATCAAAGCACCCATGTCTAATGAGTACAAAGTTTTATCCTGCAAATTTTCAGGAATATCACCACTGATAATTCTGTGGGCAATTCCTTCAGCGATAGCAGTTTTACCAACGCCTGGTTCTCCGATTAAGATCGGATTGTTTTTCGTTCTTCTCGAAAGAATTTGTAAAACTCTCCTGATTTCTTCGTCACGACCAATCACTGGGTCTAATTTTCCTTCAGCAGCTAATTCATTGAAATTTTTTGCGTATTTTTTTAATGACTGATACGTTTCTTCTGAACTTGCAGAATTTGCTGTGCTTCCTTTTCTTAATTCTTTAATTCCGCCTTCCAAAAGACTTTTGGTAACACCCATATCTTTCAAAGTTTTTGAAACTTCTGAATTTGTTTCTAATAATGACAGCCATAAATGTTCAATGGTTACGAATTCATCGCCCATTTTTTTAGCAATATTGGGCGCTTCAAGCAAAACTTTATTTGCTGATTGTGAAAGGTAAATGTTTCCTCCCTGTACTTTCGGGAGTTTTTCTAAATTTTCTCTGTTGCGTTCTCTTACCAAAGTGGCATCTGCTTCAGATTTTTTGAGTAAGAAGGGCGATATGTTTTCGTCTATCTGAAAGATTCCTTCCAAAAGGTGTTGAGGTTCTATTTGCTGATTGCCAAATTCCATTGCCACTTGTTGAGCGGCCTGGATGGCTTCCTGTGATTTTACGGTATATTGGTTTAAGTTCATATCTTTATTATAATTGATGGTTGATAAATGATAATTGATTTTATAATTGCATCAAATTCTATGCAATTTTCAGTTTTGAAAAGATGATTTTTGTTTTAAAAAAAACATTAAGAAAGTAATTTTTGAGATTGGCTCTCTTAATGCTTTATCAATCATTTAATTCGAATAGCTTATCGCAAAAAGTATTCTTTTGTTGAATTTTTAAGATTATCAGACAAAATTTCCGAATTATTAAATTGTAGCTGGGTTTAAAAAGACAAAATTTCCGAAAATCATATCATCAACTTGAAAATGTTTGCCAAATTGGTAAATTCTTTTTTAGAAGCTAAATTTATTGTACTGTGATTTAGCGTTTTTTATTTATAAATTTGAGTCTATAAAATCTAAAATTGACTCGTTTTCTATTTGTTTGATGACCTTTTGTTTGATCATGTTTTGTTCTGCACAGAATCAAAATCAGGAAGACCTGTCTGGTTCGGAGACTTTGGACTACTCTAAGATTCCGCCTGAGCAAATCATCAAACAAAGTGTTGAAAAGCTGGCACAGCCGATTTCTGACGAAGATCAATATGAAGTACGGATGATAATGGCCGATGCTTACCTTAAGATTAAAAAGCCAGATTTTGCAAAATCCACAGAGATGCTTTTCAAAGCGAAAGAGATTGCTGAGAAATTGGATGATACCAAGCTGAAAGCAAAGATCTACGGTTCAATCGCCAATCAATATTCTTTTCTGAATTTTCCTGATAAGATTAAACCTTATTTAGATTTATCGAAGCAGCAAGTTGATAAATTGCCCAACGGCTACGAGAAAAATTATCTAACCGCAAGATTGTACATCGAATATGGAAATCTTGAAGCGGACAAAGAAAATTTTCTGGTTGCCAAGAAAGATTATCAAAAAGCTTTGAAATTTCTTGGAAACATCGGGAATCCGAGCAAAAAAAAATATTTTCCAATTTAGAAGGGCTTTTTACAATATGGGTGTTTCTTATGCCTATCTGAAACAAAATGATTCGGCAGAATATTTTCTTAATAAAGCTTTAGCGATTCGTGATACGGAAAATAAAGAATTCAAGTATTTTATTTACAATACTTTAGCGAAGGTTTATGGCGATAAAAATCAACACCAGAGAGCGATCGATTCTTTGGAAGTTGTTCTGAATGAAGCTGCTTTCAAGGACAACAGATTACGGGCTGATATGTACAAAAAGCTCATCGCTTCTTACAAAGCATTGAATAATAAAGAAAAATACATCGAGTATTCTGAAAAGCTTATAGAATTGGAACCCGATGTGAAGGACAATAATCTGAAAGGTATTAACACCGCGGTTTCTGAGGAGCAAAAGAATGTTCTTGATAAAATTTCTGATAAGGAAGGACATAACCAACTTTTGATCATCAGTTGTGGATTGTTGATTCTGATAGGTGGTATTTCTGTGGTTTACATCAATCAAAAAAGAAAGAAAGAGAAATTGATTTATCAAAACTTCATTTCGAATCTTGAAAAGCAAGAGATAAAGGAAGCTTTTGAACCGAAAGAAATCATTCAGTTGGAAATTGAAGAAAAAGAAAAAGCATCATTTTCAATTCCAAGTTCTGCGGAAACTATGATTTTGGAAAAATTAGATAAGTTTGAGACTTCAACAAAATTTACCAATGCTAAACTTTCTGTGGCGAGTCTGGCGGTGATGTTCAAGACCAATCCCACTTATCTTTCCGAGACCATCAAAAAACACAAAGAGAAAAACTTCAATAATTATATCAATGAGCTCCGCATCAATTATATCTGCAAACAGATCTTGGAGCGGCCGGAATTTCTCAATTATAAAATAAGTTACCTCGCCGAACATGCAGGTTTTTCTTCTCACAGCACTTTCACCACCATTTTCAAAAGTGTTACAGGTATCTCACCTTCGGTTTTTCTAAGAGAAGCTGATAAAAAACGGATGATTATTTAATTCTTTAATTATCAGGGTTTTAATTTTTGTTTTTCCTTTTAAAATATGATATTTTGAAAGAGTAGTGCTATTTTTTGATTCTTAAAGTATATACATTTACTTCGTCAAAAGAATAATTAATAATTCTATTTGATGTGATTATTCCAACAATTTTATTAAATCTTAAAAAATTAATTATGAAAAAAATTGTATTTTTTTTATCGGCAATTGGTTCGATGATGATGTATTCTCAAAACTTAGGTTACGGGAAATCTTTCTCAGATTCGACACCAAGAACTACTCAAATTAAAGAAACAGCTTTAAAAGCAGAAGCTTGTAACACGATCGTCATTAATGATACCGAAGAGGAAAATGGTGTTTTCATCATCGGAAATGGTGGGCAAAAAGCTGCAGTTGATATTCCAATTGGGGAAAATCAGACTATTGAAATTAACAGTATTGTTGTCACTTTGGCAAGTAAATTACCACCGACATTTGTGAATTTTATTTTCTACAATAACATCCTCTCTACACCCGAAGATCCGGAAGATCCTAGAAGGAATATTCCGAATCAGCAGCTTTTTTCTGTTACCAATACAAGTATAGAATCATATGAAGAGGTTGGTTATGAGCCTTTGCACGAATTCATCATCAGAAAAGTGAAGATCAGCCTGGAAACGCCGATCTTGTTGAACGGGACAATGTCGCATGACAGAATTTGGATGAGTACAAAATCTGATGCCAATGCATGGTCCATTACAGCTCATTACGAAACGGGTGAGGGCGTAGTGGGAGAAAGTGTCGCAATGGGCGGAAATACCTATGACTGGTTCCAGTTGCTCAACCAAGAAGGTCTTTATGAGCTAAATGCCGAGTGTGACATCCTGAATGTTTCTGACACCAACTTGAAATCAAAAGTAGGGATCTATCCAAATCCAGCCCAAGATCATTTTGAATACAGTGACATCAACGGTGACAAAATAGTTTCTACAAATATCTACTCGGCCAACGGAAGTCTGGTAAAATCTGTGAACGATTCCAATTCCAAGATCAATATCAGTGAGCTTAAAAGTGGCGTCTATATTGTTCAGACCAGAACGTCCAACGGCAATACTTTGACGAACAAATTGATCAAGAAGTAATTTCATATTTTTAATTTCAACAAGGCTCGTCTAATGCATCTTCATCAGGCGAGTTTTTTGTTATTTATAAGTTTTAAAGGGTTTTGTTTTATGATTTGTAATTTTTTGTCCTTATCATCATCAGATATTATTTGTTTTTGTGATTTTATTAAATGAAAAATGATGAATATTCTTTTATGATTCTTAATTTGCAAAAAAATTTAATATGAGAAAGTATTTACTAATGTCGGCATTGGTTTTACCGATGTTAAGTTTTGCCCAATGGTCTAAAGTGGGCAATACAAGTAAACAAGTGAAGGCAGAGTTTTCTACTCTCAAGGAGAAGCAATTGTTCTCTTTGGACAAGACACTTTTAAAGTCAAAATTGCAGAATGCACCACATAAATTCTCTGGACAGAGAGGTGTGGAGTTGATGATGCCAAATGCTAAAGGGGTTTTGGAAAAATTCCAGGTTTGGGAATATTCCAATTTCACGCCGGAAGTGCAGGCTATATTTCCTTAGCATCAGATCTTATGTGGGAATAGGAGTTACAGATCCTACAGTTTACTTGAGGTTCAGTATTTCTGATCAGGGGCTTTCATCTTCTACATTCGGAAAAGAAGGCTCTAGCTTTGTAGAAGCTTACACAGCTGGTAATGATGTCTATGCAGCTTATTCTTCAGCATCCAGAATTTTGGACCAGCAGGACGAATTTATTTGTTCTACGATGGATGAGATCATAAAGGAAGACCAAGGTGAAGTGAGTGCTAATAAATCCAGCAATCAGGTTTTTAAAACTTTTAGGTTAGCTATGTCTGCACAAGCAGAATATTCTCAGTATCATATTACGAGAGCCAACGCTACTGGAGCAACAGATGATGAGAAGAAGATCGTTGTACTTGCAGCCATCAATAATACTGTGACCAGGGTCAATGCATTATATGAGAAGGATCTGGCGGTACACTTTAATTTGATTGATGTACTAAAAGTGATCTACCTAGTCCCAGCTACAGATCCTTACACGGGTGATTTCAATACTGAGGTGCAATCGGTATTGACTGAGGAGATCGGCGCAGCAAATTATGATATAGGACATCTCTTGGCTTATGCAGGTCCTAATGGTAATGCAGGATGTATTGGATGTATCTGTGATAGAAACAAGGGATCTGCTTTCGCTTCACACTACATTCCTGTGAATGATATTTTTGATATTGATTATGTTGCCCACGAGATCGGTCACCAGGTAGGTGCCAATCACACCCATACCTATGGCTCATCAGAAGGTTCAGGAGTACAGGTGGAAGTAGGAAGTGGTAACACAATTATGGGCTACACGGGAATTACCGGAGCTACAGATACACAGTTCAATTCCAATGATTTCTTTACATACAGAAATATTCTTCAGATTCAGAACAGACTGGCGAACAAAGCTTGTGCTGTAAACACAGCAATTACAAACACTCCACCAGTTGTGAATGCTGGTCAGGATGTGGCCATTCCTATCAGTACACCATTTGTATTGAAAGGTACAATAACGGATGCAGAAAATCAAGCAGCATTGACTTACGTTTGGGAGCAAAATAACTCTGCTACCACAGCAGCACAATTCGGAAGTGGATCATATGCTTCTCCTACAAAAGCCGGAGGTCCAAACTTCAAAATGTTCCCGCCAAAAGCAGAACCGGTTAGATATTTCCCAGAATATGGAAAAGTCCTAGCGGGCGTCAACGCGACACGTTGGGAAGCATTGTCTAGTGTTGGTAGAATATTGGATTTTACATTGACCGTTAGAGATAATTCTGTTGATGGTGCTCAAACACAAACTGATGCTATGAAAATCACGGTAAGTGCAGCGGCTGGTCCGTTTGTGGTTACAGCGCCAACTTTTGGAGAAAGTCTTCTTTCTAATGCGGCTTACAGTGTAAAATGGAATGTTGCAAACACCAATGTTGCACCAGTCAACACGGCCAATGTTAATATCAAATTATCTCTAGATGGTGGGAAAACTTTCACAACAATAGCTGCGAATACACCGAATGACGGAGAAGAATCTGTTACCATTCCTGCAAGTTCACAAACAGCCAATGCCTATATCATGATAGAGACGGTTGACAATGTTTATTTTGCAATGAGTCCAAGTTTTGTGGTGGATTATTCTGCTACAAGTGAGGTTTGTAATACATACAACTATTCAGGTCCAGCTGTAGATATCAATGATGGGAGTGGAACTACGAGTGGACCGATCTCTTCTCCTCAGATCATGGTTCCAATTGATGTTCAGGATTCTGGTGTGATCACTAAGATCAGAGTGAAACCAACCGTTGAGCATCCAAGAGTAAGCCAGATCGTAGTAGGGATCCAAGGGCCACTAGGTCAAAGTGCTTGGTTGTGGAACAGAAAATGTACAAGTTCAGGAATTACTGCAACATTCAGTGATGAGGGTTCTGCTTATGCTTGTGCTTCTCCAATCGCAGGAACTGTAAAACCAGACGAGTCTTTAACTATTTTCAAAGGGAACGATACCAAAGGTGTTTGGAATCTATTTGCTTCAGACAACGTTAGAAATCTAACGGGTAAAGTTACCACTTGGTCATTGGAATTATGTACTAGAGACGCGCAAGTCCTTGCAGTAAACGAGAGTGCTTTCAATTCTAATAATATCAAAGTATATCCAAATCCATCCAACGGTAACTTCTTCATCAAATCAAAAGATCTTGGAGGAAATGCCAAAGTAGCGATCTACGATATGAATGGTAGAATTGTTCACACATCTGGCTTCAATGTTTTGACAGGAGAATCTACAAATGAGTTCAATGTTAACTTGACAAAAGGTGTTTACTTGCTAAAAGTAACTTCTCCAAAAGCTAACTACACTCAGAAATTGATCATCAAATAATTAATTTCAGATATCAATCAAAAGCCGATCAGCAATGATCGGCTTTTGTTATTTTCAGAATAGAACTTTCTCTCAGGTTTTGAATTAATTATATTAAATTGCAACTAACAATAATTATGTCAAAATGAATTACACCCAAATAGAAATAGACGCCCAGTTCGAAGGTAAACTTCAACTCATTTACCTCAACCAACCCGAAAGTTATAACAGCTTGACCAAGGTGATGCTTTCCGAATTGCGAAATGCCGTTCACAAATTCAGTGAAGACGAAAACGTACGTTGCATCGCCATTGCAGGAAGAGGAAAAGCGTTCTGTGCTGGTCAGAATCTGAAAGAAGCATTAAGTTTTGGCGAAGACGAAGATGACCGAGAGATCCAGCGCTTTGTGATCGAGTATTACAATCCTTTGGTTTTGGAAATTGTAAAATGTAGAAAACCTGTGATTGCTTTGGTCAATGGTCCTGCAGTTGGTGCTGGAGCGATGTTGGCTTCGATATGTGATTTCACGTTGGCGGTGGAAAGTTCGTATTTTTCTTTCGCATTTGCCAATATTGGTTTGATTCCAGACACCGCAGGAACTTACTTCTTACCAAAATTAGTAGGGAAACAGTTAGCGAGTTACTTGTCATTTACAGGGAAAAAAGTGCCAGCGCCAGAAGCCAAGAAAATTGGTTTGATAGCTGATTTTTTCCCAGATTCCGAATTCGTAGAAAAATCGATGGAAGTTCTGACACAACTCGCTCATTCTGCCACGACTGCACTTTATTTAACGAAAAAAGCCTTCAATAAATCCTATGATTTTACATTGAAAGAACAATTGGACTACGAATCCATCATCCAGCAAGATGCCGCTGAGACAGAAGATTTCCGTGAAGGTGTAACCGCTTTCATCGAGAAACGTTTACCAAATTACAAAGGGAAATAAATAAGTTGGAGAGTTTGAGTGTGGGAGAATTTGAGAGTATTTTTCTCTTCCATCTTCCATCTTCCATCTTCAAACTTCCATCATCCATTTATCAATCATCATTAATAATTTATGACGCCGAAAGAAACCGCCGAATATATGTTCGGGAAAGACCTTTTTTCTCAATGGTTGGGAATAGAACTCACCGATATCAAAGCAAATTACTGCCTTATAAGAATGCCCATCAAGCCTGAAATGATCAACGGATTGGAAACGGTTCACGGTGGCGTGACATTCGCTTTTGCAGATTCAGCTTTGGCTTTTTCTTCAAATAATACTGGTGAAGCAGCGGTTGCACTCAACTGCTATATTAATTTTACAAAAGCTGTAAGAAATGGCGACGTTTTGACCGCAGAAAGTATTTTGCTAACAGATACAAGAAAAACTGCAGTCTACGATATCACCATTAAGAATCAAAATGATGAGGTCGTTGCAGGTTTCCGGGGAACAGTTTACAAGATTGGTAAGAAACTAACTGAATTATAAACTAAAAAACTTCAAAATTAATTTTGGAGTTTTAAAATAAATTGTAGCTTTGTAATTCAAAGTTCTTTTTATGGAATCGAAAAATTATCAGGAAGAGTTAGCGCACATCCGTCAGATGATGGAACGCAGTTCAAGATTTATTTCATTGAGTGGTTTGTCCGGCGTCATTGCGGGAATCGTGGCGTTGCTGGGCTCTGTTTATGTTTATTTCGTTTTCCAGAGAGAAGGCATCGACTATTTTGATGGCAATCGCAATATCTACGGACCGGCTTTAGCAAAGGAATTATTCTTTGTTGCGTTGGTGGTTTTGGTTTTAGCAATTTCCAGCGGTTATATTTTCACAGCGAGAAAAAGCAAAAAGAAGAATCTGAAAATTTGGGATTCGATTACAAAGAAGTTGTTATTCAATTTTGCAATTCCTTTAGTCACAGGCGGTATTTTTTGTATTGCACTTTGGTATCACCATTTTTTTCCTTTAATTGCGCCGTCAATGCTAATTTTCTACGGATTAGCTTTGATCAATGCAGAACGATACACCTTAAGTGATGTCAAATATCTCGGAATTTGCGAAGTCGTTCTTGGAATGATTGCTTTATTCTGGCTTGGATGGGGATTGATATTTTGGGCAATTGGATTTGGATTTTTGCATATTTTTTATGGGATTTTGATGTACAGGAAATATGATTAGTAGTTATTTTGTTAGTCAGTTTTTTAGTTAATTAGTTAGAAAAAGACTTTACCAAACAAAATTAATTTTCTATCATATTCTGAAGGTTCATTAGAAGAGGTCAAATATTATTTAATCTTAGCAAAAGGCCTGAATTATATATCATTAGTTGATTTTGAAAAACTAATACTAGATGCAGAATAGGTAAGCAAATTAATTAGTAGATACTCAAAATCTATCAAAAACTACTACTAAAACAATCAAACAAAATAACGAGATACTTAAAACTAAATAACTATTTAACTGAATAACTAATGCTCAATATTAATCAACTCAACAAAGAATTCGAAAGTCGTGTAAGATTGGGCATTATGTCCGTTCTTATGGTCAACGATTGGGTTGATTTTACCGAAATGAAAAACCTCTTGAGCGCCACCGACGGAAATCTCGCCAGCCATAGTACAGCGTTGGAAAAAGCAGAATACATAGAAGTCAAAAAAGAATTCGTAGGCAAAAAACCGAGAACTTCTTACCGGGTGACGCAAAAGGGAAGAGATGCGTTCACAGAACATATCAATAACTTGGAAAAATTATTGGGAAGATAACTTTATAAATTTTGCTCCCTTTAGGGTTGGGGAAACAAAATTGTTGGGACGATAATTCCCAATTTTTTTTGAAAATTAACTTTGTAATTCAAAGAACTTTATAATTAAGAAGGATGAATCGTAGAAAATTTATTTCAAAATCATTACTCGCTACAGCGGGAGTTTCGCTAGGTTTTTATTCCTGGCAAGTTGAACCATGTTGGCTGGAGTTTGTAAAACAAGATTTACCAATCAAAAATTTACCTTCAAAACTTCATAACAAAGTCCTGATGCAGCTTTCAGATCTGCATGTCGGCAATCGTTTCGATTATAATTTTCTGATTGATTCTTTCAAGAAAGCAAAAGCTTACAGACCCGACATTGTGGTTTACACCGGCGATTTCGTCTGCTGGGAAAATAATCCGGAACAATTTGAACAACTGAAAATCGTAATGAAAGAAGCCGTTCTCGGAAATTTAGGAACAGTCGCAATTCTCGGTAATCACGATTATGGCGCAGAATGGAAAGAAGAATCTGTTGCTGATGAGGTTTCAAAAATCCTTTCAGATTCTGAAATTAATGTTCTTCGCGATGAGAAAGCAGATTTTTCCGGACTCAATATTTATGGTTTTGAAGAATTATGGGGAACCAATTTCCATCCTGAAAATCTGACCAAAACCATCAATCCAGATGAAGCCAATCTCGTCCTTTGTCACAATCCCGACGTTTGCGATCTGGATGTCTGGAACAATTATCAGGGCTGGATTCTCTCCGGACATACGCACGGCGGACAAGCCAAACCGCCATTTCTTCCGCCATTAATTTTACCAGTTAAAAATAGAAAATACACTTCCGGATTCATCGATTTGGAAGATGGAAGAATGCTTTATATCAATCGGGCTTTGGGACATTCTTATCAGGTCAGATTCAATTGCAGACCGGAGATTACACTTTTCACTTTGATATCTATTTAAAATAAAAATTATGAAAAAAATCCGCATTCAGTTTCTGCTTTTTGTTTACAATAACACACAAAAGCTTTACAGAAAATACTTTAAGAAAAAGAAAAGAGAATGGGCATTTTCCCAACAGCAATTATTGGCTTTCCAGAAAGATACGCTCGGCAGTAAACTTGGCGAATTCTACAAAAAACACGGTTTTACAATGATTCCCAAAATGGAAAATCACGACGTTCATCATCTGCTGACGGATTGCGGAACCAAATTCGAGGAGGAAATTGCGATGCAGTTTTTGCTTTTAGGCAATGGAAAAATGAATGCACATCTTCTCGCTGCTATTTTCTTTGGAAGTCTCATTCTGCCCGAATATTTCAAGATTTATATGCAGGCTTATAAGAAGGGGAAAAGTATGAGGCCTTTCTACTACTGGGATTTTGAGAAATTGCTTAGCCACGATTTTGAGAATATCAGAGATTTTGTTTACCAAAAACAAACGCCAGTTTTCTACTAGATTTCAATATTTAAATTAATAAAACATTGTAATTATGAAAAAGCATCATTTGATTTTCATCACAGTTCTTGCGGTTATCATTCTTTTCTACAAAAAATATGTCGCACTCAATCTCGGAATTTTAGGGATTTTTCTGAGTATTCTAACTTTTACTCAAACCAAATCTGAGTTTCGTACCAAAATGTTTCTTACACTTTTTGTCACTTCGATTTTTTCTTCATTTGCGTTTGCATGGTTTGGCGATGCTATTTCGTTTGTAGCAGTTTTGGTGTCGGTATTTTTATTAAGATTCAAAGGCACTTATCCGAAACTAAAACCATTTCTTTACATCGAGGTTTTATTGGTCAGCCTTTTCTCATTTCTGGGAAGGGTTTTCTACACAGAACAATGGTTCGAAAAGCCAAAAGAAGGTGGCGGTTTTGGTAAAAAACTGATTACATTTATTCTAATTCCTGGCATATTAATTACAATTTTCCTTTGCATCTATTCAGCAGGAAGTTCACATTTCGACCAATTTTTTAGTGAGATAAAGTTAGATTTTAGTTTCTTTGATATCATTATTCTGGCAATTATTGGATTTTATGTCGGCTTTATTTTCTGGAATTTTGGAGTGGAAAGATTTATCTTCAAACAAAACAGATATTTGAATGACGATTTTTCAGGATTGATAAAAATTCAAAAACCGACTTTCTCTTTCCTCGATATCGATTCCGAAAGAACCAGTGGATTGATTTCGTTTTCTGCGCTTAATATTTTACTTTTAATTTTCATCGCCACTTACAATTACGAACAGTTTTTTGAAGTGACGAAGTCTGCTGACGGATTGAGTGCAGAAACTCACGAACGAGTTAATTCTGTGATAATGTCCATCGTGATGGCGATTCTTGTGATTCTTTTCTATTTTAAAAGAGGATTTAATTTTGATGAAAAAGCAAAGTCGCTGAAAATTTCTGCGAAAATTTGGATTGTTCTGAATGCTGTTCTGGTCATTTCTGCTTCACTCAAAAACTCAGAATACATTATCAATTTTGGATTGACCTACAAACGTTTGGGCGTATATGCGTTTCTCACAATGGCTTTGATTGGGCTGATTTTTACATTCATCAAAATTCAAAATAAGAAGACCAATGTTTTCCTTTTCAACAAAATGTTTTGGACGTCGTATGGCTTGATTTTGGTTTGCAGTTACGTCAACTGGGGCGGAATTATCACGTCCAATGACATTAAGAGAAAGGATTTTGCGGACAATTACCACTTGTGTTCCATCAATTATAATGAAAAAATATTGCTGGATTACGCTGAAAAAACCGGAAACTCCGAAATGAAAAACAAACTTATAGAAAGAATCGAATCTTATCAACAAGAAACTTTCCTCTCAAAAATTTTATATTATGAAACGATTAATCTCGACAGATCAAAAATTAAATAGTTTAAAATATCTGGCACTGATTCCATTGTTTCTGGTCGCTTGTAAAAAAGAACCAGAAGTGAAAGACACCAAAGTAGATACCATCACCACCATCGAAAAACCTGTCGATTCTTTGTCCGCGATTGAAAAAACGGAAAGAGAATCCAACCAGAAAATCATTACGGTCGACGCATCCAAAATGCCAATCCGATTGAACCTCGAAATTACAAATCCGAACGACCAGATTATTCTGAAGCTGGAAAATGTAGACCAACCAAAAATCAAAGGTTATGTGAAAACTGAAAGTCCAATGAATGTCAGAATCAACCAAATCAGAATGCCTGACAATACTTTTGACGGACCTTTCGGAGGAACGATTGACTATGAAACGAAACAAAAAGGAGAATATTGGCTGATATTTGCCAAGAACAATATGGCAGACGGCGAACCAGTAGGTAAATTCTTCGTGAAAATAGAATAACAAAAAAGAATCTCGATTGAGATTCTTTTTTTATTTAAGTATTTATCTAATTTCTAATTTCTAAACTCTAATGTCTAAATTCTACTTTAGACTTTGAAGTGCTAATCTATAACCTTTCATTCCAAAACCAGAAATCACAGCATCGCAACTTTCCGCCGTCACAGATTTCTTACGGAATTCCTCACGCTTATAAATATTGCTGATATGAACTTCAATTTTCGGTTTGTTGATATTCTTAAGACAATCAGAAATCGCATAAGAGTAATGCGTAAAAGCACCAGGATTGATGACCACAGCGTCAAAGTTATCTTCCTGTAAGCGGTTGATAAGCTCGCCTTCAATATTGGATTGATAATAAAAAATATCATCACCACTGAATTCATCTTTCAAATCCGAAAGATAATCTTCCATAGACACCGAACCGTAGATTTCTGGTTCACGCGTTCCGAGTAAGTTGAGGTTTGGGCCGTTGATGATAAGGATTTTCATTCAGAATATTTTTTCAAAGATATAAAATTAAGCTTGATGCTGAAAACAGTATCCATTTCCGATGCTCGTTTTATGCTTGCATCTCGAGCCGCTTTTTGTAGTGCCTTTGCATTGTACAGTAGCTTCTATTCCTTGAGTCTTCTTTCTTCCAGAACTTGAGATACCTAAAGTTGAAACTGGCTGACATATTTTACAAGCCATCAATCCTTTTTCCAAAGCAGAGTTAAGGTCTGTTTTGTTGGACACATTTTTTACCATTCTGCAATTTTCTGTATGGTATTTTTGTCCGCTTGGTGTATAATAAACCGTTTGGGAATTTGCATAAATAAAACTGAACAGAAAGAAGAGAATAGAAATGGATTTCATAGAGAATATTTGTAAATATAAAAATCCTTAGAATTTCTAAGGATTTTATAAAGATATGTATTTATTGCAATCTATTTAAAAAGATCATTGAGGTCTTTTTGAGCTTTATCAATTTTTTCGTTCGCTGCTTTTTTTGTTTCCTCAGTTGATTTTTTGAGGTCAGCTTTTGCTTTTTCTGCCGCAGCTTTTGTATCTGCAACAGTTTTGTTGGCGTCTTCTACCAATTTTGCTTTCTCAGTATTGACCTTGTCTTTTATTTCTTTTGCTGTATTGTCTATTTCAGCATTTGTTCTTCCTGTGATGATGCTATCGGTTTTCGTAATTGCGTTGCTTACCATACCAGTTGAAGTGTTTCCTAGGATCTGGGTAGAAGTAGCCAAATTGTTTTCATATTCTGTCTTTACAGTTCCACCTTCCGCAACATAAACGTTTTTGGATTCTACATATTTGTCCTGTGCTTTTTGCAATTCTATTTTTGCCGCTTCTATTCTTGCGGGGTCTTTGCTTGCAACAGCTTCCTGATAATTTTGTTGCGCTGTAGCTAATGCCAATGCAGCATCTTCATAGGATTGTGTAAAATCTATCTTCACATCCGACGTTTCGTTTTTTTTACAACTATTGGCTGTCAAAACAAGTCCTGCAAGTGCCAATGTTAAAAGTGTTTTTTTCATTTATTATTGATTGTTAATAATCTGTTTTGTTAATTTTTGCAATTCAGCGTTTTCATCCGACTGGGAAATTTCGCCATTCAGCCTTTTTATTTCCAAAGTGTTGATTTGCTTTGCTAGACCTAGGTAAGCCAAATATTTTTCTAGGATCAAAGTTTTCTGCTCAGAACTTGCGTTGGCCGCGTTGGCGCCTTTTACGAAAGTCTGCAGATTGTCGTTACACAAAATATATGCCTGAAATGCATTAGACAGAAAATAATCGCTAACCAAGGAATTGGTTTCAAGATTGGTGTAAAGTTTCGGAATTTCTACCGGAGAGTACTGAATGATCTCTGAAACATCCACGCCGCTTTTTGCCGGATTCAGATACATTCCTTTGGTTTTCATTTCACTGTTTTCGAGAGAAAGGTTGGTAGCGTCCAAAAGTTTCACCAGATTTTCTTTCTGAGTGATGTCCGATAACATCGTATTGAGGCTCAAAGCAAAAAAGAAACCGATGAAAGTTGATATTAAGGAGATGAAAAATTCCAAAGTTCTACCGCGTTTGCTTCGAAAACTTTCCAGTTTGGAAGAGTTGATTAGAAAGATGACAACTAAAACTAGAATGACTGCAATGATAATGTACATAATTGTGTTTTTTTGGTAAAGGTATTAAAGTGATCGATTGATAAAAATAAATAGAGATAAACGAGCAGTTTTTGTAGACGAATCGTGCAGAAATATCAACGAAGGAATCATCAAGTTATTTCATATAAAGCAAAAAAAATCCTTAGAAATTCTAAGGATTTTTAAGTAGCCCGTAGGGGAGTCGAACCCCTCTTACCAGGATGAAAACCTGAGGTCCTAACCGATAGACGAACGGGCCTAGTTAATTTTTTCTTTTATTTATTATCTGTATTATCCTATTGGAATAGACAGATTTTAAATGTTTCATAAAAAATACCTTCAGAAAAATTAGTGAAGGTATTTTAAGTAGCCCGTAGGGGAGTCGAACCCCTCTTACCAGGATGAAAACCTGAGGTCCTAACCGATAGACGAACGGGCCAAGGACTTATATTAAGCTAAGCTATTTACGTGCTTAGTCAATTTGCTTTTTAAGTTAGCTGCTTTATTCTTGTGAATAATGTTTCTCTTAGCTAATTTGTCAAGTAAAGAAATTACTCTTGGTAATTGCTCTACTGCTACTGCTTTGTTCTCTTCAGTTCTAAGTGACTTCAAAGCTGTTCTAGCAGTCTTGTGATTGTATTTGTTACGAAGTCTTCTAACTTCGTTTTGTCTTATTCTTTTAAGTGCTGATTTATGATTTGCCATATCTTTCAAATGTGGGTGCAAAGATAAAAACTATTTTTTAATTTGCAAACTTTTTTTTAAAATTAAAATTTTATTTTGCCTGATTGAAGCTAATTTGATGATTCGAAATCATTTCTAATTTCGTGAAGATTTATTATCTTCTTTTTCTCCTTTAAGGTGGTGCAAAAGTATGGATATTTTTTAAATTTCAAAATATTTTGAAATTTTTTTTCGATTTTTTTGATATCCAATATTAGATGTTTCCAATCACGAACATATTTTCCATAGTGGGAGCAGTGCTACCACCTTGTTTTTCAAGGGTTATGGCAAAGGCTTGTGCTTTCGGGATGTTAGCCAAGATTTCTTTGGTGTTTTTATCAGATGAGTACATTCCGGCGCTTACAGGCTTGCCATCGACAAGTGCCCATAGCTGATATTGCATTCCTTCTGGTGCTTCAGGTAGATTTTCCGCATTCAGATAAACGTCTTTGGAGTTTGAATCCCAATAGACCATTGCTTTTGAGTCCGGATGTTTTTCTACACCTTTCAATGGAACAGTGATGATGTTCGGATTAGATAAGATCGCTAACTTCTCCTGAGAGGTCTTCAAAGCGAGATCTTGAGACTTTTTCTGAGTTTGTAGTTGTGCTATTTCTTTTTTGTTTTTAGAAATATCATTGATCCAAAATAAATTCCCAGCAATACTCATCAGGAAAAGCACAGAAGCTGCAACCGCATATTTCTGCCAGTTGATTGCTTTGTTCGGATATATCTTTTGAGTGATCTCGCCGCTTTCTGTCTCTGGTTTCCCAGAAATTAGAGGTTTGATATTTGCGGTGGCTTGTTCCTCTTGGATCTTGGCCCAGATTTTGGTTTCCAGGTCTTTAGGTGGCATTACAGCTTGTGCTGTTGCCAGGTCCTCCATCGTTTTTTGTGCTTCCTCGTATGCTGTTCTTACCTCAGCACTATTCTTCATGACACACTCCAAAATGCCTGCCTCCTCAGGAGAAGCAAGACCTAGAATATAAGATTCTAAGATTCCGGATGATATGTATTCTTCTATGTTCACTTTATTTATAATCTTGTAATAGATCTTTCAATTTAATAAGAGCAGTACGCATCTTGGTCTTTATTGTACCTAACGGTATTTTCAGTTTTTCAGATATTTCGTTTTGAGTATAACCTTGATAATAGGCCAAATCGATCATTTCACGCTTATCGGATTCCAAATTACATAAAACATCTGTAAAACCAATGAAATCCGAAGACTTATTGGTCGTAGAAAGTTTCGTACTGTTATATACGAAATCTGGAAGCGATTGGTTTTTAAGTTCGTTCTGGAAAGATTTGGATTTGAGATAATCAATGGCCGTATTTCTGGCAATGTTGATCATCCAAGTGTAGAATCTGCCTTTGACAACGTCGTATTGATGGATAGAGTTCCATATTTTGACAAAGACATCCTGGATTATTTCTTCAGTATATTCTTTGGACTGGACTATCCGGAAAATAACACCATACAACGCACCAGAATAGTGGTTGTATAAGTATTTGAAACCTGATTCGCTCTTCTTTCTGAGCAGTTCCAAAAGTTCTTCCTCGGAATAGGTTGTTTTAATAATTAGTGATTTGCTGATCAAATATAGAAAAAATATAACAATAATGATTTATTTTTTCATTTTGCTCAATTTTCATTAATTCAATGTCAATACTTGTAAAATTTGGGCGCCTCTATCCGTCTTCCGTTCCCGCTTTTTTGTCATTGCGAATCACGGGAGATCATCCAATTTAATTTACACGATCGCAATGACAAAAAGAGCTCCACTCAAGCCGGGGAGCGCTTCGCAGAATTGAAACTTTTCACTCCAATTGATATGACTCGATCACTTGAACTAAAACCAAATTTATTCATATGTCGTAAGTAACTATAAATAGTACGGCAATGAAAAAGCTTAAAAAAATATTCCTCGTCAGTTCCGTTGCTTTGATGCAAGGGAACATCGCTGCTCAGTCAGCCAACTTTAAAATCAAAAATCCATACTACTCAAAAACGGAAACAGCTAAGTTGAAAGTCAGTAACGCAGAATGGAAGAAGATTTTAAAAACAGAACTCTATCAGGTCGCAAGAGAAGCGGCAACCGAAACAGCCTTCACGGGAAAGTTCTATGAGTTTGATGAAAAAGGAACTTATTACTGCGCCGTTTGTGGAAATGCCTTGTTCCTTTCAACTTCCAAATTTGCGACCACTTGCGGCTGGCCATCATTCTATGAGCCGATCCGTAAAAATAGTGTCATCTACAAAAAAGACGACTCTCATAATATGACAAGAACGGAAGTATTATGTGGAAGATGTGATTCTCACCTAGGACATATCTTCTATGATGGGCCAGCACCAACGGGAAAACGATTTTGTATGAACTCTGTTTGTCTGGATTTTGTTCCAATAACTAAAAAATAATCGGCTGATTTACAGTTTGTTGAGACTTATTTTCAATTTTTTCAATCCAAAAACAAACTAACCTCGTAACTGCAATTAACACACAGAAAATATTAATATAAAATAAACAAAATGAACTCAAGAACAAAAATCGCAGCCTTCGGAATGATCGCATTATCATTTGCATTCAGTGGGAATGTAGCTGCACAGGCAATGAAAGAAAAAACAGTAATGGTTGGCGGTGCTGCAATGTATCCTTCAAAAAATATTGTTGAAAACGCAATGAACTCCAAAGACCACACAACGCTTGTTGCAGCAGTGAAAGCAGCAGGATTGGTGGAAACCCTACAAGGAAAAGGACCATTCACAGTTTTGGCTCCAACCAATGAGGCTTTCGCAAAACTTCCTGCGGGAACTGTAGAAAGTCTGGTGAAACCTGAGAACAAAGAAACTTTGACCAAGATATTGACCTATCACGTTTTAGCAGGAAAATATAATGCAAAACAGATATGGGCAGCCGTAAAAGCTGGCAATGGAAAAGCACCAATGAAAACGGTGGAAGGCGAAGAATTGACATTCTGGACAAAAGGGAAAGACCTATACGTGACAGACGCAAAAGGCGGCAGCGCAAAAGTAACTATCTCTGATGTAAACCAATCAAACGGTGTGATCCACGTGATAGACACAGTTCTTATGCCGTAATAATGATCTGAAACCAGCATAGTTTTATTATGCTGGTTTTTAATTTTTTAAATCAAACTTTAAAAATAATATTATGAAAAAAACAATTAGCGTTTCCAATGGTGCAGCTACCTTGGATACCAACAGAAGAAATTTTTTGAAACTAAGCGGTGTGGGTTTGGCAATTGCAGGACTTGCGCTGGTAGGTTGTGATGATGACGATCTGATCATTGATCCAGGTGCCAATGTGTTTGATTTGGGAACTGGTGATGTAGGTGTTTTGAATTACGCTTATGCCCTTGAACAATTGGAAGCTGATTTTTATACCAAAGTGGTGAATAGCTTCTACACCGGAATATCTGAGAATGAAAAGCAGATTTTTACCGATCTTTATAATCACGAAGTGATCCACAGAGACTTTTTCAAAGCAGCAATTGGCGGTGCGGCTCCTAATAGTTTATTGCCAACGTTGGAATTTCAATATAATGGTGTAGACTTCAAAAACAAGGCTTCGGTTCTTGCAACAGCGAAAGCTTTGGAAGATACTGGCGTGGCTGCTTATAATGGCGCTGGGAAATATATCACCAATCCAGCTTATCTGGTGATTGCGGGTAAAATAGTCTCCGTGGAGGCAAGACACGCGTCTGCCATCAGGAATCTTATCAACCCTGGTTCTGCAGATTTCGCAGGAGATGACGTCATCAACGCCATGGGCTTGGATGTTGCCAAAGAACCAAAAGACATTGTTGCAGCAGCAGGAGGCTTCTTCAAAACACCATTCACTTGGAAAGAGAGAGGTATTTAATTCATCATTAATTTCAAAAATTTACTATTATGAACATTCTTAGAATATTAGATAAGCTCTCTAACGACAAATTCTTCACAGGAGAAGCTTCAAGATTACAAACTTTGACCAGTATTGCTGATTTTGGTAAAAAAGCCGCGGTTGCATCTGTACCACTTGGATTGGCAGCATTGATGTCAACGCCGGCAAAAGCAGAAACTACAAGTTCATCTGCCACGATGTTTAAAAGCCCATTGACAGATGCTTTGCAATTGGCTTTAACATTAGAGTATCTAGAAGACGAATATTATCAAATGGGATTGGCAAAGGCTGGATTGATTCCTACTGCAGACCGAGTGGTATTCCAAACAATCTCAAAACATGAGACTGCACACGTTGCATTCCTTAAAACAGCATTGACATCTCTGGGAGAAACACCTGGTGCAAAACCAGATTTTGATTTTACGGCTGGAGGCAGTTTTGCTCCAATGGACGACTATCAGACGTTTATGATCTTGGCGCAAGCGTTTGAAGATACAGGCGTAAGAGCATACAAAGGTCAGGCTGGCAATGTAATGTCCAACAAAGATGTGTTAACCGCAGCACTCCAAATCCATTCTGTGGAAGCAAGGCACGCCTCTCAGGTGAGAAGAATGAGAGCTCAGAAAGGCTGGATAGAATTGGCAAATGGCGGCAATATGCCATCTGCAACCGATGCTGTCTATGCAGGTGAAGGTGTGACTATGCAGGCTGGTTTCAATACTGGTACGGCGTTTGGGGATGCAGCAGGTTCTGCGGCTTATGATGAGGTGCTTAGTGGATCTGATGCCGCTGCAATTGCCGGACTATTTATTGCATAAATTTTTTAAACATAATGATGAGAGATTAATTAATCCTTTTCCTTCGTTGGAAAGGGATTTTTTTGCCTTAAATTATGTTATCACAAAAAAACAAGCTCAGAGATGAGCTTGTTTTGGTTTTTTAAATGTAGCCTATAGGGGAATCGAACCGCTGTTGCAAGAAAGAAAATCTTGAGTCCTAACCACTAGACGAATAGGCCGTTGGTTTTGTGGACTGCAAAAATAAAGACTTTATACAGTTCTGGCAAATGATTTTATCTATTTCAATCTTTTCTCGATGATCGTGTTGGTGATTCCTTTGCCTTCAAAATCCTTTTGGGCTTTGATCGCGTCCTCCAAAGTTTTGTATTTCCCGAAGGTATAGTAGAATATGCCGTTTTCTTTATTTCTGATAATATCAGGAATGGTTTTCAAAATTTTGGACTTCGAGTCCAGCTTATCTTTACCACTGTAGATCTCAAGGGTGTAATAGCCCATCCCTAGCGATTGATTAGGAACAAAGCTGATTGCAATAGAGTTTCTGAATCCTGCGTCTTTCGCCGTTTTCAGATTGGTATCTTTTACGGACGCGTAGTTTGTAGTCCCATAATAGTATTTGTAGAAGCCATTCTCTTTGATAGGTAAAATGTATTTCAGTCCTTTTAAGGCTGGATCTTGATCATTATACTTATTAGGTGTACTCATCAATAGAATCCTGAAATCGTTTTTCAACGGTTGTTCAACCGGTTTCTCTGGTTCAGGTTCTTTTACATTTCTGTCCACTAGTTTCTTGTAGCTTACAATCGCATTGAAGATGCTTTCCGCAATGGCATGCTGACCTTCTTCTGTGGAAATATAATGAGCGTCATCATAATTATTGACAAATCCTGTCTCTATAAGGATAGAGGGCATCGCATTCATTCTTAGAACGTGCAGGTTCTCCTGCTTTACACCTCTGGACAATCTTTTGTCTTTCTTTACGAAGTTATCTTCTACCATTCCGCCTATGATAAGGCTGGCTTCTAGATATTTGCTTTGTTGAATTTTAAGGGCGATAAGGGATTCTGGAGAACTTGGATTGTAAGAGGCGAAATTTTCTTTGTCTCTTTCATCCAGGAAGATCACATCGTTTTCTGCTTTGGCTACATCCAAGTTGGCTCTGTTTTGATTGGGGCCTTGTACAAAAGTCTCTGTTCCCTGTGCTGTTGCACTTTTACTTGGCGAAGAATTCACGTGGACCGAGATGAAAAGGTCTGCTTTGCTTCGGTTCGCCAGGTCTGTTCTGGAAGTCAATGAGGGATATTCATCTATTTTTCTGGTGTAGATCACTTTGTAGTCTTTGTTTTTTTCCAACATTCTGCCCAATTTCAGAACAATGCCTAATGTTACATTTTTCTCTTGGACGGAACCGATGTCTGCATAATTCCTGTTGGCCCCGATGTCACTGCCACCATGACCTGCATCCAAGACAAGCGTGAATTTTTTCTGTGAATATAAATAGGTGATACTGATAAAAAATGTTAACAGGAAAAAAAATTTATTATAAAGTTTTGGACTAATCATTTTAATCTTTAAAATTTAATTAATTTTGAACCCAATTTCAGAATGACTGCATTGGCTCGAAGTATTTTCAAAAGTATATTACTAATTTTAAATATCCTAATTTTTAACAATATTTTAGCACAAACTGTGCCTCAAAATATTGATCAAAAAAGTGGTGTTCAAGATTCATTAAATATAGGTAAAGATTCATTAAACGTAAAGAAAGACACCATCATCCCAAAAGAACAATTGGATGATGTCGTAAAGATGAAGGCGGAATACAGGAACAGTTCCTCTATTTCCAACAAGCAGACTACGCTTACCAAAAACGCACAGATCATCTATCAGGATATGCAGATCGATGCAGATTATATCAGATTCGAATGGGAAACTGGTAAGATCTATGCAAGAGGTGAGCAAGATGAGAAAGGAAAGATCATAAAACCTGCTGTTGCCACACAAGGCGGTAAACAATTCGAATACAGCGAGGTTATCTACAACATCAAGACCAAGCAGGCTATCGCCTTCAATGCAAGAACGGAGGAGAGCGAAGGTGTCATTGTAGCCCAGAAGACAAAGAAATACAATGATTCTGTCTTTGTGATGAGCAGGGCCATGTATACAACAGATGAATATTTTCTGAAGAAAAAAGATTCCCTTGCAGATTATCATATGTCCGCCAGGATGATCAAACTTCTGAAAACAAAAGATAATGCACAGATCATCACCGGGCCGATACAGATGTACATAGAGCAGGTGCCAACGCCCTTGGTAATGCCATTTGCTATACTTCCATTCTCAGATAAGCGGTCTGCGGGAATCCTTATCCCGAGTTTTGGGGAACGCCAGGATGTTGGGTTTTTTCTGAATGGATTGGGCTACTATCAGCCGATCGGCGACCATTTTGATCTCAAGATATTGGCAGACCTTTATACGAAGGGTAGCTGGAACTTGAAACCTGAGCTTAATTACCTCAAAAAATACAGATATTCCGGAAATTTTGCGGCCGATTATGGTTACACGGTTCGTGGGATCAAGGGACTGGACGACTATTCTAGAAACAAAACGTTTAGGATTGCCTGGCGACATTCTCAGGATTCTAAGGCCAATCCTTATTTTACGTTCAATGCGAGTGTGGATATTGTAAGTACCAAGTTTTATGACAATACCGTCAACAACAATTACATCTTCAACCAGAATGTCCTGAACACACAGCAAACCTCTAGGGTGAATGTTACCAAGCGTTTTCTGGAACTTCCTGTGACCATCAGTGCGAGTATGGCCTACTCTCAGAATTTTGCAACTGGACTTACGGATCTTCGTTTGCCCGATATGACGGTGGCAATCAATCAATTCTATCTTTTCAAACCAAAAACCGGGGTGAGGACTGGATTGCTGGAGAATATCAATGTCAATACTGGATTGGCCTTAAGTAATTATGTGACCACCACAGAGGATCAGCTTTTCAAAAAAGGGATGTGGGACAATCTGAAAACGGGTGCCAAAAATAATATCTCACTATCAACCAATACAACGCTGGCCAAATATTTCACTTTTACCTTGGCTGCCAACGCAGATAACGTACTTACAACAAAAACACTGGAAAGAAGTTATAACCCGCTTACAAACCTGGTAGAGGATAATTTTAAAAAAGGAGTTGCAGGATACACCACTTTCTCCACAAGTGCGAGTTTGCAGACCGTTCTCTACGGACAGAAAAACTTCAGCAAAACGTCTCCTATTGTTGCGATACGCCACATGGTGACACCTAGTTTCAGTTTTACATACGCACCTGATTTTGGGGAGAGAAGTTGGGGTTATTTCAAGGACTATTCTAATGCCAGAGGCGAGATGACGCCGTATTCTATCTTTGACAATGGGATATACGGAGCACCATCATCCGGTCTTACTCAAAGTGTGGGATTCAATATCAACAATAATCTGGAGATGAAGGTGAGATCCAAAAGCGATTCGACAGGGGTGAAAAAAGTAAAGATCTTTGAAAACCTGAATGTCTCGGGAGGTTACAACTTCGCAGCAGAAAAATACAAATGGTCTGTCTTCACAGTCAATGGGCAGTCGTCTTTCTTTAATAATAAACTGAATGTCAACACGAGTCTTACCTTGGAGCCGTACAGAATAGAATTTGCGGAAGGAAGCAGCACAGGGGTGAGAACAGAGGACTTCGGACATTTCAGTCTTCAAGGTTTCAACCTTCAGTTGTCTTATCCGATGAGCGAGGCCATTTTTGGAAAGAAAGAAGAACTCTCGAAAGAGTATAAGAAAAAAGGCGAGATCCGGAACGAGAATTATTTCTTCGATGATGACAATTATTCCCACTACACACCAACTTGGACCCTGAACGTGAACGCCAATTATGCTTACACGAAAACGCTCTCCAGATTGCCGACTAAAACAGCTACCCTTGGATTGGACGGTAGCATCAAGCTGACGCCATACTGGAATATCAACGGAAGTACAAATTACGATATCGAGAAAAAGGAGTTGGGATACACCCGCCTTGGATTTGCCAGAGATCAGCGTAGTTTTACGATCACATTCAACTGGGTGCCATTTGGACAATATAAAGTCTATGATTTCTTCATCGGGATCAAAGCCAATATCCTGAAAGATGCGGTGAAGTATAAAGAAAGAAGTTTCACGCAGCCGAACAGTTCTTTTTAGGATTTAAAGTAAATTTGTATAGTTTTTTAAAAATTAATAATAAAATGAAGAAGATCATTCATACATCAGAGGCTCCGGCTGCGATAGGGCCTTATTCTCAGGCAACATTGGTTAATGGAACACTATATATATCAGGTCAGATCCCTGTAGATCCGGAAAATGGAAAATTGGTAGAAGGCATTGATAAAGAAACACATCAGGTGATGAAAAACCTGAAAGCCATTTTGAAGGCTGCAGATATGGATTTCAGCAATGCCGTAAAAGCTTCTATCTTCCTGAAAAGTATGGACGACTTTGCTGGGGTGAATGAGATCTATGCTTCTTATTTTGAAAACGAGATCTACCCTGCGAGAGAAACCGTTCAGGTATCTTGTCTTCCAAAAAATGTGGACGTAGAGATCTCTATGATCGCCTTCAAAGATTAAACATGAATTTCTGTAGGAATACCATAGGTGTTTTGGCCGGATTGGCGGTCGCAGCTCTCATTATCACATTAGGGATAAAGATAGACTCCACGTGGGTGACCTACAAACAATTTGCACCCTTTGACCACTGGGAAGCTTTGCTCAGGTCCGTCCAGCACAAAGATTCCTTTTTTATCGCACTTCTTTTCTTTGGCGGATTGGGCGTTACATTCGGAGGTGTGGTCACTGCGATCATTGTGAAGTATGCCAAGGTGGCCTATGCGATCCTGATCGGTTTCATCATGCTGTTCATTGCGATGCTGGACATTATCATCTATCCTTACCATCCGGTCTTCTACAAGATATCGATATTCCTCATCTTCTTCCCCTTCTCCTGGATCGGCGGAAAGATCACAGAGGTCATCTACGAAAGACGGAAAAAACGAGAAAAGCAATTACAATTAAAAAATAAGAAACCACAAGTCTAGGCTTGTGGTTTTTAGTTGTCCTAATGTTTATTTTTTTGAGACTAGCCTTTTCTGGATTTTGACATTGTCTTGTTCTATTGAGACTGCTCTTTGTTTTGTTGAGGCATTGTCTTGTTGGGTTTGGACATTGTTTTATCTGACTTGGGCTAAGGCTTGTTTTATTGAGACATTGCCTTGTTGGGTTTGGACTAAGCTTTGTTGAGTTGGGACAATGCCTTGTTGTTTTATCTTTTTTTGAATTTTATTTTTGCGACTGTTCTGTATTGTGCCGAGTCTGAATCCAGGATTGTGAAGATGTAGTCTTTGGCTGTATTGGCAAGGTCTACAAGGTTGTCTGATGCGTTATATATTGTGTTGTTTCTGATGCTTCGGGCATTGTTGAGTGGTACGTAAGTATCTGCGACGGCTTGTGTTGTTGCGAGCATCTGTACTTTTTTGTCTTCGTAGGTTTTGATCTTGTATTCTGTTTCGTTGGGGTTGTAGTTGGGTGTGTTTTGCAGGTGTGCTATGAGTGTTTCCATATTATTGGTTCGCTGATCGTAGCTCATCTGTGATACGGAGTAGTTTGTCTGGTTGCTGTCTGGATCTGTTGAATCTACGATGTCTGTTTTTCTGACTCCTTTGATTTTGCGTATGATGGTCATGAGATCTTCCAGCTGTGCGGTGGTAACGCCTTCTGTGACTTTGTATGCTTTGCGGAGTTTTGTGAGGTCGCGATTGAGGGGCTTGAAGATGGCTTGCCGCTCGTTGACTGCCTGAGAATATGGTGGGAGTAGATTGTTTACATCTTCCTGTTGGGTGAATGCATCGTTGTATTTTTGCTGAAGATTGGTAAGGAGAATAGCTGAGTTGGCAGGGTTATAAAGGTTTCCTAATGCGAGGATGTGGGTGTTTAGCAAATTGAGGTTTGCAATGTTTTTTGCGTGGCCTACTTCTGAGGTGGATGTGTTTGTGCTCATTTGTTTTGATGTTTTTGATTAAAAATTGAATTTCATTAATAAGATAAAATTAAAATAAATATTGATATGAGAAAACAGAAAGGCGAAAATATTTTCGTGTATTGTTGCGAAGTTCAGTGGATTATGTTGTTGTGTGTTCTTTTTTTACTGTTTATGGGCATTGCGAGCTTTGGTACGTAGGCTATTTTTAATTGATCCCAGACCGGCTATTGAAGAAGTTTTTAAACTGAAAGAATTCGAACACTTATATCCGTAAAAATCTATAATATTGCGATAGCGACTCAATTTGAAATTAGTAATTTTTAATGTGAAGAAATTAAAATTCAAAAACGAATACAAAAAACCACAAGCCTAGACTTGTGGTTTTCTTTATAGTTGGTTTAATAAATTCCTAGTAAGCAGTCTCGTGCACTTTCACAGCTCTTCCGCTTGGGTCGTTGGCGTTTTTGAAAGCTTCATCCCATTCTAATGCAACTGGCGTAGAACAAGCTACAGATGGAACAGAAGGAACACAACTTGCTGCAGAATCGCTTGAGAAGTGACTTTCGAAGATGGTTCTGTATCGGTATTCTTCTTTGCTCATTGGTACATTGATCGGGAATCTGAATTTGGCGTTTGCCATCATTTCGTCTGTCACTTCATCTTCGGCTACTTGCTTCAAAGTATCAATCCAAGAGTAACCCACACCATCACTGAACTGCTCTTTCTGTCTCCAGGCAATACTTTCCGGCAACAGGTCTTCGAACGCTTTTCTAAGAACCCATTTCTCCATTCTTTCCGGTGTGATCATTTTATCTTTCGGATTGATGGTCATTGCTATGTCCATGAATTCTTTGTCAAGGAAAGGAACTCGGCCTTCGATTCCCCAAGCCATTAGAGATTTGTTGGCTCTAAGACAATCGTAAAGGTGAAGTTTGCCAAGTTTTCTTACTGTTTCTTCGTGGAAAGCTTGTGCAGATGGCGCTTTGTGGAAATAAAGGTAACCGCCGAACAATTCGTCAGAACCTTCACCTGATAATACCATTTTGATTCCCATCGATTTGATGACTCTTGCCAAAAGATACATTGGCGTGGATGCTCTGATCGTGGTTACGTCATATGTTTCCAAATGGTAGATCACATCTTTGATGGCGTCCAGACCTTCCTGAACTGTATATTTGATTTCGTGGTGAACTGAACCAATATGATCCGCTGCTTTTCTAGCAGCTGCCAGATCGGGTGAACCTTCCAATCCAACCGCGAAACTGTGCAGTCTTGGATACCAAGCTTCCTGCGTATCGCCACTTTCGATTCTCTGTCTGGCATATTTTGCGGTCACCGCTGCGATGATAGAAGAGTCCAGGCCGCCTGAAAGTAGAACACCATAAGGCACGTCACTCATTAATTGTCTGTGAACTGCTTCTTCCAAACCTTTTCTGATGGCTGCAATATCGGTCGCATTATCTTTTACATGATCGAAATCTGTCCAGTCTCTTTTGTACCACTGCTGCAACTCCTGCCCGTCTTTGCTGTATAGAAAATGTCCTGGTAAAAATTCTTCGATCTTGTTGCAAACACCTTCGAGGGATTTCAGTTCAGAAGCCACGTAGAAACTGCCGTTTTTGTCCCAGCCCATATAAAGTGGAACGATTCCCATATGATCTCTACCGATGAGGTAAGCATCATTTTCTTCATCATATAAAGCGAAAGCGAAAATTCCGTTTAGTTTTTCAAGGAAATTTTTCCCGTCTCTTCTGTATAAAGCAAGGATTACTTCACAATCAGATTGGGTTAAGAATTCATAGTCAGGAAATTCTGATCTTAGCTCCTGGTGATTGTATATTTCTCCGTTAACCGCTAATGCAACTTTTCCATCTTTGGTGAATAGTGGTTGTTTCCCAGATGTTGGGTCAACGATGGCCAATCTCTCGTGGGAGAAGATCACGTTGTCGTGTTGGTAGATTCCTGACCAGTCCGGACCGCGGTGTCTTATTTTTTTTGACATTTCCAGGATCTGAGGTCTTATCGTTTCGTTCTTTTGTTTGGTGTCAAACACACATACAATTCCACACATTATTTTATTTGTTTTATGATTTTGATTAAAATTATATTACAAAAGTATAGTTGTTAATTCGAAAATGAAATAATTATTACATTTAAATTGAAATAAACAATTATATTGGTTTTAATTGGTTTAATATTTTCTTTTTTTTAATCAAAAAGAATGTTTCTTCTTTATTTTTTATACAAGTCGATGGTTAATATGAATTTTTTAAATAAATGTTTATAATACTTTAAATAATTAAAAAAAAATGGATTATATTTTTAAATGTTTTACATTGATTTCGATAAATATTCAATTCAATAAAATAAAGTTTGCTTTTTATTAGGATAATTTATAAAAAATGTACGATTTTTGCACCGAAAATTGTATTGTAAATGTGAAGTGAGCAATTACTTCAAAATGCATTTATAATTTTTTTCATCATTTGTGTTTTTGCCCTCTTATTTTCATTAGTAAGAGGGTTTTTTGTGCAATCGATTTTGCCAGCCGATATTTAAGATTTAACTTTGTCAATAATCTAAAAAAAGTAAAAAATATGTCAACTTACGTAGTTGTAGGTCTTCAGTACGGGGACGAAGGAAAAGGAAAGATAACGGATGTTCTATCGGCAAAATCTGATTATGTTGTTCGTTTCCAAGGTGGCGACAACGCTGGTCACACGGTTTATGTAGGCGATGAGAAATTCGTCTTGCATCTTTTGCCTTCCGGTGTTCTGCAATGCAAAGGGAAATGTATCATTGCCAATGGTGTGGTAGTAAACCCTAAAGCTTTTCTAAAGGAAATTGGACAGATCGAGGCCAAAGGCCTTAAAACCGATCACGTTTTCATCAGCAGAAGAGCACACGTGATCATGCCTTACCACATTTTGCTGGATACTTACAGAGAAGAGGAACAAGAAGGAACCCATATTGGTACGACCAAAAAAGGAATTGGACCTTGCTATGAAGATAAAATTGCGAGAGTTGGTATTAGAATGATCGATCTTCTGAATCCGGAAGTGTTAGCGGAGAAAATTAGAAAAAATCTAAAAATAAAAAATTCTCTTTTCGAAAAATATTTTGAAAAACCAACTTTAGAGTTTGATGAGATCTATAATGAATTCTTAGCTTTAGGAGAGCAATTAAAAGATAGAATTGTAGATACCGAATTGGAGCTGAACCAGGCTATCCACGACGGAAAAAATATATTATTTGAAGGCGCACAGGCTGCAATGCTAGACATCGATTTTGGAACATATCCTTACGTAACCTCTTCTTCACCTACAACTGGTGGTGTTTGTTCCGGAGCGGGAGTGCCGCCAACAAGTCTTCAAAATCTGATCGGTGTGGCAAAAGCTTACACAACGAGAGTTGGAGAAGGACCTTTCCCTACAGAATTGAACAATGATTTGGGAGAGAAGATCCGTCAGATTGGATTCGAATTCGGTGCAACTACAGGAAGACCAAGAAGAACAGGCTGGTTGGATCTGGTTTCATTGAAACATGCTACGATGATCAATGGAATTAATAATTTGGTGATCACGAAGTTGGATGTTTTGTCAGGGATTTCCCCTCTGAAAATTGCTACACAATATAAAACGGAAGACGGAAAGATCATCGATTATTTCACTTCTTCTACGACTAAACTTTACGATTACGAACCTCAATATGTGGAATTAGAAGGTTGGGATGAGGATATTACCAACGCCAGAACTTACGACGAACTTCCTACTAATGCAAAAAAATATATCGAGTTTATCGAGGAGCATTTGGGGATCAACGTTTATTTGGTTTCAGTAGGACCTGAACGTTCGCAAAACATTATCAGAAAAGAACTTTTCTAAGAAGTTGAAAATCATATTCACAAAGCTTTCTCATTACGGGAAAGCTTTTTTTGTTTAACAAACTTTAACAAGGATTTTGTTTTTTGGAATAATAATTGAAAAGACTAATTCAATAATTCACGTTTGTGAAAAAATGAATGATTATGAAAAAGTTATTTTTAACACTATTCGCAGCAACATTTCTTTTGACATCTTGTAACAAGGACGAAAAGATACAAACTGCATCTCTTGAACAACAAAAATTGGACTATCAAGCGAGACAGATCGATCTTGAAAAACAAAAATTAGCGATAGAAAAAGAAAAAATATCTTTTGAGAAACAAAAAGATAGTCTTAATAAAATAGAAGAGGAAAAAGAGGCAGATAGAAAAGCAGAAGCAAACAGAGTGGCAAGAAAATCCACGCCTAGAAGAAGTTCATCTTCCGGTAGTTCTGGTGGTGGAAGCTCATCTTCAGGCTCTACAGCTTCTAATTCCGGTTCTAGTTCTACAGGAACTACTGCAACGCAGAAGAAAGGTTGGAGTAGTGCTGCTAAAGGTACTGTGATCGGTACTGTAGGTGGCGCAGCGGCTGGTGCCATTATTTCCAGAAAAAATCCTGGTCTTGGTGCGGTAATTGGTGGTGTTGCCGGTGGTGCAACAGGTTATACCATTGGTAGAGCCAATGACAGAAAAACTGGTCGAGTTCAGAAGTAAATTTTCTTCATATATATTTTAAACACGAAAGATTGCTTATTTTTAGGCAATCTTTTTTTATGCTTTCAATTTTCTTCACCATTTTGATGTTGCTTGCTGTGAATTTCGGGAACGGAATTATCATCAGGAATTTGCTTAAAATTGAGTCTCCAAGTTTTGTCTTGGTCTCATTTTTAGGGATCATCGGTATTACACTTTTGGAGACGATTGTCGCATTTTTCTTTCCGCTGAGTTCTCTCTTGGAAATTCTTTTCATCATTATTGGATTGGCTGGAATGGGCTGGTTTTTAATTCATGAAAAATTATCACAGTTCAATTTTAAATTTGATTTTTGGTTTTATTTCTTTTTATTAATTGTCATTTTTTCGGCTTCGTTTTCACCTTATCTATTCGATCATTACGGTTATTATGTCCCAACAATCTCTTATCTGAACGAAGTTGGTTTTGTAAAAGGGATTTCAAATCTTGACCTGTTGTTGGGACAAACGTCATTCTGGCATATTTATCAGGCTGGATTTTCGCATTTTATTGACCCGTTTTTGAAGATCAATTCTTACTTACTGGTTTTATTTCTGATCTACATCTATGAAAGGAAACCATACTTTTTATTGATTTTCATTCCCATATTTCTATTGTTCGTTCAGCAGCCAAGTCCAGATCTGCCGATACTGATCATCACTTTGATTATCATTAATGAATTGGTCAACAACAGAGGAAACTCAATTATAATTTATTTATCGCTATTTGCAGTGTGCATCAAACCGATTGTTTTCTGGTTACCGCTTTTTGTGATTTTAAATAATTTTCGTCAGAAGGAATTTAATTTTAAAGTCATTATTCCAGTTTCCATTTTTGGTATTTTATTGATACTAAAAAATCTTTGGCTATTTGGATTTCCAGTTTTTCCAGTTTCATTTTTCGATTTCAATTTACCTTGGAAGCCACGTCCAGAAATGCTGACCTACTCCTCTCAAATTGGGATGATGAAATCCTACGATATGAAATATGCCTATCAACAGGTTATCGAATTTAATTTCATTGACCGGATTTATCATTGGTTTACAATTGGTTATAAATCGATTTTAAATATTGCCGTTCTAATTTCACTTGTGGTAATAGCATTTTTTGCATTTACGAAGAAAGATAGATTTTACTATTTGTTATTAATTTGTTTATTGATAAAAACAGTTTTTATCATTTCGTTTTCTGCGCAATATCGATTTTTTATTGATGTTTATTTGATTGCCCTATTTTTACTGATCAAGAATTTTTCCGAACAGAAAGCTGTTTTTACCGCTGTATTTCTCTCTATTTTCATTGCGGTAGTTTTTACATTTCCGGGTTTTGTTCAACAATTTGATATGGGGAAACGAATGTCAGCTTTCAAATGGTCTCAATTTTACAAGCCAAATGAATTAAGATCAATTAGTAGCAATCAAGAATTCAAGATCGGGAATTTCAACTTCAATGCGTCCAAAGATCCTAGTGATAAAGTTCATTTTCCAGCGCTCAGCATTTATGATCTGAAGCTTTATGACTATTACGGAATATTTCCCCAATACTTTAAAAAGGATTTTAAAAATGGAATTTTTCAGAAAAAACTAACTGCTTCAGAAAAGATACAATTGAAAAATATCATCTCCGAAACCGAAAAACTCAAACCAAAACTCCCTTAAAATTTCTCTATCTTTGACTGTGAACTTTGAAGCTCAATTTTAAAGTTTTAATTCTTCATTTTTAATTCTTCATTTTTAATTATTAATTGACCATAATGCCCGATTTTTTACATCCCGATAAGGAGAATTATTCCAATGACGATTTGATTCAGGAAGAAAAGATCCGTCCGCAGAGTTTCAATGATTTTGCCGGACAAAGGAAAACCCTTGACAATCTGGAAGTTTTCGTTGCTGCTGCCAAGAATCGTGGTGGCGCGTTGGATCACGTTCTTTTACACGGTCCGCCAGGTTTGGGAAAGACGACTTTGGCCAATATCATTGCGAATGAGTTGGGTGTTGGTTGCAAGATCACATCAGGTCCTGTTTTGGATAAGCCCGGAAGTTTAGCTGGATTATTGACCAATCTTGAGGAAAATGACGTGCTTTTCATTGATGAGATCCACCGTCTTTCTCCGATTGTCGAGGAATATTTGTATTCGGCGATGGAAGATTACAAGATCGACATCATGCTGGAAACAGGACCAAATGCTCGTTCTGTGCAAATTGGACTCAATCCTTTTACCTTGGTTGGTGCAACCACACGTTCTGGAATGTTGACCAAACCGATGCTCGCAAGATTCGGAATTCAAAGCCGACTGGAATATTACACGATCGAACTTCTTGGAATGATCATCGAAAGAAGCGCAAGGGTTTTAGGAATAAAAATATATGAAGACGCCGCTCTGGAAATTGCAAGAAGAAGCCGTGGAACACCCAGGATTGCGAATGCACTTTTGAGAAGAGTACGTGATTTTGCAGAGATCAAAGGAAACGGAGAAATCGAGATCGGAATCACCAAGTTCGCTTTGAATTCCCTCAATGTTGACGAATTCGGTTTGGATGATATGGATAACAAAATCATGCGCGTGATGATCGAGAATTTCCGTGGGAAACCAGTTGGAATTTCAGCTTTGGCAACTTCTATCGGCGAAAATCCTGAAACTTTGGAAGAAGTTTATGAACCGTTTTTAATTCAGGAAGGTTTTATCATCAGAACGCCGAGAGGTCGAGAAGTGACGGATAAGGCTTACAAACATTTAGGAATTTCGAGACCGAAAAGTCCAGGTGAGTTGTTTTAATCTTTTACTCAAAGTAATATGTTCATCCCAAAAGTATATAGATCCGAAGACCAGGAATTGATGAAGAAGATCATCAGTGAAAATGCTTTTGCGCTTTTGATTTCTGACAAAGAAAAACTGTCGGCAACTCATGCTATGTTTATATTGAATGAAACTGATGATAACTTTTATCTAGAAACGCATATTTCCAAAGCTAATTTTCAAGCGAAGGTTTTGAAAGATGGCGATGACGTTTTGTGTGATTTTCTAGGCGCACATTCTTACATTTCGTCGTCTTGGTACGAGAAAACAAATGTTTCAACCTGGAACTATGAGGCTGTTCAAATTCGTGGAAAAGTGAAATTGATGAATGATGAGTAGTTGTATCAACATTTGGAAAAGCTGACGTTCAAATATGAAAACGTGCAGAAATGCCCAATGTTTGTAGAAAATATGGGCGATGAACTCGTTAGGAAAGAAATGAAAGGTGCTTTTGGGATCAATATCATTCCAACGGAGATTTTTATCACCAATAAACTAAGTCAAAACAGAAATGACGAGGATTTTGAAAAAATTATTCTTAATTTAGGGGAATCGAAAAACGAAAATTCATTGAAAGTTGCTGAGAAAATGAGGCAACTTCGATCGTGATTTTTTATTATTAATTATTATAAAACTATGAAACTATATCCGATCCAGTGCGGGAAATTCAAATTAGACGGTGGTGCCATGTTTGGGGTTGTCCCTAAGACGCTTTGGGAAAAAACCAATCCAGCTGACGAAAAAAACCTTATCGAATTAGGAACTCGCTCTCTTCTTGTAGAAGATGGCAAAAAATTGATCCTCATCGATTGTGGGCTTGGAGACAAACAAGACGAAAAGTTCTTTGGACACTATTCGCTCTGGGGAGATGATTCTTTGGATAAGAATTTGAAAAAATTCGGTTTTGTGAGGGATGATATTACAGATGTCTTTTTGACGCATCTCCACTTTGACCATTGCGGTGGTGCAGTGGAATGGAACGATGACAAAACTGGTTATAGACCAGCTTTCAAAAATGCGCACTTTTGGACCAACGAAAACCATTGGCAATGGGCAACAGAGCCAAACCCAAGAGAGAAAGCAAGTTTCCTGAAAGAAAACATTCTGCCAATGCAGGAAAGTGGACAACTTAACTTCTTACCTTTGCCAACCACTGGTAATTATGGATTTGCTCCAGATTTGAAAATGGACGTCATTTTCGTCGATGGTCATACAGAAAAGCAGATGTTACCGGTTTTGCAGTATCAGGAAAAGACAATTGTTTTCGCAGCCGACCTTATCCCGACGGCTGGTCATATTCCTCAGGTTTATGTGATGGGTTACGATACAAGACCAATGCTGACCATGGAAGAAAAAGGAAAATTCTTGAAACAATGCGTCGATAATGATTACCTTTTGTTTTTCGAGCACGATGCACACAACGAATTGGCGAGTCTGAAGATGACGGAAAGAGGCGTAAAGCTGGATCAGGCCTTTAGTTTTAATGAAGTTTTTGGATATTAAATAGATTATGGAAATACAAGATATAAATCAAAATCAGGAGGATGTCCCTCCTCCCAGGATCATTGGGTTAACAGGCGGAATAGGTTCTGGAAAGACTTCCGTTGCAAAATTACTGGAGAAAAAAGGATTTCCGGTCTACTACTCAGATGATCAGGCAAAGAATATTGTCAATATAGATGCTGAACTTAAGCAAAAGATTATTTCACTTTTAGGAGCCGAGGCTTACGCAGATGGACTTTACAACAGGAAATATGTTGCTGAGAAAGTCTTCAATGATGCTGAACTATTAGAACAGCTGAATCATTTGATCCATCCGGCAGTCAGAATTGATTTTGAAAAATGGGTCGCTGCTCAGACATCAGAATTTGTTTTTAAGGAAACAGCATTGTTGTTTGAGTTAAAATTGAATGAGCAATGTTACAAATCACTCTTGGTCACGGCCGATGATAATCTGAGGATTAAAAGAACAATGGATCGTGATAATAAGACGTACAGAGAAATTGAAACGGTCATGCAAAATCAAATGCCAGAAAAAGATAAAATGAAATTGGCGAATTACATCATCTACAACAATTCTGATAGAGATAATTTGGAAGCTGAAACTGATATTTTTATCACGGAACTTAATTGATCTTTATAAATTAAAAAACAAAAATCCCCGAAATTGACTTTCGGGGATTTTTTATTTAATTGAAATCTTAGTTCTAATTCTTGATGAATTTGGTTTGAGATTTCTCACCGTTAGATTCTACTGTCAAGATGTAAACACCTTTGGTCAGTTTAGAAACATTTACTTTCCCGTCAGTTGTACCTTGGTTTACCAATTGACCACCAACGTTGTAAATTTCAAACCTGGTTTTCGAAGAGACATTGGAAATGTTGATCACATCAGTTGCGGGATTTGGATAAACCTGAATGTTGTTTTTCTTAACATCGTTTACAGCCAAAACTCCAATGTTTACTGAATAATCTTCCACTTGTCCATAAGTAGATGTTCCACAAGATGTTGTGTTTCCACCTAAAGAAGAATCGTGCAGTCTTACTCTCATTCTTGTTTTTCCAGTTGCAGCAGTTGCTGGGATGGTAATATTTCCTGTCCATGGAGCAACTTTCTTAGCCGTTGTTAGGACTAATTCGCCTGCATCATCAAAATCTCCATCCTGGTTGAAATCTATCCATACCAAAACCTGATCATCAGTATAAGATGTTCCGCTAAATGTAGCTGAGAAAGGATAAGCTTGTCCTTTGCTGATGTTTCCAATAACAGTTGTGAAATCCTCGTAACCTGAAGTGGATGTAGAACTATTATTGATTGTTGCAAAAGTAACGTTTGATATTTTTTCGAAACTTGTAGATGTAGCACCCGCTGTACAATAGTTAATACCAGCAGTTGTGAAATCAGCAGTAGCATAAGTTCCCACAGTTCCAGTACAAATTGCTGCAACGCTTAAGTTGTAAGCTGTATTAAGTGTTAATCCTGCAATTGTGTAAGCATTGGTTGTAAGGTTGTTCACCTCTGTCCAGTTCGTATCTGTAGCTTTTTTGTATCTTAAGATATAAGTTGCGTCTGCAATAGCATCCCAGTCAACTCTTGCGCCAGTTTGTGTAATGGCAGAAGTTGCCAATCCTGCTGGAGCTGTTCCGTCACAATTTGCCATTTCAGAAACGGTCACTTTACCAACAGCATAGAAAACATTATCAATAGCCGATACTCTGATTGTAATCTCAGAATCGGTAGCAAATGCTGCAAAGTCAAAGTTCTCTGATCCATCGTTAGGTGTGGATGCTGCTAATACAGTCCATGATGTGCCATTATCTGTTGTATAATCTATTTTAACATTGGAAACGCTATAAGGCGCAACATTTGTTCCTGCAATATCCCAAGTGAATGCACCTACAGCATTGTTGTAAACCTTTGTAGAAATCACTTTGAATGGACCCGCAGAACCAACAGTGATCACCTGAGTTCCATATTGGGTTTGCTGTTGAATCTTATCAGGATTGTTATCTCTAACGGTTACCTTGAAGTTTGTAGTTCTTGCAACATTGGAAACACTTTCAAAATCTGCAACACTGCTCACGGCACCACCAAGTACAGTGGAAAGTCTAGGGAAATATCTCACTGAATCAGCGCTTCCTGTCCACGATCTAAACAATGGGCCTGATGTGCTGTTTGCGTTTACTGTAGAGCTTCCAGAAGATGCATTATCCGTTTGTTCCCAAGTATATGTAATAGGATTGTTTTCCGGATCTGTAGCAGAAGCGGTTAAAACAAAAGGAGTTCCTTTTGGAATGGTGTAGTTTGGCATTGCTGCAACTATCGGTGGCTGATTTACTACCGGCGTTTCAACGTCACATGTCTTAGCAATCAGATTGGTTTGAACCTGAATGATACTATTAATATGGAAATAAGCATCTGAGTGTTGCTGTACATCTGATCCAGGATATCCTAAAGCAGCACCGATACCTGCGTATCCCATGATAGTAGATCCGGTTCCTGGCTCTACGTTTTGTCCAGTGCCTTCTATGCCCATGGAGAATGTGTGATTACCACCAAGTTGGTGACCCATTTCGTGCGCCACATAATCGATGTCGAAATTATCTCCCTGCGGAATTCCGTCTGCAGGTGATGTGATCCCCGCACCTTTTCCTAGAGGAGTTCCTGTTGTCGGGTTAACGCAGACACAGCCAATACAACCTGCATTTCCACCACCTCCAGAGGCTCCAAACATATGTCCGATATCGTAATTAGCATTTCCAACATTGGTAGTTAGTGTTGTCTGCAATTGCTGATTCCATGCATTAAGTGTATTGCTATAAGGATCCGTGGTGGCATCGGTATAAATGACGGAAGGGAAATCCTGTAGAATTAGGTGTAATCCAAAATCATTTTCAAATACACCATTACAACGAGTCAAAGTTGCATTGATTGCAGTCAGTGCACCTGCAACGGTCCCGCCATGATAAGCTGTATATTCTCCATTTACAGACATGGCTAGACGCATCGTTCTATATTTTCTGTCAGAAGCTTTGGAAAAATCTTTTGAATTATTGGCAAAAGTACTTCCGTTTGTTAATTTGTCAATCTCTTTTTTTGAAAGTAATGACTCTGTGCTGTCACAAAGCCATGGTCCATTTTCTCCAGAGGTCTTGTTTGTTTTTGGGTGAACAGCGTAGACAGATTTGTCTTTGTTCTGTGGTTCAATGAACTCGGAAACACCATTCTTGATGATCATAGATTGGAAATCATTTGGAGCTACAGAAAACCGGATGTACTTTTCCGGATCATCAATACCGGTTCCAACATAAGATCCCAGTTGGTATTTATCTGCCAAAGATTGTACAACAACAGGGAGGCTGTAAACTGCAAATTTTTCAATTTTACCTTCCAGAGTTGGTACATTAATGATTACAGGCTTGCTGTTTTTCCCGGTAGGCTGAGCAGTTGCCAGCTGTGCACGGATTGCATTCACATCAACAGAGTAGAAACTTGTTGATCCGTTTTGACGTAGGTTTTCTCCTTTCATGGAAGTTTTGCTCCATTGTGCAAAAGCACCGGTTATCATTCCGAAAGAAAGTAGAGTAGTAAAGATTTTCTTCATACTTTTAATTTAATTTTAATTCAAATATAATAGTTTTTTATTAGAATAAAGCAAAAATGCGTTAGAAAATCTAACGCATTTTTAAAAATATTGTGCAATTGATGTAAATTGATTATTTCAACAATTATTTGTTTGTGACCATCCTGTATAGGAAAAGTAGTAAAACAGAACCTCCGATTGCTACTAAAAAGCTAGAGAAATTGAATCCTGAAACATCTACACCCAAAAGCATAGATCCTAACCAGCCTCCAAGCATTGCTCCTAAAATACCAATAATAATTGTTACTACCCAGCCTCCAGGATCGTTCCCGGGATGAATTGCTTTTGCGATTGCTCCGGCGATAAGACCGAAAATAATCCATGTTAAAATACCCATAGTTTAAATTTTTTAATGTTAATAGTGTGATTTGTTTATCTCTTTCTAAAGAATGAGTTTACAAATTCCATACCATTAAAAATCTGAAGATCCTGCATTTTTTCTCCTACGCCAATATATTTTACAGGAATTTGGAATTGATCGGAAATCCCTATGACAACGCCACCTTTCGCTGTTCCGTCTAACTTTGTAACTGCCAGTGCAGTAACTTCTGTGGCGGCAGTAAATTGTTTGGCCTGTTCAAAAGCGTTTTGACCAGTCGAACCATCTAAAACCAATAAAACCTCGTGTGGCGCATCTGGTAAAACTTTTTGCATCACGCGTTTTATCTTTGAAAGTTCATTCATCAAATTCACTTTGTTGTGAAGTCTTCCAGCTGTATCGATGATCACTACATCGGCATCCTGAGCAACCGCAGATTGAACAGTATCAAATGCCACAGAAGCAGGGTCAGAACCCATGTCCTGTTTCACGATTGGAACGCCAACACGCTCGCTCCAGATCACCAATTGATCAACAGCAGCAGCACGGAAAGTGTCTGCAGCTCCAAGAACCACTTTTAATCCTTGAGATTTGAATTGATGAGCCAATTTCCCGATCGTAGTCGTTTTTCCAACACCGTTGACGCCTACAACCATTATGACGTATGGTTTTTTGCTTGTATCGATGTTATCGGTATCAAGATGCGGATTATCTAATAAAAGTGCAGAGATCTCTTCTTTAAGGATCTCATCCAGTTCGCTTACGTTGACATACTTGTCTCTTGCAACGCGCTCCTCGATTCTTTTGATGATCTTGATAGTGGTTTCTGCGCCAACGTCGGATGCGATAAGAACTTCCTCCAGATTATCAAGGACTTCATCATCAACTGTATTTTTCCCGACAACAGCTCTGGATATTTTGTCAAAAAAACCTTGGCTGGATTTTTCCAATCCTTTGTCAAGTGTTTCCTTATCTTCTTTTTTGAATATTTTTTTGAACCAACTCATTTGATATATAAATGATTAATGATGATCGATAAATGATTTTACCGGAAACAAATATAACAAAAAAACTACCCTTAAAAAGAGTAGTTTTCTATATTGTATCCGGTTGAGAGATTATTTTTTAAGATAAGCTTCAACTTCGTCAGCGTTCATTACTTTTTCTTCAAAAACGTAAGCTTCAGATTTAGAAGACTTCACCATTTTGATAACTTTGGTCATTTTTTTTGATCCAGCACCACCTTGAAGCGTTGCTACTACTTTTTTTGCCATTGTAAAATATTTTTATAGATTACTTAATCTCTTTGTGAACAGTATATTTCTTAAGAACCGGATTGAATTTTTTAAGCTCCAATCTCTCTGTAGTGTTCTTTTTATTTTTTGTAGTAATGTATCTTGACATTCCTGCTACGCCACTTTCTCTGTGCTCAGTACATTCTAGAATTACCTGAACTCTGTTACCTTTTTTAGCCATTACTTAGTAGTGTTTTTAATAAATCCATTTCTAGCTGCTCTTTCAAGCGCCTCCTCGATACCAATCTTATTGATGATTCTCAATCCGTGTGCAGAAACTTTCAGGGTTACTGATTTATCTTGCTCAGGAAGAAAAAATTTCTTCTCTAGTAAATTAATTTCAAAACGTCTTTTCGTTTTGTTATTAGCGTGGGAAACATTGTTTCCTACCATTGCACGCTTACCTGTTATTTGGCAAATTCTTGACATATCTCGATGTTCTTTTGACTAATGAATATTTGAGAGTGCAAAATAAAGGATTATTTTCCGGATAGGCAAATTATTTTAAAAATAATTCATAAAAAAACGAACGTGAAATATTTGATAATTAATATTCCACGTTCGTTCCTGTATATATAGTGCAATCTAGTTTTCTATAAAGAATTTTACGTTTTCCAACGGGTTTCCTGACATTGCCACCTTTCCTTTGATAAGGATAGGGCATTGTATCAATTCAGGGTTCAAAGCGATAACTTCCAATGCTTGTTCATCATTCACAGATTCTGATTCCGAGAAATATTTTTTATAAAGTTCTTTGGAATGTCTCAGTATCCTGCTTGGATTCTTATTCAGTTTTTTGAAAAGTGTTCGCAGCTCAAAAAGGCTGAGTGGGTCTTTCTTGATATCAATGATCTGGAATTTGATGTCATTCTCGTCCAGATATTCCAAAATGGCTTTGGATTTCGGACAGCTGTTGTTGTGGATTACTTTTATCATAACAGTGATGCTTTCAATTAAAACTTTGGCGATTGTAATTTTTCAGATTTGCTAAATTATTTCGCCAAAAAATAATCTAAAACAAACCGTTCAACTCTGCATCGATTCTTTCTAATATGTACCCGAAATCTTCCGGTCTTTCTACAAAATCCAAGTTGTCCACATCTATGATGAGAAGCTTCCCTTCCTTGTAATTTTCTATCCAGCTTTGGTATTTGTTGTTCAGTTTGGACAGATAATCAATACTGATCCCGGCTTCATATTCTCGTCCTCTTTTGGAGATCTGTTTAACCAAAGTCGGAACGTCTGCTCTTAGGTAGATTAGCAAATCCGGTGCCGAAACAAAGTCCTTCATCAAGATGAAAACGGATAAATAATTCTTAAAATCACGCTCGGAAAGGAGATTCATCTCAGCCAGGTTTTCAGCAAAAATGTGTGCGTCTTCGTATATCGTTCTGTCTTGGATCACGTTTTTTCCACTCTCGCGAATCTCTTTTACCTGTCGGAATCTACTGCCCAAAAAGTAGATCTGAAGTGCAAAACTCCATTTTGACATATCGCCATAAAAATCATCCAAATAAGGGTTGTGATCTACATCTTCAAACTGTGCTTCCCAATTGTAATGTTTTGACAACATTGTTGTAAGCGTAGTTTTCCCGGCTCCAATATTTCCTGTAACAGCAATATGCATTCTTTAATATAATTGATAAGTTATAATTGATGAATGATAATTTTAAAATCATTTATGACTTATCGATTATCATTTATTTGGTGTAAAGATAAAGCTTGTCTTTTATGACAGCCAAAAATCCGGCGTTATTTTTATCCACAATTTTTGCGCTTTCGTTTTTGAAGATCTCAGACAGGTCTTTTCCATCAAATTGATGAACGGTCTGACTTCCGAAGATCAGGATGTCATTGTTGGTCCTTCGCAGTTTTCTCGCATTTAAAATGGGAGCGGAGTAGAGAAGTGTCGCTTTTGTGCTGTAAACTTCAAAGGTATTTTCACGAAGGATGTACACCTTGTTATTATAGACCAGAAAATCCTTCAGCGATTGCAGATTGATATTAAAAGGAAAAGAACTGATCGTAGAAGTGCTTCGGAAATTGTATTGAATCAAGGTCTTGTTGCTTTCATCTATCATCCACGCAAATTGAAGGTCCTCGGCGTAAACTGCTTTTATAAAACCGAAATTCATACTTAGATTGATCTTTTGGATCTCGTTCAGATTTTGGTCGAAGAATTTGATCTCCTGAGCATTTTCGGAGAACATTACAATGTTGAGCGGATTATTCACACTTTGAATCTTGTAGGGAAATGTCAACATCAGCTTTCCAAGTCGATTTCCGAGTGAATCATATTTTGTAAAACTTAGATCCTTGTTCTTATAAAGATAGATACTGCCATAATCATCGCCAAACAATTCCTGCACATCTTTGGTGTTCAAAGAATCCAAGCCTATTTTCTTCTGAGAAAAAAATAGGCTTGAACTTAGTATTAATATGAGTGAAAATAATTTCAATAGACTTTGTTTGATCAATGGTCGATTCTGTGTGATCTATCCACCTTTGAGTGTGATGATTACATCTCTTGTGAAGGCTTTGTTCTGATTGTAGGCCGCATCACAGATAGATGTTGTAACAGCGTAATTCCCTTTGTCCACCAAGATGTAATTTTGTCCATTGGCGGGAACGGTAAGGTTATAGAATTTTTTACCACTTATTTTGATGACGAGGATACATTTGGATTTGTTTACAAACTGTATGATCGCTTCTTTTTTATTGGGGTTATTGTTAAAAAGACTTGTTAGCATTCTTGCCGTATTCTTTGCCTGTTCCGATGGTTCTCCTTTTGTGGCTGTAGTCCCAACTTTGGATGTTCTTTCGATCTTCTTTTCCGTCATCTGTGTGATGGCTGGCTTTGCAACTGTTGACGATGATGAGGATGATCCACCATATCTGAGGGTCATTGCTCTTTTCTTAAGTTCTGGGACCGCAGGATGTTTGGGGTTGTCCCGGATGAATTTTTCAACAACAGCTCTGTCCGTTGTTTGCTTAGCCTCGAAAACGCTTTGCGAAAATGCAGAAATCCCGATCGTGAAAAATAAAAGTAAAAATATCTTCTTCATTATAATATAATATCTGATTCAATTTGAAACGTAAAAGTAAATTAAATCTTGTGAAATGATTAGAAAATTAAGATAATTAAATAATTAGTTCATCAATTGATCTTAAAAAATAATGTTGTGGTCCTATTTTATTAAGAATAAGAATGTGCGTTATTTTTTTATAAAAATCACTATATTTGCACGCTGAAAAACGTGAAAGCGTAAAATCAAAACAAATAATAAAAAAAATAATTTCATTATGTATACACCAGTAGCTGCAGATGTAGCAAAACTAAGAAACACCACAGGTGCAGGAATGATGGATTGCAAGAAAGCTCTTACAGAAGCTGAAGGAGATTTCGAAAAAGCAATCGACATCCTTAGAAAAAAAGGTCAAAAAGTGGCTGCAAACAGAGCGGACAGAGATTCTTCTGAAGGTGCTGTGATCGCAAGAGTAAACCAAGACAACACATTGGGAGCTATCATCTCTCTTAACTGTGAGACTGACTTCGTAGCTAAGAATGATGCTTTCGTAGAATTGGCTTACGAATTGGCTGAGCAAGCTGTTGCATATTCTAACAAAGAAGAGTTTTTGGCTTCTGACTTCCACGGACAATCTGTTGCTGAAAAATTGATAGAGCAAACTGGAATCATCGGAGAAAAGATCGAGATCGGTGCTTTTGAAAGTATTCAAGGTGCGTTCTTAGGTGCTTACATCCACGCTGGAAACAAAATTGCTTCTATCACTTCTCTTTCTGCAAAAGTAGACGGAGCTGACGAAGCTGCAAAATCTGTTTCTATGCAAGTTGCTGCAATGAACCCAATTGCGCTTGACGAGACTCAGGTTTCTCAGGAAACAATTGACAAAGAATTGGAGATCGAAAGAGAATTGTTGACAAAAGAAGGGAAACCTGCAAACATCATCGATAATATCTTGAAAGGTAAAATGCAGAGATTCTACAAAGACAATACTTTGGTACACCAGTCTTTCATCAAAGATGCTGGAATCAGTGTTGCTGACTATGTGAAGTCTGTAAACGGAGATCTTAAAGTAACAGGATTCGTAAGAGTTGCTCTTTCTTAATTAAGATTCAAAACAAATAAAATCAGATCCCGCTATATTTTTATAGTGGGATTTTTTGTTATTATATTTAGAAGTAAATTTGCACTCCATATTTTGTTGAATGAAATTCTCTACATCTTTCCAATTTCTATTTTACGTTCTGAGCATAATTTTCAGTAATTATGCGAAGGCTCAATATATTAGTGTAGATACAAATTACACTGCAGATCAATTGGTAAAGGATATCTTTATTGGATCCCAAAATGCAAGTTGCATCACGGTAGATAATGTGACCGTAACTGGATGGGATTTTGGAGGCGGTGATTTGAGTTATGGATACTTCAATAGAAATGGTAGTGCATTTGAGGTTGAAGAAGGTATTGTTTTGTCTAGTGGTAGAGTTTCGGAAGCTGTTGGTTCTTTTCCTTGGATTCAAAGCGCTACCGCTTTTACCTGGGGCGGAGATCCTGATTTGGAAAGAGGTGCGAATATTAGCAATACTACCAATGCGACCATCTTAGAATTTGATTTTACCTCGAACCAAAGTGATAAAATCAGTTTCGATTATATGTTTCTTTCAGAGCAGTATCTGAGACTGTCTGATCCTGGCACTTGCGGCTATACGGATGGTTTCGCATTTCTCATAAAAAAAGTTGGTGATCCGGATTATCAGAATATTGCTGTCATTCCAGGGTCCCAAACGCCTATAACGTCAAACAATGTTAGAGGAGCTGGAGGAAAATGTTCTCCAATCAATGAAAATTATTTTGGACATTACAATCCAAATTATAGTCCTGTTAGTTTTAATGGTCAAACCGCAATTCTTAGTGCTAAAACAGAAGTGGTTCCTGGACAGAAATACCATATCAAATTAGTAATTGCAGATCAGGGAAATGGATTGTATGATTCTGGTGTCTTTTTGAAAGCAGGTAGTTTTACAGGAAATATAGATCTTGGTCCTGATCTAACGTTGGAGAATTCAGACCCCCTTTGTGCAGGCAGTTACCATGATATCACAACAGTTTCCGGAGCAACTTCTTACAGATGGTTCCGAAACGGGATTCCAATTCCTGGTACTGATGATATTGATACATACAGAGCAACCCAGGAAGGCGATTACCGGGTAGATATTGTTCTCAGTAGCGGGTGCAAATTGGAAGGTAATTTAAGAATAGAAGACGCACCAGTTGCGCAAATCAGTACTACACCCATTATGATTTGTGATAATGATTTTAATGGTAGTTTCACTGCAAAACTCTCGCAGTTCGATAGCCAGATCATTCGGGATTATGATGAGAATGTGTTTGATCGTTTTTATTCGTTAACCCCAGGTGGAGCAGCTATCGATCCGGATTCAGATTTTATTTTCAGCAGCGATCCGCAGACCTTATATCTTTCTGTTGGGGCTAAAACATGCATACCTGATATTTATCCTATCCAATTTTATTTTGGAACCCAATTGAAATTCAATACAGTTCAGGAAATTGATATTTGTGATGATGATATTAGCGGAAATCAGACTTTTAATTTATCAGACTATGTTGAAGTTATTACAGATGAGACCGATGTGACAGCAACTTATTTTGATGACGAATCTAAGGCGAAGCTTGGAGGGAATTCAACCATATCAAATTCCCAAACCATCAGTGCAGATGCGAAATTTTTCATCAGAATAGAAAAAGCAAAATTCTGTCCCAGTTATAAAGAGATTACCTTCAAATTCAAACAACCCCAAGAATCTACAGTTCTTAAAAATATGAAAACCGTCATCTGTAAAGGTGCAACGGTTGATCTGGATGCTGGGTCAGGCTTTCAGTTTTATGAATGGAGCAATGGCGTGAAAGGACAATTTGAAAATGAAATCGAGGATGTTCCAGCGGGAGATTATTGGGTGAAACTGACTTATAACGACTGCGTTTATCAGCAATTTGTGAAAATAACCGAAGCAGAAGAACCCATGATCGATAATATTTTGATCGAAGGAACTACAGCCACCGTATTGGTTTCTGGAGGAACTTTGCCTTATGAATTTGCTTTAGACAGTGGGACTTATCAAAGTTCCAATATCTTCACCAATGTTGAATTGGGTTCTCATACTGTTTATGTAAAAGGAGGAGACGGATGCACAGTGATTGCACAACAATTTACATTGATCAATTCCCTAAACATCATTACACCAAATGGTGATGGGGTAAATGATGTCATCGATTATTCTTCATTATTGAAGAAATTAGAACCTAAATTCGAAATCTATGACCGTTTTGGCATTTTGATCTTCAAAGGCGATACAAGCAACCGTTTCATCTGGAACGGAAGCTTCAGTGGTAAAACTTTACCGACTTCTTCCTATTGGTACATCTTGGAATGGAATGAAACCGGAAACCCGCAAAGAGTGCAACAAAACGGCTGGATCCTACTGAAGAATCGAAATTAAACAAGTTTTAAGCAATAAAATCCTTTTTTCTACATTTGTAATATATTGAACCGGCTATTACGATGAAGAAAATTCTACTATTACTTATACTTTTTACTTTTTCCAATAATATATTTGCACAGCTGGACACTGAGCATTGGTTTGCTCCGATGTTTGATAGGGTTAGGAACACTAATAACTATCAGAGTATCTACATGTCAACGAGTGAGACCGTACCTTTTAAAGTCGACATTTATAATAACAATATCGTCGTAGGGTCGGTGATGGTGGGTAAGAACAGTCCAGGTGTTTACGTTATCCCCACAACACAAAGAGGTCAGATTATCACATCAAACACAGTTGATCTCTTCAAGTCGGTAAGCAAAGGCTATTATCTCAAAGGCGATAAACAGTTTTATGCAAGTTTTAGATTTTCCTCTTTAAATCATGGTGAGATCTTAACGTCTAAAGGTAATGCGAGTCTTGGGAAAGAATTTCGTGCAATTATGCCACCAGTAAGGAAAAATGATGTGACTGGTAATACAAATACCAATTTTATGACCAGTGTGATTGCTACTGAGAATGGAACAACCGTTACAGTTAGTGATTTCAAAAGCACAACTGTTTTTTCTCAAACTCCTCCAGGACTGTCGGGAAATAGTTTCACATTTACTTTGGACAGAGGACAATCCTACATCATCGAAGGACGTTCTTACAAGGATTTAAACATGGATGCGTTCATAGGTGCAAAGATCATTGCGGATAAACCGATAAATATTACAAATGGGAACTTCAATGGACAATATATCGAGACGGAAAATAATAGTACGGATATCCTAATGGATCAAGGTGTTCCTGTTGATAAGCTGGGTCAGGAATTTGTTTTGATGAAAGGAAATGGAGATACGACATCTGGAATGGAAAAAGCCATCATCGTAGCTGTTAAGGATGGAACAAAAATTTATCTGAATGGATCTTCTTTGCCAGCAGCGACTATCAATACAGGCCAATATTACGAAACTGATGACAATGCTTACCAACTTCAGGGAACTGATCACTACAACATGCATATCAAAACCACGGAGAGTGTATATGTCTATCAGGTTTTGGCAGGGGACGCCGGCAGTTCGATGATTGCAACTGGTGGATTCAATTATATACCGCCACTTAGCTGTTATCTTCCTAAGAAAATAGATGAAATTGGTAGGATCAATGAAAATAGATTTAATTCAAACAACTTTGCACAATCAGGAGGTCAGCTTGAGGTGCCAACCAAACTTAATATCATTACAGAAAAATATACTGTTGTAAGTGGTGTGCAATCTCTTACAATATTGGATGTGAAAAAAAATGGAACATCAATACCGCTAGACCCTAGCTATGGTCCTTTTCCGGTAACTGGTACGACCGATTGGGTTACGTACTCTATTCCTGATATAAGCGGAAACGTTGCAATTTTTTCATCAGCTGCCGTTACAGCTGGAATTTCAGCAGGTAATGATGCCGTGGGTTATGGTGGTTATTTTGCTGGGTTCTCTTTTATACCTGCAATTATAAAAAAGGAAGGAGAATGTGTCGGTAATGTAGTATTGGAAATTACTGAAGGTTTCAATTCCTATAAATGGTATGAGAAAAATCAAGTAACAGGTGTCTATGAACAAATTACAAGTGAGACTCAGAATGTCTTCAAGCCTCAGCATGCTGGTTATTATAAAGCCAAAGTACAACAGGGTTCTTGTGCAGAAGTTGAAACAGATGAATTCAAATTTCTAAGTTGTGTAAATTACACTTCTGAGACCTATAGTATTTGTGATACATTATCCCCGATTTCAGTAAAATTTACACTTAGTTCCCAAAGCGTAAAAACTATCGAACCTGTTATTGACCCGGCTAATCCAGCCAATCCTTCCAAAGGACAATTGGTAATTGACAATGTTGCAAAAACCATCAGTTATGTTCCCAATCCAGGAGTTACGGGTACAGATTATTTCAGATATAAAATTACTGGTGATTCATCAACACCAGAGACAGAAGAAGTACGTGTCCAAATCAATTTGAATAATATCATAGCCAACGATGATGTTGTGAAAGGTTGCAAAATAGATGCGACCAATGGCTCATTCGATCTTACAAAAGCCAATGTGACTACAGACGCTTCTGTAACCAGCAAAGTATTTTACTCAAAGCAGAATGATGCTGACAATGATACAGGCAACAATACGATTCCTACAGCGGATCTTGCGAATTATAATGGTACGGAAGGCTTTGTCTATCTGAGATTGAGCAACGCAACTTGTAAAAAAACAGTTAAGATAGAACTCAAATTCAATCCGAAAGCAGAGTTGTTGTCATCCGATTATGAAGGTTGTGACCTTGATTATAAAGGTGTCTTAGTACAAGATTTCGAACTGGTAAAAGCGGCATTACTCAAGGATTCAGCTTATTTTACTAATGTCAAGTTCTATCTTAATGGTACTCAGCTGAATAATGGCTGGACTTATTCTGCAGATACAGTGGTTCAGATGGAAGTCATTTCGCCAGACGGATGCCCAAAAGATTCATTTCCAATCACTTTCAAAGTAGGCGCTAGGTTACCCTTGATTACAACAACTGCAAACGATAAATTCTGCGATCCAGATCTTGATGATTCCCATACTATTCACCTTAATGATTACAAATATCTATTCCTTAACTCGGCTGATATGGCAATCCAGCCCAAGTTTTATCTTTCATTAGCTGAAGCTCAGGAAGACAAAAATGCGCTTCCTGGTGATAAAGTTACATTGACAGGTTTAGGGAACAAAATTTATCATTACCGTTTCGAAAATGGAACCAGTTGTCCTAATGTTGGAACATTGACTTTAGAATATACAAAAGGATTTGCTTCTACAACGTTGCCAACATCGCCAAAAATCATTTGTGAAGGTTCTACAACAATCATCGATGCTGGAGATAAACATCAAACATGGGAATGGTTTGATGAAAGTGACTTGACAAAAGTATTCCCAAAAACTAGAACTCAAACATTGGGTCCGGGAAAATACTATGTAATTCTAACTTCAACAAACGGTTGCGAGTACAAACAGAATTTCGAGATCTTAGGTTCCCCGAAAGCAATCCTGGATATTTCTAAATTAAATGCGACATTCTGTGACGAGGATTTTGATGACGAGATCAAAATAAAATTCTCAACTCAGGTAACGCCAGTGATTTTGCAAAACCCACATCCAGACCTCAAAGTAGAATATTACAAGGACTCAGCTTACACCCAGCTGATCACTGGCGATGATTTTACTTATAAAGTAGACACAAGAGTGTACGTAAAAGTGAGATCTGCATATTGTAACGATGTAGCAGGATTTATAGATTTCAAAATAGGAAGCAAGATTTCGCTTATCAATACATTACAAACCACAGAAGAATGTGATGATGACCTGGATGGCAAATTCTTGGTCAAGGATCTTAATACGAAATACAGATCTTTCTTTACAAATGATGCTACTGCAACCGTTAAGTTTTTTGTGAAAAAATCTGATGCCCAAAATCCTAACGCCACTAATAGTATAGATGAGGTTCAGGTCAATGACCAGCAACTATTGCATGTTCGTATTTCAAGCACTACTATAGGTTGTCCAGCTTTGGCAGAATTGACGGTCAAAATAAAAGTTCCAAAGAAATCAGATATATTGAAGGATAAAACTATTTGCCCTGATGAGACAACCGATTTGGATGCAGGTCCTGGTTTTACTTCATACGAATGGTACAAAGAAGGAGAGTCCGGAGTGATAGGTCCTAATTTTCATAGTATTTCTGGACTGCCTGTCGGTAAATATTATGTGATCTTAAAAGGAGACATTCCAAATGATTGCCCTTACAAACAGAGCGTAGAGATCAAAGCTGCAGAGTTGCCTACCATAGAAGGTATAGAGATCAACGGCGGTACGGTGAAGATCACTGCAAAAGGTGGCAAACAACCTTACCAATATGCGATAGATGGAGGTAGTTACCAAGCTTCTAATACTTTTACCAATGTTTCTCCAGGATTGCACAAGGCCTATGTGATCTCTGCGGATGATTGTGACCCCGTGGAAAAAGAATTCTCTGTCATAGAGATCTACAATTTGATCACACCTAATGGAGATGGCGTGAATGATGTCTTGGATATGTCACTCTTGAAATATAAAAAGAATGTGAAGTTCCAGATCATCGATAGAGCAGGCAGGCTACTTTTTGAAGGCGATACCAAGAATAATTATACCTGGGATGGCAAACAGAACGGGAAAGTATTACCAACTTCCAGCTATTGGTTCAATCTGGAGTGGCAGGATTTTGACAATTCGCCACCAGTGAAGAACACCGGTTGGATCCTCCTGAAAAATAGAAATTCTGACTAGATCATCGATTTTTAGTAATAATTTTTTAAATGGGATTTAATTAAAACTACTTAACAAAAAGCCGATAAAGTTTAATAAAATTTTAACCTTATCGGCTTTCTTTTGTACCGATTCTAAATATTATTCTCTCTAAATTTGCCGGATCATATGAAGAAGATTTTTACTATTTTGCTAATGTTTTGTTTAGCATCCATTTACGGGCAGGATTTTGAAGGTGAGATTTTTATCAGAGATAAGTCCAGTCTGTATCTCAACCAGGTCTATGTGACCAATATCAATGCTCATAAAAGTGTGCTTGCAAATTACAACGGTGAGTTCCGGATTGCAGCAAAAATAGGCGATGTCCTCAGGTTTACCTCCATCGCGACCGAGAGGAAGGATGTAGAGGTCTCAAAAGAAATGTTGGAGCGCAATAAAAACTTCGTCGAGTTACAAATTGCTTACTACGAGATACAGGAAGTGATCCTGAGCTCTTTCAAACCGACTGGTAACCTCCGTAGAGATGTCGCCATGCTGAAAGGTTCGGAAAAAGCATTTGAACTCAGAAAGATGATCGGATTGCCGGAACCAAAAGGCGACGGCACTTCTCCCGAAATTCCTGTCCTGGGCTTCAATCAAGGTCTTAGTTTCAGCATCGATAGTATTTTTGATCTCATTTCTGGCGAGAAGAAAAAGAAAGAACGCTATTACCAGTACGAGAGAATGAGCAAGAATATCAAGAATCTTCAGGATTATTTCGGCGACGAGTACTTCATCAAATTAAAGATCCCGAAAGAATTGATTCCCAATTTCCTTCAGTTCATCTACAGTTCAGACAACATCACAGACTATCTGGAGTCCAACAATTACGAAGCTGCAAAAACCTATATCGAGAAGTATCTTCCCATCTACCTTAGAAGATTGCAGAACTCTCACCTCATGCAGGCTACTACAGAAATTTCAAAATAATATTAACAAATTATCAAATTTTAAACAATAAGTTACTATGCTATTCAATTTAAAATAAATTGTTTAGCTTTGTTGCGTTTTTAAGATTAAAAACAACCTTAGTAAAAAAATGGGCAAGAATAAAGCAGCGAGATTCAGAGAAAATCTAATATTACCAAACGTCATCCAGCCAACACGTGATCAGGCTATCAACGATTTTGAACACAAAGGAAAGTGGAAAGAATTTTTTGGTAACGATCATCCTATCGTTTTGGAGCTTGGCTGCGGAAAAGGAGAATATTCTGTAGGTTTGGCAAAGGCTTTTCCGGAGAAGAACTTTATCGGCGTCGATATCAAAGGTGCAAGATTCTGGTTCGGTGCCAAAGAAGCTATTGAGAGCGACCTGAAAAATGTAGCTTTCCTTAGAACTCAAATAGAATTGATAGAAAATCTCTTTGCAGAGAATGAGGTTTCCGAGATCTGGATCACCTTCCCCGATCCACAGATCAAATACAGAAGGACCAAACACAGACTTACCAATCCAGAGTTTTTGACGCGTTACAAGCACATCCTAAAACAGGATGGTGTTATTCATCTGAAAACCGATTCAGAATATCTTCATGGCTACACGCTGGGTCTTTTGCAAGGCTTAGGTCATGAGATCCTGACTGCCCACCACGACATTTACGGTGCGCCGGAATATCAGCCGGACACCACACCATTACTTAGAGAAATTAGAACTTATTATGAGGAATTGTTCTCTTCCAAAGGGAAGACGATCACCTATATCAAATTCAAATTAAAGAATGAATAGATTTTTTGTGCTCTTTTTCGGAATCAGTTTAGTGAGTTGTGCATCATCCAATGCCGTATCTCCGTTGTTTGGAGTGAAGAATGCAACCGTTATTTTGGAGACCAATAATGATATGCCGTTGGAACCTGTAAAACCCAAGACCGAGGATAAAGCGGTGGTGCTCCTCAATCAATTATTCAATTCTGATGAGGCCAATAAAAAAACCGTGCTGGTCATCAACAACGAATCCGATTGTGATTTTACCATGATGATCCTAGGCGGGAAAAGCTATACGGTTCCTGTGGCAGCAAAAAAAACAGAGAGCATCGTGGTAGACCAAGGCGAATATGTCATGCGTTCCGAGGTTTGTCAAAGTCCTTATCTGGCCAAGAAAACGCTATCGGAAAATACGCAGGTAAGCATCAAATATTCGGTTGTGAAAAGCCCTGAAAAAGAGATCGCAGCTATACAATAAAAAAAGAGCTTCATTTTTTGAAGCTCTTTTTTTGTGATTTTATTTCAATTTTTATTTTACCGAGATCTCGTAGATCCTGCTCCAGTTTTTACCAGTGATCAGCATGTTTTCCCCTTTGAAGGCAATTCCATTGAGGACATCTTCACCTCCAGTTGAGCTTTGTTTAACAATATTTGTTAGCTCAAGTATTCCAATGACTTCACCTGTTGCTGGGTCTATTTTTAAGATAATAGGTTTGTGCCAAACGTTTGCATAGATCGCTCCATCATGATATTCCAATTCATTGACCTGGTCATAACCTTCTTTATCGCTTGCTACGGAAATGTATCTTAGAACTTCTGATGGATTTTCTGGATTTAGGAAATAGATATTCTTGGTGCCGTCAGAAACGATCAGATTCTTACCGTCGTTTGTCATTCCCCAACCTTCACCAATGATATTTGGATATTGGAATTCCTTGATCAGTTTCATATCCATATCGTAGATGAATCCCTTTTTCGTTTTGTAAGTTAATTGGTATATTTTATCACCGAAAACAGTGATGCCTTCAGAAAAAATGTTGCTTGGTTGTATGGCTTCCTGAGTTGGGTTTGTGCTTCCCAGAGTGTATTTTACCAATTTCGATTTTCCTTCCAGACCTACACTCTCGTAGATGGTGTTGTCATGCAATTCGAAACCTTCTGTGAAGTACTCGGAATTATGCGGATACTGATTCAGGACCTGGTAAGACATTGTTCTCGCTTTCGTTTTTGCAAAGACGTTGATGGTTGCATCCTGCTGTAGGACTTCGCCACTTTTTGTCTTGATATTGAAGGTCACATCATTTTCGCCGAGCGAGAAAAACTTCGGGTCGATTTTAAGGTCGCTGCTTTCTTTATCTCCAAAGCTGATCGTGATCGCTTCCGAATAATCCAAAACGTCTTGTGGAATTTGAAGTTTGTCCCCGAAATGATAACCTTGATTCTGCTTACTCAGGTTGTAGTCATTCAAAGAGTTCAGGATGTCCTTGTCATTGGTACAGCTCGCTAAAAATAGTAGCGCAAAAGCCGATGCTAAAAAGATCTTTTTCATTTAGAGATATTATTCACCGGCATGTTTCCGGATTTTGATTTAAAATTTAATTTGGGCGTGCCCCTCGTTTTTGTCACTCGCGCTTGCTTCGCACGCCTCATTCCTCAACATCGGGTCGGGCTGTCCGCTACTATCTTTTTGTTTTGGAAGGCAAAACAAAAAGGATAACCGCTACCATCCCTCACGCGCGTTGCATAATATGAAAATTTGTGACCTATTTTTTCATTATTTTGCCAAAAATACAAAATATGAAAACTAACATCTCATAAATTTTTCTTAATTAAACATAAAAATGTAGTTTTGTAAATATTATGATTACGATAATCGCAGCTATAGGGAAAAATAATGCCTTAGGAAAAGACAATCAATTGCTTTGGCGCCTTCCAAAAGACCTGAAACATTTCAAATCGCTTACAGAGAACCATCCCATCGTCATGGGAAGGAAAACCTATGAGAGTATTGGTAAAGCTCTGCCAAACAGGACCAATCTTGTGGTAAGCAGAAAAGAGAATTGGTTTGCAGAGGATATTCTGATTGTCTCCAAGCTAAAGGAGGCTATCAAATTTGCCAAGAAGATTGATGAAGAGGTTTTCATCATTGGTGGTGGCGAGATCTACAAGCAGACGATGGAGTTGGCAGATAGATTGGAGATCACCCTTGTAGAAGAAGATTTTGAAGCAGATACATTTTTTCCAAAAATAGATCTGAAGATCTGGCAAAAGACGTCTGAGGAATTCCACCCGAAAGATGAAAAGAACGACCACGATTTTTATTTCCAAACCTACGAGAAGATCATCAAAGACTAAAAAAACACATTGAATCTTTTACCTTGATTCTTGTTTCTTAAAAAAATGGATTATCCAAGTAAAGTTTTATCAAAAGCTGTAGACGAAATATCTGGTTTGCCCGGCATCGGGAAAAAATCGGCACTTCGTTTGGCCTTGCATCTGTTGCGGCAACCGGCCTCGCAGGGAATTTCTTTGGGGACATCTATCCAAAATCTGGTGACTGATATCAAATACTGTAAAGAATGTCATAATTTTTCAGATTCCGAAGTTTGTGACATTTGCAACGACCACAAACGCAATGACGAACTGCTTTGCGTTGTAGAAGACGTTCGGGATGTGATGGCTATAGAAAATACAGGGAAGTATAGAGGTAAATATCTCGTTCTTGGTGGCAAGATCTCTCCCATGGAAGGTATTGGACCTAGCCAACTTAGGATTGGAAGCATAGAGAAAAAATTGAACAGCGGTCTGGTAAAAGAACTCATCTTTGCATTGAGTGCAACCATGGAAGGTGACACGACTGCCTATTATATCTATAAAAAATTCAAATCTCAAAATGTTGCGTTCTCAAGTATTGCACGAGGGATCGCTGTGGGAGACGAGTTGGAATATGCTGATGAGATCTCACTCGGTAGGTCCATAACCAACAGAACTATTTATAACGAAGCGGGCTGATGAAAGTAAGTGTGATCATTGTACATTATCAGGTGAAAGATCTGTTGCGAAACTGTATTCTTTCCATTAATAAGTATTTTCACGGATTTGACTTTGAGGTCATCGTTGTGGATAATCATTCTCCGGATTCCAATTGGAAAGTTCTTATTGGTGAATTTCCAAACGTAAATTTTATCGAACTAAAAGAAAACTTAGGATTCTCAAAAGCAAATAACATCGGCGTAAATTCTGCAAAAGGCGAATACGTCTATATTTTGAATCCAGACACGGAAATCGAAGGCGATTACTTTAAAGAAATTCTTGATTTCGCAGACCAACAAGAGACTTTTGGAGCTTTGGGACTCAGGATGCATGACGCGCAAGGAAGATTCTTGCCAGAAAGTAAAAGGTCTGTTCCTGCACTAGTTAATTCTTTTGAAAAATTATTCACCAGGCTCAATAATGATTCCAAAACCTACTACAGAAACGATATTGGCGAGTTTGATATTGCAGAAGTAGAAGTGATGACTGGCGCAAATCTTCTAATGAAAAAATCTGTTTATCAGGAAGTTGGTGGCTTTGACGAACGTTATTTTATGTACGGTGAAGATATCGACCTTTGCTACACAATTTTAAGGAATGGCTACCAAAATTTCTATTATGGTAAATATTCTATCCTGCATTACAAAGGAGAAAGTACGGTGAAGGATAAAATTTATCTGGATCGTTTCTTTGGAGCGATGGATATTTTCATCAACAAGTATTACAAAAGCCAGAAGCCTTTTCAGTTTTTATTAATGAAGATAGGTCTGAAATTCAAACATTTCATTGAAGCTCGAAAGATCAATAACTAATCTTGTTTTTCGGTATGGAACGTAGATTCTTCCGCAAATCTTCTTAACTCCAGCATTTCATCCTTAGCCTTCAGTTGCCCAAATCTCACCGCCGTGTAAGTCAGTGCAATAAATCCTAAAACAACAAAAGAACTTGGCAGCGCCCACGGATAATTGTTGGTGTTGATTTGCCTTTCCACATAAAATAGTGTGAAAAATGTCATCCAGGCAACGGTAAAAAGAAAATACAGGAACATGAAGAATGTCCAAACAGCCGAGCTTGGTCCGAAGATCCCTCTGATCACCGTTTTTTCATCTTCTTTTTCTATTCTCAATGTCAAATTGGGTTTCCAGTAGCTTTCGTTTTCCGTCCGCACAAAAATGGTCGCCACCTCTTTGTTGATGTTTCCAAAAAACTGATCATGGTGATTCTCAAGGTAATTTCTCAGATTCTCTTCATATTCCTCGAGAGAAAGGTCTGTGTAAAGTTTGAAACGCGGTCGGTTTCGTATGTTGTTCAATGTTTCGCTCATAAATATCAGTTTTCAGATGATGCTTATCAATTCTCATTCCTCAATATAGGGAATTGGATCTTCCAATGTAAATTCAAATTTCATCGGGATGCCATTTCTTCTGATCTCCAAATGTATTTTCTTGGAGACATATGTTTTTAAAATGCGATGGATGTTGTTCAATGTCATTTCTTTAGCACTTTTTTTATCGATTGTGATGAGTTCATCGTTTTTAATGATTCCTGCTTTCTGCGCCGGTGAATCTTTTCTGGTGCCAGATACGATAAACTTCGGTTTAAGGGTGAATTTGTATTTGAAGCTTTCTGGTGTATTTGCTACGTTAGTTTCTGTGTTACCAATTTTTACTCGAGATGTTTCTATCCTTACCTCTTCTTTCTCCCAAAGCAATCCGTCCTGTTTTATTTCCAGTCCACTTCCATCGATCAGGAATGGGTCGTTCAAATATCTGTTGGATTTGAGGTAAATTATCTGGTCCTGATAATCAAAAATAATGGTAAATCTGCGCAGGATCTCGGAGCCGATAGATCCTTTTCTGTCTTTTACTAATTTCAAATGTTGGATTGAATATTCGTCCGGCATAGATGCGATCGGTTTTCTGAATTTGAAATCTCCGATCGAAAGTGAATTGATCCTGCTCCTTTTTCCGAAAATATCTCCGCTGAAGCCACGTCCCAAAAAATCATCAATGTTGGGTCTGTTGTAAATGAAATCTTTGATCATTACAGGGAAAAGCCAAACAGAATCTGTGTTGCCAAGATCTAATAATAGCTTTGAGCTTTGCTTGTCGTGTTTCATTTCCACATCGGCGTTCAAGTAAGGTTTGTTGAACTCTACACTCATCGGAAAGTCCGAATATCGTTTGATCTTCTTTGGAAACTTGGATTTATCTTTATAGACTGTCAATTTTTTTTTGATGTAATTGATCTCGACCGGATGATTCTTAAAGAAATAATAACCAATGATGCCATTCACGGGAATTCCAATATCCTGAGAAATGTTAAAACTTTCGTCCAACACGAGAAATATCGTATGGGAATTATCGATGAAGTTCTTGCCGATTTTCACATCATTTTTAATGGACTTCAAAGCTTCGATACTGACAGTTTCTCCGAGACCTTTGAAGGTGATCTTCTCTATATTTTTAAAATCAACATTTTTGTTTTCTAAGCTAAAAAGCAATGTTTCTGCAATTCCGGAATCCAGGAGGAAGTTCAGTTCAACGCCATTTACATTCACCGGAATGAAGATGAGATTATTGATCAGCTTGAATTTTATAACGGTTTTGTCTGTGTTTTCCAGGATAAAACCATCTTGACCCTTCGTCCAGACGCTGAGAATGAATGCTATGAAGAATAAAATTTTCATCACATTAAATTACATTAATTTCTAACATTCACAATTAATCAGGAAGAAAATTTATTGAATACCTATGTTAATCATAATTTATTTGATAATTAGTTTAAAAAGTGGAATGTTGTTTGCTGTGTTATTAAGTAATACTTCAAAACTTTACTAATTATTTAATTTTATTATCATGAAAGATCTATCCACTTTCTTCGTGAAAGACAACCTTGACGAAATTGTTTTTTCAAACAGAAATAAAGCTTATGGTGCTTATGCCCTTAGAAATGAATATTCCAGTCAGCTTACAAAAGCCTTATTTGTGGGAGTTGCATTTTTTGCTTCAGTAGCAGTAATTCCTTTGATTGTGTCAGCCTTTTCTTCAGATGTTATTACTGATAAAGGTCATGATTATGGTCCTTACATTCTAGATCCCGTAGAAGAAATACCAGAAATCGTAAAAGTGACTCCAGCAAGTTCAGTCCCAGTGAAAGTGAAAACTGTAGAATCCACAATCTTTACTCCAGTTCGAGATGTAAAGAAAAATAAACCACTTCCAACAGAAGATGATAAAAAAGATGCGGCTTTGAGTTCAGAGACTTCTGCAGGAGAAGATACAAAACTTATTGTTGCACCACCAGCAATCAAGGTAGGGCCGCCCACTGTTGCGCCTCCTTACACGCCTCCAGCAAAAGTTGAAGATCCAAATATTGTTGTTGATGGAACAAAAGTAGACGTTGCGGCAGATTTCAAAGGTGGTATCAACGCTTTCCGTGAAAAGGTAGCGCAGAATTTTGATACGGAATCTGTAGATAAAACAGGAATGGTTTCCGGAGTCATCACATTTGTAGTAGAAAAAGACGGAAGTATTTCCAATCTAAAAGTTACAGGCTCCAGCTCAGAATTCAACTCCGAAGCAGAGAGAACGGTGAAAGCCATCAAAACAAAATGGACGCCTGCACAATTAAAAGGCAAAGCTGTAAGATCGTCTTTCAGAATGCCTATTTCCATGAAAATTGAATAGTCTGAAAATCAAGGCTATGTAAATATTAAACATCAGTTTTTTTATAATTATCCACATTTTGAAAGGAAATGTGGATAATTTTTTTTTAAGTCAATCGTTTAATTAACAATACTTTAACGGCTGTGCAGGTTTTTCAAAACTTTCCAAGTAGTAAAAAATCGTATTTTTGAGGATTAAATTAATGTTTATGGCAAAAATTATAGGTGTTGCAAATCAGAAAGGTGGCGTTGGAAAAACAACAACAGCGGTTAACCTTGCTTCAGCTCTTGGCGTATTGGAAAAGAGAATTCTCTTGATAGATGCAGATCCGCAGGCCAATGCAAGCTCTGGTTTGGGTGTTGAGGAGATCAATTTTTCTACCTATCATTTATTGGAGCACAGTGCGGAAGCTAGAAAATGTATTTTGCCAACCACTTCACCAAACGTGGACATTATTCCATCTCACATCGACCTTGTTGCTGCGGAAATAGAATTGGTGGACCGTGAAAACCGCGAGTACATGATGCGTGAAGCTTTGAAATCTATCAAAGATGATTATGATTACATCATCATAGATTGCGCACCAAGTTTAGGTCTGATTACCATTAATGCATTAACGGCTGCAGATTCTGTGATCATCCCGATCCAGTGCGAATATTTTGCTTTGGAAGGTTTGGGTAAATTATTGAATACTATCAAAAATGTTCAGAAGATCCACAATCCGGATCTAGATATCGAAGGTTTGCTTTTGACAATGTATGACAGCCGATTGAGATTGTCAAATCAAGTGGTGGAAGAGGTAAACTCTCACTTCCCAGAAATGGTCTTCGAAACTATCATCAGCAGAAATGTAAGATTGAGCGAGGCACCAAGTTTCGGAGAAAGCATATTAAGCTACGATGCGGAAAGCAAAGGTGCGATCCAATACATCCAATTGGCAGAAGAAGTTTTGCTGAGAAACGAAAAATTAGTTAAAAATTAAAATGGTTCTTTAGAATAATAATTAATCAATTATCATTTATCAACCATCATTTATATCAAGATGAAAGACAAAACAAGAGCAATGGGTCGCGGTCTCGGCGCAATTTTGAATGCCGAAAGCAAAACCAATATCAACTCCGCTTCCGATGAAGGTGCAAAATCTTTGGTTGGGAATATTGTAGAGATCTCGATTGAAGACATCTATCCCAATCCCAACCAGCCAAGAACTTACTTCGACGAAAAAGCATTGAATGATCTAGCCGAATCGATTAAAAGTTTAGGCATCATTCAGCCGATTACCCTTAGAAAAGATGGGCCGAAATTCGAGATCATTTCTGGAGAAAGACGTTATCGCGCCTCCAAAATAGCAGGTCTGGAAACTATTCCTGCCTACATCCGTTTGGTCAACGATCAGGAATTATTGGAAATGGCTTTGGTGGAAAATATCCAAAGAGAAGATCTAGATCCTATCGAGGTAGCTTTAACTTATCAAAGATTGTTGGATGAGGTTGGTATGACCCAGGAAAATCTAAGCCAACGTGTTGGTAAGGAGAGAAGTACGATCACGAATAGTGTCCGTCTTTTGAAGTTATCCCCGGATATTCAGAAAGGTGTTCGAAGTGGTCAGATCTCTGCTGGGCATGGTCGAGCAATCATGGGATTAGATTCTGAAGAGAAACGCCAGATCTTGTTTGACAGGATCATCAAAGAACAATTGAACGTAAGACAAGCTGAACAATTGGCAAGCCTGATGAAAAATGCTCAGGATACAGAAAAAGTGGCCAAGCAGTCTATCATTCCCAACCATTTCAAAAAAGCGCAAAAAAGTTTGACCGATATTCTGAATGTGAATGTGGAGATCAAAACTTCAGCTAATGGAAAAAAAGGAAAGATCGTCCTGGATTTTAAAAATGAAGAAGAGCTGGAAAGCATTCTTGCGCACATCAGATAAATGAAGAAATTATTCACATTCCTTTTGCTTCTCTCATTTTGTTTTGCTTTTTCACAAATCAATCCAAATGACACGATACGTGTAGAGAATCTTCCAAAAGATAGCATTCCTGCAGCCAAGCCTTTATCAGAGGCTCAGGTTGTCGAGGATATTGATCAACAGAATGCACCAGCAAAAGTCACCAAATTAAGTCCTGCAAAGGCGGGTCTCTATTCTGCGGTGTTACCCGGTCTTGGTCAGTTTTACAACAAAAAATATTGGAAGATCCCAATTGTTTGGGGCGCTGTGGGAACGGGAATAGGAGTTGCCCTGTGGAATGACAAGCAGTACAAACGTTATAGAAATGCTTTTGTTGCTGAGCTCAACGGACTTCCGCACGAATTTTCGGATGTCAATGGAGTCGATAAGACGGTTTTGGGAAATGCACAAGACCGATCCAAACGGCAACGTGATTATGCCATCGGGATTTCCGCTTTGATCTATATTCTTAATATCGTAGATGCTGTGGTAGATGCGCATCTTTACGAAGGTCGCCACGATCCGGATCTTGCCATTACGCCGACAATTATTAATGATCAATTCACCAATTCCTATGCGAAAGCTGGATTGAGCCTGAATTTTAGATTTTAAAATTAAAACAAAACATTTCGAACACATCGTTCAAATAAATTACAAATAGAAAATGAAAATAGCACTGGTAGGTTACGGGAAAATGGGGAAGATCATCGATGGGGTCTCCCAAAGTCGTGGTCACGAAGTCGTAGCGAGATTACGCGAAACACCAACAATAGAAAACCTGAATGACGCAGATGTTGTAATAGAGTTTTCCAATCCAGAGGTTGCTTTTCAAAACATCAAAACTTGCCTCGAAAATAAAATTCCTGTCATCTGTGGAACAACTGGCTGGCTAGATAAAAAACCTGAGATAGAAAGGATTGCCTTAGAAAATAACACTGCTTTTTTATATGGCTCCAATTTCAGTTTAGGCGTGAATCTTTTCTTCGCTCTCAACGAGAATCTGGCGAAGATAATGAACAAGTTTTCAGAATATAATTGTCAGTTAGAAGAGATCCACCACATCCACAAGTTAGATGCGCCAAGCGGAACAGCTATTTCTTTAGCGGAAGGAATTATTCATAATTCAAACTTCGAAGCTTGGAAATTAGATGAGACCAAAGAAAAAGAGTTAGGCATTTTTGCGATTCGTGAAAATGAGGTTCCAGGAACACACAGCGTTTTTTACAGGTCAGAAGTAGATGAGATCGAAATCAAACATACCGCTTACAACAGGAACGGATTCGCATTGGGCGCAGTAATTGCCGCTGAATGGATCGTTGACAAAAAAGGTGTTTTTGCAATGAAAGATGTTTTAGGATTGTAATGTTCTTAAGAATTAATTCTCCCTTTAGGGTTGGGGGCAAAAATTAATTTCATCTCATTATTTCTGTAACAAAAACATCACATCAAAAACTAATTATAAAAAATAGCAAAAAGCTAAGCGCCAATTGCCAAAAGCCAAAATATGGATTACATCATTACTTATACCATCTATGTTCTCATCATCAGCGTTTTGATGGGACTTACAACATGGAAGTTATTCAAGAAAATGGGTTACAGCCCGTTGCTTTCTTTTGTTCCTTTCTACAATTATTTCATTGTTTTAAAAGAGACCAAGCATCCGAAATGGTGGGCGATATTATCTTATCTACCCATCGTAGGTCCGATCATGATGTCGGCTTTCCATATTTTCTTGATGAAGAAATTTGGGAAAAGAAGCGCATTGGATGGATTATTGACCGTGATTTTGCCTTTCATTTTCATGGCGACGGTCAACTACGGCAAAGACCCACAGATTGAAACCGAAGAAGAGGAAGAAGAAGGCAAGAAGAAAGAGACTTTCGTAGGTTCTGTAACCTTCGCTGTTGTTTTTGCAACCATCATTCACGCTTTTATCACACAACCATTTGGAATTCCTACAGGATCCATGGAAAGAACGCTTCTAGTAGGAGATTTCCTATTTGTTAATAAATGGGCTTACGGTTACAGAATGCCAATGAGACCAGTGGCTCTACCATTCTTACAAGGAACTATTTTCGACAGTGGACAAAAGGGGAATCCAAAGGACGACCCAAAATCTTATGTCGACGCCGTTAAATTACCATATCTAAGAATTCCAGGTTATGATGAAGTAGAAAGATATGACATCGTTGTATTCAACTATCCGCAAGATTCTGTTCATACCGCAATAGACAGAAAAGATCCTTACGTGAAAAGATGCGTCGGGATTCCTGGTGATGTCATCGAGTTCCGCGCTGGAAGATTGTTTGTGAACAATGCACCAGAAAAGATTCTTGGCGATGAGCAGCAGCAGCATGGTTATTTGGTAAAAGCAAGTTCACAGTTAGATATTCCTCAGTTATACAAAGCTTACGGCTTTCTTCCGGTTCAGGAAAATCAAACCAACGAAGGTTTTGTTTACGCTTTCCAAGGTTTGACAGATCAGACCGCAAAAGATATCAAAGCCCTTCCAGAGGTGACCGACATGCAGGAGATGATCGAGGAAAAAGGTGAAGGTGCCGTGAGATTCAAACTGAACGCTGACAAAACAGCCTACACAAAAAATATCGATACAACGCAGTCTATCTATCCGGTAAACAAACCATGGAATCAAGATTGGTACGGCCCGCTGAGAATTCCGAAAAAAGGAGATGTCGTAAAATTGGATCAGGAAACATTGCCAATGTACAAATGGATCATCTCAGAATATGAGCACAACAAATTGGAGAACAAAGGAGGAAAAATCTACGTCAACGGTCAGGAAACCAATCAATATACCATCAAGCAAAATTATTACATGATGATCGGGGACAACCGCGATGCCTCTTTGGATGCGAGATTCTTCGGAGTCGTGCCAGAGGAGAATATCGTTGGTCGCCCAATGTTCACTTGGATGAGTGTAGAAGGCCTCTTTGCAGACGCCAACTCAACTTATCAGGCGCCAGGAAAGAAGATCCGTTGGGACAGAATGTTCAAAGCGACCAACACAGGCGAAGCTAACAAAACCTCATATTGGTGGGTAGCAGTGCTTATTTTGGTCCTGTTTTTCGGATGGGATTTCTTTGCCAACTTATTTAAAAAGAAAAAAGAAGAAGATTAATATAATCAGGAGCTGATCCCGCTATCCACTATATCTTTTTTGCTTTTACAACGTTTGATCTTCAAAGTTGAATTTGTAGAAAAAGCAAAAAAGGATGCCGTTCCTATCGGGGCTATTGGATTTGTCTTCCAAATAAAATGACCACGCTTGGATGACGTTTTTCAACTTCTATCAAGCATTAAAAATCATCACTTTGTCAAAGTTTCAAACCTTTGACAAAGTTTTTTAGTTTTAACAAATATGAACAACAAGATTCTTTTACCCATATTTTATTTGCCACCCATTTCGTGGTTCTCAGTTTTCCTTGATCCAGAAAATGAAATCACCTTCGAGCAGTTCGAGAACTTTCCAAAGCAGACCTACAGAAACCGTGCAGTGATTTACGGCGCCAACGGAAAATTACCACTGATCATCCCAATCAAACACACTGGAAAAAGAGAACTCAAAGACATAGAGATCTCTTTTGTGGAAGATTGGCAGAAACTCCATTGGAAATCTATCAAAACAGCCTACCAAAGCACGCCTTACTTCGAGTATTACGAAGATAAACTGAAAACTATTTACGAAGGCAAAGTAGATTCGTTGTTAGACTTCAATCTCAAAGCTTTGAAAGTGATCCTTAATATCCTTAAGACAGAAAAGGAATACATTTTGACAGAAGAATATTTTAAAAATCCAGAATCTGAAAATTACAGAGAAAAATTTTCTGCGAAATCCGAATCGGAAGCAGTGTTTTCGAAGTATTACCAAAGCTTTTCCGATAAGCATGGTTTCCTGAAAGATCTCTCGATTTTGGACTTGATCTGTAACATCGGACCAGAAAGTCTGACATATATTAAAAATATCAAAATCAATTAAATAAAAATTTTAGAATGAAAAAATTATTGATAGCAGCTGCTTTTTACAGCGGTTTTGCAATGATAGCTGCACAAACAGTAGTTGCTCCAGAAAACGATAAAGACCTCAAAACTTGGTATCACAAAGATTACGCGACCACAAAAGTGTATGGTGTGAATACGGAGAATGCTTATAAATTCTTGGAATCGAAAGGCCTGAAACCAAAAACAGTTGTCGTGGGTGTTTTGGACAGCGGTGTAGAAGTGGACCATCCAGGATTGGTAAAGAATATGTGGAGAAATCCCAATGAAGTTCCAAACAACGGAAAAGATGATGATGGGAACGGCTATATCGATGATGTTTACGGCTGGAATTTCCTAGGTGGGAAAAACGGCGATGTAGATGTTGACAACATGGAAGTTACGAGAGTCGTGAAAAAGTACAAACCAGTTTTCGAAGGTGACGATTCTACAAAGAACAAAGCGAATCAAACCAAAATGCCTGAGGAATTTGCAATGTACATGAAGTCCAAAGAGATCTTTACCAAGAAAAGTGAAGAAGCTAAACAAAGCCTTCAACTATATACGATGATCAATAACGCCATTCCAGATATGGTGAAATTATTGAACGGTAAAAACCTCACGAAAGAAACTTTAGCAGCAATCAAACCATCAACGCAGCAGGATGCGATGGCAATGCAGGTTCTTGCTCAGGTTTCCAATGATCCTCAGGTGGCAGGGAAATCTGCAGCTGAAGTTGAAACTTATTTGAAAGCTCAGATGAAAGAAGCTTTAGATTATTTCACGCCACAGGCTGAGAAAGGTTTTAACCTTGATTTTGATACGAGAGCATCTATCGTTGGTGACAACTATGATGATTACTCTGAAAAAAGTTATGGTAACAATCATTATGAAGGTCCAGATGCAAAACACGGAACACACGTTGCCGGGATTATCGCTGGATTGGTAAACGGTTCCGAAAACCAATATGGTGTTGCTTCCAAAGTGGCGAAGATCATGACAGTGAGAGCTGTTCCAGATGGAGACGAAAGAGATAAAGATGTTGCAAATGCCGTAAGATACGCAGTTGATAATGGTGCGAAGATCCTTAACATGAGTTTTGGAAAACCAGTTTCTCCAGGGAAAAATGTGGTTTGGGATGCCTTCAAATATGCTGAAAGCAAAGGTGTACTGCTTGTGAAGGCAGCAGGAAATGAAAATGAGGATATTGCGGAACACCAGTATTTCCCAACCAATTTTAAAGCAGCAACAGATGAGAAACCATTCATCAACAATATGATCGTGGTTGGTGCCAATACCAACGATGCGGATATGTTGAAAGCGAGCTTCTCCAACTATGATGCGAAAATGGTAGACGTTTTTGCGCCGGGAGACAAGATCTATTCTACAGTTCCAGATGGTAAATATGAATATCTGCAAGGAACTTCTATGGCTTCGCCGGTAGTTGCAGGCGCTGCAGCGGTCTTGTTGGCTTACATGCCGAACTTGAAGCCAGAGCAGATCATCGAATCTTTGGTGAAAACCTCCAACGCGAACACTACCAATGGATTTGATAAATTATCAAGATCTGCAGGCGTTATCGATGTTGCGAAGGCGGCAGAGTATGCGTATAGCAATTTCTACAGAGCCAACTCATCTTCGAATTCTGTAAAGAACTCTGCAAAAAAACAAAAAACGAATAAAGCGATAGAAAAGTCTAAGCTATAATGAATTAGACTTTTTATGAAGGACAAAAGATCTGAGAGTTTTCTCGGATCTTTTGTTTTTTATTCTTTGGCATACTTTTTTATGATACATTTGGTAATAATTTTAAAACTATGAAAAAAACACTTTTTTTAGGACTTGTAGGCGCTTCTTTGATTGCAGCTTCTTGTTCTTCAAACAAAACTGGAGTTTCCGCTGGTCAAGCGCAAACATTGAGAGCCGAAGTGATGAAACTGAAAGGACAATGGGATATTTCTAACATCGATTATAATAGAGAATTCAGCGTTAAACCTTTTGACGAAGGCGTTAGCATCAGCTGTTTTGTAGGTAGTTCTTGGACACTTATCCCAAATAATTATACTGGAACTTACAATTTGCATGGAACTTCTGCTTGTCCAGAAAAAACTCAGGCGATCACTTTCAGTGTAGATAAGAACAATGTAGTTTCTATCAAAAAAGTCGGAGAGGGCGAAAAAGCAAAAAAGGTAGGTTCTGGATACAAGTTGATCTTGGAAAATCCAACTGCCAATACCTTCACATTGGTTCAGTCTGTGAACGCAGATGGTACACCAATGGACATCCGTTACAACTTTGTAAGAACTAAATAATATTAAAAATCAAAAATCAAATGAAATTTACTAAATTAAATATTGCAGCCTTTATGATCTCTGGATCTCTATTGATCACAAGTTGTGAAGCTGTACAAAATGCCAATAACACACAAAAAGGTGCCGCAATTGGTACAGCTGCGGGTGCAGTACTAGGAGGAATCCTAGGAAACAACCTTGGAAAAGGTGGAAATGCGCCATTAGGTGCAGTTCTTGGTGGTGTTGTAGGTGGTGTTGCTGGTGGTGTTATCGGTAACAAAATGGATAAACAAGCAAAAGAGATCAAGGATGTGTTGCCTGGCGCTGAGGTGGAAAGAGTAGGAGAAGGGATCAAAGTAACGCTTCACGAAAATACCGTGAATTTTGACTTCAACTCTTCAAATCTAACTTCTTTGGCTAAAACCAACTTGGATAAATTGGTAACGGTTCTTAGAAATAATCCTGATACGAACATCAACATCTACGGACATACAGACAGTGTAGGTACAGATGCGGTAAACTTGAGGATTTCTGCACAAAGAGCAGCAGCCGTTAAAAACTATTTTACAGCTCAGGGTATTTCGTCTTCTAGACTGTTCACAGAAGGTTTAGGGAAATCTAGCCCAATCGCTTCTAATGATACAGACGCTGGTAGAGCACAAAACAGACGTGTAGAATTTGCAATTACCGCAAACGAAAAGATGATCAACGACGCTGCAAAATCTGGGTCAAATTAACAATCATTCATTTTCAAATAAATAACAAACCGCAATTTGCGGTTTTTTTATTTTAATGCTACTTTTGTAAATTATTAAAATAATTGATGAAAAACTATTTAAAATTAATAAGGGTGGAACAATGGGTTAAGAATCTATTTGTTTTTGCTCCATTATTTTTTTCAGGGAAAATTACAAATACATACTTATTTTACGAAAGTATTTTTGCATTCCTGGTTTTTTCATTGACAGCAAGTTCTATTTATATCATCAATGATTATTTTGATATAGAATCCGATAGGAGACATCCAGAGAAGAAAACCCGTCCATTGGCAAGTGGTGCTGTTTCCAAAAGAAGCGCAGAGATCTTATTTGCCTTCTTGGTGATCTTATCTGTTGCTTCTATTTTCATCGGAAACTATATTTTTCACACCAACTTTTGGAAATTTGGGGTTATCATTGGATTTTATTTTGTGATGAACCTTTTCTACACGTTCAAACTAAAGCAGGTCGCCATCGTAGATATTTGCATCATTGCTACAGGATTTGTTCTAAGAGTTCTAGCAGGCGGTTATGTGACAGGAATTGCCGTCACCAATTGGGCGATCCTCTTGACCTTTGTTTTGGCTTTGGTGCTGGCAATCGGGAAAAGAAGAGGCGAATTGATCAATGCGCAGGTCTCCGGCAAAACGAGAAGAGCGCTTGACGGTTACAATGTCCAGTTTGCGGATATTGCATTGTCTATCAGTTGTACTTTGGCAATTATCTGTTATTTGATGTTTACTTTATCACCGGAGGTTCAGGATAGATTCCATCCGAGGGTTTTCTACACCGTATTATTTGTGGTGTTCGCATTCCTCAGATATTTGCAGCAGACTTTGGTCTACAACAAAACCGAATCGCCAACCAAGATCGTTTACAAAGACAGGTATATTCAGATCACGATCTTTCTTTGGGTGATTGCTTTTCTATTACAGATCTATTTTAAAAAGGAATGATCCAAAGATTGAAAACATACAACAATGATGAAGAAATTATGGGGATTAACTTTGACCATTAAAAAAACTAACAGATGAAACCGAATTTTATTCAAAAAGTGACCAATTGGGGAAATTTCCCAGTGGTAGAAAAAGAAATGAGGTCAGGTGATTCTGTTTCTACTATCAAAAAATTTGTACGGGAAAATAATGAAGTGATTGCAAGGGGAAATGGTCGTTGCTACGGCGATGCTTCGCTTGGCGAACATATCTTCTCTACCAAAAGACTTAATAAATTCATTTCTTTCGATAGGCTAAACGGTGTTATCGAATGCGAGTCCGGCGTACTTCTGTCAGAAGTTTTGGAGATTTCTGTGCCGCAAGGCTATTTTCTTTACGTCACGCCTGGAACCAAATATATTTCCGTTGGAGGCGCCATTGCATCCGATGTTCACGGGAAAAACCACCACGCAGAAGGTTGTTTTTCAGATTATGTGATCGAGTTCAAATTGGTGAATGAAAATGCTGAGGTCATCACTTGCTCACGCGAAGAAAACTCAGACAAATTCTGGGCGACAATCGGTGGAATGGGATTGACGGGGATTATTCTCTCAGCCAAATTCAAACTGAAAAATATAGAATCTGCTTACATCAAGCAAGAAAGCATCAAGGCCGAAAATCTGGATGAGGTTTTCCGATTGTTTGATGAAAGCGAAGACTGGACCTACAACGTGGCCTGGATCGATTGTTTTCAAAAAGGTAAAAACCTTGGTCGCTCTATCTTGATGAGAGGTGAGCACGCTTTGAAAGCCGAATTGCCATCCAACCTTCAAAAGAAAACTTTGAAGCTGAAAGAGAAACCAAAACCGACGATTCCTTTTTATTTTCCTGGGTTTGTCCTTAATTCTTTGAGTATTAAGATTTTCAATTTCCTCTATTATAACAAGCAGACGAAGAAACAACTCAATAATTTTATTGATTATGAGACTTTTTTCTATCCGTTGGATGTGATTAATGATTGGAATAAGATCTACGGAAAAAGTGGTTTCATCCAATATCAAATGGTCATTCCCAAAGAAAATGGAAAAGAAGGCATGCGACAAATTTTGGACACAATTGCAAAAAGTGGAAACGGTTCTTTCCTAGCTGTTTTAAAGCTTTTCGGAAAAAATAATCCACAAGCTTACAACTCTTTTCCAATGGAAGGTTACACTTTGGCTTTGGACTTTAAAGTGAACAAAGGTTTGAAAAAACTGATTGACCAACTCGATGCAATTGTTGAGAATTGCGGTGGAAGAATTTATTTGACCAAAGATAGTATGAGCCGTTCATCGCTCACGAATTATCTCCAAAACGTTGATTCTTCGAAGTTTGTTTCGCTTCAACATAAAAGAATTATTAATAATGGTTGATAGGATTTAGTTTTTATTAAAGACTCTAAAACTCTCCAACTCTAAAACTCTCAAACCTAACAATTATGATTATTCTTGGTTCCAATTCCGAAATTGCACAAGCATTTGTAGAAGAATGTTTGGCGAAAGGCGAAAAATTCCAGACCATTTATCTGTTGAGTTCCAATCCGGAGACGACAGAGAAATTTGCCTGTCATATTCAGGTGAAGTTTTTTCAGCATTCGGAAATCATTCCTTTTGATTTGATGAACGAAATCGATTACAAAAATTTGGAAAATCTCAATTCGGATGTTTTGTTTTGCGCGTCAGGTTATCTTGGTTTGAGTACAGAGGATGGGCTTTATGATGATGAAAATACCGAGAGAATCATCGATATTAATTATGCTAAATTGGTTCCTGTCCTCAACTTCTTCGCCAAAAAAATGGAATCCAAAAGAACCGGAACTATGATTGTGCTCTCATCCGTCGCAGGCGAAAGAGGAAGACAAAGCAATTTCATTTATGGCAGTGCAAAAGCGGCTTTAACAGCCTATTTAAGTGGACTTAGAAATTATTTGTTTGATAAAAAAGTTCACGTTTTGACGGTGAAACCAGGTTTTATGGACACCAAAATGACAGAAGGTTTACCATTGAATCCAGCGTTGACAGCTTCTCCAAAAAAAGCGGCGGAAGGAATTTACAAAGCTTTCAAAAATAAAAAGAACGTGGCTTACGTTTTACCAATTTGGGCAATCGTAATGCTGATCATTAGAAATATTCCTGAGTTTGTTTTTAAAAAACTTAAATTATAATTGATGAATGATAGATGATAATTGATTTCAATTCTGAGATAGAAAAGCGATGCAACTAATCATTTATCATTCATAATTCATCACTTATGAAAAAATTATATCTATTCGACTTCGACGGAACGCTTACTTACAAAGACACCATGTTTTTGTTTTTGAAGTTTTATAATCCAGCCAAATATTCGATTCAATTTCTAAAGCACGTTCCGCTGTTTATCTTATTAAAATTAAAATTGGCGAATTCAGAGGCCGTGAAGAAAAGCTTCATTTCATCCATCTTAAAAGGAGAATCAAGATATAATATCGATAAAAAAGCAAAACTGTTTTTTGATGAAAATTATCCAAGCCTGATCAGAGAAAACGCTTCGGATTTCATTAATAATATCGATAGAGAACATACAGAATCTTACATCGTTTCTGCATCGTTGGATATTTGGGTGCAACCATTTGCCGAGAAATTCAATATGACATTGCTAGCCACGAAAGCGGAGTTTAAAGATGATGTTTTTACAGGAAAATTTATTGGAAAAAATTGTAATAAAGACGAAAAAGTCTGCAGAATAGAAGCGGAACTTGGTGATAAGAAATTCGATAAAATCATAGCTTTTGGAGATACATCTGGTGACAAACCAATGTTTAAGTTCGCCAATGAATCGCATTACCGATTTTTTCACTAATTTAGTGCCTTAATTTTTCGAACTTTTTTCGGCTTCAAAATCTAAATTTAAAATGGAAAGAATTTATCTGGATAATGCTGCAACTACGCCTCTCGACGATGAGGTGATAGACTGTATGGTGAATGTGTTGAAATTCAATTACGGCAATCCGTCCTCAACCCACAGTTTGGGACAGGAAGCCAAGACCATTTTGGAAGAAGTGAGGCGAAAGATCGCAGAATCTTTGAAAGTGACACCAGGAGAGATCGTTTTTACTTCTTGTGGCACCGAGTCCAACAATATGATCATCAAATCTGCAGTCAATTATCTTGGTGTGGAAAGAATCATCACTTCTGCGTTGGAGCACAAATGTGTTGCCGAAACCTGCCTTGAAATGAAAAAATTGAAAGGCGTGGAATTGGTTTATCTAAGACCAGACTCCAACGGCGATTTTGATTTGAATAAATTAGAAGAAGCGCTGAAATCCTCAGATAAGAAAACTTTAGTAACATTGATGCATGCCAACAATGAAATTGGGAACATTCTCGACATTGAAAAAGTAGCGCATCTTTGCAAAGAAAATAATACACTTTTCCATTCAGACACCGTTCAGACTATGGCTCACGTAGACTTGGATTTTTCTAAAATTCCAGTAGACTTTGCTTCTTGCAGCGCACACAAATTCCACGGGCCAAAAGGTTCTGGCTTTGCATTCGTAAGAAGATCTTCTGGTTTGAAAGGAATCATCACAGGTGGACCACAGGAAAGAAGTTTGAGAGCAGGAACCGAAAATGTAACAGGAATCGCAGGTCTTGGAAAAGCTTGGGAAATATCTCAGGAGAAAATGGAAGATTACAAAAATCATATTCTCGACATCAAACATTATGCGATCCAGCAATTGACAGAAAAGATTTCAGGGGTCAAATTCAATGGAAGAAGTGCAGATGACGAAAGTCTGTACACCGTTCTGAATGTTTTGCTTCCTTATAAAAATCCATTGATCGGGTTGCAGTTGGATATGAAAGGCATCGCTATTTCTCAAGGAAGTGCTTGCAGTTCCGGAGCCTCAAAACCGTCTATGGTATTGATGTCTGTTTTGTCTGAGGATGATCTGGATAACAAAACGCCTTTAAGAGTTTCATTTAGTCATTATACCAAAAAATCGGACATTGATGCTCTGATAGAAGCTTTGGAGGAAATAGGAAGTCAGTTCGTTATAGAAAACGCCGATAGTTTACATAGATAATCAACAGAATAATTAGAATATAAATTTTGTAGTTTTGTATTACAAATAATTAAGAACAAGAAATCATGGCAGTAGAAATCACAGATCAATCGTTTCAGGAAACAGTATTAAATTCAGATAAACCAGTTTTAGTTGACTTTTGGGCAGCTTGGTGTGGACCTTGTAGAATGCTAGGCCCGATCATCGAAGAAGTTGCAAACGACTTCGAAGGAAGAGCTTTGGTAGGAAAAGTAGATGTGGATAACAATCAGCAAATCTCTGTAGATTACGGAATCAGAAATATTCCAACAGTTTTGATCTTCAAAAACGGAGAAGTAGTAGATAAAATCGTAGGTGTAGCACCAAAAGAAGTGATCGCTGAGAAGCTGAATGCTTACCTTTAAAAAATTAATATAATTGAAAATGAACGCTTTTCCTCTGGAGAGGCGTTTTTTTTTATTTAAAATTTGCAGTTGTGGATTATTGTTGTATTTTTGCAACCACAATAAACGACGATAGTTCTTCTTAGTTTGTTGGGCAAGAGATCCGGTAGTTCAGCTGGTTAGAATGCCGCCCTGTCACGGCGGAGGTCGCGGGTTCGAGTCCCGTCCGGATCGCAACTACAATATCAAAGTAGTACAAAAAGCTTTAAAACGTATGTTTTAAAGCTTTTTTTGTTTTATGTCTGTTCAAAGAGAACTAAAAAAGCACAATCTGAAAGTTTTTGCTAAGGTTAATTTTAAATCTTAAACGCTAAACGAAATGAACAAGACATTCAATTTACTTTTCTATGTAAAAAAAGCTAAAATCAATTCTGTAGGAGAGTCTCCTATTTACCTAAGAATTACAATTGATGGCAAAATATCCGAGATCAGCACAAAACGCACAGTAAAGCCTTCAAAATGGAATTCTGCTATGCAGAAGGTTAGTGGTTCTTCAGAAGAATGCAGATCACTTAATTTTTATTTAAAAACATTTGAGCAAAAAGTTTACGACACCTATCACGAATTAATCAGAGATAAGGAAACAGTAACTTGTGAGGCTCTTAAAAATAAGTTAGTGGGTAGAGGTAGATTGACCAGAACACTGATTCCTATTTTTCAAGATCATAATGATCGAATGGAGAAACTGATAGACAAAGAATTTGCTCAAGGAACATTAACGCGTTATAAGACCTGTTTGAAGCATACCAAAGATTTCCTGAAATGGAAATACAGTGTTACCGACATTGAAATTAAAAAGATCGATTACGCTTTTCTAAACGATTTTGAATTTTTTTTGAGAACCGAAAGATCCTGTAACAATAATTCGGCTGTTAAATACATCAAGAATTTTGGTAAGATCATTCGTATCTGTCTTGCAAATGGATGGATGGAGCGAGACCCTTTTATGAACTATCATTCGAAGTTTAATGAAGTGACGAGAATGTTCCTTAATGAAAAGGAAATAGAAGTGCTTTTTGCCAAAGATTTTAAAAATGAGAGATTGTCCTTGGTAAGAGATATTTTCCTGTTTAGTTGTTTTACAGGATTGGCTTACATTGATACTCAAAAACTAACATACCAAAATATCAATTTAGGACTTGATGGCTCTCAATGGATCTATACCAAACGTCAGAAAACGAAAACTACTTCTAATATTCCCTTGCTTTCTCAAACAGAGAAAATCATTAAAAAATACAAAAATCATCCTGTATGTCTTAATAGTGGAAAACTTCTTCCTATTCTTAGTAATCAAAAAATGAACGCCTATCTCAAAGAGATTGCAGACCTATGGGGAATTAACAAAGAATTGACCTATCATATTGCACGCCATACTTTTGCAACAACGATCACTTTATCTAATGGAGTTCATTACCAATCCCGAAACCAGAGCCAACATTGAAATCGAATTAATGAAAAGAAGGATTGAAAGTGAGAAAAATAAGCATCTCGCAGATAATGCTTTTGTCTTGAGGAAGTATGAAGATTTCTTAAAAGTGAAAGAATTAATAGCTAAAGCTGAACATTCCTTCAATAGGATCGAAGGATATTCAAAAAATGAAGATGTAAATTCTGACTACTGGAGAACACAGTTACCTTCTTATCAAAGGACAATTGATTTACATAAAGCTCAAGTACAAGAAGTAATTGAAAATTTAGCTCAGAAAGGAATAGATGTTACTCAAATTGAATTTCAAACCAAAACCACTGAAGATAAAATTGCAGAATTGAATGAGAAATTGGAAGAGCTTCCGGAAATTAAAGAGAAGATGGTGGAACAGTACAAAATAGAAAAAGCAGAAATGCTTAAAGAGAATGAGAATAGAGATTATGTGAAGGAGAGGGGAGAAGAGAATTTTTTTTTGTTTAAGGCTGTTACAAGAATCAATGTGGGAATTGAAAATGCTGTAAGAGGTCAAGTTATTCAAAATGATAATTTATTGCAGGAGGAGACAACCACAATAAGAAGGAGGTAAGCTGTTTATCCAATTACGGTTGAATTATCTAAAATAATTAAAAAGCTACTTCTCATTTTTATTTTATACCATATAATTTGTATTATTTCCCTCAAACCAAATGTTTAAATCTCAACACTTAACAACAACAATCATGTCAGGGTATTTTATCATTTAAACATACTCCGCCAAATATTTAGCTGTTTTACTTTTTGTGTTTTTCGCAACTTCTACCGGAGTACCTTCTGCTACAATTTGTCCGCCATCTTTCCCTGCACCGGGGCCAATATCGATTACCCAGTCACTTGAAGCCACCACGTGCATATCATGTTCGATTGTGATAACTGTATTTCCTGCATCAACCAGCAAATTAAGCTGACCAATCAGTTTTTCAACATCAAATGGATGTAAACCTGTTGTAGGTTCATCCAAAATATATAATGTTTTACCACGCTGTGTACGCTGTAATTCTGAAGCTAATTTAATACGTTGTGCCTCACCACCTGATAACTCGGTTGCTGGTTGTCCTAAACGAATATACCCTAAGCCAACTTGCTTTAATACATCTAAACTTTGGCGTAATGATTTATCATGCTGAAAGAAATTCCAAGCCTCATCTACGGTCAGATCCAACACTTTAGCAATATTTTTGTTGTTATATGTTACCTCTAGCGTTTTTTCATTGTATCGTGTTCCTTTGCAAGTTGGACACGGTGTATAAACACTTGGAAGAAATAATAATTCTACCATAACAAATCCTTCGCCTTTGCAATGTGTACAACGACCTTTGGCTACATTAAATGAAAATCTACCTACATCATATTTGCGACTTTTAGCCATCGGGGTTTCCGCAAAAAGCTGTCGTATTCTGTCAAACAAACCTGTATAAGTTGCCAGATTTGATCTCGGCGTTCTACCAATTGGTTTTTGATCTACTCTTACCAATCGTTTTATATGTTGCATACCATCAGCTATTACACCTGAGGTGTGAATAATATTTTCTTGTAATAATTCTGACTGTTCTTCTTTAGCTTCTTCTATCTCTTGTCCTAAATAATCTGAAACTAAATCCACCAACGCCTGACTTACTAAGCTGCTTTTCCCAGAACCCGATGTTCCGGTAATACTGGTAAGAACTCCTAATGGAAAGGACACATCAAGATTCTGAATATTATTTCGGGTAACATTATTTACTTGCAACCATTGCTCTGCTTTTCTAACCTTCTTTTTAGCTATAGGTTTTGGTGTGATATAGTGACGGGTCAATGATCTTTCGACCAATTGTAAGCCCTCTAAAGGGCCACTATACAATATTTCTCCACCGTTGGTTCCTGCTTCTGGACCAACATCAACAATCCAATCACAGTGCCTGATGATATCCACTTCGTGCTCAACAATAAACATGGAATTACCAACATCCTTTAGTTTTTGAAGTACCGTAAATAACGCTTCGGTATCAGCAGGATGTAGTCCAGCGGAGGGTTCGTCCAAAACATAAATTACTCCAAAAAGATTAGAGTGCACCTGTGTTGCCAATCGCAATCTTTGTAATTCTCCGGGAGATATACTTGGTGTACTACGTTCTAATGAAAGGTATCCAAGTCCTAGATCAATCATGATTTTTAATCTTGCGACAAGATCAATAGCGATATTTTGGACTACTATAGCTTTTTCAGGAAATTTATCTTTTTCTTTATTTAAAAATTGTCCTTCGGCATAAGACGTAAAAATATCCATCAATTGTGAAAGGGGTAGATTGGACAGATCAATAATATCATATCCATCAAATTTTACAGATAATGATTCTCTTTTAAGTCTTTTTCCATGACATACAGGACATTCTGTATTCAGCATATATTGTGAAACTCTTCGTTTCATCATTTGGCTGTTTGTATTAGCAAAAGTTTGAAGAACATATCGTTTTGCACCGGTGAATGTTCCCATATAACTTGCAGGCAGATTCAATTCCAAAGCTCTTTTTACCTCTGGAGCCGACAACCCTGAATAAACCGGAACGGTTGGCGTTTCATCTGTAAATAAAATCCAGTCACGATCTTTTTGTGGTAGATCTTTCCATGGTTTATCAACATCGAAACCCAAAGTCATTAATATTTCACGAAGATTCTGTCCTTGCCATGCTGATGGCCATGCCTCAACTGCTCTTTCTCGTATAGTCAAAGAATCATTCGGCACCATAGATTTTTCCGTAACATCATAAATACGACCAATACCATGACATTTTGGACAAGCTCCCTCAGGTGTATTTGCAGAAAATCCTTCCGCATAAATAATAGACTGATTGGCAGGATAATCTCCACCTCTGGAATACAACATCCGTAGTAAATTAGAAATAGTGGTAACACTTCCTACGGTAGAACGAACGGTTGTTCCTCCACGGCTTTGTTGCAGAGCAACCGCTGGTGGAAGACCATGAATAGCTTCAACATCTGGAACAGACATCTGATTAAAAAATCTTCTAGCATAAGGTGATACGGATTCCAGATACCTTCTTTGGGCTTCGGCATATATAGTACCAAAGGCCAAGGAAGATTTCCCTGAACCCGATATTCCTGTAAAAACAACAAGTTTATTTCTTGGAATATCTACATCTATATTATTTAAGTTGTGTTCTTTTGCTCCTCGAACCTGAACAAAACCAGCTATATTATCGTCATTAAATTCTTGAGCCATGATAACTATACTTTAAGATTATACGTTATTTTCTAACATTACATAAGATAAAATCCTTGGGCTTCAATAGGCTTAGGGATTTCGGTCTCATTTAATAATTGTCGAATATTAATTTCTATTGTACGTGACAGTGCTGATATTGGTGTATCAGTAGGACTATTATTGAATGGATTTTGAAGTCTATGTGCCAACATTTCTAGAAAAAAGAACATCATTGAAATTGAAATAAGGATGAAAACCTGTAGCACAATATCAATATTCTGATGAAATGAAGAAGACAGACTTAAAAGTACAACAAACAAGTAAATGGCAATATGCAATATTTGACCAAAGGTTGGAGGGAAAATTGTATTTTTTATCCTTTCGGTTTTCCCCATAGATGCCAATAAATTATTAATTGTATTTTCTAATTGAAGTCGTCCTAAAGCATCAATCAAATTCTTCTCAAATAACCCTTTTACAGCTTTTAGCTGTAATTGACTAATGGCAAGCGGAATATTGGAATGCTTCTTAATTTCGGCTATGTCTTCTTCGTTCAACAATCCTTCCAAACTAGACCATGTATCCTGATTTCTTAATGATTTTTCCAACGCATAGTTCCAAGCTATCTGATAATATGAAATTTTCTGCAATTGCTCATTTTCATTATCCAAATAAAGTTGTAGTCGCAAAATTAATGTACGGCTATCATTAGCAATCGAACCCCAAATGGTGCGTGCTTCCCACCAACGATTGTAGGATTGATTGATTTTATAAGACAAGAGAATGGAGATTGCAATACCTAAAGTTGAAGCAATCTGGATAGATACATCTGGCGTATATTCCGAATAATAACGGGGTAATAAACCAAAAGCCGTTCCCAATAAAGTAACAACAAACAACGGTAATTTAATTTCATTCAACAGAAACTTAAATGGAATTTTTCGGTTGATAATCATAGCAATTGTTATTTTAAATTTATAATTTTAGGTTCAATGAAACAGACGAAAATCATACGATTCATTTTCCTCTAATAAAGATAATGCTAATAACTTTATTAGCAAAGCAAGCGGTTAATTCAGAAATGATTAACCGCTTTACTTTGTAATATTACTTAATTTTGGTAAACAACACCTTCATAACAAGCGTTATAAAGATCTTTTAAGTCTTGAAAACTCGGTTTACGTGGATTAAAACCTGTACATGGATCTTCCAAAGCGTTTTTGGTAATGTAATCCAAATTTTTGTCCCAATCTTCACGAGAGATTCCAAAAGCTTTCAATGAACCGTTGTTGTTTACAGAAGCTCTTAGTTTTTCGATTTCTTGCGCTAATTCTTCAGCAGTTTCTTTTCCTACAATTTTTGCCAAATTAGGGTATCTTGTTGTTTCTGTTTGATTGTAACGGATAACATTCGGAAGGAAAATTGCGTTAGCTGCACCGTGAGGAATTCCATAAAGAGCACCTACTTGATGTGATAATGAATGTACAATTCCTAACCAAGCGTTATTGAACGCTAAACCTCCCATAAATGAAGCGTCGTGCATATTTTGACGTGCTTTGATATTTGTTGGATTATTTACCGCCTCTTCAAGATTGTCGAATACGATTTCTAAACCACCTTTAGCCAATACGTCTGCATAATTGTCTTCAATATTTGAAACGTATGCTTCAACACAATGTGTTAATGCATCTAAACCAGTGTTTGACGTGATATGAGCTGGCATAGTAGCACAAATTTCTCCATCAACAATCGCAATATCTGGTGTTAGTTCATAAGAAACGATTGGATATTTAACTCCTTATCTTTGTCGGTAATAACCGCTAAACCTGTTGTTTCAGTTCCTGTACCACTTGTAGAAGGAATTACTACAAATTTTGCTTTTTGACGTAATGTTGGAACACTGAACGGTTTTGTCATCGCTTCGTAATTTGCATCTGAATGTTCGTAGAATACCCACATCATTTTAGCCGCATCAATAGCTGAGCAACCACCAAGGCCAACAATCCAGTCTGGTTGGAACTCACGCATAATTTCCGCACCTTTAAGACTTGTAGCTGATGATGGATCTTCTTCAACACCATCAAAAACAATAGTTTCCAATCCAGCTTCTGTTAAGAATGCTTTTGCACGATCTAACGTTCCGCTTTTTTTCATTGATAGTCCACCAGTCACAATGATTGCTTTTTTTCCAGATAGATTTTTCAATTCTGATAAACTTCCAGCCCCATGAAATACTTCGCTGGCAACAAATAACTTACTCATATTTTATTATTTAAATTTCTTCTACAAAAGAACTGCCTCTTGCATGGCTGCTGTTATCCATTACTTACTATATGATATACATTTGATTCATTCACAACCAACCGCCTGAATTGTTTATTTTTAATCAATACAATATGCAATAGGGGATCATGATTCTACATATTCCTTTGATTGTTTCGCTTCGATATACATTTATTATACACGATTAAACATATAAAAGGCAACAGAAATTTCTCCGTTACCTTTTGTAAAAATGTATTAATATTATAGATTAACTCCAAGTTTTATATTGATCGATCAATCCATTGGTGGATGAATCATGACTTAAAACCTTATCATCTTTTTCAAGCTCTGAAAGAATTACGGTAGCCAATTGTTTACCTAATTCTACTCCCCATTGGTCGAAACTGAAAATATTCCAAATCACACCCTGAACAAAAATTTTATGTTCATATAAAGCGATAAGTTTCCCCAAAGATTTTGGTGTTATTTTTTCTAACAAGAATGAATTAGTAGGACGGTTTCCTTGAAATACTTTAAACTTTTTTTGCTGATCGATTTCTTTGTCTGATTTTCCAGCGGCTTTCAATTCTTCAATTACTTCTTCTTCTGATTTGCCATTCATTAAAGCTTCAGTTTGAGCAAAGAAGTTAGAAAGTAATATCTTATGGTGTTCACCAAGTGGGTTTAAACTTTTAGCAGGCGCAATAAAATCCGAAGGGATTAGCTTTGTACCTTGATGAAGCAATTGATAAAATGCGTGCTGTCCGTTGGTACCAGGTTCGCCCCAAACTATTGGACCAGTTTGATAGTTGACTACCTTACCATTGCGATCAATATATTTTCCATTACTTTCCATATCTCCTTGCTGAAAATAAGAAGCAAAGCGATGCAAATATTGGTCGTACGGGAATATTCCTAATGTTTCAGCACCATAGAAATTAATATACCATACACCAAGTAAAGCCATGATAACAGGGATATTTTGATCTAACGCACTGTTCTGAAAATGTTGATCGGTTTCGTGAGCACCTTCTAACAATGCTTTGAAATTATTAAAGCCGATTCCAAGACTGATAGACAGGCCAATGGCAGACCACAATGAATATCTTCCGCCAACCCAATCCCAGAAAACAAACATATTTTTAGGATTGATTCCGAATTTTTTCACTTCAGCTTCATTAGTACTCAATGCGACAAAGTGTTTTTCTACATCTTCTACTTTCGCACCAGAGTTAATGAGCCAAGTACGTGCGCTGTGGCCATTGGTCATTGTTTCTTGTGTGGTAAATGTTTTGGATGCAATAAGAAAAAGTGTGGTTTCAGGATTTACATTTTTCAAAACTTCTGACAAATGAGTACCGTCAATATTGGAAACAAAATGCAAATTTAACCGCGTTTTGTATGCTTTTAAGGCTTCAGTAACCATAACAGGACCAAGGTCAGAACCACCGATACCAATATTAACCACATCGGTGATTTGTTTTCCCGTAAAACCTTTCCAATTACCTGAAAGTACATCTTCGGTAAAGGTTTGGATTTGTTCAAGCACTTCATGAACTTGTGGAATAACATTGATCCCATCAACAAGAACAACTGCGTCTTTTGGTTGTCTTAATGCAGTATGTAAAACAGGTCTTGCTTCTGTTGCATTAATTTTATCGCCTGAGAACATCTTTTCAATAGCTTCCTGAAGTTTCACTTCATTTGCTAAATCAAGCAATAAATCAAATGTTTCTTTTGTGATTCTGTTCTTTGAATAATCGAACAAAATATCATTCCATAAGATAGAAAACGAAGAAAATCGTTGTGGATCTTTTGAAAATAAATCCTTAATCTGCAGATCTTTTGTGTCCTCGAAATGTGCTGCAAGATTTTGAAATGCTTGCGTATTTTTTAATTGAACTGATGGTAACATATACTTTTAATTTGTAGTACAAACCTACCTACAATCATGGGCGTTTATGCTACCACGTTAAGCCTATGTATTATACATTTGTGCCAATTGTTGTTGGAGATTTGTTGGGGTTTCATCCAATTTTGCACGCACAAACTTATTTAACGCTGCTGGTGAATTGAATCCAAGTTCAAAAGCAATTTCTTTATGAGAATAACTGGATAGTAAGAGCAATTGTTTGATCTCGTTCATTATCCTTGCGTGAATGGTTTCAATTGAAGTTAAACCTGCCGATTTCTTCGTTATCTCATTTAATTTCTTTGGTGAAATAAGTAGTTTTTCAGCGTACCAACTAACCATTCGTTCCGTTTTATAATTGCGTTCCAACAATTCAAGAAATTTTCCATAAAGTCTGGTATTCTCATTTGTTACTTTATCTTTATCCCATTTTGTATGTGCAAACTCCACTAATTTCAACAATGTTATCTTAATAAAAAATCGTGCTTGCTCTTTTTTGACAGAGGTTAGGTCATGATACAACTTTTCAATTTGTTCCAATAACATTTGTACTTCATTTGTTTCTGCAACGGGTAATTCAATATGGTTTAGCTTAACGGATATATTGTGATTGTAAATACTTAACTCATTTTTTAAAATATCTGAACAGAATAATACTTCATCAAATAAAATCATTTTTCCTTCAAAATCATCACTGATTTGTTCTTTTGAGGATAATTGACCAGGAAATATAACGCTTATGCAATTTTCACTGACATCATAACGACGATCTTCTACTTGCATTTTCATACTCCCTTTTTTAACAAACAGAAGACAAAAATGGTCTTTTGTATGAGGATTCCGATATTTCTCCATATCCTCTTTATCCAAATCAAAAATGTGAAAGGGAGTGATTGCCCTTTCAGAATTATGCTGTATATCTTTAAGATAATGTGTAAACATATTGTAGTTTTTCTTTTTGCTAATTAATCATTATTGCTCAAATATTTTGCCGCTTTTTCGTCCACTAAAAACAAAAGTTCTCCTTTTGCGGGTTTCAATAATTGCGATGGATAGAGGGACGGATTATAATCTCCTTCCAACACTTCTTTCAAGGCATCAGCCTTAGCATCGCCAAATGTTAACACGATTATTTTTTTTGCTTTGTTTAAAAAAGGAGCTGTAAGAGTGATCCTATACATTTTCTGTGCATCTAAATAATAAGCAGCAACCCATTTTTCTTTTTCCTCAAGAACGGCAGTTCCAGGAAATAATGAAGCAGTGTGTCCATCACTTCCCATCCCCAAAAGAATAAAATCCATTACTCCATCATCTCCAAGTTTTTCATGTAAAAGTGTACTGTAAGTTGATGCAAAATCTTCGGGTTTTACACCATCTGCATACATTGGAAAAATATTAGACGGCAGTACAGGAACATTTTGTAGAAGTGTTTCTTGTGACATTTTAGCATTGCTTAGCTCATTATCTAAAGGAACCCATCTTTCATCTCCCCAAAAAACAAGAACTTTAGTCCAGTCAATTTGATTTTTGTATTGATCTTCGGACAAAAGTTTGTATAGCCCTTCTGGTGAAGATCCTCCTGTTAAAGCTACTGTAAAAAAGCCTTTTTGATCTATTGCATCACAAGCGGCAGCTACAAATAATTGTGCTGCCGTTTTAAATATTTCTTCCGTTGATGATTGTATATTAAGCACCTTTTTTGGTTTTCAATGTTTCATTAGAATTACTCAGCCAATTATGTCCTTGTCTCTTCAACAATTCATCTGCTGCTTCTGGCCCTGAGCTTCCAGCAGGATAAGTTACCATTTTTGACACGTTTCCATTTTCCCATGCTGTTTGAATATTCGCAATAACATCCCAAGCTTCTTCCACTTGATCTGAACGCATAAACAGTGTTGAATCTCCATCAAGAGCGTCCAACAATAACGTCTCGTAAGCTTCCGGTGTATCTGGTGCACATTCAAAATAATCGAATACCATTTCAGCAGGTTTCAGTTTCATATCAAGCCCTGGCTTTTTCGTCATAAACGATAAATTGATATCCATTTCAGGTTGAATATTGATGGTTAATTTATTGGGTTGCAATTTTTTTATTCTATCCTGAAAAGTAGTACAAGGTACTTCTTTAAAACTGATTACAATAGAAGATTCTTTTTTGGACATACGTTTTCCTGTTCGCATATAGAACGGAACACCTTTCCAACGCTCATTATCAACATAAAACTTCATGGCAACATAAGTTTCTGTATTTGAGTTTGGATTAACTCCTGGCTCTGCCAAATAGCCTAATTTCTTTTTACCATCAATCTCGCCTTCAGTATATTGTGCTCTAACCGTATAATGGTTGATGTCTTCCAAATTGATTCTTCTCACACTTTTTAAGACATCTACTTTTCGGTTTCTGATTTCTGTAGATTCAAATGCAGTTGGTGGTTCCATAGCTACCATGCAGAGAATCTGCATTAAATGGTTTTGGATCATATCTCGCAATGCTCCCGAACCGTCATAATAACCTCCACGATCTTCAACACCTACGGTTTCCGCCACAGTAATCTGCACAGAATCGATATATTTATTATTCCAAAGTGGTTCGAAAATAGTGTTACCAAAACGGAACGCTAAAATGTTCTGAACATTTTCTTTACCCAAATAATGGTCAATTCTGTAGATTTGCTCTTCTTTGAACGTTTGTGCTAACATTGCATTAAGCGCCACAGCCGAATCTTTATCGTATCCAAAAGGCTTTTCGATAATCATGCGATCTTGATTCATATTATTAGCCAAGCCATTTTCTTTAAGGCTTTTTGAAACTTTTTCAATAAAGCTTGGCGCTACCGAAAGGTAAAAAAGACGGTTGGCTCTGGCACCTAATTTAGCATCTATGCCGTCAAGTTGATTTTTCAACTGAATGAAAGATTCTTCTTGTGTAATATCGAATCTGACAAATTTGATTTTTTCTTTGAATTGATTCCATTTCTCTTCAGAAAAGTTCTTGATTCTCGAAAAATCGTTGATATTTTCTAAAATATAATTTCTGAATTCTTCCTGAGTATGTTCTGTTCTTCCTAAAGAAAGAAGTTCAAAATCTTCTGGCATCCAACCGTCCAAAAACAGATTAAAAAATGCAGGAAATAATTTTCTTTTTGCTAAATCTCCCGTTGCGCCAAAAATGACAATAGAAGTTGGTTTTTTATCATTATTTTTCATTTGATTTATTTTTTACGATTCCCAACGGGTGTGGAATATTCCATCTTTGTCAATTCTTTCATACGTGTGTGCTCCAAAGAAATCACGTTGCGCTTGAATAAGATTGGTTGGCAATTTTTCAGAACGATAAGCATCAAAATAAGATAATGCGTTCATCCATGCAGAACCTGGAGTTCCATTTTGAATAGTGTCTTTCAAAACAGTACGAATACTGTTTTGTGTTGTATTCAGTTTTTCTGCAATGTGCTTATCGAGCATTACGTTTGGTAAATCGGATTCTGTTGCAAATGCTTGTCTAAAATCTTCTAATAAAATTGCTCTAATAATACATCCTCCTCTCCAAATTTTACATATTGTTTCTAAATTCAAATCGTATTCATAGATTTCAGAAGCAATTTTAAGTTGAGCTAATCCTTGTGCATAAGTGGTTATAATGGCAAAGTACAGTCCTTTTTTCAAATCATCTAAATTTGCATTACTGATATTTTCTTCCTTATTCCATTTTAATAAAGCTGAAGCCTGTATTCTTTCGAGTTTGTATTTAGACATATCTCTCATATTTACAGCAGCATCAATAACTGGAACCGGAACCTGTAAATCCATTGCATTTTGTGAAGTCCATTTTCCTGTTCCTTTAGATTTAGCCCAGTCTGAAATTAAATCAACCAAATGTTCACCACCTTCTTTTTGCTTCAAAATATCAGCTGTAATTTCAATAAGGAAAGAGTTTAATTCTTCTTTATTCCATTGTTCAAATAATTGTTGAATGGTTTCATGATCCAAATGATAAACATTTTTCATAATATCATAGGTTTCTGCAATAAGCTGCATAATTCCATATTCTATACCATTATGCACCATTTTTACATAATTCCCAGCAGATCCGTTGCCTAAAAATTCTACACAAGGTTCACCATCTACTTTTGCAGCTATGGCTTCGAAGATTGGACGTAAACGTTCGTAAGCTATCTTATCTCCTCCGGGCATCATGCTTGGGCCTCTTCTTGCCCCACTTTCTCCGCCAGAAATACCCATTCCGAAAAAATGGATTCCTTTTGAAGAAAGCTCATTATTTCTTCTGTCTGTATCTGTAAAATACGTGTTTCCTCCGTCAATAATAATATCGCCTTCGTCCAAAAATGGAAGCAATGTTTTAATTGCTCCATCTACTGGAACACCAGCCGGAACTAATAGCATTATAGCTCTTGGTTGTTCTAAGGACTTTACAAAGTCTTCTGGTTTAACAGTTGCAAAAACAGAATGACCTTCCTGAGCTTCTGCCTGTAATGAATCTGCTTTTTCTTGATCCAAATCTAAACCTGCTACAGCAAACCCATGGTCAGCCATATTGAGCAATAGATTTCTGCCCATAACACCTAAACCAACTATACCGAAATTATATGTAATCATTTTCCAAGTTTTTTATTAATATCAATTACTAACAAACTAATTGAGATATTAGCCATTCTGAATTTAAAATCCCTAACTAAAATTAATGCTTATTTTAATATGCAGAGATTAAAAAAAGAGAATTTATATCATCAATATCATAGAACAAGGTCTTCCCTACAATAATAGAGAAGACTTTGATGGTGAGTTACTAGCAAATTATGATATTATTGCTTCTTTTAAAGCTTTTGCAGCTGCGGCAGGATCTTCTGCACCATAGATTGCTCCACCAGCAACTGCTACTGCAGCACCAGCAGCTACGACATCTTTTATTGTGTTGATGTTAACACCACCAGCGATTGAGAAAGGAACTTGAGCTTCTCTACCTTCGCTGATTAATTTTTGTACATTATAGCCGGGTAATGCTTGTTCATCTAAACCAGCGTGGAATTCCACAAACTCTACTCCAAAAGCAGTTACTTCTTTAGCACGTTGTACACGATTCTTAACACCAATTGTATCTACTACTACTTTTTTACCTGCTTTTTTCGCAGCTTCAATAGCGCCAATAATTGTTGCATCATCTACAGCACCCATTACGGTTACTAAATCTGCTCCAGCATTGAATGCCATTTCTGCTTCTAATGCACCTGTATCAGCAGTTTTAAGGTCTGCAAATACCAGTTTATTTGGATGAGCAGCCTTCATTGCTGTGATTACTTTAAGACCTTCTGCCTTGATTAATGGAGTGCCTAACTCAATGATATCTACATAAGGTGCTACTTTTTCTGCCAATTCTAAGGCTGCTTCAGTAGTTAATAAGTCAATTGCTACTTGTAATTTAGTCATGATATAAAATTTAAAAATTTAGTTGTATTTTAATTATTCGAGATTGGCATGTTTCGGCCAAAGATTTTCTTTTGTTAATCCTGATTTTTGCCATAGCGTCATAAAGACTGCGTCTAAAATCAACAAAACAGATTGTTCAAATAAGCTACCTGCATATTGCTCAGAAGCAGATATACCGAAATCGGTTTTTACAGCTGCTTTAATGGCTATTATTTGATCTGATAGAGTTGCGATTTTACTATGCTCATCTGCTGTAATTGCAATTACTGTGGCGTTTTGTTTTTTAGCTTTTTCTGTAGCAAGCACAAGGGTTGATGTTGTGCCAGAACCAGAACCGACTATAAGCAGATCATTTTCTAAAATAGCAGGTGTTGTAGTTTCTCCCACTACATGCACTTCAAATCCAAGGTGCATAAACCTCATAGCTGCCATCTTTAATGCTAATCCAGTACGTCCAGCTCCTACAAAAAAGATACATTTTGCTTGCTTAATATGATTTTCAAGCAACGATAGAGATTCTGGATTCAGAAGAGTTGAGATTTCTTCATTTTCGATCAGGATCTTTTTTAAATTGTCTATTGTAGTATTCACTTGTTCCATTTTTTGCTTTTAGAAGAACTTTAATAATTATTTCTTCTAATTTGATAATGCAAAGTTATACTCCCCAAATCTCCTGATATTATACAAATAGTATTATGTAATATACATTTGCGACCATCTAACATTTACCTATTGGATAACGTACAACAACTTCCAACTTAGTATTGCTCTTTTATAAACCGCTGTATAGTAACAGTTTTAACCGTTTTACGTATTTTTGCTTTATCTAATATTTTTTTTGAAAAATTTTTATTTCAACTGCGAGACAATTTTAATGGATGGTATACTTATATAGGTTCGTTAAAGTTCCATTTTCCTAAGCTTACCAATTTCAATGCAATCATCGCTGTGATAATTTTGGCTAAAGAATTAACAATAAAAATAGAGTTGTATGAGGCATTAGTTCCTTCAGATCCTAAAAACTTTTTTGCGATATTGATTTGTTGTTTCATTAAAATAATAAACTGCTTTTTCGGATTTCTTTTATCAATTGATTTTTACAATCTACAAACACAAAAATAGGTCCGACCAAGATATCATTCTATAGCTTTTGTTTTCTCCACCAATCCATAAGAATTCCATCTACCATATTTAAAAAATCCATCAAGAGCGATGGATTTTTTGGTTTCAATAATTTACATTTGGAGTCAACAATTCTTTTGTTTGCAATTTAGAATGATAAAAATATGAGTGAGATTTTAAGACGTCAAATTGAGAAAATTACGCCATTAACTGACCAGGAGTTCGAGTATATTCTGTCTCATTTTACCTTGAAAAAATTTAAAAAACATCAGATTTTAATTCAAGAAGGAGATACCGTGCAAAATGATTATTTTGTGATGAATGGTTTGTTAAAAGCATCATACCTGAATAAAGAAGGGAAAGAGCACATCATGCAATTTGCAATGGAAGATTGGTGGATTACCGATTATCAAGCGTATTTTAATCAAACGGAAGCTACTTTTACCATTGATGCATTAGAATCTACCGAAGTACTTACTTTGTCACTCTATAACCGAGAGAAACTCTGTGCAGATATGCATAAGATAGAACATTTTTTCAGGAAAAAGTCTAATAATGGTTATATCGCGCTCCAAAGAAGGATTTTGTCTCTGCTGAATAGCAATGCCAAAGAACGCTACGAACAATTTATTTCTCAATATCCTACACTTTTACAACGATTGCCCAAAACATTAATCGCTTCGTATTTAGGTGTTTCCAGAGAAACCTTGAGTCGGCTTTCGGTGTAATGTGATGTAGGTCACAAAAAAGTTGTGAGGTAGGTCCTGTTGTTTGTGGGGAGCTGTATTTACCTTTGCACTATCAAATCATTAAAAATCAATAGTAAAATGAATCACAATAAGTTTTTATCCAAGATTATTTTCTTAACCGGTTGTATTCTTTTTTTAGGGATTAATATGATCAATGCACAAACAATTAAATCGAACAAAATGAGCAAAAAAGTATTATTCGTGGTTACGAGCCACGGCGAATTAGGAAACACTGGTGAATCTACCGGTTATTATTTAGGTGAAGTTACGCATCCTTGGGCGGTATTAGTAGATGCTGGTTACGAAATAGATTTCGTGAGTCCAAAAGGTGGAAACCCGCCGTATTATGGAAATACTCCAGATGATAAGGTTAATGAAAGATTTTTGGCAGATGAATATTATCAAAATAAAATTCAGAACACCATGACGCCTTCAGAAGTAAATCCTGATGAATATGTGGGGATTCTTTATGCTGGAGGTCACGGTACGATGTGGGATTTTCCAGATAATGAAGAATTGGCAGTAATCGCACAAAAAATCTATGAAAAAAATGGAATCGTAAGTGCGGTTTGTCACGGTCCTGCCGGATTGGTGAACATTAAACTCAGCAATGGAAAATACTTGGTAGATGGCAAAAAAATCAATGCTTTCACCAACGAAGAAGAAGCTGCTGTGAAATTAGATGAAGTTGTTCCATTTAGATTAGAATCTAAATTAATAGAACGCGGAGCCAAGTTTGAAAAATCTGGTTTATGGCAAACGCATGTTACCGTAGATGAAAGAGTGGTAACAGGACAAAATCCTCAATCCGCTCATGCAGTTGGCGAAGCAGTTTTAGAAGAACTTAAAAAACTCTAATACTTAAGAATTCAAAAGAGACTGTTTCAGTCTCTTTTTTTTGTGCGAAATTGAAATTTTCTTTGAGCAAATAAGATCAATCCTGTTTACATCTCAATGGTTCAACCTATCACAAAATGATATAAAAAAATGGAGCCAGGTAAAATTCCTAGCTCCATTTAACTGTATTAAAAATTTGTGTTCGATTTCTTATTTTACAGCAAGTAGATCTACCATTTCAAGTACAGGATCTTTCGCAAGTAATTCAGAAGCATTGGCCATTAAAGCCTTTGCAATCTCACCATTCAAGTGAGCATCTCTTGCATCTGTAGTTCCGAACGTATCGAATATACCAAAAGTAGAAGGGCCAATTTGTAAAGCATACCATCTTACGGTTCCTGGCTCACCTTCCGCAAGCGGCAAGGCAGACTTTAGGAACTCCAATACTTCATTTTCTTTACCCGGTTTTGCTTCTACTCTAGCTAATATTGCAAACTTTTCCATAATTTAAAAATTTAATGTTATTAAGAGTGTTCTTCAACTCTTTCTAACAAAAGTAGGTTTTCCTTATCAAACTAAAAACACAAAAGATGTTAAATAACGTTAATGTAAATCATCGAAAATCAGCAATTTTTTTTATGTTCTCTTGCATTAGAATTTGTTTATGATAAAGTGATTCACATTAATGAAAATTACATAATTGCTAAAAAACACGCACAAAAAAAGAGACCTTTTTGAAAGTCTCTTTAATATCTTTAAAAAATTTTTACTATAAACCGATAATGCTGAAAAGAGCTCCCAAAGCTTCCGTTCAACAGGAGTTTCATTGTTCGTGCTTCGCACGCAACGAAAACTTAGCTATTATTAGCTGATATTTTCTTAGGTTTAAAATTACTAAATAAATAACCTAAAATTGCTCCAATGATTGTTACTAAAAGCGAGAAAATGATATTAGAATAAGTATTCATTTTATCTTCTAACTTTTCTACTTTAAGATTGTTTAATTCCTTTTCTCTATCAATTATTTGATTTAATCTTTCAAAATGATTATCTATTTTTTGTAACTCAAGAATATTCTTAGGGTCTTGAGTTATTAATTTTTCAATATTTATTAATCTTTTCTTTATCTGTTCGATTTCTATATCTGTTTTAGTAACAGTATCCTTTTTTGAATCCATTATTGACAGCTGAAGTTTTAACTTTTCAAGTTCTTTATAAATATTTGAATTTACAATATCATTTTCTTTCTTAGTCTTAGTATTATCAAAATTAAAAATGTCCAAACTTTGAGTCAAAAGCATTGCAATGATAAGAGAAATAATTGCAGTTGTTAATGTTGTGGTAATAACATATTTCTTATTAATATTTTCTTTTTTTTCTTCTTCTATTATAGATTCTAAATCAGCTTTTTCATCGGCTTTTCGTTTAGAAATTAAAGTCTGAAAATTCGGAAATTCGTCCTTGCTAACATTTATCAATTCACTATTGAAAAGTGTATAAATGGAAAAATCATCATTCGTCTCATTCGGTGTTACAACATAGAATGTAGCATCTTTTTGACTCAAAACTTTTTTATATAAATTATAATTTTCAATATCATGACTAGAAATATTGTTTCTAAAATCTATTAATGCTATATAATTATTGGTTTTTGTATCTAAAATTGCTAAGTCTACATAGATTATACCTCCTTTATCAACATAGTGATAATTCAATAAGAAGGAGTCATCAGGAAAATTTTTATCTGATTTTAAAAATTGAATAAATTTATTTTTAATGAAGAGTTCTGTCATAACGTATCAGTTAATGGTTCGTGGCTTGGCGATAGTGTGGGATAAATTGGACAATAAGTTCAATTTAGCAAGAACGTCAGCAAATGCTGTGAGCCTTTGGCTAAGTTACTAAAAAAAGTCAATGCTCACAGCATTGTCGACTAAAAAACTAAAATGTACAACCTAAGCGGTTCAGCCCACTTTTGGAAAACCCTTGATGAATTAAACCTTCGGTAGTTATACAAATCGCGTAATTCAGTTACTCTGTAAATTTAATTAAAATAACGGATGAATACCAATCACAAAAAAAAGAGACCTTTCTGAAAGTCTCTTCATTATTTTTAAAAAATTTTTTATGATAAAACCAGAATGTTGAAAAAGCTCCCGCTACCATTCAACAGATGCATCATTGTTGACTTTCCAAGCCCAAAGAAACTCCGGTATTTATGTGATGTTTTACTTATCTTTAATCAATTCCACTCTTCTGTTTTGAAATTTTCCTTCTTCTGAATTGTTGTCAGCAATTGGACTGTTTTGTCCGAAGCCTTCAGTGGTTAGTCGGCTTACTTCAATACCGCTTTTTATCAATTCCTGCTTTACGGTTGCTGCTCTTTGTTTAGAAAGTTGAAGATTGTGTTTTTCATCACCCGTATTATCGGTATAACCATGAATAGCAATTTTTAAATTTTTGTCAGCATTGAGTACTTTGGCAATTTCAGCTATAGCTTCTTTTCCATCTCCCTTTAAAGTGGCTTTATCCGTATCGAAATTAATATGCAAAACTGCCTTGCCTTTATCGCTTAAATCTTTTTGTATTTGGTCTGCCTTTAGCATCGTAATGGTTTGCTTAAAGGCTTCTTTTTGTAGGATTTGAATATTCCCGCCTGCAGTATTTCCGGCAAGTTGGATATACACGTCATCACCATTCGCTCTTCTAATTACGTAAACTTTTACGATATTGTTCCAATAATCTATCGAACCATCTTCGCCGAAATAGGTTGCCTGTTCTTTTATTCTGTTTATTTCTTCTGTGGGTACCTTTCCTTCATAAATTTTCACTCCGCCTACTGCTTTTATCGCCTCGTCATAACTTTTTTCGAAGTATGGTAACGACCAACTGTCTGAAACGCCAGTGGCTCCCTCTATGCCCGCTTTCCACGATCTACCTTCCACAGCTTGAAATACACCATCTATAGGAAAAAATATCCGGTCAAACTTTTTTTCAACCGCTTTTTTGTTGATAATCTGGAGATTTTCCGGAATGCTGAAAAAAGGGAAAACGCCCAAATCTTTGTCAGAAACTGGAATGGCATTTATATCAAATTTGCCCGTACTATTTGGGTTTTCAGATATTACTATTTCTGGTTTCGTAGTGTCTTGATTATTACCTTTTTCCTTGTCACCAGTTTTATTGCACGAAAGAGCAAGTAATGCAAGTCCTGTTAATAATAATTTTGTTGTCATTTTTTTCATATTCTAATTAATTTCTGCAATTGGTTGTGGTTTTAAAGCATATCAAATACCGGAAAAAGTATAGCGAACTTCGGGCTTTCGAAGGACAAAAAGTTCAAGAACTACAAAACATAGCCGATGCTTTTTCTTGGAACCAAGTTACTAAAAATTGTGAAAAGAAAGCACCATTCCCATAATTCAGTTACTCAGTAAAGTTAATTAAAAAATAGATGAAACCGCTCACAAAAAAAGAGACCTTTCTAGAAGTCTCTTCAATATTTTTAATATTTTTTACGATAAAGCCATAATTTAGAAAAAGCTCCCGGAGATGCAGTTTAATTAGATTTAATCTCAGTGTTTTTTATTATTTATCTTGTTTCGATGCTTTTTCAATTCGCGGTTGGCCTTGAAAGACCACCGGAACTCTGGTCATTCTAGGAAGTTTTTTTTAGACTATTCAAGCCCTAAAAGTTCTTCAGTTAACAAAATCAGAATTAAATAATTATAATACTGCCTTAGCTCCTGCTACGGCTACGGCGTGGTCGTTTTCTACAACACTACCACTTACGCCAATGGCACCTAGTACAGTACCTTCATTATTTTTGATAAGTACACCACCAGGAAAAGTAATTAAACCACCGTTACTATGTTCTATATTAAACATGGGTGCATCGGGTTTTACAAGAGGGGTAAGCTCAGCGGTATCCGTGATAAACCAAGCCGATGTTTTTGCTTTTTTAATGGCAATGTCTACGGATCCAATCCATGCACCATCCATTCTTTCGAATGCTACTATATTTGCTCCTGCGTCTACTACACAGATGTCCATTTTGACGTTTAGAGCCTCTGATTTTGTTTTCGCTGCGTCAATTACCGCTTTTGCTTGTGCTAATGTAATGTTCATTTTTAATTTTTTTTTGTTATAAAATATATTTTCTGCTTAAATTATTTGTTTAATTGTCTACAATGGAAAAAGTAGTGGCAAAGTGCCGTAATTCGAAGAACTGTAGTTCAAGGTTTCACACACGAAGCGAATGCTTTTTCAATGTAGCTAAATTATTAAATAATATGGATAATAAACCATGGCGGCTAAAAAATTCCACATTATCATGATAGAGTAACCCCGCATCTTGCAAAACCCGTGCTGAACTAAACCTCCGGTAGCTTTCCCAATCGCATAAATCAGTTTCTTTGTAAAATTAATGAAAAAGAAGTACACAAAAAGAGACTCATCTCGAAGTCTCTTGTATATCTTTAAAATTTTCCGTCGATAAACCCATAATGCTGAAAAAAGCTCCGGAAGCTTCCATTCAACAGGAGTTTATCTCAGCATTTTTTATTTTTTATTTTGTTTTGATGAGTTTTCAATTCATTGCTGGCTTTTCAAGCCCAACGAAACTCTGGTTATTGTAAACAGTTATTTTTCAGCCAAGCAAGGTTTCAGGAATTTTTCTTCGTATTTCTCAAGGGCTCTCTTGGTTTTTAATTTTCTAATTTTAGTTTTTCGTTCATCACCAAAATATAAGTGCTCTCCAAAAAAACCTGTATCATATTCATTTGCGCCCTTTTTGAATTCCCCATTCCTTATACCGTTTATTAATTGTTCACAAAATTCTATTTTAAATTTAATCTCACTCTTTGTTTCATATTTACTATATAGCCATTCCGATTGCGGGTTTTCATAATACAATTGTGGTTCATCAAACTCCCAGAACAACATTAGTGCTAAACCTAAATCACATTTCTTATGAGTAACGACAGTATAAGGTATTTCAAACCCGTCATCCCAATTATAATTCTCCATTAGAGAATAAAGGTCTATTTCATTATCCAATTTTTCAACGCATTCAAGCCTCTCCTTTGAATTACATTGATTGATGATTCTTTCTACAGTCGGATTCATAATTGTTTACAACGTTTTGGCGCTTGGCGCAGTGGCGAACTTCGAACTGATTATTTTCTGTTAAAGATAATATTTCTTACGAAACGTGATAGTGAATTTACTATAAATTCGCAATCTAGCCAAACGCCTGTTGAACTAAACATCCGGCAGCTTTCCCAAACGCATAAATTAGTTAGTTTGTAAAGTTAATTAAAAAAACTGATGAAAACGACGCACAAAAAAAAGAGACTCTTCTGGAAGTCTCTTCAATTTTTTTAAAAACTTTTTACGATAAAATCTATAATGCTGAATAACCTTCCGTCCAACAACACTTTCATTTTTGGACTTCTAGCGATCAACCGAAGTTTCTTTATCGGTCAGCTATTTTTACAAAACTTTTATTACTTTTTTTTATGATAATCTCCAGCTAAACTTGCACCGCCGCCACAAAAGTAATTTAATGCGAATCTATCGTCAAATTTCGAAGTAAATACTTCAGCTGTTTTATCCTTAAATAAAATCGTCATCGTCCCTTTTAAATCTTTATTGATGGTTTTTAAATCGACATCAATCTGATTATTCACTAACTTTCCTTTGCCCTCAAACGTACACCCTTTCACAGCACCGGTAAATGAAATTTTCACTGAATAAATACTGTCATTTTCAGATTTCAATTCCAGAATTTGGTTGTATCCTTTCCCACTGGCGTTGGTGTTATAGGTACCGTTCAATTGAGCGGGCGTATAAGCTTTTACTTCTTTAAAAATATAATTTTTGGCTAATTCTCCGCTTACTTCTTTCTTATCAGCATCCAATCTTACCAAGGTTTTGTCGGGTTTTACCAGATAATATTCCTTAGGCGAATTTGGGATGGATACTTCAATAATATCATCAATCTTTGTCCAGGTACCATACTCGTTTTCAGAAGTACCGTCGCTATCTAAATACGATGTACTTTTAACCGCTTTGTTGTCATTTTGAAAGGTAATATAGGTTTCGATTCCCATACAATCTGCACAAGGCAATGTTGCCGTGTAGATTCCTGAAGAAAAATCATTATTCTGCTGTGCCTCTGTTTTTGTCTGCTCTTTATTTGCAGTTTCAACGGTTGATTTACTGTCGCTGCAAGAAACAAAAATGGTGGTTAGCGCTGCTATGGTTAAAAATTTAAATGTGTTCATTATTTTTTTTTGATTAATTTAAAATGTTTGATAACCTAATTATTGATTCTAAAAGACAGATTTAAGTCTTGAGAAGTATCTAAATAGAAAAATTTGAAATAATTATCTTCGATATAAGAATAAATTTCCATCGAAAAACTGCTGTTATCGTTGCAGATGATTTCCATTTTGCAAAAAATACCAAGCTTAATTTTTGGTAGCTTCACTACTCGCAAAACTTTGTAAAGATCAATTAAAAAAGGCTACAACTGACTTACAAAAAAGAGACCATTCTAGAGGTCTCTTCAGTATTTTTAAATTTTTTTCGATAAACTCATAATGCTAAAAAAAGCTCCCAAAGCTTCCGTTCAACAGGGTTTTCATTGTTCGTGCTACGCACGCAACGAAAACTTAGCTATTAGTGGCTGCCTTTCTTGTCGTCCACATTAATTGTTCAGTTTTAGTTTCATCATTATGTCGGTCTGCTCGTCATTACCCAATTTGAAAATATGTTTGTCAAATTCAACGAAACCGTTTTTCTTGTAAAAATTTATTGCTCTCGGGTTCTCTTCCCAAACGCCTAACCATACATAGTCAGATTTTTTCTCCTTAGCGACTTCAATTGCTTTGTCATAGAGTAGTTGCCCAACATTTTTTCCGTGAAAGTCTTTCAAAACATAAATTCGTTCAATTTCAAGTGCTTTTTCGTCTTGAAGTTCAGTTTGTGATTGTCCAAAGTTTAGTTTGAGATAACCAATTACATTGTCGTTAAGTGTTGCAAAATAAAACTCTGCGTTATTGTCATTGAGTTCAGTCGTTAATTTCTCAGCAGAAAATCCTTCGTCTAAGTATTTGGTCATATTTTCTTCCGTGTTCCCTGTCGCAAAAGTTTCATAGAAAGTTTGTCTGCCAATTTTTTGTAATTGGTCAATGTCACTAAGCGTTACTTTTTTTATTTCAATCTCAGTCATTTTCTTTTTGCAATGTCGTTTTTAAGGTTGCCACTAACGGTCTGCGGCTTGGCGATGTTTTTTGTGAGGGATTTAACGCACAAAAGTTCAATATAAGCACTACCGTTCATTATTGCACTAATGTTGAATAAAGCACTGTTGCCCCCGAACAAAAAATATAGATAAACCGATGTTGAACTAAACCTTCGGTAGCCCCGTGTGCATATTTTTGATTACTTTGTAAAACTAATTAAAAATCAGCAAAATGGCAACAAAAAAAAGAGAACAACCTGTTCTCTTGAAATATTCTCTAAAAATTTTACGATAAATCCATAGTGTTTGAAAAAACCTGTAAAAAAGCTTCCGAAGCTCCAGTTCAACAGGGTTTTCATTGTTCGTGCTACGCACGCAACGAAAACTTAGCTATTACCTACTGGCTTTATTTTCCCTATATTTTGTGGGTGTTATTCCTGTCTGTTTTTTAAAGAATCTTGTAAAGTATGTGGGATAATCAAAGCCTAAATCATACCCTATCTCAGCAACGGTTTTATTTGATATTTCCAAATGCTTTTTTGCCTCTGAAATTATTTTATCCTGAATAATCTCTGAAGGAGTTTTACCTGTGTTGAATTTGATTAAGTCGCCAAAGTAGTTGGAAGACAAATGTAATTTATCTGAAAAATAATGAACATTAGGCATTCCTTGCTGCCCGTTTGAATAGTAATCGCTCAGTAACTTTTTAAATTCTGTAACTAATTTGTTATAAAGTGGCTGTCTGGTTTCAAACTGACGTTTATAGCATTTGCCGATGTAAGTAAATATCAGATTGCAATAGGCCAACAAGAGAGCCATGTCATAGTTGTCTTTTTGGTATTCCTCAAAAATTTGTTCGTACAAATTTTCTATTCGGTTTTGTTCATCATTAGTTAGGAACAAGGCTTCTTTAATGTTATACTGAAAAAAGCTAAAGTCAATATTGTACTCTTGTAGAAGTATGGGCGAAATCAAAATTTGGTAACCTTCCCATCGTTTATCTACATTCCAATTGTGAATTTGTTTAGGTTTAATAAAATATAGAAAGGCAGATGTTGTATCATACTCAGTATTTCCGAACCAACTTAAGTCTGTCATATTGCGTTTAAATGCCATCATATAAAAGTCTGATGTAAGCCCATCACATAACAAACGAATACTTTTACAGTCGTTATACTTGACCACATCTATTAGGTCTTTCTTTGGGTCGTTGTAACCAATAAATCTGTTGTATTCTTTTATGTTATCAAAATGAATCATAAGCATATTTTAAAAATTTAGGATAAGACAAAAGAAGATTGTCTTATCCTAATATTAAAATTACGTTTAATTGTTGAATTATTAAAATTCCTGAAGGGTAGGGCGAATAACAATTTCGTTAATATCTACATCTGCAGGTTGTTCTATTGCATAAGCAATGGCTCTTGCCACAGAATCGGCAGGGATGGCTTTTTTATAAAAATCTACTACAAAATCAACACTTCCTTTGTGAGAGCTTCCGTATTTCAATTCAGAATCAATAGCCCCAGGTTCAATGGTTGTGGTTCTAATTTTTCCCCCAACTTCGTGCCTTAAGCCTTCGGAAATAGCTCGAACGGCAAATTTGGTACCACTGTAAACCGTACCTCCTGGACTAAATACCTTAATACCCGCTACAGATGAAATATTAATAAAATGTCCCGATTCTTGTTTTTCGAAAATAGGCAATGCCGCTGCTATTCCATAAAGTACTCCTTTAACATTAATATCAATCATTCTTTCCCATTCATCGACTTTAACTTCACTCAAAGGAGCAATTGACATTAAGCCTGCATTGTTCAAAAGGACATCAAGTTTGCCGAATTCACTGATGGCTTTATTGATTAAAGCTTGTACATCGGATTTAATGGTTACGTCTGTTTTAAGATAAACTGCTTTACCGTTACCTTGTTTATTAATTTCTTCAGCAATTTTGTTTAGGCTTTCTTCTCTGCGGGCTCCTAAAACTACGTTTGCTCCTTTAGCCGCTAAAAGACGTGCAGTACTTTCTCCTAAGCCGCTACTCGCTCCTGTAATTACTACTACTTTACCCGAAATGTTTTCTGATAGACTCATCCTTATTAAATTTTAATTTATGATTTTAAATAATTTATGATGCAAAATTACTTTGATGATACATTTCTAAGCTTAAACAAAATAGGGAAAAGATGAAACAAATTACAGGTAGTGTGAATGTAAGCTTCTGACTAACGTTAAACTTTACTATTGATAATCAAATTGTTTTGAATTCAATATCCTTGTTAGTCAGTCCAAATTTAGTGATTCGTTTTTGTATTCTTTTGGCCGCTGCTATTTTTCTTTTCTCGTCCAGAAAAAGGTATTGTGAAAGCGGATTGTACCCTTGCCCTTAACGAGCATATTTTGAAATTATTCTGATCGGGATATCTGCTTATCGCAGACTCACCATTAAAAACTAACGCCGTGTGAAGTATTACTACCAAAGACTTTTATGCAATCTTTCCTGAATTGCAGACGGGTTTTAAACACCATTGCTTAAACCGGTCTTTTCAAGGAGCGATTACTAACTAGCTTTTCAAGTTCATTCATATCAAGAATTGGTTTAAAATGGCAGGTATCTGGACTTACGCTGAACGGAAATGTTTATTTAGACTACGAAATCAACAGAAGAAATGGCATTCAGCTTAATATGGGCGCTCCTTTTCTTGTAAGAAAATCCAGACCTGATGGATTGACGAGAAGTTTCATCGCCAATGTAGAATACCGGGTGAAATTTTAATTCCCCGATCAAAAAATTTACAACAAAATAAAAACATTAGAAATTATGAAAACAATGATCACCTTTATGCTTGCATCACTTCTCTTAGTCTCCTGCATCAGAGAAAACACTGCAACAGAAGATTTAATGGAAATGGCTCCGGAAAATGCTGCTTTAAAATTTTCCGGAAACTTTATGCAGGGACCTTACGGAAATAACGTCAACGGGAGAGCCGAAATTTATGAAAAAAACGGAACTTATACTTTGGCTTTTAATGATGGGTTCACCATTAGTAATGGTCCGGATTTGTACGTTTATGTAAGCAAAGAACAACAACCATCGCAATTTGTTTCTTTAGGAAAACTGAAATCTGTGAACGGCGGACAAATCTATACTTTTACGAGTTCAGTCAATTTTGATGAGTACAAATACGCTGTCGTTCATTGCCAACAATACAATCATTTGTTTTCTTACGCCTTACTTGAGAAATTATAATTATACAAATATGAAAAACTATATCAATTGGGCATTAAGATTGATTCCCGCCATTATTTTACTGCAAACCTTATTCTTCAAATTTACGGCGCATCCGGATTCTGTTGCTATTTTTTCTAAGCTTCACGCAGAACCATTCGGAAGAATTTTTTCCGGTATTTTGGAACTCATCACGGCAGTTCTTATACTGAACCCAAAAACCACTTTTTGGGGAGCTGTTCTGGGATTTGCAACAATGATTGGAGCTATAACCTCACACATTTTCATTTTAGGAATTGAAACCAATAACGATGGCGGAAAATTATTTTATCTTGCTCTTACCGTTCTTGTTTTCTGTGTGATTCTTTTATTTAAATTTAAAAAAAGTAAAGTATGAATAAAGACGAATCGGTTTATGCAATCTTGTACGAGATTCTTACCGAACAACAGAATTTACTGAAGAAAATTTCGGCAGAAATTTACACTCAGAGTATTCCTTCTCTGGATGGTTCTACGATTGGTGGACACACGAGACATATTATTGAGTTTCTGGAAATTTTACTGAATTCTTATCATACGAATGAAATTAATTATGATGAAAGACAAAGAAATCTGGAATTAGAAAAAAATCCTGAAAAAGCGATGGAAGTAATTTCCGAAATACTTTCAAACATTGACTTGTCCAACAAAAATTTAATTTTAAAGCAAACCGTAGGCACTGTTTCTTTGGAAATTCCGACCAATTTTTATCGGGAATTGTTGTACAATATCGAACATTACATTCATCATCAAGCACTGATAAAAGTGGCTTTTAACGAGATTAAAATGAGTCATTTACTCAATAAAAATTTCGGAATTGCGCCTTCAACGATTCAATACCGAGAAACTCAAAATTTAAACTAAATGTATACTGTAACGTATTTTCCGCTTAAAAATAAAATTGTTCTGACTTCCAACCGGGACGAAAAACCCAATCGTTCTGCACAAGAAATCCATAGTGAAAAAGGTATTTTTTATCCGAAAGATGCCACCAAAAACGGAACTTGGTTTGCGGTTTCCGAAAGCGGAAATGCCCTAATTTTATTAAACGGTGCTTTTGAAAATCATCCGGAAAAAACGAATTACCAGAAAAGCCGAGGACTGATTGTTTTGGATTTGATAGAGGAAGAGAACATTTTCAAGTCAATGGAATTAATTGATTTGGAAAACATTTAACCTTTTACACTGGTCATTTTTTAGGAAAACCAACTGGCAGAATTTCGTTGGGATGGAAGTGGAAAATATTTTAAAATGTTAGATATAAATTGTCCACATATTTGGTCTTCCGCAACATTGTATGATAAATCGGCAAGAGAAAAAAGGGAACAAATTTTTCAGAAATTTCTGCAAAACGAGAAGATTTCCGATGAAGATATTTTAGATTTCCACCATCAGAAAACCGATGATCTGGAAAACGGAATTACTATCAAAAGGCAAAATACGATACAAACCATCAGTACGACACAGCTCGTTATTTCCGATGAAATGACACTGAAACATTACGACCGACTGAACCCAGATTCAAAACCCGAAAAAATTTCCCTTAAAAATGAAACTCAAACATCGCCTTCATAAAATTGCACATTGGGAATACTGGTCTACTTTTTCCATTTACCTGCCGCTTTTTCCGGTTTGGCTGTACTGTGCATATAAAGCAAGAACACTGTTGTTCTTCCACGGTGCGAATCCTTCTATAAAATATGGCGGAATGGCGATGGAAAGCAAAAAAGAAATCTACGATCTGATTCCCAAAAACTGGATTCCGAAAACCATTTTTGCTTCCTCAGAAATCCCATTTCAGAAGATTTTATCTGAATTAAAATCACAAGTCATTAAGTTTCCTGTTATTGTAAAACCAAACATCGGATTGAAAGGTTTAGGAGTTGTTCAGCTCGAAGATTTAAATGAATTGGAAGATTATCAGAACAACAGCGATTGCGATTTTCTGATTCAGGAAAAATAAATTATCAGAATGAAGTCGGCATTTTTTACCACAGATTTCCAGACCAAAAATCAGGAAAAATCACAGGAATGGTGAAAAAAGAATTTCTATCCGTAAAAGGAAATGGTGAAAAAACCTTGAGAGAACTGGTGATGGAAAATCCCAGAAGTGCTTTCCAAATCAAAGCCATAGAACAAAAAATGGTAAATGGGATGCAGGAAATAGTTCCTGAAAATGAGGAAATCATTCTCATTCCGTTTGGAAGTCATACGAGGGGTGCAAAGTTTATTGATGTTTCAAGTGAAGTTACTGGAAAATTAGAGCAAAAAATAGATGAAATTTGTACAAAAGTGAATGGTTTTTATTTCGGAAGGCTTGATGTTATGTATGAAAATTTGGAACTATTACAAGAAGGTACAAGCTTTAAAATCATAGAAATAAACGGTGCTAAAAGCGAACCAACACATATGTACGACCCAAAACACTCCTTATTTTTTGCTTGGAAAGAAATCACCAAACACTGGAAAATAATGGCAGAAATCAGTAGAAAAAACCACAAAACGGGTTTTCCTTATCTGAATCTTAAGGAAGGATTTTTAGCTTTGAAAAATAATCTAGCTGTAGAAAAAAAGCTCAGGAAGATTTCTTCGGTTGATTGACTCGTATGCTTTTTAAATTTTAGTATCTGAAAATGTATTGTTTATAATCTATTGCGAAAGAAAAGATCAAATTTATTTGCAAAAAATAAATAAATCTATATCTTTGCAGCAGTAAAAACGACGATCTCTAGATTGTTTAAAAAAGTGACCTATTCGGTGACCTCTTAGACAAGAGAACAATATAAAGCTTATGGATAGGGCTTTTTTGAAAAAATAACAAGTCCCGTCCAGATCGCATAAAGTTTTATCAATTACTTTTCAAAAAATTGATCCGGTAGTTCAGCTGGTTAGAATGCCGCCCTGTCACGGCGGAGGTCGCGGGTTCGAGTCCCGTCCGGATCGCAAGCAGAGATGCTGATTCATAAACCCTTCAAATCGTAAGATTTGAAGGGTTTTGTTTTTTACTTATTCTGATTTGTAATAAGTTTTTGATGATATTTTAAAAATAAAACATTATCGATCTTCCAAATTTCAATTACTGATTTATTTCTTTTTATATACTTAAGAAAATGGGATCAAGATCAAAACCTG
>NZ_LSHB01000046.1 GCF_001643375.1 Chryseobacterium sp. FP211-J200
ATAATGCACTACGGGTTAAATTCGATAAAAACTTTACTTTGTTCAAAAGCATATTCTTCAATATCATCTTTATTAAACAGTGCCTTAAAATTCCGCTCCAAATTGCGAAGCAATTCCTTTTCATCAATGGAAATATCTATGAAGCTATCTCTTTCATCAGAATCTGTTTTGTTGCTGTAATAGGGTTTACTTACGTCTGTAATTTTCCATATCTGCTCTTTTTCTTTTACCAATTTTTTAAGTGCAAGGACGTACTTATTCCAGATGGCTATATCCTTTTCCCTCTGAATATCGGCCTGGGGAATCTGTTGAGCATCAACTGTTTGGTAGAGCGTCTGAAATTCTTTTTTTTCGGAACCCGTCTTATCGTCAAAAGCGATCAGGTTAAAGAAGACCAATGATGATTCTGTATCGTTTACTGGAGGGTTGAACAGGGAAATTTCTTTTGCTTTCTGCACCCTATAAAAATATTTCTGGGTGAAATCGTCAATTTTCACACTTCCTAAATACACAATAAATTCGATTGCACGATCTGAAGAAAAAGGAACTAAAATCCTGTGACGACTTCCTTTATCAGAGGATGGATATTTTTGGAAGAAACACATACGCTGTATATTGAGCGCACTTTTTAATGCTACCGGGGAGAGCGTGTTGTATTGATTGTTTCTATATTTTTCAAAGAAGCTATCGTTTACCTTCAGATATATTTCAATTGCTGCCATTAGTAGAAGATTTCAATTTTTTTTGTCGATTTGTGATTACTTTTTTACCTCTTTTATAATGCATACTGCGCCATTAAAAAATCAAAGCCTGTGGTGATTGTGATTTTGTCGTGGGGAACGAGGGCGTATTTCCAGGGTTTGCCACCGTTTTCGGCGCTGTATTGGGTGGCGTAACGGCAGAATTTGACGGCTGCATTTCGCTTGTCTTGCACATCAGGATCGGTCATCTTACCGGCTTCTTTCGGTTCGACCAGATAAATTGTGTCGGCTGTTTCCACGACGAAATCGGGTTCGTATTTTTTGGAGTTATTGGACCACCACAAGCGGAACTGATTGGCTGCAGGGCGCATCCATTTATCTACTTTATCGTCATTTTCCAAGATAATGGCAAAGTCTTTCTCGGTATTGGAGTCGAATTTATATTCGAAATGACATGCTTTTTCGAATCCGCGGAACACGAACTTTAGCACTAAAGAAAGTGGTGTTATGACATCTCTGTAATCCCGGAATCCGTCACTTGCGAAAGCGGTGAAATTGTGCTGCTCAATCTTTGTGAAGGGAAGGATTTTAGGTTCCAGATAGTCGGTCGACTGCAAGTCGAAATTTGCCCGCATCTGCATGTAAATTTTTTCGGCGATGGCCGTTTTGAACTGGAACACTGTTTTTGCAATTTCCTTTTTGTCTTCCAGATTGATTTCGAGCGCGCTGTAGGCCTGAGTGGCCAATTTGTGAAGTAATTCGGCATTATCGTCGTAATCGACATCCGAATAGTTCAGCAGTTCACTGATGATGTTCTTAACCGGATTGCCATAAGAACCGCTGGACGAAACTCCAATTGTTTCTGTTTTTCTGTCCACTATTCCCAAACGGATGATTTCATTTTCGAGGGCACGGTAGTTCATTTCAGCGGTGTCCAGATCGAAGTCTTTGAAGGTTGCTATGACTTCTCCCTGAACAAGATCCATCCTCGGGATCTCAATAATATTTTCTTTATAAGCATTAATGATTTCGCCATAATTTGCCCGTGCTTCGGTTACAATCTGTTCGGTAAACATATTGAGTTGGCCTGTATTGAGGTTTTCTTCAATGGCTTTCAGAACTTGCTCTTTGACTTCTTCTTTATTGAGGTCATCGAGTTTTTTTACATGGTGCGAACTGTTGAATTTCGGAATAGCCGTTAGGACAGCCTTCTTTGCATCCAATACATTCTGTGCCGTTTGTTTTGATTTGGGACTTTCTATTTTGTCCACTTTTTTCTGTTCCTCCTCGATCTGAACTTCAGTGTTTGTCTTTGCCGTAACCACGACTGTTTTGATCTTCAGATCTTCTTCGTCCATTTCGATGAAGCTGAATTTATTCAGAATGGAATCCGGTTTCTGGGCTTCTTCGATGATCTGATTAAAATTGTCGTGGGCAATAACCGTGAGCTTATCCACGCTTTCAACGCCGGTCCGTTTGCCGTCGTAAGGCAGACGCAAACCCCGGCCGATGGTCTGCTCAATCAGAATTTTAGCGTTTGCCGCCCGCAACGGCACAATGGTGCAGAGATTTGAAACATCCCAACCTTCTTTCAGCATATTGACATGGATGACGATCTCAATTTCGTTATCCAATTCCTCCAGGGAGACAAAAAGTTTTTCGATTTCCTCTTCTTTTTTGGTGGAGGAATCAATCTGAAGCACTTTACCCGCGTACTCGCCACCGTAAAATTCTGAGGAACTGATCAGTTCATATATTTCCTTCGCATGCGTGATGTCTTTACACACTACCAAAATGAAAGGTTTTACCTGTTTTACTTCATTGGTTTTTGAATATAACTCCAATTCCGTTCTGGTCTGTTTGTGGACGGAAACGGCATCTTCAAGTTTAATGATGTCGACCTCGCGATCAGAGAGGCTGCCGCGCACGAAGTTCTTTCTTTTGGCGATTGCGGGGTTTTTCACAAATGTACCGTCGGCCAACGCCTGCGCTAAATTGTATTCGTAGATAATGTTTTTGAACACTTCGCCTTTTTCATCGGTCGGTGTGGCGGTGAGTTCTACCCCTAATATTGGTTTCAGTTCATTGATTGCACTCTTAGAGGCATCGGCATGATAGCGGTGCGCTTCATCCATTAGGATTACGAGGTCTTCAATTCCTGTAAGGTATTCCCAGTAAGACTGACCAAGATATTCGGAGAGTCTTTTGATTTTGGGTGCTAAAGAAACGCCGGCTTTTTTGGTTCCCTTGTTGTCTGAATTGAATTTTGAAATATTGAAAATATTGATCCGTATCTCGCTTTCTTCAAAGAGGTTGGACTGCTGGTTGTAGTTGTCGCCGGTAATGATGACCGGTCTGTTGTGAACAAATTCGGAGATCCCATTAAAAACATATTTTGCATAGGAAGGATCGCCAAAGTCGCGGATCAGTTTCTCGTATATGGTTAAGTTGGGAGAAAGAATGAAAAAATTCTTAATGCCTTTTGCGAGGTATAAATAGGAAATGATGGCACCCATCAATCTTGTTTTGCCGACGCCTGTAGCAATGGAGAAGGCCAGTGAAGGAAATTCGCGCTGGAAATCTTTGAGCGCCGGATAAGCCTCTTTGATGACTGCCAATTCCTGCTGCAGGAATTCCTTGTTTTCGGCAGCATCAGCAGAAGGTTTTGTTAGGGATAAACGGTTGGTGACATCGGCAATTACATCTAAGGAATCCTGTAAAGGTGCACGCAGCGACAGGCGCTGCTTAATGGAGGCGGAGATTTGATTCATCATTAATCGAATAAGGTGGGTTGATCCGGACTGTTTTTTTGGTCGTTGAGTTCCTGAACTGAAATGCTGGTTTCGTCCGCTTCTTCATTTTCTTCTTCCTGTGGAAGGTTTACGATATTGAAACTGTAATCGTCTTTACCGAACTCGCAGCGGTTGAGTAACATTTGCGGTATTTTTTTGATCGTGATATTAGCGAACTTATTTTTGCATTCCTGCTGGAAAGCTTTGCAGCAAATGAGCAAACTTTCACCCGGCTGCATGTCGTCGTGCAGGGCTTCGAGGGCTTCCACGGTAAGGAACTGGGTGGTGGTAAAAATGAAATCCTGTTCGGATGAAGTGCCCTGTTTCCAGAATTTGGCTTCATCGGGTTGGTATTTAAAGCCTTCCTGTTTTGCCATGGCTGCGGCGAGCATGTCGGGATTGTAATCGGGGCTGATGATGAAGTTGTCGAAACGATCTTTTTTAAGGAGACTTGGCGCAAGAGTGTAGAATTTGAAGCCGCCGCCGCCCTGCCAGTTTACGGCCTTGGAAATGCCGCCCTGTTCACCATCTACGACAGCTTTTAGGCGCGGGTAACAATGTGTTCTGGCATGGTCGCCGAGTTCTATCCCAATGTATTTACGGCCCATTTTATGGGCAACTGCTGCGGTTGTACCTGAGCCGAGGAAAGAGTCGAGAACTATGTCACCTTCTGTACTGGCTAACATTAATATCCTATCGAGTAGGCGTTCCGGTTTCGGTGTGTCAAAAACAGAAGTCAAATTAAATCTTTTAACTTCTGCTTTGGCTTCTTGATTATCTCCTACTTCAGCTCTAAACCACAGTGTTTTTGCAACAATACCTTGTTTAACTTCAGACAAAAATCTTTTTACTTGGGGACCTGTGGTGCCTGTCTTCCCGAAATAAATTCTGTTGTCGGCGATCATTTTTTTAAAGACATCCTGACTAAACCTATAGCAGCTTCCTTTCGGTGGCCAGAATTCTTCCCCAGTATTAGGATTAACAACAGGAAAAACCCCAGACTCTGAAAAGGTCTTTACAAGCACGTCACCTGGCTTCCAAGGTCCTCTTTGGTCATTATCCGGATTTTTATATCTATTATTCATATCATCCGTTCGAGGCAACAAATTTGGTCGCCATATATCTTTATATTTAGCATACACCAAAATATGATCATGACTATCTGAAAGCCATTTAGCATCATTAGAAGGTGAGTATTTTTTTTCCCAAATTACATTATTGATGAAGTTCTGACGCCCAAAAACCATATCACAAAGGACTTTCAGATAATGACTCTCATCATCATCAATGGAAATCCAAATCGACCCATCTTCAGATAACAGTTTTTTTAAAATTTCCAGCCTTGGCTTCATCAAGCTCAGCCATAAAGAATGTTCCACACCATCATCATAATGCTCAAAAGCGTTACCTGTATTGTAAGGTGGATCGATATAGATGCATTTTACTTTGCCGGCATAATCCTGTTCCAAGGCTTTTAAGGCCAAGAGGTTATCGCCATGGATGAGCATGTTTTCGGTGTGGGAATCTCCGTAGGAGTATTCGGGGTTTTCTATGAGGATGCGGGGCTCGAGCTTGGGTTCTTCGCCTTTGCCGATCCAGGTGAGTTCGAGTTTTTGGAGGTTTTTATTGGACATGTTATGTTGAGGGATGATGTATTATGAGTGATGGGTGATTAGTGATAAGTGATGCTTTCCTAACTGTATACTTTGGTTTCCTAATTTTCAGAGGGTTTGTTTATTGATTATCGATGATTTATCGTTTATGAAATTCAATTTTTAAGTTAATTTCTACAATTTTCTTTCCTAAAAAGGTTTTTATGTACACTAAATGTTAAAATTTAAGTTAATATATGCAATATTTGTATATCCGCAACTAATTTTTATATCTTTGCAACAGCTCAGTAACCATTCTTTATTGATGTAAGTGTTAAAGGAGTATAGATACCGTTTAGTTCCGCTAAGCGGTATTGGCCTTTTTATAGGCATTGTATTCCTTCATCAGTTTGTTATAAGTGTGCGTTTTGTCTACGACGTAAGCTGTCCACAACAAATAGAATCCATCTCTCTCTGTTAAGACCACCAAGTATTTTTCTTCTTCATTAAATATTAAAATTCTAGTGTCCCGACCTCGGGTGTTTTTCCAGACGAGCAGTTCTGAATTGGGACAGTTTTCGATTATAAATCTGGGAAACCGAATACGCTCCATTCTTCTGAAATCGGGCGTTCTGGAGTTTTCAATTTCCCCTTCGTGGGTTATATGATAAAAAGTTTTATGGTAAAGGCCATCAACCAACGGATTTTTCTGTGCCGATACGCGCACACCGCAAAAAGAAGGAATACTTTTCACAAAATCCTTTTCGAATATTTCATATACTTCCTGAAAATATTTGGTAAAATCGTTACCAAACTCATCCATAAAAATCAATTCCGGAAATACCAGTTGCTTTACTCCACTCATAACAGATTTGCATATTTATCAGGATTCCAGACGAAAATGTTAAACTTTTCTTCCTTTACCAAAGTGGACTTTGTCAATGAATATCGTGACCGTTCCTTAATGAGCTGAATGATTTTATTTTTTGACTCACTTGAGGATAGATTTCTGTTCACATAAGCCATTGCACCTATCAGTAAGTCTGCGAGTTCAATTAACTCTACCTCATGAGATCTTACCTGCTGAATCTTTTTAATGATAGATTTGGAGTAGTCGTATTTATCTGTACGCAACACTTTTTCCAATTTATGTACTTTTTCTGTACTTCTAGTGTCCTTGATATCAATGTAGATATTGTGAGAGTAGTCAGGATTCAAGATGACCTTCAGCATATTGAAGTACATTTTATAATAAAAAGTATCGTGAGTATGGTTGTACTTTTCGTAATCCAGCGCCATTTTGTCGGGAACTACCAGTGCCCGAAAAGAAAGATCGTCGTCATCGAAGAAATAATTAATGACTTCTATATAATAATCCAGTTTAGCAGCAGATACTTTGTTCCATTTCAGTTCATAGTAAGAGCGATTCTCCAGAGCACTTTTTCTGCTCTTTGGAACAAGATTATATTTTAATTTGATGTCGCGCAGTCTGCTAAATATTTCGTCCTTTTTATTGGCAGGACAGTACACTGCACCAATGGCCATGACCTTCTGTCCATCATTTTCCAAATGGCAGCTTTCATCGCAATAGATATTGATTAAATTTCTCATTAGATTAAATTCCATTTGATGGTAAACAGTTCTTTTTCTTCCGTCGACTGTTTTAAACGGCTTTCGATATCTGTAAGCAATATTTCTTTGCGGTTATCGATTTCATCCTGGGCTTCGAAAAGGTTCTGGCGTTTTTCGTTCCGCTTTTTTTCCATGTCTTTTATTTCCCGCTGTGCCTGTACTTTGAGTTCCAGCTTGAGTGTTTTTTTAGCTTCCGACTTTCGCAGTTTAATTTCAGCGTCAAGATCCTTTATTTCTTTCTCCAGGCTGATTTTCATATCATCCGCCCATTGGTCGAGTTTATCGATTTCGGTGTCGAAAAAATCTCTGTTCCGTTCAGCATTCAGACCAATAATTGCAGTTTTTTCTTTGTGAATGGCTTCTGAGAATGTTCCTGTGATATCATCATCAGGTGAGACTTCTGCACCAACTTCTGCATTCAAAGAGAATAACCTTGTCCCCATTTCGGATTCAATAATTTCACCATCGTCCGTAAACCAAGCCAGTAATAAATAATCTTCATCCTCAAACGATTTTATCGAGAAAGATTTCACCTGCAACCAACCGGACTGACCAATGTATTTCTCAAGAAAAGCAATTTTCGTATTGGTATTTGTATAATCGAATGTGATTTCACGGCTTGACGTGTCGCCATTTTTACATTCAGTAAGAATTTTCTGGGCCAATTTATGACCTATTCTGTAAATGTTGGTATCCTCGGGGATTTCGATGTCTGATTTTCTTTTATTATCATCCGACTTTAAAATCATGTATGGACCTGCATGAATCAATTCCTTTGGGAAAGGATTTGCAGTGAGGGTAAATGAGTAATCTGTTGTAAAGTTGGCATAATCTTTCAAATAATACTGAGTTACCTTCCAAAGGTTATCCTCAAATCTTGATAAATGTTTCCTGGTTTCGGAGAGGTTGTATTTTAATTTTTCGCGAACTTCTTCGTCGAAATTCTCGAGCAATGTCGTTTTTACGGTTTGGATTCTTTCATCAATCTGGGATTTCAGTTCTTCCTGAAGGGTATCAAAGGCACTTTTAATTTCGTCCGGTGTTCTACATTCCTGGTATATCTGTGCAATTCGCTTTTCGAAATCCATTCCGTTGCCTATTGCACCCAGAACTTCATCACTGGCACCGAATACACCGGTGAAGAGTTGGAATTTCTCATCGAGTAACTCGTACACCCTTACATCTGCAGCATTTTTAATATTGATGAAGTTAATCACCACGACATCATGCTTTTGGCCATACCGGTGGCAACGGCCAATACGCTGCTCAATGCGTTGCGGATTCCAGGGAAGGTCAAAGTTTACGATCAGGGAGCAGAACTGCAAATTGATTCCTTCTGCAGCTGCTTCAGTGGCAATCATGATTGTCCCTTCATTTTTGAAGTATTCCACCAATGCTGCCCGTTTATCAGCTGTAGGCGAACCTGTTACTTTATCGGTCCCTTTGTTTTCCTGTAGCCACTTTTTATAGATTTCTTTTGATTTAGTATCTGTATTTGTTCCGTTGAACAGCACTACTTTCCCCTTATATCCCTGAGCTTCCAGGATATTGTGCAGGAATTCCTGTGTGCGGCGACTTTCTGTAAAGATTAGTGCTTTTTTATTGGCACCCAATTTTTCTAACTCAGTGAAGCCTTTAGACAGCGCATTCAGTAAATGGTCAGCTTTTGAATTTTTCCTGATACTCTTCGCCAGTTGCCGGAATTCTTTCAAGTCGGCGATTTCTTCGAGCATATTTTCGATGTCCTCCTCGGAATAGGTATCCTCCTCAAAGTCATTTTCTTCGTCTTCATCCCATTCTTCCGCCAGTTCATCGGTAGTTTCGTAATCGAAATCCAATTCCTCAATCAGATTGACATTATTATGTTTTAAAACAATGCCTTCCAGCTTTTTTACTAATGCATCAAGAGTTCCATAAATAGCATATGAGGAAGAGGCCAGTAACTTCCGTAAAATTAAAGTCATTAGCTGTCTCTGGCTATTAGGCAGGGCGTATAATTTTGGCCTCTGTAAATATTCAGAAACTAAATCATAAAGTCTGTATTCGTCTGGATTGGGTTCAAATTCTTCGCGTATCGCAATACGTTCGGTGTAATTGATGTATTCCAAGACCTGTCGTCTTAAGGTTCTGTGGCAGATAGGTTGAATTCTGTTTTTCAGTTCCTGAAAGTAACCGTCATCTACCATTCTTCCATATTGGGATTTAAAGCTCTTCAGATCCCCAAACACATAATCATCAATAATACTTACCAATCCATATAATTCCAGAATTGAATTCTGTAGCGGCGTTGCTGTCAGCAGAACTTTTTTGTAAGGAAATAAGGCTTCCTTTATCGCGTTAGAAGTTTTATTGGAGGGTTTGTATACGTTTCGTAATCTGTGAGCTTCATCGACAATTACTAAGTCCCATTTCGTCTGTTCCAGGTAAGGAGCTTTGGATTTTGCAAACTGAAACGAACAAATTACAATATTTTCGTTCTGATTAAATGGATTCAGGTTACCCTTTTTTATTTCCTCATTAAATGACTTAGATTCGAGGATTACGGATGGGAGGTAAAACTTATCCATCATTTCCTGGTTCCATTGCTTCCGGAGATTAGCGGGCGCTATAATTAAAAGTTTTCTTTTGCGTTCTGCCCACTGTTGAGAAAGAATAATTCCAGCTTCAATTGTTTTTCCCAAACCCACTTCGTCGGCAAGAATAGCTCCTTTTGATAGTGGTGACTGGAATGCGAACAATGCTGCATCGATCTGATGAGGATTTAGATCGACCTGTGCATCCTGTAAAGATGCAGTGAATTTTCCTAAGTCATTGGCAGGAAGCTGCCTAGTTAAATCAAATGAAAAGTATTTTGCGTGATATGGGGTAAAGCTCATTAAAAATGGATAATTAACAAAAATACGAAAAAGCATCCGAAAGAAAAAGAGAGAATCCAGAAAGGGAGTAAGGACGTAAGCAAACTTTTGCAAAAGAAAATATTTATTTTTTAGCTCAAAAATTTACCTGTTAATCTTATATAATAGAACGCAGCATAATGAAATGCCTGTTTTAGTTTGCTTTTAATAACGTCTTAATCATATGTTTTTTTTTGAAAAAAAATAAAAAAAAGTTTTTTGCCAAAAATTGGTTACTGCCCTTACTGCCACAAAATAAAGAAAAGCGATGCATTGAGTACTAACGTGAGTGGCTGAGAATTATGTGTACTTATTTTCAGAAAGGAAACATATCCTCATCGTCCTCACTTGCGGCAAAATCCTCAGCTTCTTTCAACGGATTATAATCAGGAATCCAATCGGAATATTTGTGAAGGATGACCGCAATATTGTGCAGGTAAAAGTGTTCTGAAAGTTTTATTTTAATACCTCTATTTAACCTGAGTTCGGTTTATGCGAAGTTTAAAAATAATTGACCGTCATTCACTTTTTTCAAGTTGAGTGACGGTTTTTTTGGAAAGAATCAATAAGCGGTTAGCCCTCCCAAAATGTTCATCATAAAATTGTTCACGCTTCTATGTCT
>NZ_LSHB01000047.1 GCF_001643375.1 Chryseobacterium sp. FP211-J200
AAGGGTATTGAACAAAATAACAGCATTAACTTTAATTCAGTTTGTAAATGTTTTTGTTTTCAGTAGAAAAATGAATAGACTTAAAATTGAATTAATGTAATAATGCACTACGAGTTATCCTTCAATATATTTTGCCAAGAGACTATTTTTTGGTTTGTAAAATGATAACATAGAAATGTTTTTAAGGATGAAACGGTGCTTGAAAATTATTTAGTTTTCCAATCCTGATTTCGTTTATCGTCAGATTTTTTCTTTCCGTTGTCGATGTTGTAGGCAAAGCCAATTCCCAAGGTTTGTTTTAGCTGTGTTTTTCTGATTTGATTGTGGTCATAAAGCAAGTCCAAAGTTACATTGGTAGAGACAAAACGGTTGATTTTCATATTAAGAATCCCGCTGTACGAAAGAACCAATCGCTCCGGATGATCCAAATAATTGGAGAAAACCGAGGCGTTGTTTTGCAGATTGATATTCTCCATCAACTTCACTTTGTACTGCGCCGTTCCCAAGAATCCGAATTGGAAAAGCATAGAATCGCCGTCATTTTTCAAGCCATAATTTCCTGCCCATTGCAAATTTTTGTCCGTCACGAATGTGAATCTTGCATTTGCTGGCCTTAGTGTCATTGTGAAATTTTCATTCGGTCTGTACGTGAAACCAGCTCCGACATTCACGTAACCTGGCGACATAAAGCTGGAGATTTTCTGAGCTTCGGGATTGTTGCCATCTTCGTAGCCTGGCGCGAATTGAGAAATCAAACCTGCACCAAAGGAAGCGTACCAATTTTCCGAAATCTTGCGTCCATAATTGGTAGAAAGGTTGATGACATCTTGCGTTTTTCTATTGCCAACCCCTTGGGTATTATTCATCCCATAACCTAGAATGATGATGTTTTCCCAAAGATCTTTGTCCTTCTCATAGGTCAGATTGTAATTGACACCTGCTTGCCAACCCACATTATTGGCGCCTCCCGCCACCCAATTGGAGAAGGCAGATTGATTGAGCATCAAGGTATTCTGTCCAACTACAGACCAAGCTTTTACAGTATCCTGAACAGGCTGCTCCTGAGCGTAGGAAATAAAAGCAGACAAAATGCTTCCTAGGAAAAATAATTTTTTCATCATAAAATAATATTTTGAGTTTTTAATTTACAAATGGCTTGATCACACCAGTTGTGGTGTCACGATCCACTTTATAACCAAGATTATAGGTAAGTCCAAAACCAAGTGTCTGTTTTCTTTGAAGCCTCTTGATCTGATCGTGGTCATAAATCATATCGATGGTTACAACACCCGAAATATACTTGTTGAATTTGAGATTCAAAGCGCCGCTGTAGTTGATGTCGACTCGTTCTGTATGTTCCAGATAGTTGCTAAAGAAGTTGATCTGATTCACGTAGGTGATGTCCTTGTAGATCTTGATCTTGTAAAGAATGTTGACCATGGCTCCTAACTCAGCTCGCATACTTTGCCCATCTCTCTCAAGACCATAAGTACCAGCAGTCTGAAGTTTTTTATCCAAAACGAAGGTGAATTTACCATTGATGGGTCTCACGATCACCTGGAAATTTTCATTGGGATTGTAAGAAAAACCAAGACCGACGTTCAGATATCCTGGTGCCATGAATTTGGAGATCCTGTCATTGTAAGTTGGATCCGGCGTATTGGCATAATTAAATCCTGGTGTGAACTGTGACAAGAATTGAAAACCTGTGGACAAATAATAATGCTGCGCCAATTCATAGCCATAGTTGGTCATGATATTGATGTAATCATCTGTCTTTCTGGTCGATTGACCTGTAGAAGAAACAAAACCGTAGGCCATCTGAATATTGTTGTCCAAATAATGCCGATTCTTTTTGTAGACAATATTATAATTCACCTTTCCGATGACACCAATGTTGTTGTTACCACCGGCATACCAATTCGCAAAGGAAGACTGATTGAAAACCAAACTGTTCTGGCCAAAGAAGAACCAGCGTTTCAGCGTTGGCAGATTTAAAATGGAGGATGGCGTCAAAGGACTTGTTTCATCTGTATTTGAGACGATCACTGTATTGTTGGAAAGCTTCACAGAGTCATTCTTTAACGATCTGATATTCACAATTCTCGGATTGGCAAGACTATCAATGTCTATAGCTGTAGAATCCCATCTTTTTTGTGCAATAGAGTCGATCATCTTTTGATAATCCGTGATCTGAGCTTTAGAAAAAAAGACCATCACAACCGCAAAAACTACCAATACCTTTTTCATTAATAAAAATTTTTCACAAAAATAACAAAACTAATTTTTTAAAAATCTGACTTTATAACCAAATTCTCAATCAAACCATCTTTTTTTACGGACAAAATTACCTTTTCTACAAAATGGCTGTATAATTGTGATTCTCAAATCCATGTTTTTGAAAACCTTTCATTTAAGATCCTTTTTGGTTCCAATCGCAATGCTCGCATTGATGTGGATATTTTTCCTGCTTCAGAACCTCGGATTTTTTGGAGGTTGTAATGGCGCAATCATTCCATTGGTTCCGGAAGGTTTGAGTGGTGTCATCTTTGCACCATTATTACATGGGAGTTTGGATCATATTCTTGGCAACTCCATGCCAATAGCGATTCTTCTGTTTTTACTATTTGAATTTTACCCAAAGATCGCCTTCAAGATCTTCATGATCGGCTGGATCGCTTGTGGATTGTTGGTCTGGATGCTTCCTCCCATAGACATTACTACCGGACAATGGAACTATAGCTGCATCATCGGCGCGAGCGGTTTGGTCTACATGCTTGCCTTCTTCATATTCTTCAGTGGTGTTTTCCGATGGAATATGAAATTGCTGACCGTTTCCTTGGTCGTGGCATTGTATTACGGAAGTTTGATCTGGGGAATCTTTCCAGAAGAGTTCTTTTCCAACCTTTCCGAACCAAGCAGGATCAGTTGGCAGTCGCACCTCGCTGGTAGTATCACAGGAATTATTTTAGCCCTGATCTTCAGAAAACAAGGTGACAAAAAAATCAAATACATCTGGGAATATCCTGAATATTACAATGAGCGAGACGACAAAATGTGGCAGGAATATATCGTGAACCATCCAGAGGATTTCGACGAACTCCCTCAACTGAAACAGCATAATATTTGGGAATATCTGGACGAGATTCGGAAAAATGAAAAATAATTTATAAATTGGTCATACACAAATGACCTTATGGATCCTGAAGAACACCTCTACATTCTCGCGCTGAAACAGTGCAAAAACATTGGCAACATCAATCTCAAAAAACTGATTCAACATATTGGATCAGCCAAAGAAGTTTGGAAATCTTCGCCAAGATCTCTCATTTCAATATCAGGAATCGGGAAAAGCAGCATCCAGAATATTGGAAACGAAGAATTTTTGAGATCTGCCGAGAAGGAAATTAAGTTCTGTGAAAAACATGAGATCAAAATCATCTCTCAGGAAGAAAAACTCTATCCAAGACATCTTCTAAACTGTGACGATTCGCCTGTCATTTTATTCTACAAAGGCTCTTTAGATAATGATTTAAATCCTGTGAGTATTGTTGGAACGAGAAAACTGACAGCTTACGGAAAGCATTTCATTCAGGCTCTGACCTCTGAATTGTCGGCTTCAAAAGTTTGTACAGTGAGCGGTCTTGCATTGGGCGCAGATTCGTGTGTGCATGAGGAATCCCTTAATCATGATATTCCCACCATCGCTGTTTTAGCACAGAGCCTGGACAAGATCTATCCTGCCGCCAACAAAAATCTAGCTAAGAAGATCCTCGAGAATCATGGCGCGCTGATCACAGAATATGCTTCATTTGAAGGCATGGCAAAGGAAAATTTCTTACAACGGAACAGAATTATTGCTGGATTTTCTCCACATTTGATTGTCGTGGAAACCGCTTATGGAGGTGGATCGGTAACCACTGTAACCGCAGCCAATCAATACAACCGAGACGTTTTTGCATTGCCTGGAAAAATTACTGATGTTTACAGCCAAGGTTGCAACCATTTGATAGCAAATAACAAAGCTGAATCCATTGTTGACATCAAGACATTGGTCACCAATCTCAACTTTACACCTCAGCCAGAATTATTTCCAGTCGAAGAAACCAAAATCAAGATCGATCCTGAGAAAAAAGACCACCATAAAATATTGGAAATCATTACTGATAATAAAAATATTTCGCTCGATGAACTTGCTGAAAAATCCGGCATTTTGCATCACAAGATCTTACCAATTCTCCTCGATCTGGAAATTTATGGCTACATCAAATGCCTTTCCGGAAGACAATATCAACTTAATTAAAAAAACACCATTTCGGAAACGTGAAGTAATTTAATATTAACTTCAAAAATTGTTAACACAAAAGACGTAATTATACATTATGCAAAAAACATAACCAATATCATTAAATTTTCAATAAAAATTAAAATATTACTTGCGAAATTCGAAAAAGAATTTAAATTTGTTGTCATAATTGTACACAATGGAATTATTTAACGTTGAAGAAAAGATTCAGGAGTTTATGGCAAAAATTGAAGCCAAAAATCCTAACGAACCCGAATTTATCCAAGCTGTAAAAGAAGTTGCGGTGACCGTAATTCCTTTCATTGCGACGAGAAAAGAATATACCGGAATGAAACTTCTGGAAAGAATGGCAGAGCCTGAAAGAGTGATCATCTTCCGCGTGCCGTGGATCGATGACAAAGGTGAGATCCAGGTGAACAGAGGATTCAGGATCCAGATGAACTCCGCGATTGGACCTTACAAAGGTGGAATCAGATTCCATCCAACGGTAAACCTAAGCGTTTTAAAATTCCTCGCTTTTGAGCAGACTTTCAAAAACTCACTTACAACTTTGCCAATGGGCGGTGGAAAAGGAGGTTCGGACTTTGACCCACAAGGAAAATCCGATATGGAAGTAATGCGTTTCTGTCAGGCATTTATGACAGAGCTTTGCAAACATATTGGTCCTGAGACAGACGTTCCTGCCGGAGATATCGGTGTAGGTGCAAGAGAGATCGGATACCTTTTTGGAATGTATAAAAAGATCAGAAACGAATTTACCGGCGTATTGACTGGTAAAGGTCTGGCTTATGGTGGATCGTTGATTCGTCCTGAGGCAACTGGTTACGGAGTGGTTTATTTCGCTGAGCAAATGCTAAAAACCATCAATGAATCTATCGCTGGTAAAACTGTAGCCGTTTCAGGTTTTGGAAATGTGGCTTGGGGTGTTATCAAAAAGATCAACGATCTAGGCGGGAAAGTAGTGACGATGTCTGGTCCTGATGGTTACATCTACGATAAAGACGGCATCTCCGGAGAAAAAATCGAATACCTATTGGAATTGAGAGCCTCCGGAAATAATAGAGCTGAAGATTACATTACGAAATATCCCGAAGCGCAGTTCTTCGCAGGAAAAAGACCTTGGGAAGTGAAATGTGATATTGCTTTCCCATCTGCAACGCAAAATGAGTTGGATCTGGAAGATGCAAAACTTTTGGTTGCAAACGGATGTCTTTGCGTAACTGAGGCTGCAAACATGCCTTCGACGCTTGAGGCGATCAACTATTTCTTGGACAATAAAGTTTTATTCTCTCCAGGAAAAGCTTCCAACGCTGGTGGTGTTGCCACTTCTGGTTTGGAAATGACGCAAAACTCGATCAGACTTAACTGGACTTCAGAAGAAGTGGACGCCAGATTGAAAGAGATCATGATCGGCATCCACAAAGCTTGTAGAGATTACGGTAAAGAGGAAGATGGCTACGTGAACTATGTGAAAGGTGCAAACATCGCAGGCTTCGTAAAAGTGGCTGAAGCAATGTTGGCTCAAGGTGTAGTTTAATCAGATATTAGAAGTTAGATTTTAGAGATTAGAATTTGACTTTCATATAACAAAAATGCAGCTAAATTATTAGCTGCATTTTTTATTTGATTAATGACAAAAAGTTCTTAATACTTTCTACATTTTACTTTGAACAATTATCTTGGTAAACCTCGCTTCAAAGCGTAGTTGGCCCTTTCAACGGCCTTCTTTTCTTTCCAGTTCATGTATTGACCTTTGAATTTGGTTTTCATAAAGTTATCAAAACCTCTCTGTACGGTAAGATTCCAAAGCGAATTGGCCTTTACGCCCCAGCTTTTGTCCCAAGCTCTGAGAGACAAGGAGAAACTTCCGTCCAGATATTTCATCCAATGCCACCAGCCTGTAGGCATAAAGAGAGTATCGCCATGTTCAAGAAAACACTCGATGCCTTGAACGCCGTCCAATGCAGGGAATTTCTCGAAATCCGGATTTTCTATATCAAAATCTTCCAAGGCATAAGTGGCGTACGGAAGACAATACAAACGGTCTTTCCATTTCTGTTCGAAGAGTAAAACATGTTTTCTCCCATTGAAATGCGTGTGGAAGATATGAGCAAGATCAATGTCATAGTGAAGGAAGGTCACAGAACTTTTCCCTCCGAAGAACATACTTGGATATTTGTCTAAGAAACCACCCATCAATTCTTTTGGAGAGATATAATCGTTCAGGATGTCTGGAGCGTGTTTTATAGGATCAAAAAAGAAAATTCGCAGATCGGTAGGTTCTCTTTGGATCAGGTCGATGTAATCTGCAAACTTCATCTCCGTGGTTGGCGTATTGATCGGTGCAGCCGGATCGGCCTTAGCGCTGTCATACAACGGAACAGTCACATCTCCCACCACTTCTTTTATATATTCCATCGTCCACTTTTGATAGGCTGGCCAGTTTCTCGCCATGTTTTTGATGACAACTGGTTTGCGCGGCTTCAGATATTTTTCAAAGAATTCCTCTTTTGTAATATCGTCTACAATATCAATTGGTTTTAAAATGACTCCCATGTTAATCTAATATTAAGGAACAAATTTATTAAATTTTACTCTTCATTATCTATTATTATTATTTTAAATAATCGAATGTGATGATATAAATGGATTATCCTTTCAAAACCCAGTTAGAAAAAGAATTTTCTATATGTAACTTTTATATTTTAATAAACTCAAACAAAAACTTTGTGACATTCTGTAAGAGCATCAATGGTCATTGTTAAAATTGATTTTGGTTTTTTTTAGTTGAATATATAATTAATGATTATTTTTGGAAATAATTCAAAGCAAAAAAGTTATGGTTCTAATATCAAAGATTTTGTTTTTTTTTAGCCATCACGGTTTTTACGCTACGATTATTTTTTTCCTATTCTTTGGTATCATCTCCGCCATCACAAAGAAGCTTTTCTGGCTTATCTTCATTATACCGCTATCAATAGCTAATGCATTTGCCGGACAGTTCTTGAATGCCTGGTTTCTAAACAAATATGGCACAGAGAGCATCGCCATCATAACTTCCGACACAGAAACCAATTCTACATTGAATGATGCACCTATCCATGATTATGAGGCCATTGTGCAAAAACAAGATAATCGTTTTGTTGAGACTTTTTTTTCGACAATGAGTGCTTCGATCTATCCAATTACCAACGAAATTAGAATCCCGAGCGTGAATGAGAAATTTCCCGTAAAATACATTCCCGGATACGAAAAGAACATTGTAATTCTGTATAACCAGACAAGAGAAGGGATTGCTCGGCGGCAGTACGAAAAATTAGCTCCTATAAATGAAGCAAAAATCAAATACGACGCAGAACCAACCAATACAGAATTCTTGGAAGAGTATATATCGGCATTGGAAAATTATACAAAAGTGTATCCAGATGCCGAAAAGACAGTCAAAATCTTTGAATTGAAGAAAGAATTACAAGATCTTAAAAAATAAATTGAAGCATTAAATTCCATCTCAAAGTAAAAACCTTGTAACATTTTACAAGGTTCTTTTACTAATACTTTAGTGATACAATAATTTAACATGAAAAAAATTCTCTCTCTCCTTTTTGCGCTTGCTTTTTCTCTGATTGTTTTTGCCCAGAAAACCGTTACAGGAATCATTACCGATGCAGACGGAAAAGCCCTTGCCAGCGCAAGTGTTACCATTGAAGAACCTGGAAAAAACGCTATTTTAGCTTACGGAATATCCAATGCAAAAGGCGAATACAAAGTGAGTTTCACCTCGGCGGAAAGCAATCTGGATTTAAAAATCAAAGCTTTCAACCAGAAACCGATCACGCAATCCATCAAAAATGATGACCAGAAACTGAATTTTTCATTGGACTCTCAAGCCACAGAGATCCAGGAAGTAAGACTTAAAACCAAACTGATCACCAAAAAAGGAGATACAATTTCTTACGACCTGAAATCTTTCGAAAATAAAAACGACAGAACCCTTGCCGATGTTTTGAAGAAGATCCCCGGCATCGAGGTTAACAAAGATGGAACGGTCCTTTACCAAGGTGAGGCCATCAACAAATTCTATGTCAACGGTAAAGACCTGATGGAAGGCGGGTACGGAACCATCAACAACTCACTTCCAAAAGATGCCGTTTCCAAAGTTGAGGTTTTGGAAAATCACCAGCCGGTAAGTATCCTTCGTGATAAAGTACCATCCGAGCAGGCCGCACTTAACATCAAACTAAAAAAATCTGTGACAATGACCGGTCGTGGCGAAATTGGTGCAGGCTTCAGTCCATTGCTTTGGAATGTGAAATTGACACCCATGTTCTTCGGACAAAAAAACCAATGGGTCATCAATTACAAAGCAAATAACAATGGTGAAAGTGTGGAGAAAGAAGGTAATCTATTGAGCTTTGGAAGTAGATGGGAAGGTAGAAGGTCTCAGACTACACAGAAATCCTGGACAAGTGTAGAAACCGCAGGAATCCCAGACGTTCCGGAAAAAAGATATCTTTTGAATAATGTTCATTTTGTTTCAGCCAATCTTTTGACAAGTCCATTCAAAAATAAAGAATGGGAACTAAAGGCCAACGTGAACTACACAAACAATGACATTGAAAGAGATTCCCATACGAAAACCGCCTATGACAATATCGAAGCCAATGGAGATCTTGCAGGTAGAACCTTGGAACAATCTAGAAGCAATGATTTTTATACGAATGCGGCAAAAGCAGAATTGATTTTTACCAAAAATGCTAAAAAAGGATTTTTTAAAAATACCACTACGTGGAATGGATTCTGGAATGCCGATCGAGGATTGTCTAGTTTGGACACAAATATCACAACACAGCCTAATATTTTTGGAAATCAATCCTTAGAATCTCCTTCGGGAAGTTTCCAAAACTCTTTGAGCACGATCATTCCTTGGAAAGACAAGTTGATCAATGTGATGAGTTATGTCAAATATCAGAAAGATAAGCAGACGATGGAAGTCAACCCTGGAAGTTATACAGATTATTTTACGAGTCTAAGTTCTCCTGGACTTTATGACACTTACAGACAAGCAGCACTTTCTGAGACATTGGAAGTTAACCATTCAGCTTCTGTTGGATTTACTTTTAAAAAGTTGACCATTATTCCGGAGATAGGTATAAACATGAATTTTAATAATTTGAAATCTGTCCTTAGTGGCTCATCAAATGGAAATTATTACACATTGGCAGGAAACTACCAGAATGATGTGGATTGGAACGAACTAACACCATACACACAAGTGTCTTTGAATTATAAATCTGACAAATTGAATATGAATCTTACCTTGCCTGTTAATTACTATAGTATCAAGTATCAAGACAATCTTTATAACCAGCTTGCAGACAAGACCAAAACGGCATTGGAACCAACCTTCTTCGCAAGTTATGATTTTGCATCATTCTTCAAATATTGGGTGTTTGCAAATCAAAGTTATGATTTTGGAAATTTTGGGTTTTTATATGGTGGTAACATCCTAAGCTCTGCTGGAAATATATCTCGAAGATACGTTAGCGACCTTAACAATTCTAAAATGCCAGAATATCTAAGTCGAAACATCGGTACTAGATTGGAATACAGAAACCCACTTAACAATCTCTTCTTCAACGTTCGTTACAACTACGGAACAGTGAAAAGGAACATCGCAGAAACCTTTGATACAGAAGGCGGGATTGGCGGAACAATTGGAATAGAAGCTTTAGAGAACTCAACGAGATCTCAGAGCGAAAGTGCGGAAATCGGAAAATATTTTCCTAAATTCAAAAGTAATATCTCAACAAGTTTTACCAATACAGACGCTAACTCATTCAGTTTCTTTAATGGAAATTTCATCGAAAGTAAAAACAATATTCAGACTTGGACTGCAAAATTCAATAATGCTTATTTCAGCTGGTTAAGTGTAGATTACAACATTAGTATGAACTGGAGAAACAGTAAAAATGCTACCCAATCTACGTCTCAAAAAAGTTCTGGATGGAATCATAACCTTTCGGCTTACATCTATCCATCAGAAAACCACACATTCGGTTTCAACTGGGACAACAGCGTGACGTCCACTCAAGGAAATACTTACAAGAATCCATTTTACGATATCTCTTATCAATACACTTGGGTCAAGAGAAAAATCGATTTTGAATTCAAATGGCTGAATATCACGAACAAAAAAGTTTACGAAACTGTAGCTGTAAATATTGATAGAGGAAACACTGTGACTCAGAGCTACAAGATCCGCCCAAGCCAATTCATGTTCACCGTGAAGTTCAATTTCAAGTAACACACTATTTTAATTACACCAAAAAAGGTAGCGCAAATTTTTGTCTGCCTTTTTATTTTTTTTAATTTTAAATCACTAAAAACTTAGTTATGAAGAAAACACTCTTATTACTAATGCTTTTCCTGAGTTTAATATCATTTGCTCAAGGAACAAGGATCATGTACGAGTACCGATTTGTCTCTGACCTGGCGAAAAAGGATTCTGCCAATACAGAATTGATGTATCTGGACATTAAAAAAGACGGAAGCAAATTCTACAGCCGAAAGCGATTTTACAGCGATTCTGTCCGCGACGCCTATATCCAAAAGCAATTGGCTTCTGGCGCTACCAATTTCAGCTACAATGATAACAATGCCGGAAAAGTAGAATCTTCTGTCAACAAATCCTATCCAGATTTTAAAACCAATCTGCACACGACCATCGGTCCGAACCGTTTCGATGTGACAGACACAAAACCCATGGAGTGGAAAATCCTTCCCGACAAAAAAAAGATCGATAAATTCGATGCTCAAAAGGCGAGCTTGGATTTTGGAGGCAGAATGTGGACGGCTTGGTTTTCGCAGGATTTTCCTTTTCAGGACGGCCCTTACAAATTTCATGGATTGCCAGGATTGATATTGGAAATGGAAGATTCTACCGGAACTCACGTTTTCAAATTTGCCGGAAGCAAAAACTTTGATGAGATCGAAAAAATTGAGAAAAAAGAAATTGAATCCACTGCTCCAGGCGGAAGAGTTGTGAGATTTGGGAATATGGCCGGCGGAAAGGAATTGGAAGTTTCCGAGGAGCAATTCATCAAACAATGGAAAGAATATAAAAATGATCCGGTAAAAGATATGAGACAAAACCTCTCCAGGCCAGGTGTGAAAATGAAAATCAATATCAACGGAAAAGAAATGACAGACCCAGCGGAGATGCTGAGAAATATGGAAAAATTCCAGAGAGAGATCATCAATAAGGATAATAACAAAATAGAACCTGCGCTTTATCCTTAATTTCCACATAAAACACTATTTTTATAGTCCTCTATTTGGAGGACTTTTTTATGCTAAATTTTTAAAAGATCAAAATGAGTTATTTACCCAAATTAAAAAATATAAAAGCCTTCGTATTCGATGTTGACGGCGTTTTCACAGATGGCAGTGTTTATCTTTTGCCAGACAAGAACATGTCCAGAGTCATGAGCGTTCTAGACGGTTATGCAGTTGTCCAGTCCATCAAGCAAGGTTATAAGATAGGGATCATCACGGGCGGCAATGATCCGATGGTAAAAAACAGAATGGAGTATTTGGGAATCAATGATTACTACGCCAAATCTTCTCACAAAATTTCGGATTACGAAGATTTCAAATCGAAATATAATTTACAAGATTCCGAGATTCTCATGATGGGTGATGATATTCCAGATATTGGGATTATGAAATTGGCAGAGATCTCGGCTTGTCCTGCCAATGCAGTTCCGGAAGTGAAGGCAATTTCAGATTATGTCTCTCCAGTTTACGGTGGAAAAGGCGCAGTCCGTGATGTCATAGAACAAGTGATGAAAGTGCAAGGAAAATGGAATCTCGACGAAGAAACAAAATCAGCTTAGTTATTTGATAATGAACCGCTTCAACGCATCATTTGACCATTAAAAAAATATAGAAATTAAGCAAATGAAATTATTACTCGCTTCACAATCGCCTAGACGAAAAGAACTATTGACTCAATTAGGATATACTTTTGAAACCGTGTCAATCGATGTTGATGAATCTTATCCTTCAGACCTGTTGCCAGAAAATATCGCAGAATATGTTTCGAATAAAAAAGCAGCAGCTTTCAAGGTAAATTCTGATGAGATTCTTTTAACTTCTGATACCATCGTCGCATTAGACCAAAAAATTCTCCTCAAACCCAAAAATGCAGAAGAGGCTTTTGAAATGTTGAAAGATCTTTCAGGAAAAAAGCATCAGGTTTATACCGCTTTTACCATCAAGACCGAAAAATCTGAGATCAGCAAAACCAGCAAAACAGATGTAGAATTTTCTGAAATCAGTGAGGATGAAATTAATTTTTATATCGAGAATTTCAAACCTTTTGACAAGGCCGGATCTTATGGGATCCAAGAATGGCTTGGCATGGCAAAGATCAAAAATATCTCTGGCTCATTCTACTCTGTGATGGGCTTTCCGGTGGATCTGGTTTACGAAGAACTCAAAAAAATGAACCACTTTCCAAAGAATTTTCAAAACAAGGTTCTTTAGATAATTTTCCTTGCAAAAATTCGTTATTTTTACAGATTGAATACTCAATTTCAAATTGAAATTACTTAGATGAGAAAATATTTACTGATCATACTTGCTGTCTTGAGCATATTTGCCTGCAATCCGCGTCACAAAAAGAAGAAAACAAAGAGCGGACCTATCAACAGGTTTATGACCTATCACAATACTTTATTCAACAGTAAGGAGTCGCTAGCTGCAGAAATGGAGAGCAGAGACAAAGCACACGTTGACAATTTCTATGACCCTTATATTTCTGTTTACACCACAGAAGATGTAACTGCAGAACCAACAAGTTTTTCAAGTGGCCCAGGTGGTTCCAATGCAGATTTTGATGCCCCAATGTCCCCGATAAGAGGAATGTCCCGGTCCCAATCTGCCAACTCTGCTTCACTAAGCGGCGTTGATAATGGAAAATTGTCTTCGATAGGTGGTGGTTCTGGAGCTTCTGGAAACTCTGGCAATGCCAATAGAAAAGGGGCTACAACCCTTCAGATCACAGAGGCTAAAGCTACAAAAGCTATCACAAAATATTCGGTTCTTGTAAATGGTGTCGAGAAAAACAAAAAGATATTCGATGCTTACATCCTTTTGGCAAAAGCGAGAATGTACCAAGGAAAATACCTGGAATCTCTGGATGCGTTGAACTATCTCTTCAATACAATGTCTAAAGATAAGAGACTGCCGCTAGCAAGCGTCTACAAAGCAGCCAATTACACAAAACTGAAAGAATATTATAGAGCAGACGAGGTTTTCAAAGACCTTGAGGAAAATCCGAAGATAAAACTTAAAAAGGAACATCTCAAAGTTTTAAAAGTTTATCAAGCAGACAACTTCCTGAAATGGGGCAAAAAAGAATTGGCTGCCGAAGTTTTGGAAGATGCTTTCACATACAACAAAGAAAGAAAGACCAAAAGCCGTATCGCATTCCTACGTGGACAGATCCTTTCAAACCTCAACAGAAAAGATGAGGCTAGGGAATCTTTTGCAGCCGCTTACAAATATGCTAACAGCTACGAGTTCGAAGTGAAATCTCAGATAGAAATTGCTAAAACATTCGATGGAAAAGCAGACAGTTACGAAGAAGCAATGGCTTATCTTGCCAAAATTGCCAAAAAAGGAACTTACGCTTCCCGCAAAAATGAGTTGTACTATGCAAGCGGCTTAGTTGCGACCTCTGCTGCAAAAGATTCTATCGCGGATTCTTTTTTCAGAAAAGCTTTGAAGGAAAAACAGTCCGACCCGCAGATCCGTGGACTCACTTATTCCGAGATCGCTAAAAAATATTTCTCAAAAGACGATTATTTAACGGCTGGTGTCTATTACGACAGCGCATTAGCTGTGATGACTTATCTACCAGAAAAAGAGAGATTGACAAGCCTAACTGCTAACATTAAAAAGCTCTCTAAAAACTACTATGTCATCAAGAAAAATGACAGTATTCTTAGTTTGACAAAAATGTCGCCGGATGCACAAAGAGAATATTTCACAAAATATATTGACAAGATAAAAGCAAAAGAAGCCGCTGCAGAACTGGAACAAAGGAGAGCTGACCGTAGCAAAGGCTTTGATAATGCTGACTATAATGCCAACTCTATTTTCGCAAACAATTCTTCGGATGCCAACAGTTTCCAGAATTTTGGGATCACTGGCGGATCAACGTTTTATTTTGCCAATGCCAACAATATCCCAAGAGGGGAAAGTTCCTTCAAGCAAACTTGGGGAAACAGAACCCTTTCTGACAACTGGCGTTATTCCGCGAAAACCACTACCATAGAGGAGTTGAAAAATGAAGCTTTAGGATTGGCAAATGCGCCCGACCCACGCCGATTGGAACCAGAATTCTACATGGAAAAAATCCCGACTTCCCTAGAGGAATTAGGAAGATTGAAAAAAGACAGAGACACAGCAAGTCTTGGAATGGGAAGAATGTATGAATCTTTCTTTGGTAATACGAAATTAGCGACCAAAACGTTATTTGATCTTGTTGAGAATAAACCAGACGAAGAAACAGACCTTCAGGCCTTGTACAACATTTTTGTATTCAATTACGAGAAAAATCCAGCAGAGGCCGAGAAAGCCAAACAACTGATCCTGGAAACATATCCATACACGTCATATGCGGAATATGTGAAGAACCCGAAAAACAAAGATTTTAACAAATCAACTGCGGATGTAGAAAAATTATATGCTGACGCCTATAAACTTTACGAAACAGAGAAATTTGCAGAGTCATCCGCAATCATTGATAAAGCTATTGCAGACAATCCGAAAGATGCCTTGGTTCCTAAGTTCTATTTGCTTAATGCTTATAATGCAGGGAAAAATGCAGGGAAAGAGATCATGATCTTACAGTTGGAACAGATCGTTCTTAATTATGCCAAAACACCGGAAGGCATCAAAGCGAAAGAACTTTTGAAATACCTGAAAAGTGATGCTAAACTGGAATTGACAGACGAAAGTGGAAATGTTGTTTCCCAAAAACCACAAACACAATCAACTACAAAAGACGAAGCTACTGTACTGAAACGAGAATTGAATCAGAATGAAGGCAGAAATACAGAATTGCCGATGCCTAATGGCCCAGGAATTCCAGGGCAAGCGGACTCACAAGTGTTACAACAAGTACCATCGCAGACAATAGAGACAATGAAACGTAAGAAATAAAAAAAGAGAGCAAATTGTAGTCATGGTCGGAAGATT
>NZ_LSHB01000048.1 GCF_001643375.1 Chryseobacterium sp. FP211-J200
TATAATGCACTACGGGTTGTCATAATAAAATTTTTGTGTCTCCATAATTCCTTTTTGATCTGGATGGGTCATTATTTTTCAAAAGGAAGTTCACAGCAGACCTTCCCATGTCAAAATAAATATCATTGTCCAGTTTTTATGTTTTGACAAAGGTATTTGGTACCTTTGTTTGGTACTATTAGATAAACTTCTAAAGTATACTGAAAACTACTAAAACAGAAGCAATGGATTTGTGCGGCAAAAGCATTAGGAAAATTAGAAGGGAAAAAGATCTTACCCAGGAATATATGGCTTTTGAGATGGGAATTTCCCAGAAAGCCTATTCAGATATTGAAAATTCTAAGGTCAAGGTCAACATTGATATTTTAAATAAGGTATCAGCGATATTAGGTATTAGGCCTTCCGATATTTGCAGTATCAGTGACCAATGTGGTGGCAGTCATTACGAGACCAATTATAATGAGCTCGTCCAGTTTATGAAAAGAAACAATATCGCAATACCGGAGGACCTTTAGCTTCCGAAGAATTGATTGGTCCGAAATTCCAACAGATTTTTCTTGATGAAGCATCTTTGAACACTCAGTGGCGGGAGTGCTTGGAAGTAGATTCCAGGCTTGTTGTTAAGGATTCGTATAAATATTTTTTCGGCTGCATTTGAAGACACTTTATCCTTTTTACGGGTCATGCCAGATCAATAAATTCTGATCATGTCCATCGATGGTAAGGTAATAAGCGAAAGAGCTATGAATGGCGAAAGACAGTTGAATGTCCATTCATTGATACAGGGAACATACTTGATCACTATCTTTACAGAAAAAGGTGCTCATACCATTAAGTTTATTAAAGACTAATTAAGCACAGATTTCTATCAGGCGGCTCACCATCTTGCTGTCATTGATATTCTGCAAAAGTTGACGGATGGAGTTTCTCAACACTTTGCCCGCTTTTCCGGCCCGCCCGAATTCGGCACCGTTCTCTCTGGTCCTTTGGAAAGCGGGGTCATTTCTGATCCTGTCTGCTGATACGCCACCTTTCTCTCTCGCGAGATAGCCGTCTTTGGACTTATAGAAGGTGATCCCTCCAATGGTGCCACCTAGTTTGATTATACTTCTTTGTCTTGCCATTTTTTTTAGATTTTAGTTAAAAATTAGGTTGATTACACTTCAATCATTTTTTTGTTGCAACAGTTTTGATTGATTTCTTCAGCAAATTTTAACTTAAAAAACAGAGTATCAAAGGGTAGGGTGTACCATATGTCATCAATTGACATAGATGTCCTGTATGTACAGAAAAGACCTTTAGAAAATTTCTTAACTTGCATAGATCAGAATAGATAATCCTAACCAAAGGCATACATAGAGTATGGAAAAGAAGATGAACAGGGTTTGCATCTATCCGAAAGACATACAGCTGATAACAGGCAAAAGTTATCGCCAGAGTACACGATTGATGCAGAAGATCAGAACAGATCTCAACAAAAAGCCCAACGAGTTCCTGACCATTGAAGAGTTTTGTTCATATTCAGGGATCAAATACGAGCAGTTGGCTCACCTTATCCTCGGATAGGTCTTTTAGGAAAGTATGGTCATTCAGCTTTTCTATTCTTTTATGTCATTCAGGAACTTGTTCAGAAAGAAGCCCAAAATTTAGTCTTAACATTGAAAGATTTTAAATGATACAGGTTGTATGCGAATAATATTTGAGGATAACTGAAAAGTTTACAATGAGACTTTACCTAAGTGATGCATCAGGGATTTGGAATAATGATTCGGGATCACCAACATTAGAGATAAACAACCGAGAACGAGGGCAACTACGACCAATTTATCTTATGAACACTACATTTATGTTATACCACAGTTGCTGGTAAGGACATAAAAAAAGCAATCTATTTCAATAGATTGCTTTTTGTGACCTGTACTCATAACCGAAGAGTTATCGAAATATTTAGTGGAAGATTTAGAAAGAATTTCAAAATTATCAGGACCAAATTTATAAACTCTGTATATCATTTTTTTCTGTTGTAGGCAAAAGAAAAAGTTATATTATAGTACTGGTATTTACTACTGCCGAAAAAATAATCTGCTACACTTTGACTGTTGTAAATCTTTATGAAGAGTAAAAAATAGTAGAACAATAGCATAAAAATCTGTTAGAATACCTAGGAGTCTTACAGAATGTGCTTAAGGTTTTACTATTTTAAAAGCTGTATATTGGAAATTACACTCATAATTTCTCTTCGTAATGAATTCATCCAAACCCACATCAAAAATCAGATTTACATTCGATAAAGGGGTCACTGTACCCAGTTTAATTTTTATAGTGGGGATATGTATTTTCTCAGTATTATTTCCTGTAGAGATCAAGGCTGTTTTGGATGTGATAAAGAATTTTATTTTTGTAAATTTCAACTGGGTCTATGTATGGTGCGTAACCATATTTGTGATATTTCTCGTATTTCTGATGTTTAGCAAATACGGAAAGATCAGATTGGGCAGCAATGACAGCAAACCTGAACATTCTTTCTTTTCCTGGATCTCCATGCTTTTTGCCGCTGGTATGGGAATAGGTCTCATGTATTTTAGCGTAGCAGAACCTATGCAGCATTATTCTACAGATGCTTTTTCGGAAAGTCATATTATCAGCAGGGCAAAAAATGCACAACTTTACACATTCTTCCATTGGGGGATTCATGCGTGGGCAATTTATGGTCTCGTAGGTCTCTGTTTAGCATATTTTACCTATCGTTACCGGCTTCCTTTGTCGCTCCGCAGCTGTCTGTATCCCTTGTTAAAAGACAGTATCAAAGGCAAATGGGGCGATGTGATTGATATCTTTGCTTTATGCAGTACCTTTTTCGGTATTACAACAACATTGGGTTTTGGAGTTAAATCAACTCCGGTTTGGAAACGATGAAAATTTTGCCGGATACGGGTTTTGTCTATCAGATATTAATTGTAGTAGTTCTGGTTTCAATCGCAGTTTTTTCAGCAACATCAGGAGTGAATAAGGGCGTTAAGATCTTAAGTAATATCAATGTTGTTATCGTGATTATCCTGCTTTTATTTGTCCTGTTTTTAGGACCGACTGTTTATCTGATTGGAAGTTTCACCTATGGCCTGGGTAATTACATCAATAACTTTTTTGACCTTACTTTCAACACCCACGTTTATGAGCAGAAAACACTCCCTTGGTTTTATAACTGGACCATTCTTTATTGGGCATGGTGGATTTCCTGGTCACCTTTTGTCGGACTATTCATTGCTAAAATTTCTAAAGGAAGGAGTATCCGTGAATTCATTGCCGCTGTTTTGATCATTCCCACATTATTCAATTTTATCTGGATGTCGGTATTTGGAAACAGTGCGATCTGGTTTGACTTCAACGTGGCGAATGGTGCACTGAGTGCCTTGGTTTATGATCCGGATGCTTTGATGTTCAGGTTTTTAGAATATTTGCCACTTTCTAAAGTTTTAAGTTTTATCGTTCTTGCAATAATAATCATCTTTTTCGTTACTTCAGCAGATTCAGGAATGTTGGTAATGGACAGTATATCCTCTAAAAATTCAAGTAAGTCACCTAAAATCCAAATGGTATTCTGGGGAATACTTCTAGCTACCTTAGCCCTTATGCTACTTAATGCAGGCGGCCTTGAAGCACTGCAGACGATGACACTTATCACTGCGCTGCCGTTTGCGGTCATTATGATTTTATTTGTTGTCTCGTTGATGAAGGCTCTTGTCATCGATTACCGATACTACGAAAAAGGACTTTCGGTTTCTACAGTACCATGGTCTGGTGAATTCTGGAAAGAACGGCTAAAAAAAATTGTTTCTTTCAAAACGAAAGAATCCGTGAAAACGTTTATGGACGATCAGGTCTTGCCTGCTTTCACAGAATTAAAGGAAGAATTTTTATTAAATGGAATTGCCGTTGAGATCAATTACTTACCGGACGATTTAAAGATCCATTTAGAGATCCATCACGATGTTGTCAATAATTTTATCTATGGAGTGATGGGGCAGAAAAGAATCGTTTCCGAATACATGGTGGATGATGACAACCTACCAGACCTGGATAGCAATGTTACGTATTTCCCTAAAACCTATTTTGGGGATTCACGGGAAGGATACGATGTCCAGTACTTTACCAAAAATGAGTTAATCAGCGATGTGCTAAAACACTATGACCGGTTCCTTAAGATAGTAGCTGAAGAGTCAAACGAAATGTTTATAAGCAGTGATAATAATTCTCTATAGACTTAATAATTTAGTCCAAGTTTCAAGCAAATGGATTTCGGTACACTTAAAAAAGACAAATATCTTAATTCCGGATAGATAATTTTAATTAATGATGATGAGATTTTCTAACTGTATTGAATTTTCTATTTATTAAATCTTCCAATGAGTCAAAAGATATAATGGTGGACAAAATTGGTATTAGTAAGTTCTATTAAGAGTATTTTGATAATCAGACTTTGGTGCACTCAATGCAAAAGACTAAGCAGGAAAATCTTCTGGAGTATCTATCGGTGTTGGAATTTTTTGAGGCAGCGACTCTTCGTGTGATCAAAGTGGAGTAAGAGAATTATGGAAAGGACAGAAAAGTCCTCTAACCTGGGTGACTCCTTCTACTGGTATAGGATTTTGAACAGACTTAGATACGAAATTATTCTGTTCAACTATTAGCGCATGGCAATAAATATTTTAAGATGAGAACTACAATTTTTTCTATTCTAGCAATTTTTTTTGTAGTTATAATTTTTATTTTCTACATAGATAGTGGAGTAAATAATGATAAATTTATTATACAAGATATAAAGGCTGGCTTCGACGGAATCGTTTTAAAAAAAGTTTCTGTTAGGTCTAATGATCTCTTAACTCATATCAAAATTAAATCAAAAACTAAGGATACACTAGTATTCATAGGCCAAAATATTAATAATATTAAAATGGACGATTCAATCTATAAACCAGCAGGTACTCCATTTTTGTTTATTAAAAGCCGGAGACAGACGAAAAGAATAAATTATATTTTAATTCCATCAAGATTATTATATAGTGACGATTTCGAGGCTTCATGGAAAGACAGTTGTAAAACAACATGGAAACATATTGTACAACAATAAAAAATATTTGTCAATTTTCGTAAATCGAGCTAGAAAAGTTCGGCATCTGTTGGGTGTATTTCACCATAAGAAGCCGTGGCGGGATATTTGATATTTCACCTCAAGCCGCTTGAGTATTTCAGCTTCGCCTAGACGTACTGAATATTATAGCAATTCACAAAATCTTTTTTAGCAATAATAAATTTACGTCCTCTATGGATCAATATCTGATTATTTTAATAATACTCGGCGCTGCCATTTTCAGTGTGACATGGATGCCCAAAATTTCAAAAAAAACTGGCATCTCGTACTCTATTTTTTATGTAGCAACAGGATTTGTACTTTATCTTCTGGCTCCCGATCTTCTGCCAAACCCAATGCCTCAAAAAAATGAAAACCTGACGCTTCATTTAACCGAGTTGATTGTCATTATTTCGCTTATGGGTACTGGGATCAAGATCGACCGGAAATTTTCTTTTAAAACCTGGTCATCCCCGTTGAAACTTGTAAGTTTTACCATGTTATTGTGTATTGGTGCAGCAGCGGTAATGGGCTATTATTTTTTAGGTTTCGGTCTTGCTTCAGCAGTACTTCTTGGTGCTGTTCTTGCTCCAACGGATCCTGTCCTAGCATCGGATGTACAGGTGGGACCTCCAAATGAGGGAATGAAATCAGAGACCAAATTTGCGCTCACGTCAGAGGCTGGACTCAATGACGGAGTCGCTTTCCCATTTACCTGGCTTGCCATAACTATTGGTCTTATGTTCACAGGCAAAGAAAGCAGCTTTTTAGAGTGGTTTGCTCTTGATGTTATCTACAGAATAGTTGCCGGTATTGTGATCGGATTTCTATCAGGCAAAGGTTTTGGCATTTTGTTATTCAGAGTGTCCAAAAAATATGAGATCCTAAGAACCAGAGATGGTCTGGTGGCAGTTGCTGCTACTTTACTAGTGTATGGTATAACAGAAATTGTTCATGGTTATGGATTTATTGCAGTTTTTATCTGTGCAATCACACTAAGGCATTTTGAGAAAGATCACCAGTATCACGATACACTTCATTCTTTCACCGATCAGATAGAAAGGCTGCTAGTCTGCCTGCTACTGATTATTTTCGGAGGAGCATTAGCAATGGGTATTCTAGAACCCATAACTTTGAAAATGGTTGTGTTTTCGGTAACTTTCCTGCTAATAGTAAGACCTGTCTTTGGATGGCTGGCATTGAGTTCCTCAAAAATGAAAAACAAAGAAAGGCTGGCGATCGGATTTTTTGGCATCCGTGGGATGGGTTCGATATTCTATCTTGCATTTGCTTTCAGCAAATATAATTTTGAACATCAGGATGAATTGTGGGCTGCTGTTTCTTTAACGATTCTCTTTTCAATTTTGATTCATGGCCTTACGGCGACGCGTGTCATGGAATATCTTAAAAGAGAAGCATAGGATCAGTAATACAGGGTTCTACAGAAAAAAACCTCACATTTTAAGAAAATATATTGTTCCTGACCGCAGTAACGTATCCTTAGCGTATTGATGGCCTTGAATTCAATTATAATGATTTTGAATCTACATAATAAATTCTCTGTAATACTAAATGATATATTAGCGCACCTGAAAAGTAGCAGATAATATCTATAAAATCAGCTGTATATCTTGCTGATAGTAACGGACATATAATTTAAAATACAATGGTCAGATTAAGTGCAGCTCCCAGCAAAAACTTCAGATCCGGTCTCCAATCCGGATAATAGGTGAGCTTCATGATTTTCATTATCGTATAACTGAACATAGGGACACTGTATAGATCAGTCAAATGATCATTGATTAGAGGTATGAGTATTCCATTCCTTCTCAAAAATGCGATAATTCCCCAAATGATAAGCCCTCCAATAAACCAATATGAAATATTTAATTCTTTAAACATGCATTGCGCCTAAGATGATGCTCAATATAATTTGAATGACTTTTAGAAAAATATTGACATCAGGTTTTTGTTTGTCTTCAGCTGAATTATCTTTATTTTCGCTGTCTTCGTAATTAAATAATTGCTTTCCTTCCATTTTTTTTCTCAATCATAACAAAATTCATTCCTACTCCAATTGTCTACTAATAGGTACATAATTTAAGATCCTTTTGATAGTAATGTTTAATTGGAGTATCCTTTCAGCAACTGCCTGTAACTCATTAAAATCGATGATTTTGATATAAACCCTAGGAAAATATTCTGCTGATCGACGACAGGCAAGCTCCAAGTACCGGTGTTGTCAAAGATCTGGAGTATCTCTCTCGGCTTATCGTCGGGATGGATGAACGCAGCCGGGGCTCTCATTATTTTTGTTATCGTAAGGGTCAAATCATTTTCATCATTGAAAAAATAAGGTCTGATATCATCTAACGTTAGAATACCTCTTAACTTTTTATGATCATCGATAACTGCGAAAAAATTCTTGTTCCCGTTCTTAACTAGATCAGACAATTCTTCTATTGAAGCATTTTCATTAATGGTTTGGGAGTATCTATCAATGAAATCTTCTGTATGGAGTGAGAAAAGAAGATTCTCGTCATGCTGATTCGTGAAAATCTTACCCTGGTCGGCCAAAGATTTTAGTTCTGGGGATATCGGTGAAAACCATTTTGCAATGAGGTAAGAGATCACTGAAACGATCATCAAAGGTATAAAAAGGTCGTATCCAAAACTGGACTCAGCAATTAGAAATATGGCAGTTAGCGGGGCGTAAAGAACACCGCTCATCGCACCGGCCATTCCTACCAGAACTAAGTTTGATACAGGAACGTCCTTAAAGCCGATCTGCTGGCAGATTACGGCAAATAAAAATCCGACGGTTCCTCCTGCAAAAAGTGATGGTGCAAAATTACCTCCGTTTCCGCCGCTGAAAATGGTGAAAGATGTTGCAAAAGCCTTTAACAGGCATACACAAATTAGAAATACAATGATCGTCCATTCTTTGATGTCAAAATATCTAAAGAGACTGTTTTCGATGATCGAGTTGGTATTACCATTGGTAAAAGCTTTCACGGTATCGTAACCTTCTCCGAACAGTGGCGGAAAAAGCACGCAGAGTAACGATAGGATGGCACCGCCCAGCATTGCCTTCCGCAATCTGGACATTTTCAGACCTTTGATAAAATGCTCTACCTTTTGGGAAACCATTAAAAAATATCTTGCATACAGTCCTGTGACAATACCTAATATAAGATAGTAGGGTAGATTCCTGTAATCAAATGCTTCTCTGGTATGAAACCTAAAAAGTATATCTTCCTGAAGCAGAATTCTGGATAAGAGGCTACCACATACCGCAGCAACTACCAGCGGGATAAAATCCGTAAAGACCACGCCTGTCAGTAGGATTTCAAAGGCAAACATGACCCCTGCGATAGGAGCGTTGAAAGCAGAGGCAACACCAGCTGTGGCTCCGGCTGCCAAAAGTAGTGTTCGTTCCTTGTAATTCAGGCGGTATGTCTGCGCGTAATTGGAACCAATGGCCGCACCAGTCACAGCGATAGGGCTTTCTAAACCGGCAGATCCTCCGAGACCTACGGTTATTGCACTTTGGACAATTTGGGAATAGGTCTTCACGGAAGAGACGATACTCGAATTCTGAGCGATCTCATACAATATGGCGCCTATCCCTTTTCTGTCCTGTCCTTTGAATATCGTCAACACGATGCTGGTTGTCAATACGATTCCCAAAAAAGGAAAAATGATATAGAACAGGATCTGATATTCAAAATGAACCTTGTTCGTGATAAAGAAATGGATATTGTGTACTATTGTTTTCAGCAGAACACCAGCCAGACCTGCTGTACAGCCCACTAGGATTCCGGAGAGAAGTAAAAACTGGCTGCGGCTGAGCCTGTTGTTGAGCCAGTGGAGGATCAATTCATAGCTGCGGGCCTTTTCAAGTCCATATTTTTGGAAGTCTCTCTTGAACCTGAGAAAACTTATATATCTTTTTTTATTGTTGATATTCACTTATTTGGATCGCTTTTATTAGCGCTAGGATCTTGATTAGAATGCGCAATTTTTAGGGTTATTGCAAATATACCAAAAGCTTATGGGATAGGCATCTCTATCTCAGTAAAATCAATAAGATCTGTATCCTAAAAGTATGGTAGAAAACGATCTTTCATTTTTTTTGTATCTTACTACGATCAATTATTCGAAATCATCAATTAAAAAATATAAAAAATTGTAATTATGAAGAATAGGATTATTAGGATTTGGGAAGGCAGGTAAAGCGGTAGCAAATGTCATTCTTCAGCACAAGGATTTTCACTTGAATGGGTTCTGAAGAAAACTGATATGCTTAATAAGCTTTCTGCAAAAGATATTCTTGGAATATCTTCACCGGATGACGCATTGATCTATTCTCAAAGCAGCACGGACATTGAAACATTACTTGAGGATCATCCAGTAGACTTTATTATTGATTTTTCCAACGAAGAAAGCATTCATCTTTATGGCAAGGTCGCAGCCCGTAAAAAGATCAAGATCATCTCAGCCATTTCGCATTACAGAGAAAATGACATCAGAGTTCTGAAGACTTGTAAGGGACACTGTGGTTTTTTGGTCGCCTTATATCACGCTGGGCGTCAACTACTTTTTGTTTGCGGCATTGCTCTTAAAAAATATAGCGCCGGTGTTAATATAGAAGTGGTTTAAGAACATTTTAAGGCAAAATCCGGTGTTTCGGGAACAGCAGTGAAAATTGCGGAAACTTTGGATATAGAGACAGAAAGCATCAACTCTGTCAGGGCTGGCGGTATCGTTGGAAAACACGAGGTCATATTTGGATTTCCTTACCAGACCGTTCGTCTTGTCCACGAGTCAATATCACGAGAGGCTTTCGGAAGCGGTGCATTGTTTGTCGCTGAGAACCTTAAAAACAAACTGAAGGGAATGTACAATTTTGAAGACATCCTGCGACCTTACTTTTTCGCTCAGACTCCAGATATGTTATCTTAAAATATATCTGTGGAAAATGCCATTCCAAAATTGGAATGGCATTTTTGAAGTATATTTCAATCTAGTTTTCAGAATTGTTTAAAAGTTTGACATTTTTCTCATTCAGTCTTTTTTCAAGCCAGCTTTTAAGCTGTAAATCATTCACTTTTTTTCCAGAGTAGATCATCACAAATTGGAGCCTTGCACTGTCCGTTTCGGGATATTGGGCTATCTTTCCGTAAGAAACGCCGGACATATCCGGATATAGGATCTGTATCTCTTTGCCTAATGTGGAGTCTGACACTTTATAATTATCCAGTTCTGACCGCAGGCTGGATAATGCTATGTCCTTCTCCGATAAGGTAGTGTTGTTTTTGTTGATCTCACTCAGTATCTCTGATTTCAGATCGGAATTGTTTTGCCTGATGTTTATCTTTGTGTTTGCAAGCCCGTTATCAGAAAGCATCTTGTTGTAAGACTTGATCTCTTCGGCAGTGAATTTTTTATTTAGGAATGCAACGTCGATGGTCTTGGGATTGGCGTTGTAGTTTATCTTTTTGTAGATCAATGTGTATCCATTCTTTTCAAATTCTTTCTGAAGAAAAATTTCTGCGGTCTTCGTGAATTTCTTTTCATTGTACAGATTGTAGGCCAGATATGAACTGGGAACGATCATTACCAATATTAAGAAAGATATGCTGTACCTGATCCTTTTTTCATATTTGCTGTCAACAATAGAGGAGGGATAATGCAGATATTTCACAACAAGAAAAGTCGCAATGCATATGAAAAAGCAGTTGATCGTATAAAGGTAAAAGGCACCCAGAAAATAGGAGAAATTAAAAGTTGCCAGACCAAATCCGGCGGTGCACAAAGGAGGCATCAATGCAGTGGCGATCGCTACGCCCGGAATAGGATTTCCCTTTTCTACCCTGGTTATCGCAATGACCCCGACCAGACCACCAAAAAATGCGATGAGAACATCGTAGATGTTAGGTGCAGTCCTTGCCAAAAGTTCTGACTGTACATCCTTGAAGGGACTTATGTAAAAGTAGAATCCTGAAACCAATAAACTCACTACTGTTGCAATGATCAGGTTCTTAAAAGATTTCTTGAGCAGAGGAAAGTTATAGGTCCCAAGCGCAAATCCGGCACCAACGATCGGACCCATCAATGGAGAGATAAGCATGGCCCCGATAATGACCGCAGTGGAATTGACGTTAAGGCCGATGGATGCGATAATGATCGCACAAGCCAGGATCCAGAGATTGGAACCTCTGAATGAGATGTTGGATGTGACATTTTCCAATACCTTATCCTTTTTCTCTTCACCATTGTGAAGATTAATAAAATTAAAGATATTATTCATCGGTTTGAGTTGGTTTAGAATCTTTGTTAAGAATGATATAGCCTATGATTCCTCCGATCAATGAGGCTGCGAATATGCCGATCTTTGCCTGTGTCTGATATTCTTCGTGGCTAAAGGCAAGGGAGGTCACAAACAGGGACATTGTAAATCCAATGGATGCCAGAAAACCAAGTCCGAGCAGATTACGGATATTCATTCCCTCAGGTAATTGAGCAATTTTGAGTTTAATAAAAACAGCAGTGAAGCCGACAACACCTAATACCTTTCCGACCAGCAAGCCCAATGCTACACCCAATGCGATATTGGTGTCGAATAAACTGTTAATGTCAATATTTAACGATACCCCGGCATTGGCTATTGCAAAGATCGGTATGATAACGAAAGTTACAACGGGATGCATCGCATGTTCCAGTATCTGAAGGGGAGGAGTGGCGGCATTTGTCGCCTCATTGATCTTTTCCAGGACATGCAGCTGGTCGTTGGTCAATGTAGGTGTATTTTCAGTAGGGTCTAAATTTTTAAACCTTTCCAGATAGCTGCTGATCTTTGCTATGAACAGATTTTCCTTGATCTTCACATCTGCCGGAATGGTAAAAGCCGCCAGAACAGCAGCGATCGTGGCGTGAACGCCTGAAATTACAAAGCATGTCCATACACCGCAGATGCCAAGGAATGCGAAAAAAAAGATCGATCTTACCCCGAGTTTATTGCCCAGGTACATCACTGCAAGAATGCCAAGTCCTATCAGCAAGTAGGTCATTTCGATGTTCGATGTATAAAAAAATGCGATTACCAGGACTGCTCCCAGATCATCTACGATTGCCAAGGCAGTTAAAAATACCTTCAAGGAGAGTGGGATCTTTTTTCCCAATAGAAAAAGCACGCCCAAAGCAAAAGCAATATCTGTGGCCATAGGGATGCCCCATCCCTTATGCATTTCTCCGGAAGGATTGAGCAGTAGGAATATCAATGCCGGCATGACCATTCCCCCAACTGCCGCAACAATGGGAAGCATGGCTTTCCGCGGATTGGAAAGCTCACCACCGATGATCTCCCGTTTAAGCTCAAGCCCCACCACGAAAAAGAAAACAGACATCAATCCGTCATTGATCCAGTGATGGACGGTAAAATCGAAAAAACTTTCCCCATTCCATTGAAATCCAAAGGTCTGCTCCAGAAAATGATGGTAGCCATCGGATAATGGTGAATTGGCCAAAATCAAAGCAATGATCACACTGATCCCTAAAAGTAATCCTCCGGACTTTTCCTGCTGGATAAATCGCTGAACGGGCTGTGTGATCTTGTCGATCGGCTTTGTGGGGTAACTTTTGATCATAGTTAATTGTTATAGATAACTGCAAATTTATGAATACTAAAGATAAAAATAGGGGAACATTGCAAAGTTATTTTTAATATACTAAGATATTTAGCTCCGAAATTTGTTAAGAATTAAAAAAACAGATCATATGTTATCAATTGTAATTTTAAAGTTAATTTTTCAGAAAAGAATGAACTTTTTAAAATTAATTTGTTTAACTCGTAGTGCATTATTAAATTAATTCAATTTTAAGTCTATTCATTTTTCTACTGAAAACAAAAACATTTACAAACTGAATGAAAGTTAATGCTGTTATTTTGCTCAATACCCTTGTTTTAAAACCGTTAAAAGATTTTGCGTAATTGTTTCTGATTTTAAATTGGTCGCAAAGTTGAGAGAATAAAGTCTCAATTCTTTTTCTGGATTTTCTGAAAATATCTTTTTGTTTTTGATAATTTTTTTGGTTGTTTCTCATGGGTGTATCCAGCTTTATATTCGCATAATTGAACAAATCTGTTTGCACTTGGGTGGATAAATAACCCCTGTCTCCAATCAACGTACAATTGTTCATTTGATGCTTGATATCTTGCAAAAAATGAATATCATGA
>NZ_LSHB01000049.1 GCF_001643375.1 Chryseobacterium sp. FP211-J200
GGTTTTGATCTTGATCCGTTAACAAGTATTTTTTAAATAATTTATATCTTTGATCATGGCTAAAATCCTAAAAATATATCCGGAAAACCCACAGGAAAACCTTATCAACGAAGCTGTTAAGGTTTTACAGAATGGTGGCGTCATCATCTACCCTTCTGATACGATCTACACAATCGGTTGTGATATCTACAATCACAAAGCGATGGAAAGACTTGCCCAGATCAAAGGAATCAAACTGGATAAGCACAAGTTCTCTATCATTTGTAATGACCTAAGCCATCTTTCCGAATTTACAAAGCCGATAGAAACCGCAACTTTTCGATTCTTAAAAGCCCATTTGCCTGGTGCTTTCACATTCATTTTGGAAGCTAACAGAAATTTGCCGACATCTTATAAAGGTCACAAAACCGTAGGAATCCGAGTTCCTGACCATATCGTTCCGCAAATGATTGTTGAAAAACTGGGTCATCCGATTGTTTCAACCTCAATTCACGCCGATGATGAGATTTTGGAATATTCTACAGACCCGGAATTGATAGCTGAGAAATACGAAAAGTTGGTTGACCTCGTCATAGATTCTGGTTATGGTGACAACACAGCTTCCACAATCGTTGACCTGACTTCCGGCGAACCTGAAATCCTGAGACAAGGGAAAGGAATTTTGTAAAGATAAAAGGAAAAAGACTCAAGGTTTATTTCGAGTTCTAAAGAACCTAAGACTGACAACAAACAACTATCAACTGACAACTCAATGAAATTCGTTACTTCTCCAGCTAAATTGATGAACGTTGAAAATTCGACGGAATTTTTGAAATCTACAACTCCGAAATTCATCAAAGATTCTGAATTCATCCAATCTTTCTTAAAAGAAAAATCGCCAAAATATCTTTCTGAGTTAATGGAAATTTCCTCCAAATTGGCTGATGAAAACTGGGAACGCAATCAGAAATGGAGCGCAAAACCAACGACTAAAAATTCTGCACCTGCGATGTTTGCTTTCACAGGCGAAGTTTACCGTGGCTTGGACGCCAAAACTTTGGATAAAGATGCAGTGGATTATCTTCAGAAAAATTACAGGATCTTGTCCGGACTTTATGGATTGTTGAAGCCATCCGACAAAGTGATGTTGTACAGATTGGAAATGGGACGACCTTTCAAATTTGATTCTTACAAAAATATCTACGAATTCTGGACTGAGAAAGTGACAGAACAACTGAATTCTGAACTCAAAAAAGGAGAACTGCTCATCAATCTTGCGAGTACAGAATATTTCAAAGTGATTAACAAGAAAGCGTTAAAAGCAAAAGTCATCGATTTTGAATTCAAGCAAATACAGCCGGATGGAAAACTGAAGACCATTGTGGTTTACACGAAACATGCTCGTGGATTGGTTTTGCGTTTTTGTGCTGAGAAACAAGTTAAAACTTTGGATGAAGTGAAGGCTTTCAATTACGAGAATTATTTGTTTGATGAGAAACTGTCGACCGAAACCAATTTGGTTTTCACGAGATAGAACATTTATCTTAAAGGCATAAGATCACAAATCGCATATAAATTAAAAGTAGCAAAGTTATTTTGCGACTTTTTCTTTTTGTCAATCAATTAATTTTTGCGACTTTGCGACAAATTCCATTATGAAGCGTTCCGAAATCAAGATTCTCTTTTACGAAGAACTTTCTGAGATCTATTCCAAAACTGAGATCGAGGAATTGTTCTCGATTTTTGCTGAACATTTTTTGAATTTGAATAAAATTGAATTGCGACATAGTTTGGAAAATGAATTATCGGAAAGCGATTCCAACAAATTTTCTGAAGCTATTTCTGAATTGAAAACTGGAAAACCTTTTCAGCAGATCCTCGGCGAAACGGAATTCTATGGAATGAAATTCTTTGTGAACGAACACGTTTTGATCCCAAGACCGGAAACGGAGGAACTTTTGGAGTTAGCCATAAATAAGATAAAAGAAAAAAGGCAAAAGATTCAAGTCTTCGACTCCGTTCAGACTGACAATGTACAACTAGAAAGGCTTCGAGAATCTCAGCCTGACAACCAAAAACCAAAAACCAACGACCATTTTCGAATTCTTGATATTGGAACAGGCAGCGGAATTATTCCGATTGTTTTGAAGAAATATTTTCCGGAAGCAGAAGTTTCAGCGATTGATATTTCGAATGATGCATTGGAAGTTGCGAGAAGGAATTCAGAATTTCATAAGACAGAAATTAATTTTATCAATAAGGATTATTTGAATGAAGTCTTTAACTCCGCTCAGACTGATAAAGAGATCTATGATGTGATCATCAGCAATCCGCCTTATATTGGAATTGAGGAAAATCCGGAGATTGAAGTTTCCGTGAAAGGTTTTGAACCCAATTTGGCGCTCTTCTCTCCTACTTCGGACGCTTTGATCTTCTACAGAAAAATTGCCGAAGATTGCAAAAATCATTTATCCGAAAATGGACTTTTGTTTTTGGAGATCAATCAGAAATTAGGGAAAGAAACTTTGGAATTGTTTCAAGATGGCTTTTCGGAAGTTGAGCTTTTGAAAGATATTTCGGGGAATGACAGGATGATCTTTGGGAGGAAATAATATGGAAATAAAAACGCATATCGTCAACGAAGAGAAAGTCGCAGAGATTGTTTCGGATGAAATAATCATCAATTCTGTAGAGGATGCGCTGGATCTGGTTGGAAATATCTATTATCAAGGTTTTGATAAACTGGTGATCTCTGAAAAAAATTTGACGTCCGATTTCTTTGATCTGAAGAACAAATTGGCTGGAGACATTTTGCAAAAATTTTCAAATTACAGAATGCGATTGGCCATTATCGGAGATTTAAAAAAATACGAGAGTCAAAGTTTGAGAGATTTCATCCTGGAAAGTAATGAAGGCAGACAAATCAATTTTGTTGAGACACTTTCTGAAGCACTTACTTAATTGTTGGTAAAAACTACCGTCCATTGCGCCCCTAGCGCATTATCACCCTTTCAGAGAAAGGAAATTTTGAATCGTGAAAGAAGGATAAAACGTCAACATAGCCCCGATGGGAACGGCATCCTTTTTCTTTTTCGTTGGCCTTGGATAATCTTTGGCAACGGAAAAGAAAAAGATATAGTGGACAGCGGGTTGGAAACGTGGAACAAAACTTTAAGCGTTTTGCTCCTAAACCACCCTGTCAATTGCGCCTTCGGCTTATTGACACTCTTTGAAGGTAAATTTTATCCGATTCTTTTTTTGACGAAGATCTCGTAAGCCAAATAAATCAGTGGTAAAGCCATAATTCCAATGGGCAAAGCATTCTTCATCGCAAATTCTGGGTAGACAATCACCGCGTAAACCAATCCGAAAAATGCGCCACCGAGATGCGCGGCGTGACCGATATTGTCATTGGCTCGTGGATTGAGCATCATGTAAACGGAATAGCCGAAATAGATGGCACCGAAAAGAAAGCCTGGAATGAACCAGATCTCAATCTCTCTTGGCGCTAAAGCTACGGCTGCAAACAAAATCCCAGACACGCCTCCACTGGCTCCAATTGCTGAATAAAATGGAACATTGCGGTAATGGTACAGGCAAAAGAGATTTCCCAGGACCATGGACCCAAAATAGATGATCAAGAATCCGTAAACGTGAAATCCCATCAAAGCAATCGGTGCAAAGATGTAGAGCGTGTACATATTGAAAAACAAGTGCATGAAATCGCCGTGCAAAAATCCGGCAGACAAAAGTCTGAGATATTCTTTGCGTCTTTGGATCGCGCCTACTTCGAATTTATACTTTTGGAAAAACTCCGGTTGCTGGAATCCGATGTAGCTGGTGACGCAGGTAATTGCAATAATGATGACTAGGATATATAGTGAACTGTCCATTTTTTTGTTTAAATTTTAATTGTTTTCTTCGTCGAAAAGACTTCCGATGGTTCCACCGTCGTCGTCCAGATCTTCTTCTGAAACTTCTTCGATCTCAGGTTCTTCTTCTATAATCTCCGGTGGTTCCGGAATCGTAATATTAATATTTTTGACTTTATCTTTAGTCAATTGATTTCCGATGGCTTTGATTCCTTTGACTGTTATGAATTCGTCCAAATCGACCGTTTCCGGGTCTTTTTGTTTGTCTTTGATCTTCGGGAAAACCAATTCTGCGATGGCGCCAATTTCTGTCGTCACGAATTCTAAGAATGATTTTGGATTCTCGTTGCTGAAGAATGATTGGATGTTGGTCGTGTTTTCCAGCAAGAAACGTTTGACAAAATACTTATCTTTTTCGCCGTCAAAATAGATGCAAGTGATTGCTTGTTCCGGTTTCCATTTCTCAAGGATCAGATATTCATCATCGAAACGGTTCATGAGATCGAAGGAAACCAACTTCGCTTCGCCTTGAGAATTAATGGTCAAAATCTTGTCATCACCTTTGAAACTTCCGAGCAAAGTTCCACGTCCGTCGGCATTGAGACGTCTTACGGAATCATCGAACCAGATCTTTCTTGGAGCCAAGGTAGAAACGCCCTCTTCTTTTAGGTCGACTTTTTTGACTGCATATTTGGTTACCAGATTTCCTTTGGAATCACGGCCTTTGATGGCAATTTCGGAGAAATCGATATCAATCTTATTCTTTCTGACTCTGGCATTTGGTTTTAATAATACAGAAACTACTTCCGCCTCACCATTTGGATTGGCTGAGAAATAAAGCATTTCTGAACCTTTTTTGTCAGACGCCAGTTTGTAATCTGTATTTCTCGTAACACCAGTTACAGAAAAACGTTTCATATAATAAGGACCTTCTCGGCCTTCACGATAAATCGAGTTGTAAACTGTGCGTTTATCATTCTTTTTCCAGATTGCAACGTGGACGATATTTTTCCCGATGAATGTTTTACCTTCCACTTTTACCACCTTCATTGTTCCGTCTTTTTGGAAGGTGATGATGTCATCTATATCCGAACAATCGAACAAGAACTCATCTTTCTTGAGTGATGTTCCAATGAAACCTTCTTCCCAATTGACATAGAATTTTTCATTTGCAACGGCAACTTTGGTCGCATCGATCGTATCGAAAATCCTTAATTCGGTTTTTCTTTCTTTTCCTTTTCCGTATTTTTTCTGAATATTGGTGTAATAATCTATCGCATAAACGATCAAGTTCGCTAAATGGTGTTTGACCTGCTCAATTTTTCCTTCTAATGCGATAATATTTTCTTTGAATTTATCTAAATCGAAACGGGAAATTCTCTTGATTCGAATCTCTGTCAATCTTAAAATATCTTCTTCTGTAACAGCTCTCAGCAAATGTTTGGTATGCGGTTTCAAACCTTCATCAATGGTTTTGATGACATCTTCCCAAGACTTGACTTCCTCAATATCGTGGTAGATCCTATTCTCGATGAAAATCCTTTCCAATGAGGAGAAATGCCAGTTTTCCTGCAACTCGTGCAGTTCTATCTCCAATTCTTTTTTCAATAAAGAAACCGTATGGTCTGTGTTATGTTTCAGAATATCGGAAACTGAGAGGAACATTGGTTTGTCTCCAACAATCACGCAGGCATTTGGAGAGATTGGAACTTCGCAATCTGTGAAAGCGTAAAGTGCATCGATTGTCTTGTCTGGAGAAACATCTGGATGAAGATGGATGCTGATCTCTACAACATCGGACGTATTATCCTCGATTTTTTTGATCTTGATTTTACCTCTTTCGTTGGCTTTGATGATGCTATCGATGAGATCGCCTGTATTTTTTGAAAAAGGTAATTCTGTAATGGAAAGTGTGTGCTTGTCTTTTTGGATAATTCTTGCTCGCGCCCGTATTTTTCCGCCACGTTTTCCATCGTTATAATTGGTCACATCCAACATTCCTTCAGTCAAGAAATCCGGAAACAATTCGAATTTCTTACCTTTAAGATAAAGGATGGAAGCTGTAATTAATTCATTGAAGTTATGAGGCATGATCTTGGTGGAAAGTCCTACTCCAATCCCTTCAACACCTTGTGCAAGAAGCAATGGGAATTTTACGGGAAGATCAACAGGTTCATTGTTTCTGCCATCATAGGATTTTGTCCAATGCGTGGTTTTTGGGTTGAAGACAACATCCAGCGCGAAAGGTGTCAATCTAGCTTCGATGTATCTCGCCGCTGCTGCCGAATCGCCTGTATAGATATTTCCCCAGTTACCCTGCGTATCAATCAATAATTCTTTTTGCCCCAATTGTACCATCGCATCTGTGATAGACGCATCGCCATGTGGGTGGTACTTCATCGTGTTTCCTACCACGTTCGCCACTTTGTTGTAGCGCCCGTCTTCCAACTCACGCATCGAGTGCATGATCCTACGCTGTACCGGTTTGAAACCATCAAAAATAGAAGGAATTGCACGATCCAAAATAACATAGGATGCATAATCCAGAAACCAATCTTTATACAGTCCTGAAACTTTTTTCAGGCTTTCTTCGTGATGTGTACTTTCTTCCATTAATCTATTACTGTATTTTCATCTTTTCCGATTTCACTATTGGCTTTTACTACCTTGTTCAAAGAAAACTTCAAATCTTTGACTTGTTTTTGACTGAGAAATGAAATATCATATTTCAAGATGACAACATGTGTTTTTTTACTGGTAATATAAATATATAATTTTCTAAATATCAACGTTTGAACAACATTGAACTTCAGCAACTTGTATTTTGGAAACTCGTCTTTTGCATTTCCTTTTGCCAGAATGTAAATGACATGGTTATTTCTAAAGTTGAGTGCCTCTCCATCACTGTCGTATTCAAATATCGGTCTTCCAAAAAGATATAAGAAGAGAAACATCAAAATAGGAATTGATAGCAAGACCCAAGATTTGTCTCCCAAAACATCAAATTTATTGACCTCAAGGATATAGGCAATGAGCCATAAAATAAAAATAATGCCTGCCAATGAGTAAATAAAACTGTAGAAAGGCGCCTTATTCCTGTTACTTAGTCGCATCTTAAACAGTTTCTAAATTTTCTTTCTTATCAATATCACCTTCTTCGACCACTAGATTATCCAGAATGAACAACTGTCTGTCCGGCGTATTCTTGCCCATGTAGAATTCCAGGATCTGAGCTATCGTCTGATCTTTACCAAGGACAACAGGTTCCAGTCTGATATCTTTCCCGATAAAGTGCTTGAACTCGTCTGGCGAGATCTCTCCCAAACCTTTGAATCGGGTGATCTCTGGATTTTTCCCCAACTCGTCCAAAGCTTTTAATCGCTCTGCATCGGAATAGCAATATCTGGTTTCTTTTTTATTTCTTACCCTAAATAAAGGGGTTTGCAAAATATAAAGATGTCCGTTCTTGATCAGATCTGGGAAGAATTGGAGGAAGAATGTGATCATCAGCAATCTGATGTGCATCCCATCAACATCGGCATCCGTCGCAATGATCACGTGATTGTATCTTAGGTCTTCGAGACTTTCCTCAATGTTTAATGCGGCTTGCAGAAGGTTGAATTCCTCGTTTTCATAAACTACTTTCTTGGTCAATCCGTAGCAGTTCAGCGGCTTACCTTTCAAAGAAAAAACAGCCTGCGTTTCCACATCTCTGGATTTTGTGATAGAGCCAGAAGCCGAATCTCCCTCGGTGATGAAGATCATCGTTTCGGATTTTCTCGTTGCTTTCTGATCATTGTAATGATGACGGCAATCTCTCAGCTTTTTGTTGTGAAGCGAAACTTTTTTTGCGCGCTCTCTTGCTAGTTTTTGGATTCCGGACAGTTCTTTTCTTTCACGTTCAGAGATCATGATCTTTCTGAGAATAGCTTCCGCCGTTTCAGGATTTCTGTGAAGATAATTGTCCAGTTTATTTTTAAGTGAATCGATGATGAAAGTTCGTACCGTCATTCCACCTGGCTCAATCTCGTTCGACCCGAGTTTTGTCTTGGTCTGAGACTCGAAAACAGGTTCCACAACTTTGATGGAAACCGCGGCTATAATGGATTTTCTTATATCAGCCGCTTCAAAATTCTTATTGTAAAATTCCCTGATCGTTTTCACAAAAGCTTCCCTAAAGGCGTTCAAGTGCGTTCCACCTTGCGTTGTATTTTGCCCGTTAACAAAAGAAAAATAAGTCTCAGTCTGAGATTTATCAGAATGCGTGATGGCCACTTCTATGTCTTCTTCTTTCAAATGAATGATAGGATAAAGGATATCGCTTTCCAATTCCTCTTCCAAAAGATCTTTCAATCCGTTTTCGGAGAAGAATTTCTCGCCGTTGAAAAGGATGGTCAAACCAGGATTCAGATATGCGTAGTTACGAAGCATTCTCTCTACATATTCCTTTCTGAATTTAAAATTGATGAAGATCTCTTCGTCTGGAATAAAGCTGATCTCTGTTCCGTTTCTGTCGGATGAATCAGCTTCAGGGAAATCTATTTTAATAACACCTTTGGAGAATTCCGCCATTTTCATGCGGTTATCTCTTACAGACTTCACCCGGAAAAATCCAGATAACGCATTTACAGCTTTGGTACCGACACCATTCAGACCAACTGATTTTTTAAAAGCTTTGCTATCATATTTTCCACCGGTATTCATTTTGGAAACAGCGTCTACCACTTTACCAAGAGGAATTCCACGACCGTAGTCACGGATGGTCACTTTTCCCTCGTCAACCTTGATTTCGATGCGCTTTCCAGACTTCATCACAAATTCATCGATGGAGTTATCGATGATCTCTTTGAGTAGAATGTAGATCCCGTCATCCGCGGAAGAACCATCGCCCAGTTTACCAATGTACATCCCAGGACGAAGCCTGATATGCTCTTGCCAATCGAGGGTTCTGATATTATCTTCGGAATAGTTTACAGGATTGATTTCGCTCATAAAGTAGATGATTGGCTTGTTGATAATCGGTAACTTACAAATTTAACGAAATGAAATTTAATTTGAAAGTTTTACGAAATTAATTTTAAGGGCATTTCAAATTAATTCAACAAAAAAGCCAGACGATGGCCTGACTTTCATTTTTCATTAATAAAATTTTGAAGTTACTTCTTAATAATTTTCTTAGAAATAATCTCTGACCCAGAATGAACATTAAGAATATATTGACCTGCAGGCAATCTTCTAATATCTGCTTCAGCAGATTGCGTTTCCAAAACCATTTTCCCGGAAACATCATACAATCTTATTTTGTCAATATGATCCACACCATTTACTTTGATAAAATCTGAACTTGGATTGGGATAAACCTGAAGATTAGCTTTGTTAAAATCCGAAACCGCCAAAGTTTCTGTTTCCAAAACCTGAATATTATCGATGATCAAAACCAAAAGATCGGTACAATCATAATGCCTAAAAACCACTTGAACATCTTGACCTGCAAACCCGGAAAGATCCACAGTCACGTGCTTAGCCTCGTCCATATATCCTGCATCCAAAGTCTCTTCAAAAACCGCAGTTTCTGTTCCTGTAAAAGTAGAATTGGCTGGAATCACATAAACAGCGTAATGTTCCTGAAAAACAACATCATCAAAAGCACCAACATCGAATTTCAAATTTAACTGTTTTCCGGAATTGTTAGGCAAAGCAATGACTGGACTTGTCAAAGTATTATCTGGCGTGAAGGCTTCAAAAAACCAAGACCAAGAAGTTGCGTAATATCCAGTGAAAGCATCTACTGAACTATTATCAAATTCCCATTTTTGCGAGTCACCAACTCGGTCTGTATTACCCCAAGAATTTCTTCCAGCCTCAGTTTCAAAATCTTCACTGAAAAGTACCGTTTGAGCTGATGTAGCCAGACCAGTCATTAACAAAGAAGAAAATAGTAATTTTTTAATCATAATCTTTTATTTTAAATTTTTCTAAAATTAAACAAAAAAACGCTTCCATTTCTGAAAGCGTTTTAGAATATTTTTGAAATGTTATTTTAAACATTAAATCTGAAGTGCATGATATCGCCATCTTGAACGACATATTCCTTTCCTTCCACAGATAGTTTTCCAGCTTCTTTCACTTTCGCTTCGGAACCGTAATTCATGTAATCGTTATATTTAATGACCTCTGCGCGAATAAATCCTTTCTCGAAATCTGTGTGGATCACACCCGCAGCTTGAGGCGCTGTCCAACCTTGACCGATTGTCCAAGCTCTAACCTCCTTGACACCAGCTGTGAAATAGGTTTGAAGTTTCAAAAGGTCGTACGCTTTTCTGATCAATCTGTTCACGCCTGGTTCTTCCAAACCAAGTTCTTCCAGGAACATCTGTCTTTCTTCAAAAGTCTCCAATTCATTGATATCCGCTTCGATCTGCGCTGCTAGAACTACAACTTCCGCATTCTCAGATTTTGCCATTTCTTCGATCTTAGCTATCCAATCGTTTCCGTTTTTGATGGAATTTTCGTCCACATTACAAACGTAAAGAACTGGTTTGTTTGTCAACAATTGAACTTCTTCAAGAATTGATTTTGCGAAATCATCTGCAGGGAATTCTCTTGCATTTTTTCCTTCTTCTACAAAAGTCTGAAGATTTTGTAAAACATCATAAGTCAGAAGATCTTCTTTCTTACCAGATTTCAGGAATTTTTTAGCTTTATCAACTGCTTTTCCAATCGCTTCAAGATCTTTCAACTGAAGTTCGATATCAATGATCTCTTTATCTCTGATCGGATCCACAGAACCTTCCACGTGGATGATATTTCCGTTGTCGAAACATCTCAAAACGTGAATAATAGCTTCACACTCGCGGATGTTTGCCAAGAATTGATTTCCCAATCCTTCACCTTTGCTAGCACCTTTTACCAATCCTGCAATATCCACGATCTCTACGACCGCAGGCAAAACGCGCTCTGGATTCACGATCTTTTCTAATTCAAAAAGTCTGGTATCCGGAACAGAAACAGTTCCAAGATTTGGTTCTATGGTACAAAACGGATAGTTTGCAGATTGCGCTTTGGCGTTGCTAAGACAATTAAAAAGGGTTGATTTTCCTACATTCGGAAGACCTACGATTCCACATTTCATAACGAAATTTTATTTGTTATTTTAAAGTTATGTTACCTTACGGTTTCATAATTTCTTTGTTTATAGTTTAATGTTCCAAGTTTAAACATTGAATTTCAAACCTAGGACATTGAATTTTAAGTTTGCAAATATACTGATTTTTGCGTTTGAATTTTCTACTTTTACAATCTTAATCAAGATCAGGAAACGACAGCAAAATGGCCAGAAAAAAACGCGAATATCTATCTTCGGAATTAGTGAATTCTTTTGCCAGGATCTATGGTTTTGAAGATAAATTAAAAGCCTTCGAGATCAAGGATTTTCTTGAAGATTATCTTTCCAATGACCTCTTTGCAGAGATCGTAAGCGTGAATCTGAAAGAACAAGTTCTGATCATCAGAATCAAATCACCCCTACTAAAGAACGATTTCCGATTGAGAAAAACTTTTTTCCTAAAGAAATTTCGTGAAGTTTTAAAAGATGATTCTTTGATCAATGACCTGCTGATCCTGTAGTAATTTCATCGATCATCCTCTTGCTCCTCTCATCCAATCTTGATTTTAATGGAAAGAAAAATCGGAATGGATTTCGGACAAAATATCTAAAGATCTCGCCAAAGATCTCCCTCGCTTCATTCATCTCTACTTTTCTGGAACGGAAAGCCAACAACATTGACAGACCAAAACTGACCGCAAAATTGAAAAATCCGATCACGAAAACCGTAATAAAGGAAATCCAAAATGCGTACGAAGTGATCACAAAATCTTTACCATAAAGACCCAAAGCAAAATTACCGGCAGCAAAAGTAATGTGTCGAATATCGAGATCCAATCCAAGGAAAAGCCCTATTGGCGCGGTTGCCCCAAGAAAAACCCCGAACCAGAAATTGGAAACAATCCCAGCCCAATTTTTAGAATAATACACAGACAATTGCTTTGCTATCCTCTGTCCGAAAAAATAATTGATAAATGGATTCTTAGCGATCCGCTTAGGAATCTGGAAAAAGATAGAATTATTACTGATATTCCCAGAGATCACACCCGAAATAAAAAGGAAAACACCAGCGATACAAGCATGCAAAATGGCTTTGGACTGGAAAGGGTCCAGGTCATAAAGCAATCTGCTGGACTTATCGAAAGCAAAATTCTGTTTAAACAAAATTTCCAATCCATAAATAATGATCAAAGAAACTGGAAACGACAACAATACATTGCCAACAAACGCAATAAACTGCGACCGGAACAATTGTGAAACCACGTGCGCAAACTCGATATAAGTATTTCTGCTATTGCCTTCCGAAAGCACCTTTGCCATCGTCGCAGCCGTCATGGCAGGTTGTTTTGTAGCAAGAGTGAAATTCATCAGATAGATCATGACAAATCCCATCGCATAATTCATAGAATAAAGAAATGCGTGGGCAAAATCACTTGCAGGAATATAACTGTAAAGCATCTTCAAAACACAAAGTGCGCCTACGATAACACCACCGCCAGACGCTTTCCAAAACATTTTCATATATGCTTTGAGCGTAGAAGTGATGTAATGCGTTCCTGTTTCTGCAGTGTGATTGGTGATCAGATGCGACATCAGTCTTGTGCTGTCCGAAACCAGATCACGAAGGTTGTTTTTATGCGATTTGTACTTTAAAATATTAAAGAACAACTGCTTGGAATTGATCAAATAATCGCGGTCGTCATCGATCACAAATAATTTGATAATGTCAGACATTCTGTTGAGCTGTTGTCTGATCTTCAGCAATGACTGATTGGTCTTGCTGGAAATTCCATATTTTGACGAATTCTTGAAGGCCAAATTGACAAATTCCAGACACTGCTCCATGTAGATCTTGGTCTGTTTATAAACCTCATCATTGGAAGTAAATTTGAAATCCGGATTGTCATTAAAATCAGCATTGATAATATCTAACTCATTTTGCAAAGCTAGAAATGGATTATCAAAATTACGATATTCCGGTGCCATTTTCACGACATCTACATCCAGGGCATTTCCGATAACGCGCCAAGCCAGAATATTAAGCGAAAACAAAAGTTCTTTCTTAACGTGTGGATTACTGATAAATCTATCGATCTTCAGTAATTGAAAAAGTTCATCCAACTTATCTTCTGGTGAATTCTGGAAAAACTGGAGATCTTTCTTCGGCGTTACAAGAACATTGTCCACCAAATACCAGATGGTATTTTCGTTTTCAATCGGTGGTAATACTTTATTAAGAATTCGTTTTTTAAACTCAGGATAAAAGGCATTCTCAGATAAGATATCAGCTTCTGTCAATGACAAATTGAAGGGTTTATCCTGAAAAATATTATGAATATAAAAAGTCAGATTATCCTTTATTGTATCATTATCCTTGAGATATGCTGTGAAAACACCTAAGTCTTCTCGCTTGAGGCTTGTGATAATTTCGGATAAAGGCTGCAAAGACAAAGTCTCATTTCTTTCGCTGAAATAATTCTTTAAAATCGTACTGAAACTGTCTTTTCTAATTAATCTAATTGGCATCTTAGCACAAAAGTAATCATTTCAGAACAATGTTATTCATCTGTCTCATGATCCATTTGTGTTTTTTGTTGAGATAGGCACTTGGATTTTTAGGATCATATTTTTTGGGATTTGGTAAAACTGCTGCAATCCAGGCCGCTTCACTTTTAGTCAGATCTTTTGCTGGTTTATTATAATAATATTGAGCAGCCGCTTCCACACCAAACACGCCCTGACCCATTTCTATTACATTAAGGTATCTTTCAAGAATGATATCTTTTCCCCAGACCTTCTCGATAATAAAAGTATAAATCGCTTCCAAGCCTTTTCTCAGCCAACTTCTACCTTGCCAAAGGAAAACATTTTTTGCAGTTTGTTGAGAGATAGTGCTTCCACCTCGAACTACCTTTCCTTTTTTATCATTTTTTTTCATCGCCTTTTCTATGGCTTTATAATCAAAACCATTGTGATTGAAAAACGCCTGATCTTCGGAAGCAAGTACTGCTTTTTTGATGTTATTTCCCATATCATCATAGGAAACGTAATCGCGGTTCATCTTTCCGTATTTGAAAACACTCCCCAACTGCGTCCAGGTAATTGGTGGATTGAAAAATATACCGAAGATCACAAAAAGAATATTAGCTATAATAAGGATAAAGACCAGTTTTTTGATAAGCTTCCACATATTGCAACAAATTTTCAGCGAAAATAAAACAAAAAAATATTTTATCCGATCATATTTCAACAAAGAATTTAATATCAACGGACATTTAGATATTGGGAAAATAAAAACTTTATAATATATGAAGGTCTGTGAAGTGACCTCGACAGGATTCAAACCTGTAACCTTTTTAAAACAAAAAACCTCACAAATTGCTTTGTGAGGTTCTTGTGAGCGCGTCAGGATTCGAACCTGAGACCGTCTGCTTAGAAGGCAGATGCTCTATCCAGCTGAGCTACGCACCCATTTGTAATTTTTTCGAAAATCACTAAAAATTGTCGGGGCGGCAGGATTCGAACCTGCGACCTCCTGGTCCCAAACCAGGCGCGATGACCGGACTACGCTACGCCCCGTAAATTAAATTAAAAATATTTATTATCAAAAAGAGAAATAAATATCTAGCTTTCCGATATAAAAAAAAGAGATCAAGAATGATCTCTCTTTTGTGAGCGCGTCAGGATTCGAACCTGAGACCGTCTGCTTAGAAGGCAGATGCTCTATCCAGCTGAGCTACGCACCCATTGTAATTTTTACGAAAATCACTAAAAATTGTCGGGGCGGCAGGATTCGAACCTGCGACCTCCTGGTCCCAAACCAGGCGCGATGACCGGACTACGCTACGCCCCGATAAGTCATCTTTTAGCTGCGGAGAGTAAGGGATTCGAACCCTTGGAACCGTTTCCAGTTCGCTTGTTTAGCAAACAAGTCCTTTCGGCCTCTCAGGCAACTCTCCTTGCAGTTTCAGTGATATATTCTATCCCGTTATTGCGAGTGCAAATATAGAAGACTTTTGTGTAACTACCAAAAAATTTTATTTATTTTTTTTCTTATTTTTGACTCATTAAATATAACCCAAAACAGACACGAATGCGTAATTCATTATATCTCATATCATTAGGATCATTAATCATTTCCTGCGGATCCCAACAAAAAACTGTAAAAAGTAAAACTCCGGTAAAATCTACCACACCAGTTGCAGTTGTTCCTATAAAAAAACCAGAAATCAAACAGGATGAAGGCGACTATTACAAAGTCAATATTGCGGATATCACGAAAAATGACAACACAATAAGTTATGGTTCTATAGTAAGCGCCAATCCGGCAGGATACAAAGTGACCAAAACATATTTCCCTTCTGTCGGGCAGAATTTCCGCCAACGCTATGTGATTTTACATTATACCGTATTAAATGATGAAAAATCCATCTCAACTCTTACACAACAGTCGGTAAGCGCACATTACCTCGTGAATACATTGCCAGATAAAGAAATCTATCAATTGGTGGATGAAAACAAGCGCTCTTACCATGCCGGAATCAGTTTCTGGAGAAAGGACCAACAATTAAATGATACTTCTATCGGAATAGAAATCGTGAATATGGGTTACACAGTCGACTCTACAGGTCTGCGGGTTTTCACGCCGTATCCTGAAGAACAGATCAAGAAAGTAGCTGCTTTGGTAAAAGACCTTATCGTTAGATACAACATCCAACCAACCAATATTCTCGCACATTCGGATATTGCACCAACGAGAAAACAAGATCCAGGACCACTTTTCCCTTGGAAGAGATTGTACGACGAGTATCAAATCGGGATGTGGTACGACGAAGCGGCGAAACAGACTTTTCTAGATCAAATCTTAACAACAAACGATATTACCATACAATATAACAATCCGGAATTTGTTTCCAAAGTTCAGCAGCAATTGGTGCAATTTGGTTATGCTTTGACCGTGAATGGGGTTTGGGACAAAGCTACGAAGCAAACCATTGAGGCTTTCCAATTTCACTTTCGACCGACGAATTACAGCGGGATTATGGATGCGGAGACGTTGGCGATTTTGCAGGCTTTGATTCAGAAGTATCCGCAGAAGTAGTAAGATGGATATTATTTTAAAAACTGAAAGATTAAATTTAAGACCGATTTCTGAAAACGACATTGAAAATATATTTGAACTACAATCTTTAGAACAGACTGCCCAATTCAATACATCAAAAATCCCAATTGACATTAATGAAACAAAAATGACTGTTGAAAAATGGATTGCTGAAAACAATAAAGAAAACATCAAGCATTTTACATTTGCTGTTGAATTGATTACTGAAGAAAAATTCATCGGACTGATTGGATTACATCTGGGAAAAGAACACTACAAAAATGCGGAAGTCTGGTTTCAATTGGATTATAGATTTTGGAACAAAGGTTATGCAACAGAAAGCTTAAGAAAAATATTAGACTTTGGTTTTGAAACCTTGAAGCTTCACAGAATTGAAGCTGGATGTGCAGTCGATAATGTTGGTTCATTCAACGTTTTAGAAAAAGTGGGGATGTTGAGGGAAGCACACACGAGACAATTATTACCTTTAAAATCTGGTTGGTCGGATAATTATGGATACGCTATTTTATTTAGCGATGAGAGAAAATAATTACTAATATCAAATCATTATTATCCGATAGACATTGTAAACAAATTGACGAATACAATGTTTATCGGATAAATCCACAGTTCGCTCCGCTGGAGCTTTGTTTTTCGGGGCTTGTTTTTTTCTATTAACAGCAAGTCCCAATGGGACTAAATAAGTCAGCTCCTTTAGGAGCAATCTGTTAATAGCAAATAGTTGTTATTAGAAGTTAAGCTCCAGAGGAGCGACCCGTATATAGGACAATGATGATATTGAATCTTGCATTCTCTAAAAACAAACCCTCGAAAAAAAATTTCGAGGGTTTATTTTATTACTTACTCAACAACAGAGAAACCCATTCTTCTCTCTGGATTTTCTTTTCTAATGTCAAATTTTGCTCAGTGCAAACTTCCAGAATATCGTCCACATCGAAGAAGCAAAGTCCGGACAACAATAATTTCCCACCATCTTCCAAAACGGAAACATAAGTCGGAATGTCAGAAATCAAAATATTTCTGTTGATGTTTGCCAGGATGATCTCGAATTTTTCTTTTCCAAGATTGTCAGCCGTTCCCAGCTCGATATCCAATTCTACATTATTTCGTACTGCATTTTCTTTGGAATTTTCTACAGACCATTCATCGATGTCGATGGCAACGGTTCTCCCTGCTCCTTTCTGTTTTGCGAAAATGGCCAAAACCGAGGTTCCGCAACCCATATCAAGCACTTTTTTGTTCTCCAGATCCATATCCAACATCTGCTGGATCATCAGGTGCGTGGTAGGATGGTGACCAGTTCCGAAAGACATTTTCGGCTGAATCACGATCTCATGCATATTCGGGTCCGAGTCGTGGAATTCTGCTCTGATCAGGACTTTATCTTCTACATTGATGGGCGAAAAATTCTTTTCCCACTCCTCGTTCCAGTTGATGTTCGGCATTTCTTCGTAGGTGTAAGAAATTTCGATTTCTTCGTTTTGCAAAAGATAGATACCTTTCAGTTCTTCTTCTTTGAAAAGGTCTTTTTGGATATAACCCAGGATGCCGTCATATTCTTCTGTGAAGCTGTCGAAACCGATTTCTATCAGTTCTGCCATCAATATTTCGTTCCAAGGTTGGAGAGGTTTTATTTTAAAATTGAATTCCAGATAAGCTGCCATTGTTTAATTTTTTGCAAATTTAGGTTAAAACCACAAAGTCACGAAGTATTTCACAAAGAACACAGATAATTTCTGATTTTTGAAAATTTGTAAACCTTGTGAAAAACCTTTGTGTCTTTGTGGTTAAAAAAATTAGTTCATCTTAATCTGATAAGTGAAACCTACGTGAAACCACCTTCCAGGCATCGGAACCAAGTTCGTTTCCACATATTTCGCATTCGTCAGATTATTGATCAAGACATAAAAATTAAGGTCTTTGTATCGGAAATTGATTTGTTCATCAAGGACATTATAACTCCCAAGATTCACGCGTTCCGAATATTTGTAGATCAACTGATTGCTGAAGAACTTCAAAAACTTCACATCGACTTGCGCAACGAACTGATGTCTCAGATTCTGCAAAGCGTATCGGGAAAGTTCCTCATTTTTATATTGATTATCAAGATAAGTGTAGCCCAAACGATAATTAAGGAATGAGAACAATTGATGTTTGAACTCAGTTTCAAAACCTTTGAGATGGATCTTTCCAACATTTTCCGCTTTCCACGGGCTTTCCGGCGTTTCTTTCAACCAATCGATGCCGTTGTTTGTATTTCGGATGAAACCGCTGACTTTCGCCAATATTTTTTCATTCTGAAATCGATATCCTAATTCTGATGAAACAGCAGATTCCGGAACCAAGTTAGGATTTCCAATTTCCGCAGGACTCACGTAATACAAATCGGTGAAAGTCGGGATCCTGAATCCTTTGGAAACCGCTCCAAACACTTTGTGATTGGGATTGAAGATATAACCAACATCCATCCCAGGATAGAAAAAATTCTGACCAGAATAATTTGCCCAACTTGCACCCGGATTGATTTCCAATTTCTGATCGAAGAACTTGAACTGGTGGTCAAAAAACACCTGCGTCACATCACGCTCTCTGTCGCCAAGATTACTGCTCACGAGAAATTCTTTTCTGTAATCCACGCCAATTCCCGTGGTTCCAAGTGACGATTCGTAAGTCGCATTCACAGTCCCGCCGACATTGTTTCCGATGTGCATATTCCTGTAACCAGCCGGATTTTGACGTGTGTAGAGATACATATCCTGCCCTCTTCTCCAATAAACACTGGAGTTTACAGACAGTTTATCAAACCTCTGCTGATATTGCAAACTCACCACAGAAGCCTGCGTTTCCTCATACTGATTGATAGCCGCTGGTGAGGCGTAAAATCCATTCGCTCCAAATTTCTTCTCAGAAAAACCAGCCTGCAGACTCAGACTTCCATCATTCAGTTTTAATTTATTTTGATAGAAAAAATTCCTGATTTGATAATCTGTATTGAATCGATAACCGTCGGAAGCACCGTTGCTAATGGTAAATAGATTCGTAAATTTCTCAGAACCAAACGTTGCAGAAGCCGACAAATCATAAGTTTTGAAATCACCGCCTTGAGCCTTTATCGTCACTTGTTCTTCTGACGATGATTTGGTAACAATGTTAATGACACCTGCGTAAACGTTCTGTCCATAGAGTTTTGCCGACGATCCTTTCATAATCTCCACCCTTTCCACCGCCGAGATATCAAACGGAAGATTGAATGTATTATGACCAGTCTGCGAATCATTCATCCTGATGCCATTCACCAAAATCAAAACCTGCTCAAACGAACTTCCGCGAATCGTAATATCACTCTGAACACCGTTGGAACCTCGTCTTTTGATATCCAACCCAGAATGGAACTGCAGCAACTCATCGATGCTTGTCGCAGGACTATTTTGGATTTGTTGCTTGGTGATGACCGTCACATTTTCATTCACATCATTATAGGGAATCGATAAAAACCGACCCTGTAAATTCACCTCATCGATTGTGTTTTCCTTGTTCTGAGCCAATCCGTTGATTGACAAAACCAAAACCGACAGAGTCACAATTATTTTGTTCATAGTTTTATTTCCTTTCAGATAATTGGCGGCAAATATAGAAATAAGGCTTGTTTCGAAAATCAATTAATCTGGAAAATTATATGATAAATAACATCAGACTTTAGCCCGCTGTTTACAATTGTAGACAACGGCTTTACCTTGTTCTAAAGTATACGAAACAGTTCATACAAGTATCTTCAACAGGTTTTACAAGCGCCAACAGACACTTTTGTAAATGGTCATCGGCACTTCGGAACCAGCTGCAACCACTTACATAACCACCTTCAACCATTTCAGAACCAGGTATACCCCGGTTCGGAACCACCTTTAGCCGGTTGGTTAAGTGGTCATGGGTGCTTCGGAACCGGCTGCGACCACTTGCATAACCACCTTCAACCATTTCAGAACCAGGTAACCCCCGGTTCGGAACCACCCTTATCCGGTTGGTCAAGTGGTCTTGGGTGCTTCGGAACCAGCTGCAACCACTTGCATAACCACCCTAGACCATTTCAGAACCAGGTA
>NZ_LSHB01000050.1 GCF_001643375.1 Chryseobacterium sp. FP211-J200
GTTGGTCTTTTTTATTTTTAAAATTATGTTAAGGCTCTATTTCAACTTTTGTTCCCTGCGTATGCGCATTCATTTGTGGTGCGTAATAATTCTGCAAAGTTGTAATGCCATTGCTGAATTTTCCACTTGCATTCGCAACATAATCATATTCGAAAACATATTTTCCTTTCGGCATATATTCGATGTAGAAGTTCGTGGAAGCATCTTTTGTGGATTGATAGTATCCTAGATTATTTTTCCATTCATAACCGGAAATGACATCCAAAGGTTCAAATCCTGCCGCTCTCATATCTTTTAAGTGAATGAATTCCATATTTCTGTCGGTGTTCAGAATCATTCTTACCGTCACTTTATCTCCAACTTTCAACGGAGAATTTTCATTGATTTTAATTAATTGTTCACCGTTCTCTGTTTTTACTTTTTTGTATAATTCTTTCGTAATAGAAATATAAGTTTCCGAAGATTTTATTTTATCCAAATCCTCATAATATTGCCAGAACAAGCCACCTTGCACAATTCCCGGACTGTCTTTTTTAATGGAAACCGTTGCTAGATTTTTATCCAAATTATCAGAGGTAACCGCCTGTTTCACGTAACCAGTCGCTTGCGTTTGAGGCTTCAAAGCTTTTCCGCCCCAAGTAATTTCAGCTTTGTCAGATTCCGCAGAAGTCCAGGATTTCCCTGAATTAAGAATCGTGAAAATGACTTCCGCAGTTCCGCGCGAACTTCCCCAAGAATTCACTTCTTTTTGGGTTACCAACCAGATTTTCATTTCTTCAATGAAAGTTTCATCCGTCGGAGTCAATTTGTTGAACGCTTCCAAAGCTCCAGCGTGATTCACGGTTTTTGAAGAATACCAACCCCAATCGTTCAGATTTTGTTTCCAGTAAACACCTTGCGTTTCCGTATCTGTCGAAGTTTCTTTCAAGTAAGTCATCAATTTTTTCGAAACATCTTTCAGTCCATAATTACTGAACAACAAAGCCGAACGATGCAATCCAAAGAAAGTGAAATCAGTAATTTTTGCGGTTTTCGCTTTTGCTGTTACCAAAGATTTCAATGTCGCACCTTTATTTTTTAAAGGATATTCTTTTTCCCAATAATTTCGGGTGTCGAGATAATCGATGACGAAGTTGTTCCAAACATTATCTTTATCTGTCTTCCAATATTTATTCACTTCATTATCCACATAAGAAACCAGTTTTTTCACCATTTCTTTTTGTTCAGAACTTTGATAATCCGCCACATTTCCTTTCAGCCAATCATTGATTCTTCCTAGGTTTTTCAGAATATACAACGAGTTATAATACGAACTCGGATAACCAGAATACCAACTAAATCCACCATCAGGATTTTGTAATTTCTGCAATTCGCTCCAATCTGTTTGAATGGAATTTCGCATCGTATTCGCATCAAACAATCTCGCCAGTTTTTCCATTTGTTCGGTTTCGTTTTTCGATTCCAAAACCCACGGAGTTTCCTCTAATAACAATTGTTTCAGTTCCTGATTTTTCTCCAAATTTGAAGTCAATAAACCTTTCGATTGATATTCATCAAAAACCGTTTTCAGTTTCGGATTGGCTTTAAAAATTTCAGAAGCCAAAACATCAGCAAACCATTTATTAAAGACTACATCCGCAGAATTATTCATATCATTTTTCAAGCTTGGAAGCGCAAACATAATTTCCCAAATCGGATTCGTCGTCAGTTCCAAAGTATTTGAAACGTTTGAAATCGTTTGAGAATTTGAATTTTTAAGATTTTCTAAAATGAAAGTTTTCGTTTGTCCTTCTTTCACGAAAATCGGAAGCGCATCCGTCACCAACATTCTGTTCGGCAAAACTGCGATTGCTTTTTGTTCGCCATCAGAGAAATTTCCAGCTTTCGCAACGATTTTAATAATAATTGATGAAACATTGTTCGGAACTTTCACTTTCCAATTAACAACAGAATTTCCGTTTTCAGATAATGTAAAAGATTGTTCTTTATTATAACCGGCAACCGCCATCAATTGACTAATTCCGAATTTCTCCGAAATATCTTCATTCGTAAACGCATCCAAAATCTGCAATTGCGCAACACCATTCAGTTTTTGATTCACCAAACTCGATAATTTTGATTGAAGATTCAATTCATCACCTTCACGCAAAAATCTTGGGTAATTTGGCGTGATAGAAAACTCTTTCTGCGTCACCACCGATTTTTCCAAAGTCGCAGAACGCGCATCTTTCGTATGTGCCAAAAACATCAATTTCCATTGCGTCAAAGCTTCCGGAGAAGTGAATTCAAAACTCACATTTCCATTTTTATCCGTCAAAAGATTAGGATAGAAAAACGCCGTTTCGTTGAGGTTTTGACGAACTGGGATTTTATTTAAATCATCTTTGTTCGGAGAGCTCATTTCTGCATTTGAATTGACACTTGGTAAAGTTTTCAATAAACCTTCAACATCTCCAGCACGACTTCCATATATGGCATCAGCATCAGCTTTCGGAGCTTTTTTTGCCAAGGGAACAGTGGCTCTTGAATAGCCTACTACAACAGCTTCTTCTATCGTTACTCCAGGAGCCGAACCTTGTATAGAATTTAAAAATGTTTGTCTATATATTTGTCCACTAAACCAATTAAATTGAGGATTATCAATATTATAATTTTTTAAATACTTAAAGTTTTTATTGAAACTTGCTTGATTTAAGCCATTTTTCAAATCATAAGAACTCTGAAAAAACTGCGAATAAAATCCCTGCCAATTCCAACTATTCGAAGCAAATTGGTCAAGCGATTTGTCATACATACCCGCCAAAACTTCCGCATTGATTTTCTCTTTACCAGAACCAGAAACTTTCACCGTCCATTTTTCTTTTTGTCCAGGCTGAAGTTTATCGCGGAAAGTAACGGTTTCAATTTTCAAATCATCTTTACTGTCAGCAATTTTCAAATCCACATTCTCCGTTTTTACATCATTAAAAGCTACCAATTGAAACTGTAAATTAACTCTCGAAACAGTTTCATCTTTCGGAATCAAAGTTTCATATTCCAGAATTCCATTTTTGAACGAATGCGTTTCCGTCACCGTTTCGCCTTTACCATTTTGAACAAAAACATTCACCAAAGCATCCGGAACTGCGGAGTAAACAAACACTTTTGCTTTCTCACCACGTTTGAAATCCTGTTTTGGCTTAATGACTTCCAGAAAAGGTTTTTGATTTTGCCCAAGTGATTTCTTATCCCAAACTTTGAAGAATTGCTCCGTTTTTATCGTGTCTTTTCCTTCGATATTGTAAAGTTTAAGCTTGTAAGTTCCCGCTTCCAGTTTGCCCAAATCAAGATTGGTTGTTGGTTGTTGGTTGTTGGTTGTTGGCTTCTTCGCATTGTCAGGCTGAGGCTCTCGAAGCCCATCAAGAATCACTTTTTCAACCTTCCACTTCTTCAAATCATCACGCTTATCAAATTTGTCGTGTGGGAACTTTTGCACAAATTCTTCCTTAGAAAGTTTCGGCAAATCCTGAATCGTATTTTCAAACTGACTTCTGAAAATCTGCTTCGGTTCTTCCAATTTTTCAAGTTTTGCATTGTAAGATTTTGCAAGAACTTGGTCGTTGTAATTTTTCGTCGAAACAGTCAGTTTTACAGCTTCATCAGAAAAAATATTTTCAACATTGTCTGCCGAAATATAATGAGAAACGGAAGCCACTTTCACATTCGTGTCTGCAGATTGTGTTTCGCCGTTGATATCCGTCACAGAAGCATTGATGGCGTAATTATCAATCTGAATGCCTTCTAAAGTTTCGTCTTTTTTAAGTTCTACTTTGATGGTGAATTCACCTTTCTCATTTGTTTTTACTTCGCCAAGAATGGAGTTTTCATTATCGTTTCCACGTGGGTACCACCAGAAATAACGCCAACGGATATTTTGTTTTTTGATTTCATAATTCACGGTCGAATTGCTCAATGCAACGCCGGAAAACATCATCGCTTTTCCTTTAAGTTCGATGGTTTGGCCGTATTTGTACTCGTCTTTTATCGGTTCAAAAGTCACTTCAAATTTCGGACGTTTGTATTCCTCAACCTGAAAATCTGCGTAACCACTAATGTTGTAAGCGACATTACTATCATCATCAACTTCGATACTGAAATTCCCGTTCAGCTTATTTTTTGGTAAAGTAAAACTGCCGTTGACGGAACCAAATTCGTTAGTTGTCAGTTTCAAAGTTTGCAATTCCTCGTTGTTGGTGTCATTCAAAGTGATATTCAACTTCACTTTTTCCAGCGTTTTCATTTTCTGAGTTTCGCCGTTAATTCCGGTTGCAATCACTTTGAAATAAACAATTTGTCCAGGTCTATAGATTTTTCTGTCGAGGAAAATCTGTGCACTTTCCTGATTTTCAGATTTGTTTCCGTTGCCGTAATCGTAACCATAAACGTTTATCATCGAAAAATTGTTTCCATTCTTCACAAGGAAATTTCTGTAATATTCCTGATTTGCAGAATTCGGAAACTGGAAATTACCCGATTTATCTGTTTTTACAGTGTATTTTGTAACCGCTTTTCCTCTGACATATTCAGTGATATCAAGGTTTTCATTAATGAAAGCTTTTCCGTTTTCGTTGTTCACGAGTTTAAGAATATTGCCTTTTGGATTGCTGTCATCTTTTTTAGAAAAAATAATTTTCGAATCCGAAACTATGAAATAATAATTCCCTTGAACGGAATTTTCCACCACATATTCCGCCAGATAAATCCCTGCTGGAAATGCTTTCAGCTCCAAAGATGTTTTATGAGATTTGAAATCCGAAGAAGCTGGCAAACTGAACTCATCCTTTCTTACCAACGATTTTTTGACCTTGGAAAAAGGCGTTTTGTAAGAATCGAAAACATAATTCAGAAAACCTTGCGAATCATCTTTTACTTCATAAATATTCAATGAAAATTGCTTCACATTTTTACCTTCCGCAACGATGTGGATCGGTTTGTTCGGTTGCGTTTCTTTCTCGTAAAACAGATTGAGTTGAGGATTTTTTATTGCATTCTCTTTGTTAAGAATATTATTGATGAACTTCGATTTTGGATAAAGTTCTTTCGCCTTGTTGACCCAAACCAAAGCCGTTTTGTTGTCATCTTTTTGTTGAAGAAGTTCAATCATTTCGTCAATCATCAAAACTTCGTAATCGCCTTTTGCAGATTCATCACCAACCAGTTTTTCAAGTTGCGCAAGTTTATCTTTACAATGATTCAATTCACAATTATAATTTATTTTCTGATGTTGGAAGTACAGTTTTGAATTCCCAGAATTATCCGAAATTTCCGAATCATAAACATCATTGATTTTCGTCGAATTGACTTTCAGTTCGTTTGGCGTGAACAGATTTTGATTTCTTAAAAACTCGACGTAATTGAAATTTGACCAATCCGAAAGCGTAGGGAAGTAATCCAGATTTTCCGTCGCGTCAAAAATTTCCTTGTATTTCTGAGTCTGAATTTTCTTCAAAACCGAATTTTCTTTCTCCAAATCTGAATAATTCTTAGTCAAAAAATTCTTGAAATCCAGTTTGCTCCAAGTCTCAATTTGTGACAGATTTTGATTATTAATATTTGTTTTCTGATTGATTTTCCACGAATTATTATCGTAATAATCATTAATGAATTCCAATGTCAGAAGATGAAATAATTGTTTTTCATCGCCTTTGAGTTTGGTTTCCGTGCTTTGAAGTTTCGAAAAGAATTTGGAGTTTTCATCATTCTGCGTGTCGTCGTGCGTTTGCTTCAGGATGCTGAATTCCGCTTTCAGAGATTTGATGATTTGGATGGCATTGTTGTCTTTCATCGCTTGGTTTTGAATGTCCAGAATTATCGGAAGATTACTTTTGTAAGTTCCTTTCTTGTAGTTTTCCTCCACTTTTTTCCATTGAGAATCGTAGTAATTCTGAGCCGAAAAGTTGATGAAGAAAAGCATCAGCAAGAAAACTGAGACGGATTTAATGATTTTCATATCTGACTTTTATTTTTTTTGAGTGAATGATTCACTGTATAAAGATGCATTATTTTGGTAAAGGTTGGAAGGATAAATAAATTTTTTAAAAATTAACGTTTTGGAAATCTTATTGATTTAGAACAATTTTTCGGACATTTGTTAAAAGTAAAATGTCGATTTTAAATTTAGCAAAAAAATATGTGATTGACAGCCAGATTTTTGTCTCGCTGATGGGAACAATGATGGCTGGATTTTTTATGCTGGAGCAAAACATATTTCGTTGGCCGAGCTTGCTGTTGATTTTCATCACCTATTTCAGCGGTTATCTTTACACGAAATATCAGAATCGGAAGAAGACTTTTATCAAAATTCTAGTGTTCAATTTCATTTGTGGCATCCTTAGTTTTTGCTTGATTGTCTTTAATCATAATGAAATCAGATTGGTGAAATGGGCTGTGATAGTCGTTGTTGGTTTGCTTTACAACTCATTTTTTCTTGAGAAGTTCATTAGAAAAATCCCTTTGCTGAAAATATTTTACGTTGGCTTGACTTGGGCTTTGATTAATGCGTGGCTCATTCTCCCGGAATTCAATTGGGAGATTTTCTGGATTTCGTGGTTGTTTATTTCGGCTTTGGTTTTACCTTTCGACATTAGAGATATGAAAAGCGATGATGTCGTGACTTTTCCCATATTAATAGGTGTTCAAAAGACAAAATATCTGGCTTATCTTTTAGTTTTTGTTGCTTGTCTTTTAAGTTTGATATTTCTTGATAAGGAATTTGCCTTAAGTTTTTTACTAACAACGGTTTTCACATTTATTCTAATTTATTTTTCTGAAAATGATAACCAAGAAACCTACTTTTCTTTTTGGGTAGAATCTTGTAGCGGATTGCCTTTGTTGCTTATGTTGCTGTATTGGCTTATAAATTGATAGTAGCAGAATATTAATTAATTTTTGAAGTATTTATAATCTAATGCATAAAAATATTTTTGCGCTGTTATTGTTTTTATGTAGTGTTTCTTTTGTGTCCGCACAGGAAAAAGAGGAAAAGGATTCTATCTACTACAAAATAGAAGAGTTCTCGGACAAAAGGAAATTTACCAAATTTCTGCACCGTTTTATTTTTCGTCGAGAAGCGGATTCCGTTTCCGTAAAAACCAGAGCGGAAAAGCAAGAACAGGTTTCTTATGACGGAAAATATATTAGAAATATCAAAATAGAAACAATTGACCCTTTCGGCTACGGCTCCAAAGACAAAAAAGAGAAAAGCCGTTGGTACGATTGGTTCACGAATCATCTTCATTCTAATACAAGAGTTTCCACTGTCAATAATTATCTGCTTTTCAAAAAAGGCGAAGAATACAATGCACAAAAACTCTACGAATCTGAGCGTTTATTGAGAACGATGCCTTTCGTGAACCGGGTCAATATCAGCGTTGCAGACAGCACTTCTACGAATGATTCAATCGATGTTGTCGTGAAAGTTCTTGATTCCTGGAGTTTGAAACCTAGGGCAAGTTATTCGGGAAGTAAAATTGGAATGGGCGTTACGGAAGAAAATTTTTTGGGACTAGGGCACGAGGCAGATTTCCTCTACAGAAACGATTCCAAACAAAAGCAGGATTATCTTTTGGGAAGTTATACAGCTTACAATCTTTTCGGTTCCTATATCAATGCTCAGGTTTTGGGTGAAAGAGATTTTTGGAAAAATGAGCGAATCAATGTGAATGCGAGAAGGGATTTCTTTTCTCCACTCACAAAATGGGCAGGCGGTTTCTCCTTCGAATATTTTATGCGAAATGTGGCTTTGCCGATGGTTGACAGAAGTGCTTTGCCAGAAGTTCAAATCAAGGTGTATAGCCAGGATTTGTGGGGAGGTTATCAGATTCCGGTTTCTTCTAATCCGGAAGAAAAAATATCAAGCAACATTGCGTTCATCGGGCGTTTTCAGAATTATCAGTACAAAGACAGTCCTGGAATTGACCAGTTTGATTATTTCAAATCTTACAACAGTTTCTTAGCTTCTGCCGGATTTATTCAGAGGAAATTTTCGGTTGAGAAAAATATTTTTCAATATGAGTTGCCAGAGGATATCTCTTATGGAAATTCTTTTAGCATAACGGGCGGACTTTTATCTAGGAGTAATGAAGTAATGCCTTATGCTGGCGTTTCTGGCGCTTACGGCGATTTTACAAAGATTGGCTATTTCAGTGTCAAAGCGCAGTTCGGAAGGTTCTTTAATGAAGACAGCCAGAATCGGGAATCTTTCCGGTTTGATGGAACTTATTTTACCAATCTGATGGATTGGAAATTTGCGAAAGTGAGACATTTTTTCGCACCAACTTTAGCGCTTGGAAATCCACAACATAACTACTCTTACCGCGACAGAATCAACCTTTCTGCCAGAGATGAGTTTCCTGTTTACAACGCAGATTACATTGGAACGAAGAAGTTGGTTCTGAGATATCAGCTTCAGCTTTTTGTGAACAAAACTTGGAAGAATTTCCATTTCAGTCCATATTTGACGACGGCAGTTGGCTGGTTGGCAATGCCTCAGGATAAATTAATGAAAACCAATGCCAACGCAAAAATAGGAATTGGTGTTTTGATTAATAATCCGTATTTGGTGTTCAACAGGATTCAGATCTCGTTTACTTATTATCCAAAAGTTCCGTTTGATAACAACTCTGTTTTTGATTTTAACAGCAATCGAAATAATGTTTTACCACTGAACAGTTTCGGGGCAGATATTCCGCATTTTGTGAATTTTGGAAACTAAATCTTTACCTTTGTCTTGCCTTTTCATTTACTTAAAATTGAGAACGTCAGATTTTCAGAACTATGACCATCAACAAACTTTCACTCATCAATTTCAAAAACCACTCCGAAGTTTCGTTTGACTTTTCGCCACAAATCAATTGTTTCGTCGGGAACAATGGCGTAGGGAAGACCAATATTCTGGATGCGCTTCATTATCTGTCTGTTGGTAAAAGTTTCTTAGGGAATTCTGACCTTAATAATATCAAATCGGGAGAAGATTTCTTTACGATTGAATCTGAAATTCAGAATGAAGAGAAGGAAGATATTATCAAAATCCTGCATCCGAGAGAATCCAAAAAAATCATTAAGAAAAATGATAAAACTTACGACAGATTGGCAGACCACATTGGCTATTTGCCGAGTGTGATGATTTCGCCGTACGATTCTAATTTGATTTCGGATTCCGGGGAAAGTCGCAGAAAATTTCTGGATGCGATGATTTCTCAGACAGATTCGGTTTATCTTTTTGATTTGATTCAGTATCAAAAAACCATTCAACAGAGAAATGCTTTGCTGAAGAATTTTGCTAAAAACCGATATTTTGATAAAGATTCTTTGGAAATCTATGATGACCCGATTTCAAACTTCGGAACAAGGATTTTCGAGAAAAGAAAGGAGTTCGTCGAAAAACTGAATCCAATTGTCCAGCATTATTACGACATTATTTCCGGTGGAAAAGAAAAGGTTTCTGTGGTGTATGAATCTCATCTTTCAGACAATACGTTCCAAGAACTTTTATCGAATTCAATTGATAAAGACCGAGTTCTGACCTACACATCCAAAGGGATTCATAAGGATGATTTGATTTTCGAAATGAATGGAAATTTAATCAAAAAAATAGGTTCTCAAGGTCAGCAGAAATCTTTTTTGGTTTCTCTGAAATTAGCTCAAATCAACCGAATCAAAGAACTGACTGGAAAATCGCCAATTCTTCTTTTGGACGATATTTTTGATAAATTGGATGACACCAGAGTTTCTCAATTGATTGAATTGGTTAATAAAGAAAACTTCGGACAGATTTTCATCACAGACACACACAAAGAACGAACTGAAAATGTTGTGAGGAGAATTCACGAAGAAAGTAAGATTTTTGAAATTTCATAAATCATTACATCCTTTTGCAAATCAATAACTTGATTTTAGTTTAATCTAAATTTTACCGAAACAAGACAAATATCATATTCTAAAATCCCTTTTGGTAAGGCTTCTTATATACTTTTGCAAAGTAATTTTTAATTATTCTAAATAAAAATAATATGAAGAAGTCTTATATTTCAATTTTAGCTTTGTCAGCTATCATTACCAAATCTCAAAGTTTTGAAGAAGTTTCGCAACCGGCGCTTCAAAATTACTTTTACTCTGCCAGCGCAGTTGCAGATTTTGATAATGACGGATTTCAAGATATATTTTTCACTGGCGCTATCGATTCTGACGGTGATACGAACGTAGATGTCACGTCCAATGATTTCTATAAAAATACAAATGGAAATTTCTCATCCATTCAAAATTTTGGAGATAATTCGGTTCATTTGAGTGCGGTCAAGTTTATCGATTTTGATAATGACGGACTTTTGGACGTTCTAACGACTGGACTTAGTTATAATGATATTGTGAATTATCAGCAATACCGATGGAAAAATACAGGTTTAGCTTTCACTTTGGTTGATAATGCTGCTGGGAAAATCTACGGCGGATTGGACGTTTTCGATTTCAATCACGATGGAAAACAAGATTATGCCATCAACGGAACTCAATATATTGAAGGCGTCGGATTTTCTCACGATTTGGATTTGTACCTCAATAATTCTAATGGTTTTCAAAAGACAGAAGCTTGGTTGCCAGGAACTCAAAACGGAAGTTTCAAAGTTATAGATTTGAATAACGATAATGAATTGGATGCTGTTGTAAATGGTTTCAATTCTGATTACGAAGGAACTTTCAATGTTTATATTAATGAAAATGGAACCTTGGTTCAGAAGTCTCAACTTCCGCCTGTGAGCGCTAGCAAAATGGCTTTTGCTGATTTCAAAGGTGATGGTTTTCAGGATTTTGTTGTGGCTGGTCAGGATGCGGATTACAATCCCTATTTGGCGGTTTTCATTAATGATGGACAAGGTAATTTCACGGAAAGCAAGTTTGAAGGCGAAGGACTTTCGGCAGGAAATGTTGAAGTTGGCGATTTGAACAACGATGGCTACTACGATTTTGTTGTGATGAGAGATGATGACAACTACGATGGCTACACGAATGTTTATCTTTATAATCCTCAACTTCAGAAGTTTGAAAAGTCGGAAGATTCAGGATTATACAATCTTGGAAGTGGTGGAACGCTGGCTTTGTTTGATTACGATAACGACGGAAATCTTGACATCCTCGCCAACGGTTTCGATTGGGCTGACCCGGATTTGATGCCTTACACCAAGTTGTTTAGAAATACAACAACGGTTTCTAACCAAAAACCCAATGCACCAACGATTCTTACTGCAACAGATACTGATAACAAAATCAAGTTCACTTGGTCTGGAGCGACAGATGATAAAACACTTGAGAACTCGCTTCAATACGAATTGACGGTTGGTTCGGAGTCTGGTAAGGCGGACATCGCAAAATATATTGTGACGACGAAAAGCTGGTATTTGGATAAAGCCAATTTGCCTTCGAAAATATTTTGGAGTGTGAAAGCCATTGATGCTTCCAAGAAATATTCAGATAAATCTCAGGAGATAGAATTCTCTGTTTTGGCGGTTTCGGATTCCAAAAATGAAACGGTTTCTATCTATCCAAATCCTGTGAAAGATATTTTAAATGTGAAAACAGCCAGCAAAATAAAAACGCATAAAGTTTACAATCTTTCGGGACAAATTGTGAATGCAAAACTAATTTCAGACAAGACTGTAGATTTCTCTCGCCTTGAAAAAGGAATTTATGTTGTTGAAATTCTGTTGGAAAATGGGAAAAAATTGACTCAGAAAATTATAAAAAACTAATAACCTAATTTTCATATCCATATCTACATTTTACAAGAAAATCCCATTCAGTTTTTTGAATGGGATTTTGGATTTTATTTGTAGTGAAAAGAAATACAAAACTTCAACATAGCCCTGATGGGAACGGCATCCTTTTTTTGCTTAGCTTGAGCGTAGGCAAAAAAGATATAGTGGACAGCAGGTTGGTCATCTCAATCGATAGAGCAACTCGATGCTCCTAAAAATTATAAAAATGTCCCGTCAAATGAGAATGGCAGCAAATCCCGGATGGATTTTGTCTTGATGATTTCTCCGTTTGGGGATGTGAAATAGATTTCGATGACGTCTTTTTGTTTGGCTTCGTACTCCAGAATTGATTGTCTGCAGCCGCCACAAGGTGGAATTGGCGTGGAACTGAGTCCGTCTTTTGGGCCTCCAATCACAAATATTTTTTTGATTTTTTCGTTTGGATAATTGGCAGAAGTCCAGAAAATCGCGGTTCTCTCGGCGCACAATCCGGATGGATAAGCTGCGTTTTCCTGATTGGAGCCGGTGATTATTTCGCCGTTTTCCAAAAGGAGTGCACAACCTACGAAGAAGTTGGAGTAGGGCGCATAGGCGTTTTGGCGGATTTTTTTGGCTTTGTCGAAGAGTGTTTTTTCTATATCGTTGAGTTGCTCGTAACTCGAGATCACTTCAAAATTGATTTTTATTTCTTTTTCCATCTTTTAAAAATGCAGGGAGGTAAAAATACAAGTTTTATGGTAACAAATTAACATTTGAAGAAAAAAATCATCTAATCGTTATGATAAAACAATTTTTGCTGCTTGGTTTCGTCTTTTTCTTAGGATTTGCGAAGGCTCAGGACAAGATTTTTTGGGATGAAAATCGAAAATTGGTTTGGGCAGATTTCCAGTCTCAAACTAAGCCAAATACTTCTCAGGCCGCGGCTACAACTTATTGTGGAATCTCTCTCTTACTTAATAGTTCGACGAAGAAATTCACTTCCAAGCAGGTGAAAATTCAGTCGTTTTTTATTCCTTCCAAATCCTGGGCGCATCCGGAACATAAGACGGATCATGTTTTGATGCACGAGCAAAGTCATTTCGATATTGCTGAGTTGTTTGCGCGAAGATTCAGAAAGGTAATCAGTGGTAAAAGTTTGGATGTCAAATCTTTGCAGAAGTATTATGAAAGAATTTATGATGAGTATAAACAATATCAACAGGATTATGAAACTGTGACCAATCATGGGCGAATCCGCGATAAACAGTTGGAATATTCTCAGAAAATAGATGAGGAGATAGAGAAATTATCGGACTTTAAAATTTAAATTTCCGATTGTCTTTTTTCTCGGAAATTTTCTTTTTGTTATCGATTCGCTTTTGAACTTGGCGTTTGGAAGGTTTGGTTTTGACTCTGTATTTTGGAATGAAAAGCGATTTTTCTACCATTTCGAGCATTTTTTCTGTCACGATTTTCTTGTTCGCAAGTTGTGTTCGGCTTTCTGATGAAGTCATTTGCAGAAGACCTTCGGAATTGATGCGGTTTTTGAGTTTATCAGAGATTCTAAGTTTTTCCTGTTCTGAGAAATAATAACTTTCTGAGACGTTCCAAATCGCCGTGACAGCCGTTTCCACTTTGTTCACGTTTTGTCCACCAGCGCCGGAAGAGCGGGAGGTTTTGTAGCTGATTTCGGACGTGAAGTTTTTCATTTCTCAATTAATTTTTTCAACTCCAGCCGGTTGACTTTTCCGTTTGGCGTTCTTGGGATCTTTTCTACAAAATTAATGTCTTTTGGTTTATGAAATGATTTTTGAAATTTTAAATTATAGATTTTAGATTTTAAATTTTCATCAGATTCTCCTTCAATTATTAGAATTAATTTTTGTCCGAGTTTTTCATCATCGATTCCAAGAAAGACTGCTTCATTCGGAATGTTTTGTTTGACTAATTTTTCCAATTCTTCTGGGAAAATCTTTGCGCCACCAGAATTAATCGCATTATCTAATCTTCCAAGAAATCTGAATTGATTTTTATTATTAATTTCTACCAAATCATTTGTTTGCAAAATTTCTGAATTCAATTTTGGTGCAAATATTTTCAGACAATCTCGTTCGTCAAGAGAAATTTCCACACCTTCAAAAACTGCAAACCAATCTTCCTGATTTGGGAAAATCTGTCTGAGTGCAATGTGGGAAAGTGTTTCGCTCATTCCGTAGGTCTCGAAGATTCGAGTGGGAGAGTTTGAGTGTTTGAGAGTTTTAGTGATTTTTGTCTTTAAAGTTTCGGAAACTGATGCGCCTCCAATGATCAGATTTTTGATGAGATGAAGTTTGTCCAAGGAATTTTCGACCTGCAAAGGCGTCATTGCACAGAAATCGATTTCGTCATTAATGTTTTGAAGGGGATTTGTGGACGGTTCGACGATTTTTAGTTTTAATTTTCTGAGAATACTTCTTACGACCATCATTTTTCCAGAGATATATTCTATCGGGAGACAAATTAATGCGACATTTCCTTCTTTTAAATCCAAAAAGTTGCAAGTCATCTCGGCAGAATTCAGCATTTTTGATTTTTCTATCTCAAATATTTTTGGAATTCCGGTAGAACCAGAACTCTGAATTTTGACTATTTTTGAGTCTGAAAACCATTCTGTGACGAAGTCTAAAACTTTGGTTTCAAATTCGTTAGATGGTCTTTCTTGATTGGATAAAGGTTTGGAAAGGTCGATTAACATTAGGCTGAGCGAAAATTTATTTTATAAAATTATGCAATTTTTTTTAAAAATAATTTGGAAGTTCAGAAAAAAGCTCTAAATTTGCACCACAATAAAGGACAGACCTATGGTGTAGCGGTAACACTACTGTTTTTGGTGCAGTCATCTGGGGTTCGAATCCCTGTGGGTCTACAAATTGTAAAGTAACAACCAGTTGAAATTCAGCTGGTTGTTTTATTTTTGCATGGTAAATGCCAGATTGTTTAGATGATCATTAGTTTAATATTACCTTGGATTGACGAAATTGATAGTCAATTCTATCCTTCCTTTTAAAATTTCTTCGAAAAGTTGACTAGACAATCCTAAATGATGCCGAAATCTTTGCAGACTGCAATAAGATGTTCATTGCTGTTGACATCTAGAGATTCGCGGATACTTGCTAATTTTTTCTCAACGTAGCTCATGCTGGAAGGTGTGATGTTGTTCTGCTTTAAATAATCTGGGATATTTTTTACGAGAATTCCTTTTGCCAGCAATGATATAAGCAGAGTGTCCAGTGTCGAGAACTCAAAAGAATTTCTGTCCTTTACTGGATTTTTCAAATCATAGGAGATAAACCTCTCGTTTTTGTAAACGGTTTTTATCGCCTTTTTAAGGTCTTTCACATCTTCTCTGCCTTTTTTTACATAGCCGTTGATCTGTTGGTCATTGAAGAGTCTATCGATGGTCTCTTGGCGTTTTTCTACGGAGAATACGATCACTTTTAAGTCTGGCTGTATCTCTCTTGCGGCTGCCACAAGTTCTTGTCCGTTGGTCAATGTTTGTTTTCTGTGGTCAGCATCAAAGGAGATATCGGTGATCAGCAATTCGAAAGGTTCGTTTTCTTGAATTGCCATTTTCAGTCTGCTAAGAGCTTCGTCGCAGTAGTTATCAAATTTTGTTTCTGTTATTTTGAGGTCTTCAACGACTTTCTGGACCGATATGTTGAAGCTTTCATAATCCTCTGCTATTAGTACTTTTTTGAACATTTGTATTTTTTTTATAACGGAAATGAGATGTTGATCTTCAAAAGTCCGTCAGTTTCTGTGTCAAAAATAATTTTTCCAGCAATAGCTTTTGTACGGGTTTCCGTATTTTGCAAACCATTTTTTTGTGAAAGTTGTTTTATGCCAATGCCATTGTCTGTATATGAGATGTTTACGGTAGACTTGTGTTGGGAGAATTTTAGTAAAACTTTATCAGCGTTACTATGTTTCTTCATGTTGGTCATCAGTTCTTGAAGGATGCAGTAGACTTCGTTTTGTTGAGTATGGTTTGTTCTTTGCCAAATTTCTTGATCATTACCAGTGATGAAGATCTTGACAAGGTCGGAAGCATACGATTTTAACATATTAGAAAGTTGATCTTTAAAATTATGGTTTTCCGAAGCTTCTTTTTCATAAGTGATATCTCGGGATATTTCATAGATCTCTTCTAGTCTGTCAAGTAGGATCTCTTTATGTAGATCTTCGATATTCTCCACCTCGGACATTACTTGATAGACCTTATTTGCAACTCTGTCGTGGACTTTTTTGGAGTATTTGAGTTCTGTGTTTTTGACTTCCAGCATTTTTTCTTGGTGAAGGATCTTTTGCCTTTTTCTAAACCAAAAATAGCTGATGATCAATAAAATTATTAGAAGTCCTAATCCAAAATATTGTTTGATGATGTGGTTTTGGCGCTGTGTGCTTTCTGTTTTTGATCTTAGAAAATCAGCTTTGTTCTTCTCGGTCTCGTAACGGATGAGTGCAAATTGATTCTTCGCTTTATTTCTTGCAGTTTGTAGGCTGTCATTCAGTTTTTGATAGATTTTAAAATACTGTCTTGAATGTTCCTGATTTTCCAGATAAATTAATTTTTGGAGCGCTTCGATCTGGTCATCTGGACTTTTTATTTCTTTTGAAACGCTGTACATTTTAGTCGCGTACAGTAATGCGGCGTCCTGCTGCTTATCAGTGTAGTAATCTGCAAGATGGGAATAGCTGGAGTTGAGCCCCCAATTATCTTTTTCTTGTGATCTTATTTTTAAAGCTTCGTTGAGTTCTGGAATGGGATTGTAATTAGGTTTTTGAAGCCATTTTGTGTAGGAAAAATTCGATAATATCCTTGCGTATTCCTTTTTACTTATTTTTTCATTCAATATATTTTTATAAGTTGACAATGCCTTGTCATAATCTTCCATTCTTCTGAAGGCATTCGCAAGATTGTTTTGATAAATAATTCTATTAGCATGATCATCGGTATAGTAAACCGCCTTTCTGAAAAACTCGGAAGATCTTTGATGGTTTTTTAATTTGCCGTTAACGATCCCCAAGTTATTATAATTGGTTGCTAAATAATAATGATGGTCTTTTTTTGTAAAACTTAAATATTTTGAGGCCAATAAACTAGTTTCTTGAGATCCAAAATTGTCTCCTTCATTCTCCTGGATGATTGCCATATTAATAAGGCTCTTGGCAACGCTGAGAGTCTCCTTGGTTTTGAGAAAATGATCTTTACTCAGGTTAAAATAGTAAAATGCGCTGTCTCTTTTGTTATGGTCTAATAACTCAAAGGCTTTATCATAATAAAGATTAGAGATTTGTGATTCGTTTTTAATTTCGTGAGTTTTTTTACACGATAAGCATAAAAGAAAAAGAAATATATAATAAAACTTCAAAGTTTTTTATTTTTCTTAAAAATAAAAAAAAATAGTGAAAGAAAATTCTTTCACTATCACTTTATTACTGTTATTTTCTGGGTGGGGTTTGTCCATCTTCTCCACCAGTATCACCAGGGTTAGGTTGTGGTGCTGATGCAGTAGTTGTAGTTCCATCACCACCACAGTTTGAAGTATTTGAGTTGGGGTTTGAGATCAATCCCAGTAAGATCAAGATTAAGTTTAGCATTGTTGTAAAAATTTAAAAATTGACATTCGTGTTCTTCCCCGCGAAGCAGATAGCGAGTAGGTGACACAGTGGTTGAAAAAGAAGCGCTTCTTAAATTTTTGGGAAGTCAACCTTCAGAAAACGGAAGAGAAACATCTGCTTCCCAAGCCAGAGATCTCTCTCCGTTTTATCTGGTTGTTTTTTGAGATCAGTTTTGTAACTTTGTTTTTGTAATGTTTTGTTTATCAATGATTTCTGAGGCAAAGATGCAGTGATAATGAAATGAAATGTTAGACAATTCTTGGACACGAATGGACTGGCAAAATGATGGAGTACGGATTTCCGTACAAGGAAGTGCCAGAAAATCATCTACTTTGTAAAGACTAAATACCAACTATGTCCAAAAAACTACTAATTCGTGAAATTTTTGAGAAAGGAAGAAAAGACTCAGGGAAAGACAGCAAAAGCGGAATTGCGCTTTATCTCAGCCTCTACTTTTATGACGAATGGAAATTCGAAATATCAGAGCGGACTTTCGTAAGGTATTATGATGCTTTTTTGATAGATGATGAGGATAAGAATATTGATACGCAGGTTCTTGATAAAATGAGCCAATACCTGGAATTCAAGGATTTTAAAGACTTTTGCAAAACAGAAACTTTTACAAAAATTAATCAAGATTCTTCGCGTACGAGTGTGAGTGTGAGAATCGATGATGAAGATGATCCCGAAAGAAAACATCCAAATATTACTGTAAATATTACCACGAATCCAATTTTAAAACTTCAAGAATTTTTCGCAAAACAGAGCGGTTTTGGAGTGATTGGATTGTTAATTTTTGGTGGCTTTTTTACGAATAATTATTTTAAGAAAGAGGAAAATCCGGCTGTGAAATTCGCAGAGGTTAAAAACGATGAACTAAAAACAGAAACTCCTGCAAAAGAAATTATAACTTGGAAAGAAAACGAAATTACTCCACGGGATCAGGATGTCAAAGAAGAACCTCCTAAAGAAGAAAAGTTGCAATGTATGTTTTGGGATGGGAAAGAATATATCCCAGCACATTGCAGCGATACAGAAAACGGTTTGATTGCGCTTGATAGGAAATTGGTGGATAATTTCAAAAAGATCACAACGCCAGACACAATTACTTCAATTAAAAATGTCTGGTATTCCAAGCATCAAAATGTGGTAGAATTTTTCACTGCGGATGGTGTGAATCCTGAGAATGGCAAGGAATTGCACGAATTATCACAGCATATGCTTGATAAATATATAAAAAGAGAGTAGGTATAAAAAAACTCCGCCGAAGCAGAGTTTTAATTTTATATTTGAGCTGTAGGCCAACAGCAAAAAGCTAATAGCTATTTGCCATTTACATTCTATTCACCACATTGATTCCCAGCATAGCCAAAGCTTTCTTGATCGTCTTCGCAACCAGATCAGAAACCTGAAGACGGAACTGTTTCGCATCCAGATCTTCCTGTTTCACAATCGGGTTATTTTGATAAAAAGAGTTGTAAGATTTTACCAGTTCATAAACGTAATTCGCCACCAAAGCCGGACTCAAAGTTTCTGCAGAACGCGCGATAACTTCTTTGAATTCAGCCAAAAGCATGATCACTTCCTTCTCACTTTCATTCGGAACGTAAGTTCCAAAATCTCCTTTCCCGGAATATTCGGCCTTTGCCAAAAGTGACTGGATTCTCGCATACGTATATTGAATGAAAGGTCCAGTATTTCCATTAAAATCAATACTTTCCGCAGGATTGAAGAGCATTTTCTTTCTCGGATCCACTTTCAAAATGAAATATTTCAAAGCACCCAATCCAACCGTTTCATAAGAACTCTTTTTCTCTTCATCGCTCAAACTCTCCAACTTGCCAAGTTCCTCAGATTTTTCTTTTGCAGTGGAGATCATTTCTTCAACCAATTCGTCCGCGTCAACCACGGTTCCTTCTCGGGATTTCATTTTTCCTTCCGGCAATTCCACCATTCCGTACGACAAGTGGTAAAGCTGGTCTGCCCATTCGTAACCCAATTTTTTCAGGATTTTGAACAAGACTTGGAAGTGATAATCCTGCTCATTTCCAACCGTATAGATCAGTTTCTGAATATCATTTTCCTTGAAACGCTCAACGGCAGTTCCAAGATCCTGAGTCATATAAACCGAAGTGCCATCCGAACGTAAAAGCAGTTTCTGATCCAAACCTTCATCCGTCAGATCACACCAAACAGAACCGTCTTCTTTCTTATAAAGAATCCCGCTGTCAAGCCCTTTTTGAATTAGATCTTTTCCTAAAATATAGGTATTGCTCTCGTACTGAACCTGGTCGAAATTAACGCCCAATCGGGAATAAGTTTCATTAAAACCTGCATATACCCATTCGTTCATCATCGCCCAAAGTTTTCGAACTTCCGGATTATTATTTTCCCATTTCAAAAGCATTTCCTGAGCTTGGATGATACTTAGCGCTTGCTTTTTCGCCGTTTCCTCATCTATGCCGTCAGCAACCATCGCTTTGATCTCGGATTTATATAATTTATCGAATTCCACATAGTAGTTTCCGACCAGTTTATCGCCTTTCAAACCGGTAGATTCAGGTGTTTCGCCGTTACCAAATTTCTCCCATGCCAACATCGATTTGCAGATGTGAATTCCACGGTCGTTGATGATTTGAGATTTGATGACGTTGTATCCATCAGCTTTCAAAATCTCAGCAACAGAGAAACCCAAAAGATTATTTCTAACGTGTCCAAGATGCAAAGGTTTGTTCGTATTTGGCGAAGAATATTCCACCATTACCGTTGCGTTTTTCGGTGCTATGTTTTCAAAATCATCCTGAAGTTCGGACAATTGATTCGCGAAAACCTCGTCTTTCAATTTAAGATTCAGGAAACCTTTCACGATGTTGAAGCTCTCAATGTAATCGATTTCGTTTGTAATCGCTTCTCCAAGTTCGTTTCCAATCGCGTCCGGACTTTTCTTTGCCAGTTTTACCAATGGAAAAATAACGATGGTAAAATCACCTTCGAACTCGGTTTTATTTTTTTGAACATCCAGATTCACGCCTTCCACGTCATAAAGTTTCGGGATGATCTCGGATATTTTTGATTGTATATGTTGAATGATATTCATGTCAGAATTTTGTGTTGCAAATTTAAAAATTTAAAATAGCTTTTGAAGCAAAGTCGCAAATTATATAAGTGAGATTGTTTGGGCAGCTATTTCCGCCTTCCGTTCCCGCTTTTTTTGTCATTGCGAAGAACGTTAGCAATCAGTTGAACTTCTCTGGAATCGCAATGACAAAAAAGAGCTCCACTCAAGTCGGGCTGCAGATTCAGTTTCCTAATATCGTTTTGTCTCCAAAAGTTTATTTCAGTGTCAGTCTGAGCGGAGTCGAAGACTTTTCCCTGATTCCAACTTAGCGACTTTTAAACGTTATTAATAGAAAAATACGCCTTTGCGATAAAATTAGTTGATTACAGCCAACGCCTTCCTCTTACTCAACCTCAAAAACCTGATGACCAAAAGAATTGCAGAAATAGTTAATCCAATTCCCAAAGCGATCCACATTCCAAATGCACCCATTTTCATCGTCACACAAAGAAAATACCCAACCGGAATTGTGAAAACCCAATACGCCAAAAACGTGATCACACTCGGGATCTTCACATCTTGAATTCCTCTCAAACAACCCAAAGCAGTCACTTGGATTCCATCAGATAATTGGAAAAGCGCTGCGATGATCATTAATTTTGAAGCTAATTCAATTACCAATACATCGCTTTCTTTCGTGAAAAAATGAGGCAGAACGTTTCGGAAAAGGATAAACATAATGCCGCAGAATCCCATATAAATTAGAGTTAATTTAAAATTATTGATCCCGATTTTCCTTAATCCAACATAATCGCCAACGCCCATTTTGTTCCCGATCATCACCGTCGAGGCAACACTGAATCCAATACAAAGATTAAATGTAAATGACGCCATCGACAAAGCGATCTGATGCGACGCAATATCCTGAGAACTTACCAATCCACAAATGAAAGCTGCCGCCGCAAAAGCCGTTACCTCAAAAAACATTTGTAAAGCCGTTGGTAATCCAAGCTTGAACATTTTGCTGAACATTTCCTTGCTGAATTCCGCAATTTTCAAAGAAAAATCTTTGATGTATCTTCTCGTTTTTGGTTCTTTTACCAAAACAAAATACAAGAAAACCACCATAAAAATTCTGGCAATCAATGTTGCTAAAGCCGAACCCTGTACGCCCATTTCAGGAAATCCGAAAAGTCCTTTGATGAAAACATAATTTAAAGCAATGTTAATTATGTTTGCAATAATCGTTGCTTTCGTCACGCCAATTGTAAACGACAATCCTTCCGAAACTTCTCTCAAAGTCTGGAACATCATAAATGGGATCATTGTAAACGCCATAATGCTAAGAAAACTGATCGTGTCCGGAATGATTTCAACTGGTTGGTCCATATGTGTGATCAAAGGAAGTCCAGCTAATAATAGGATCATCAGTAAAATTCCAACACCAAGATTGATGACAAATCCGTGTCTGAAAACCGAATTGATCGTCTCATGTTTCCCTTGAGAGTTAGCCTCAGAAACCAAAGGCGGAATCGCAAAAGAAAATCCCAACGCCAAAACGAAAATGGAAAAGAACAAGGCATTTCCCAAAGACACAGAGGCTAAAGCCTGCGCGCCCAAAAGTTTCCCCACGATGATATTATCGAAGAGGTTCACGGACACTTGTCCGACTTGTGTCAACATCACAGGAAGTGCCAATTTCAGTCCTTGCTGTGTGTATTTTTTATCTAAAAATTTCATTTGTTTATCTTATTTATTTTTTTAAATGAAGAATTCTACCGCATAGATTCTCAATTTTTTCCAAAAAAAAACCGCAGAATAAACTGCGGTTAAATATAATATTTAATTAAGTTTATTTCTTTACAAAACTAGCAACGTCATCAGCAGTCACAGGATCAGCACCTAAGATGATCAACCTTTCTACAACGTTTCTAAGCTCACGGATGTTCCCAGTCCAGTCGTATTGCTGCAAAGCCTTGATGGATTTATCATCAAATTTCTTAGCTGCAGAACCATTTTCTGAAGCAATCGAATTGGTGAAATGTTCTACTAACAAAGGGATATCTTCAACTCTGTCGTTAAGGGAAGGGACGCTGATCTCGATCACAGAAAGCCTGTGGTACAAATCCTCACGGAATTTTCCTTGCTCAATTTCTTTAGCCAGATTTTTGTTGGTTGCAGCGATGACACGAACATCAACTTTGATCTCTTTGTCACTTCCTACAGGAGAAACTTTACTTTCTTGCAAAGCTCTAAGTACTTTTGCCTGGGCAACCAAACTCATATCACCGATCTCGTCCAAGAAAATAGTTCCGCCAGTGGCCTGTTCGAATTTTCCGGATTTATCTTTGATCGCGCCTGTAAAAGAACCTTTCACGTGACCGAATAATTCACTTTCTATCAATTCTGATGGGATGGCCGCACAGTTGACCTCGATCATTGGGCCTCGTGACCTTTCACTTTGGGAATGGATCGCGTGAGCTACCAATTCTTTACCAGCACCGTTTGGTCCAGTCACAAGAACTCTTGCGTCAGAAACCGCGACTTTGTCTATGATCTCTTGGATCTTCTTAAGTGCAGGCGATTGCCCGATCATTTGGTATTTTTTATTGACTTTTTTCTTCAGCTGAGAATTTTCCTGCTTCAGATTGGAGTTTGCTTTTTGAAGATTGCCTTTATCCAAAGCGTTTTTCACACTGGTGATCAATCTGTTGATATCGATTGGTTTTGAGATGAAGTCATAAGCGCCTTCTCTCAAACAGCCAACTGCCGTATCAATATCTGCGTGTCCGGAGATCATGATGAAAGTGCTTTCCGGCTTCAATGCAAGACTTTGTTTCAGAAGTTCTGTTCCGGAGATTTTTGGCATTTTGATATCAGAAATTACCAAAGCAAAATCTTCTTTCTCTATAAATTTGAAACCCTCAAGACCATCTTCGGCTATTTCGAATTGGTAATCAGGAAGTTCGTCCGATAAAATACTGTGTAGAACGCCGGATATTGCTTTTTCGTCCTCTACGATTAAGATTTTTTGCATAGGTGCAAAGATACAAATTTTTGATTTCGTAATACGAAATTATTGTGATTGTTTATTCCGAAAATTGAAATGTAGAAGTGTTCTAAAAAAGCCAAATGTGATCTGATGACACATATTCCCTGCAATAGCGATAGTAGCGGTTATCCTTTTTCTATAGCGTGGGGAAAGAATAGGAGGGAAAAGATAGTAGCGGATAGCGCGACCCGAGCTGCGGGAATAGCTAAGTGAGGGGATTGCCCAGATCATTAAAAAATTAAAAATCAAATTTCTATTCTACCATGATCTTCTTGGTGATGACCTGATCGTCCACTTTGAAAGTTCCGAGATAGATACCTTTGGCCAATGACGAAATATCAATTCTGGTTTGATTCTCTGTCTTGCTCAGGGTTTTTCCTTCAAAATCTGTGATGGTAAAGGTAAAACGTTGGGTTTTGCTGTTGAGGAATTCAAGTTGGAGATGATCTTTTGCTGGATTCGGATAGAATCTAAAACTCATCACAATGTCTTTTGGCGTGCAAGTGTCCAATGTCTGGGCAACAACCGCAAAATGCTGGACTGCGCCTACTGTGGCTTTGGCTATATTGTAGATGTAAACTGGGTCCAGATTGGAATAGGTGTCATTTTCTGTGTGCGCATATGGCGTTTCGTTATACTCAAACAATCCGGTGATGATCTCGCCGTTGGCCTGGAACGGCATGTAATCTGAGGCGTACGCGTAACTGAGATTGGTCTTCAAAGTAGAGTAGAGCGTGACGCAATTCATCAATTGTTGTGTGAAAGTGTTGGAAGCTGCGTTGTTGGCGCTGGGATTGCTGGACTCGTCTCTCTCACAAGTGACGGTATCGTTGGTTTGTCCTTTGATGCCGCCAACTTCATCGATGTTGAGGACGAGGCGGATGTTCATTTTGGGATTGGTGGCGTTCACCACGTTGGACACATAATGTGCGGAACCTAGCAAGCCTTGCTCTTCACCAGAAAAATTGATGAACTTGATGGAATATTCTGTATTGATATTTTTCAAAAGTCGGGCAACTTCCAGAATCACTGAGACGCCGCTTCCGTTGTCATTGGTTCCTTTTCCGGTGATCGTGTCGTAATGACCACAAATGATGATGTAGATATTCGGATATTTGGTTCCCTGTTTTGTAAGGATCAGGTTGGATGTCGTTTGTCCGTTGTAGATAAAATTGTCTTTTGTGATATCGTTTTCCGAATATCCGAAAGATAAATATTTATTCTTCAACCAAGTATAAGCGTTATTATTTGCAGTCGAACCTGTGGTTTTCACTCCCAGATCTTCAAACTCTTGCAAGTAAGAATTGATGTTGGTCTGCGAAACCAAATTGCTGACATTCGCGTAGTTCTGATTGAAAGTTTGAGAATTTGCAAAAAATCCTAGAAATAAAATCGAAAACAGTAAGTTTTTCATCTCCTTATTAATAATCCACAAATATAAATAAAAAGGAGAAGACTTGATAAATGTCTTCTCCTTTCGTTTTGAAAAACTATTACTAACTTAAAACTAATTCGTTGCTTTTCTAACTTCTGCTTTTACATCTTCACTAGCATCCTTGGTTTTTTCCCAAGCGTCAGAAGCGGTATCTTTTGTGCTTTCCCAAGCTTTTTCTGCGAAGTCTTTTGTATCTTCCCAAGCTTCTGTAGCATTTGCTTTTAGATTTTCAAAGAATCCTTCTTTGGTAGATTCTGTGTTGTTTCTTTTTTGCTCATCAATGTAGTTTCTTGCTTTGTCGGCATATTCATTGATCGTGTTTTTTGTTTTGTCAGCAGCGTTCTCTAATGAGTTTTCTGTTTTGTTCACTGCTCTTTCTGCGTCGTTATAATTTTGATCTTGAGTGCTCATAATAATTTATTTTGTGAGTTAAAAATTGAAAAATTTGATTTGATGCTTTCTATTATTCAATTAAAATGCCGCAAAGTCTTAATGAACGTTAAAGTAATTATAAATAAAACCAAACATCAAAAAGCAACACTCATTTTTGAATGTTGCTTTCTAATATCTAAAGTCTAAGCTCAAACTTCTACTTAATGATTCTCTCAAGAACCCACTCGATCATCATTCTTTCCGATGCGTGGTGGTCACTTGCAAATTCGCCTCGTCTTCTGTTGGCGATGACACAGTTTACCGTCAAAGCTTTGTGTCCCAATAATTTGGATAGAGCGTAGATCGCGGAGGTTTCCATTTCGAAATTGGAAACGCCAAGGTCATTCAAGGTTTCTAGGAACTGGTCGTCCAAAGCTTTTAGTCTCAACTGGCGACCTTGTGGTGCGTAGAATCCTGGGAAAGTCGCTGTGTTTCCTCTGTATTTTGCATCTGCATAATAATCGGAAATATCCTTTGCCCAATCTGAAAAGTACAACATTGGCTTGATCTTCTCATAAGGGAATTTCGCCATAAAGTTTTTACTGAACTCATTCTCGAACGCATAATCTTGATAGAAATGCAAAAGTCCGTCAAGTCCAACCACATTTTCCGTAACCAACATATTGTTAACCTCAATGTCCGGATTAACACTTCCACACGTTCCCAAACGGAAAAGTTCCAACGATTTGTGTTCTGTCTTGAATTCTTTTGCTTTCAAATCGATATTCACCAAAGCATCCAGCTCGTTCATCACGATATCGATATTCTCTGTCCCAATTCCGGTGGACATTACAGTGATTCTTTCGCCACGTAAAGTTCCAGTGTGTGTGTAGAATTCTCTTTTATTTTTTTTGACTTCAATCGTGTCAAAATATTTCGAAACTTTCGGAACTCTGTCTGGATCGCCCACTAGAATTACTTTTTCGGCAAGGTCTTCAGGTAGAAGATTAAGGTGGTAAACACTTCCGTCGTCGTTTAGGACCAGTTCGGAATCTGCTAATTTGTTGATCATATTGTTGATTTATAATTTAAAAGATTAAAAAATTAATGCTTAAAAGATGCATTGATTTTTGAAATTAAAAAGGTTTTAAAGTTAACAAAATTCTCCACTTGCAACCACAAAAGTCACAAAAGCTTTAATTTAGTTTTTTATTAAATCGTTCCAAAGTCGTTCTCAGATTATAATACATTAAAGCTCAAAAGGATTTGAGATAAATTTTGTGCGCCTTGTGAAAAAAATTTGTGCTCTTCGTGGTTACGACTTCGCAATTTCATCAGCCACAAAAAAACCCGTACTGAAACAAGCTTGCAAAAGATAACCGCCCGTCGGTGCTTCCCAATCTATCATTTCGCCGATGCAGAAAACGTTCGGGAAATTTCGCAATTCAAGTTTGTTATTCAAAGCTGAAAATGAAACACCTCCAGAAGTCGAAATCACTTCATCGATTGGACGAAAACCTAGAATTTCTATTGGGAATTTCTTTATTAATTTTGAGAGATTTTCTATATTGATGTAACTTTCCTTGTCCAGTGTTTTCAGAAGGTTGAGTGCAGTTGTCGAGAGTTTTAATTTTCGTTTCAAGACTTGACTTATCTTTTCAGTCCCATTTAATTGTTCTAAGATTTCTGTTTCTGAAAGATTTGGTTTTAGGTCAATGTTCATGATTAATGGAAAATTGTGTTTTCTTGTGAATCGATTCAGATAATAAATAGGACTTCCTTCGATGCCATATTTTGTAAAAACCACTTCACCGATTTTTTCATTTCCCTCGAAAGAAACTTTGATATTTTTCAGATATTGACCTTGTAATTGATGAAATTTAGAATCTGTATCGTAACCGGAATTTGCAGATTCCAATGGTGTGATTTCAATATTTTTTGATTTTAAAATCTCGATCCATTTAGAATCAGAACCAGTCTTTTTCCAAGAACCGCCACCCATCGCCAAAATCAATTTTGAATAGTCTACTTTAAGTTCGTTCTCTTTATTTTTAAGTGTCACAGAATTCTCATCAAAATCAATAAAAGTATGTTCGTAATGAATGATAACGCCCAATTGTTCCAACCTATCCAGCCAAGCTTTCAAAACCTGAATCGGCTTGAAATTCTTCGTCGGAAAAATCTTCCCCGAACTTCCAACATAGGTCGTAACTCCCAAGTCAGAAAGCCAATCCACCACTTTTTTATTGTCAAAACTTCTTACAATCTCCCGAATTTCCGGCGCATCATATTTTTTGATAAAAGATTCTAATTCTTCACTATGTGTCAGGTTGAAACCGCCATTTCCTGCCACCAGGAATTTTCTTCCAGAAGCTTTGTTTTGTTCAAATATTTGAACTTTGAAGCCTTTCTCAGCAAGGATTTGTGCAGCCATCAATCCCGCTGGACCAGCGCCAATGATGACAATGTTATCCTCCAACACGTTTTGTTTTGTAGCCCATTTCCTTTAGGATGGTCATTATTTTGTCGCGGTTGTCGCCCTGGATGATGATGACGCCATCTTTTTCCGAGCCACCGATTCCCAGTTTTGTTTTGATTTTTTTAGAGATTTCTTTCAGGCCTTCGTCGTCGCCTTCCCAGCCTTCTATGATGGTGACTGGTTTTCCGTTTCTGCCTTTCTTCTCGAATTTGCAAACGAGCGGTTCTTTCTGTTTGAAGTTTTCTTTTTCTTCATCTGGCATTTCAAAATCCTGCTCTTCGTGGGTTGGGAAAAGGTTTTTTAGTTGGTCTCTTAAGTCCATTTTATCAATTTAAATAAGGGTTTTAAAGGTAATGATATTTATTATTCTGGGAAAGATGTATTAGAGAATTAATTTTGAAAATTATTTGTTTAAATGTAACTTTTAAATTACTTTTGTTGAATGAAAGTTCGGGAAGTCATATCGTTTAAAAATTATTTTGAGAAGTTTCTTTTGGAGCAACCGAAGAAAGTTCAAGACAAAATATTTAAGATAATCGAGGCGATAGAAACTTTGGAACGTATCCCTTCGAATTACTTAAAACATATTGTCGGAACCAATGGTTTGTATGAAGCAAGGATACAATTGGGTTCAAATATATGGAGAGTATTTTGCTTTTTTGATGGTGAAAAATTAGTTGTACTGATGAACGGATTTCAAAAGAAAACTCAGAAAACTCCCAAAAATGAAATTGCAAAAGCCTTGAAAATAATGGCTGAATATTACGAACAAAAATCAAAAGAAAATGGAAACTAAAAATTGGAAAGAAATAAAAGATAATGTTTACGGAAAAGTTGGAACTGAGCGAAGAGATGAACTGGAAAGGGATTTTGAATCTTTTGCAATCGGACTTCAATTGAGAAAAGCCCGTGAAGAAAAGAACCTTACCCAATCTGAATTAGCAAATTTAGTAGATAAAAAACGCGAGTATATTTCCAAAATCGAAAATAATGGAAGTAATCTGACACTTAAAACTTTATTTGATATTGTTGAGAAAGGATTGGGTGGGAAAGTGAGGATTTCGATTGATGTTTGAGTTCAATAGATTTATTTGTCAAATTTATAATTAAAAATTGTAATTATTTTTCTGTTATACGGAAAACCGTAAAAGATGTTTTAAAATGTATGTTATATTTGGAAGAATTTTAAATTAATTAAAGTAATCATTATGATTATTTATTACCGAATAGTCGAATTTTAAATATTCCATAATTCAAGCGTAATAATTAATTTTAACCCGTAGTGCATT
>NZ_LSHB01000051.1 GCF_001643375.1 Chryseobacterium sp. FP211-J200
TAATGCACTACGGGTTAAAAGAGTAATAATTCACTTTTATTATCCATAATCCTTTCAATATTTTACGCATTGGAAGGATTTTTTGTTTAATATCATTAAAATATCTTCGTCATCACAAAATAAAAATTTAAATTTTGTAGTTTTGAAGATTAAACAAGATAAATGAAACACCTAACTACAAAATCTCTTTTGATGCAGAAACAAAATGGGTGTTACATCTGACCTAAATAAAAATTAAATAAAAACAGATGAAAATTAAAATATTCCTTGGCATTGCATTTTGGTCACTTTTATTATTAGCAGGATGTAATCGCGATGATATTTCGTTTGAATCGCCAACGCAACTGTTGAGATTCTCTACCGACACCGTTTTTTGCGACACGGTTTACAACCAGATGCGTTCGGAAACTTACGCCGTAAAAGTCTTTAATAATGAAGATAAAGATGTCCTGATTCCGAGAATTGCGCTGGAAGGCGGTAGCGGTTCTCTTTACAGAATCAATGTTGATGGGAAAGTTGGGACAAGTTTTGAAAATGTGGCGCTGAGAAGAAAAGACAGTCTTTATGTTTTTGTAGAAATTGCGCCTGTTGCCAATGCACCGGAAGCGATTGCAGAAGATAAAGTGGTTTTCAACACGCCGGCTGGTGAGCAAAAAGTAACATTATTTTCAGTTGTTCAGGATGCGGAATATTTCATCAAATCTGATTCGAATCCAAACATCATTTCTGACAATACGACTTGGACAAAGGATAAAGTAAAAGTGATTTTCGGAGATTTGACCGTTGCAGAAGGGAAAACTTTGACCATGGAAAAAGGCACGAAAGTCTATTTCCGAAAAAACAGCGGAATGAATTTCGAAAAAAATTCGATTCTTGACGTAAAAGGTGTTTTGGGTGATGAAGTCATTTTCCGAGGTGACAGAAGTGACACAAAATACGACACGCTTCCTGCTAACTGGAACGGAATCAAAATGGAAGAAGACACCGAATTGAAAATGAATTACGCTAGACTTTTCGGTGGAAACGTTGGTCTTCAACTGAAAAAGAATACAGCTACCATTAATAATACCATCATCCATACCTTTCAGAATGCTGGAATCTACGGAATTGCGTCAAATATTACCGCAAACAATTTGGTGATGAACAATTGTGGCGAAGCTGATTTTGCCATAGCTGGTGGTGGAACTTACACAATTAACTATTCTACGCTGGCCAACTATTGGAATCTGAATCCATCGATGAATGCCGCGGGAATCTATGCGAGTAACGTTTATCAAAATGGTGACGAACTTTTTGCTGGAAATCCAATCATAAATGTTAACAATTCCATTATTTACGGTGACACACCAGATATGATTTTGTTAAACAAAGTTGAAGGTGGAAGTTTTTCAACCAATTTCAAAAATTCATTATTGAAATTTACTTCTAACTCCGGATTGACAGTTGATAATACAAATACTGCAAACGAAGACCCAAAATTCCAGAATTACTTTACGCAGAAAATGAATCTAAGAGTTAAAGATGATTCGCCTGCAAAAGGAAAAGGAACTAATGCCAGTGGAATCACAGCTTCCGATATTGTTGGAAATCCAAGAGGCGCTCAACCCACAATCGGCGCATATCAATAATGGAAATCACGACACTCCAAAATCAGGTTGATGAATGGATAAAAACCATTGGCGTCCGCTACTTCAATGAGTTGACGAATATGGCAATGCTGACAGAAGAAGTGGGCGAAGTTGCCAGAATCATCGCCAGAAGATACGGCGAACAATCTGAAAAAGAATCCGACAAATCCAAAGATTTGGGCGAAGAATTGGCCGACGTCTTATTTGTTACGCTTTGCTTGGCAAATCAAACCGGAACAGATCTGCAATCGGCTTTCGATAAAAAAATGAAGGTCAAAACGGACAGAGACAAAGAGAGACATCAAAATAACGAGAAATTAAAATAATTTGTACACAGTATTAATGTAGAATGTATTCACGAATTAGAATCATTAATACTTTAATACTTTTTACATTAATACATAAGAATGATATTACAAAAATCTGAATTAATCGATAATCAAAAAATCCAAATTACCGGTTCGAAAAGTATTTCGAACCGTCTTTTGATTTTAGGGAAACTCTTTGGGAACATTGATATGTTCAATCTTTCCAACTCTCAGGACACAACTTTGCTCAAAAAAGCTTTGGAATCCGATTCCGAAATTGTGGACATCCATCACGCCGGAACTGCGATGCGTTTCCTCACGTCATATTATTCGATTTTTGAAGGTAGAAAAACAATTCTGACCGGTTCTGACCGAATGAAAAACCGACCTATCAAACCTTTGGTGGATGCGCTTCAATCGCTTGGCGCCGACATTACTTATCTTGAAAAAGAAGGTTTTCCGCCGTTGCAGATCATCGGAAAGAAATTAGAAAAAAATGTGGTTAAGATTTCAGCCAACGTTTCCAGCCAATTTTTGACTTCATTAATATTAATAGGAGGAAAATTGGAAAACGGATTGACCTTGGAATTGGAAGGCGAAATCACTTCTCGACCTTACTTGGAAATGACGTTGAAAATCCTAGACGAAATCGGAATCAAATCTCATTTTGCAGAAAATAAAATCGAAATCGTAACGCACAACAACCAATACAGAACAAAACGATATGAAGTGGAAAGTGACTGGTCTTCAGCTTCTTATTTCTATTCTTTAGCTGCAATTGGCAGAAAAAATATCACTTTAAAAAGTTACCACACACTTTCTTTGCAAGGTGATAGTGTCATCAAAGAACTTTATTTGAAATATTTCGGAATCAATACGGTTTCGGATTATGCAGAAAACTCGATCTCGCTTTTGCCAGAACCAACTTTCGAATATCCGGAATTAATCACTTTGGATATGAACGATTGTCCAGACATTGCGCAAACGCTTTGTGTGACGGCAACCGCTTTGAAAATTCCATTCGAAATTACAGGACTTCATACTTTAAAAGTTAAGGAAACCGACCGATTGGTGGCGCTTCAAAATGAATTATTGAAAATCGGAGCAAAAACGCATATCACGGTCGAGAAAATAGAATCTTCGGAATTCATAGAGCCTGAAGAAAATATTTCTATCGCAACTTACAACGACCACAGAATGGCGATGGCTTTTGCGCCGTTTGCCTTAATCAAAGAATTGAATATAGAAAATGAGGACGTTGTCGAGAAATCTTATCCTGAGTTTTGGGAGGATTTTGCAAAGGTGACGAGCAATGAATTTGAAGAAAAAATTGAATAGGTTATTTAATGAACAAATGTATTATCATTAAAATCAATCAGATTACAAAAATATTTATCATATTCATTTTGATATTTTGCATTTTAATGAATGTTATTGAAATTATTAGATTCTACGAATTCATTAATATAACATTGTCTTTTTTTGTAATTCTAATTTTATCAATATTTATTATAAGCCTTACTTTTGAAAATTACTTTACTACAATCATATTACTAATTTTCAATATCCTATTTTGGTATTATACAATTACAGAGAGAAAAGATTTATCTTGGTATGACAATCCTTTTAATCATTATGATAATGTTTTCATAAGTTTTGCAAACAACTTTATCCGTAACATTAGAATAATATTATACAGAACATTAGGAAATATCTCTCTAATAAACAATCTATTAATCTGGATAATTATTCTGCCTTACAGATTTTATAAGTTTTCAAGTCAGCAAAAATGAAACACTTTTTCTCTTTTTTCGCAATAATCTTTTTCTCAGCTCTCCAATCCCAAGAACTGAAAGATTTCACAATCCCAAAAGGTTACAAGAAAATCTTGGAAACAAAAGGCGACCTGGACAAAGATGGAAAAGATGAAACCGTCCTCGTTTTCAATACAGATAAAACGCCTGACTCAGAATCTCCTGGACTCGTAAGAAAGTTTTATATTCTAAAAAACGTCAATGGCAAATTGAAAATCTGGAAAGAAAATTCTAATTTGATATTTGATAGCAAAGAAGGATTCTATCCAGAAAGCAATGAATTAGAATTGAACATCAAAAATAATTATCTTGTGATTTTTCAATCCTACTTTTCAAATTCCCGACATACAGTGACATCAAAAAACACCTATCGATTTCAAAACGGCGATTTTTATCTAATTGGCGCTTTGGTAAAATTTGATGATACTTGCGAATTTAATTTCTCCGATGAAATCAATTTTTCAACGGGAAAAGTTATAGTTGATGAACAATACTCTGAGTGTGACAGCGGATACGAACGGAAAGTTCCGAAAAACTATTATAAAGAATTCACGCACAAACTTCCCAAATTGATAAAAATGAACGAGTATAAAATGGGAAAGAATGAAATCAAAATCCCTAATTCAAAAAAATCTTTTAATTTCTAAATGTCAAAAACAATCATCATTACAGGCGCTTCATCCGGAATTGGATTTGCCTTGGCAGAATATTTCGGGAAGAAAGGAAACAAAGTTTATGGGCTTAGCAGAAAAGTCGTAAGCTCCGATTGTTTCGTTTCGATTCCGACAGACATTACTGAAAAAGACCAAATAGACAAAGCCATTTCTGAAATACTGAAAACAGAAACCAGAATCGATGTTCTCATCAACAACGCAGGAATGGGAATGGTTGGTTCGGTTGAAGATTCTACGAAGGAAGACATTACGAAATTATTCAATCTCAATTTGATTGGCTCTGTCCAAATGATGACGGCAGTTTTACCAAAAATGCGCGAACAGAAATCAGGAAAAATCATCAATGTTTCCAGCATTGGTTCCGAAATGGGATTACCTTTCCGAGGATTTTATTCCGCTTCCAAATCTGCTTTGGATAAAGTGACAGAAGCAATGCGCTACGAAGTTTATCCTTGGAACATCCACGTTTGCTCACTTCATTTGGGCGATATCAAAACGAATATTGCAGAAAACCGTATCAAAACGAAAGTTTCCGAACCTTATAAAAACGTGTTCGATAAAGTTTATGCTTTGATGAATTCCCACGTTGGCGACGGAACCGAACCTTTGGATGTAGCGGTTTATATTGATGGACTTTTAGGAAAATCAAAATGGAAAGCTCATTATTATTTTGGGAAATTCGGCCAAAAGATTGGCGTTCCGCTAAAATGGATTCTCCCGCAGGGCACGTACGAGAATCTGATGAAGAAATACAATAAAATGGATTGATTTCTGTTTAACCACAAAGGCACTAGGTTTTTTCACAAAGTTCACAATGAACTAAAAATGGTGTCTTTTGTGAAAATCTTTGTGAACCTTGTGGTTAAAATTAAATATTTATTTATCTGTATTCTCTCTCTCTTCTGTGTTTTAAGCAACGCGCAGAAAAAAGAATATTGGCTCATCGACAAAGAAACCAATGCCAAAAAAATCGTTTCCGACTCCGCAAAAGCAGTCAAGTTTTTGGATTCATTAACGGAGAATTCATACTTCTTCACAGAACTCAAAGACGTCAAAAAAATAGAAAACCACACAGAGATCTATTACGACAAAGGCCCGAATTTCAATAAAGCCAATGTCAAATTTTCAGACTCGTTAGTCTCAGATTTAAAACTTCAAAAGAACGAACTCTACACAAAAAACTTAGATTCCCTCAGGAAAAACATCAATCAAAAATACCGGAACAAAGGCTTCGCTTTCAACCGTGTGAAAACCAAATTCCAGAAAATGGAAAACGGAATTCCGACTGTGAAAATTTCCGTTATCACAGCTTCTCAAAGGAAAATCGACGCGATTGTTTACAAAGGTTACACACGCTTACCGAAACAATTCGTTAAAGCTTTGAACAAAGAATATGTCGGTAAAAATTACGAGGACAAAAATCTGGTTTCGATGAATCAGCAATTGCAAAATCACCAGTTCGTGACTTTGGAAAAACCGCCACAGACTTTATTCACAAAGGATTCAACGCAGGTTTTTCTCTTTATGCAAAAGAAAAAAACCAACACGTTCGACGGAATGATCGGCTTCGGAAACGACAAAACCGAAAAATTTACCGTCAACGGAACGCTGAATGTCCAGCTCAAAAATATGTTCAACAGCTTCGAAAGCATCGGCGTTTACTGGCAACGAAATCCCGACAAAGGACAGACTTTCGATATGCAGACAGACATTCCGTACACATTTGGAAGCAATGTGGGTTTGAATGTCAACGTCAATATCTTCCGCCAGGATTCCACTTTTGCGAATGTGAAATTCCTGCCAGCCGTTTATTATCATCTTTCGCCACGTCAAAAAATCGGTCTTAAAGGCACTTTCGAGTCGTCGGCGATTTTGGATTCACTCTACACAGGCGGTCGCGATTACAGCAAAAAAGGGATTGGACTCTGGTACCAATATCAGGAAGGAAGCGACATTCCGCTGTTCATCAACAAAAGCAATATCCGTGTGGAAGCCGATTTCCTCAAGACCACTTATGACGACACGCAGGAAAAATTTGACCAAATCCGATATTTCCTTTTCGCCGAACACAACTTCAATCTATCTGGAAATCACTTTCTCAACATCAAAGCCGAATCCGCTTTACTCAGCGCCAAGAACGAATTATCCACAAACGAACTTTTTAGGTTTGGAGGTTGGAACTCGATGCGGGGTTTTAACGAGCAAAGTCTCATCAGCGATTTCTACGCATTTGCCGGCGCGGAATACCGCTATCTCGTCAACGACCAAGCCTTCTTTGACCTTTTTGCACAGTATGGTCAAATGTCAAACAAAGCTTTGGGAATCACGCCGAAACTTTATAGTTTAGGTTTGGGTTTCAACTTTTTTCTTCCCGTCGGTTTGATGAGTTTCCAGATTTCGAACGGAAACCAGTTTGGCAATCCTTTCAAATTCAATGAAATAAAAATTCATTGGGGAATCCTTAGCAGATTTTAATAAATGATAATCGAGGAATGATAGTTGATAAAAAATCATTCATCAATTATCGTTTATCATTTATAATTACTTGGAGCCGGGAACCTGCTTTCCTTTGCAATTCCTCGCGCCATCGCTTTTCCCAACGCTTGCTGTGGGATTTCCACTACAATCAGGGCTAAGATTTGGACTGTCTATATTAACTTTAGTTCAAATAAATAACTCTATTTTCAAATCCGATAAAAATAGCTTAATTTTGCACAGAAAGTAAAGATGTCTATTCATAACAAAATTGTAGAGGCAGCCATCACTTTCGATGACGTTCTATTAGTCCCTTCTTATTCAGAAGTTTTACCTAACCAGGTTTCCCTCAAATCAAGACTCACAGACAAAATTTCGCTTAATGTTCCCATCGTTTCCGCAGCAATGGATACTGTGACAGAAGCAGATCTGGCAATTGCACTCGCAAGAGTTGGCGGTCTTGGATTCATTCATAAAAATATGACGATTGCGGAACAAGCCGCTCAGATCAACAGCGTGAAACGTTCCGAAAACGGAATGATTGCAGACCCAGTCACACTTTCCAAAGACCACACACTTGCCGAAGCGAAAGCATTAATGGCCGAATATAAGATTTCTGGATTGCCTGTAGTTGATAAAAGCAACACACTGATTGGCATCATTACCAATCGTGATGTGAAATATCAAGAAAATCTTGAAGTGAAAGTGGAGGAAATAATGACAAAAAATAACCTCATCACTTCCGACAAAACCACGAATTTGGAAACAGCGAAAGAAATTTTGCTTAAAAACAGAATCGAGAAACTTCCAATCGTTGACAAGAAAAACAAATTGGTCGGGTTGATCACCATTAAAGATATCGACAATCAATTAGAATATCCAAATGCGAACAAAGACCAAAACGGTCGTCTTATCGTTGGAGCCGGCGTTGGTGTTGGCGAAGATACGATTGAAAGAATTACTGCATTAGTAAAAGCTGGTGTTGACATAGTTGCCATCGATTCAGCTCACGGACATTCGAAAGGTGTTTTGGATAAAATCTCAGAAATCAGAAAAAAATTCCCAGACTTGGATATCGTTGGTGGAAATATCGTAACGGCCGAAGCTGCGAAAGATTTGATAAAAGCGGGCGCAAATGTCCTAAAAGTGGGTGTTGGTCCAGGTTCTATCTGTACAACCAGAGTTGTTGCCGGAGTCGGCGTTCCGCAGCTTTCTGCAATCTATAATGTTTATGAATTTGCAAAAAAGAAAAATGTAGCGGTGATTGCTGATGGTGGAATCAAACTTTCTGGAGATATTGTAAAGGCAATCGCAAGTGGAGCCGGAGCTGTTATGTTAGGTTCACTTTTAGCAGGGACAGATGAAGCTCCAGGAGAAGAAATCATTTTCCAAGGAAGGAAATTCAAATCTTATCAAGGGATGGGTTCTCTTTCTGCAATGAAACGTGGCGGAAAAGAGCGTTATTTCCAAAGTGAAGCTAAGAAATTTGTTCCAGAAGGCATCGAAGGCAGAGTTCCTCACAAAGGAAAATTGGAAGATGTTATTTTCCAATTGACAGGCGGTTTAAGAGCTGGAATGGGCTATTGTGGCGCAAAAGATATAGAAGCTTTACAAAAAGATTCAAAATTAGTAATGATTACAGGAAGTGGTTTGAAAGAATCCCATCCGCACGATGTCATCATCACGCAGGAAGCTCCGAATTATTCTTTTTAAGATAATTTTAAAAATTCAAAATAAGAAAGGCTGCAAAAATTTGCAGCCTTTCTTATTTATAAACAAAGTTCTATTTTTTGATGAATTTCAGACTGTGGGATTGTCCATCAGAATTAATTATTTTCAGAATATAAATTCCTTTTGTAAGCTTTGAGACATCCAATCGGGTCTGGAAATCGGTTTTAAAAACTTCTTGTCCAGCCATATTGGTAATCAACATATTTTTTGCACTTTCGATTCCAGAAACATTTATAAAATCTGTAACCGGATTCGGGAACATTTGAATTTTACCTTTTGAAAAGTCTCCAACAGCAAGTGTTGTTGTATGTACATCTCCGGTCATTGTAGAATTGGTGGATGTAAGATTCCCTCCGCAACCATTTTCTGTAACGGAGGTATTCTCTACCCAAGAACCTACGGAATTGCTCGGCGGATTAGGTGCTCCATTATTTCCTGTAGAATTGTAATAGATCAAATAAGGCGCGACAAAATCGCCATTACCAGAATCTGCCAAAAACTCCCATCGGGTCTCAACGCTATTCCATTGTATCTTGAATTCACAAGTTCCTAGACCACCGCAAGACTGGACACCATCTATAGGTGTTGTGATGTAGATCTTTTTCCCACTCCCATCTGTTCCAGTATTGTTAAATACAAAATTCTGGTCATCAAATAGATTATGACATCCATTGAATGTGATGGTCTGCGCAGAGGTAATACCAAATGCAAATCCTACCGCTATTATAAAGTATAGTTTTTTCATGATCTTTGGATTTAGTTTTGTGAAGGAAATACACCTTGAAGAGCGATGATACATTTGAAAGTAACATACGGCTGTATATTGGTGTGCGGTTGTGAGCCTCCAGACGAACTCAGTACGCCATTATTCATAGCCACCGTACCATTGGAAGCACTGGTGTACTCTTTGTCCAAGACTTTGGTGTCCGCAGGCAAATTACCTTCCGGAGATGTTTTGTTTCCTGCTGATGTTACAGCATTGACCAAATGGTTATGCGCTGGCATTTCATTAATTGTTAAAGTATGAGCTTCCTCACCACCATATTCACCTAAATTATAAGTGGAATTATTACTGATAAGAACTCGGCTTTGGATGTTTGGTAACTGGAAAGTAGTTTGTCCATTTCCGCCATATGTTGTTCCCAATAAGGAAAACAATGCTTGGTTTTGATTAATTGACATTGTTTGTCCATTGCACTCTGCCCAACCTTTGGGAGCAAAGTTAAATGAAACATATAAAATCTGACCAAGGAAAGGTTCGCCATCTCCTTGAGCCTTTAATCCATTGGATGCCAACCCCAAAAGGATGAACATTAATAAAGTATATTTTTTCATGATGATCGAATTACTAATTTTAAAAACTTACGGGCGTGATGGATAGATACCTTGCAGCGCAATGATACACTTCAAGGTTCCATATGGCTGCATGTTATTATGAGGCTGGCTTCCACCAGAAATGCTTACCATCTGAGGGGCCATAGTTGTATTCGCGCTGGCATCAGAATATTCTGGGTCACCGGCTTTGGTATCTGCATGAAAGTTGCCTGTTGGGAGATTTTGGCTCCCTTCTATTTTTACAGCATTTGCAGTATGCGTATGTGATGGCATTTCTGTGGAAAGCAATGTAACACTAGCCGAGCCATTGGCTGTTCCTACCGGATAATTCTCACTATCGCCCATGACAGTTCTACCGCGCATATCTGGCAATGCAAAATTGGTAGACCCATTGCCACCGAACTGCGTACCCAAGAGCGAGAACAAAGCCGTATTCTGCTGAATGGGTAAAAGTTGACCTTCACAAGGTGCCCAATTTTTTGGTGTAAAAGTATAAGGTACCCACATGATCTGCCCAATAAATGGTGTATATTGTGCAGATACTTTGAGAGACAAAATCACTAGACAAAATAATAGTGAGATTTTAAATCTTTTCATGATGTTAATTTTTTAAGATTAATTCTGTGACGGAAAGACACCAAACAACGAAATAACACATTTCATAGACAAAGTTGGCATCATGTTGTCATGTGGCTGATTACCTCCTGAAACTGCGATCATACCAGGTTTCATTACAACTTTGGAAGCGCTGTCTGTGGAATTGGAATATTCTTTATCCAAGATCTTTGTGTTCGAAGGGATTCCATTGGTTGGAGAATTTTGATTACCGTCCGCCGTACTTGCCAAAACAGAGTGACTGTGATTTGGCATCTGATTGGTCGTCAAAGTAACCGATTCTACACCGGCGGTTTGCCCTATAACGTAAGGACTAAGACCAGTGCCTTGACCATCATCGATGATCACTTTTCCTTTTGCATTGGGAACTGCAAATGTGGATTGCCCGTCTCCCCCATATGTCGTACCTATCAGTGTAAAAAGGACTTCATATTCTGAAATTGGTAAAAGAGAACCATCACACTCATGCCATCCATTTGGAGCAAAATTATAGGGAACAAACATGATCTGACCCACGAAGGGCTGCTGTGCTTTCAGTAAACTTGAAAAAGAAAAGCTTACCATGATAAAAGCTAAAATAGAAAGTTTTTTCATAAGTATTGTTTTCACCAAATTTAACAAAAAAACAAACTACACTGATTTATTTTTTCCTGATTATTAGTATTTTACATAATTTCACTAATAATCCTTGTATTGCGCAAATCTATTTTGAACTCATTTTAACAGGTTATTAAAAAAAATAATATTTGCCTTTGAAAATAGCAATTTTCATTAAAGATTTTCTAAATTTGCAGCCTAGTTTTATGCCGTGAAAAAGTCCACATTCGTATCCCTTTTATTTATAACATTTTTTGTGATCGGTACACTTTCATTTACTTCAAGTAAGAAAGTGATAGCCGTTGTTTTCAATAAGGAAATGACGAAAAAAGACTTGCTAAGTTTGCAGAAGAACCTCAAAGAAAAAAACATCATTTTGGTTTTCAACAAGATGAAGTTTACAAGAAACAGATTGAGTTATATCGACTTCAGTGTTGATTTTGGGGATGGATTTTCCGGAACATCAAAATCCGAGATCACAAAATCAAAAGAAGTCGGATTTGTCCGAGATTATAATGAAAACGCCGAAGAACCTTTTGTGGTTGGCGAATTAAAATAAAAAAAGCTTCCAATTTGGTAGTCATGGTCGGAAG
>NZ_LSHB01000052.1 GCF_001643375.1 Chryseobacterium sp. FP211-J200
GCCTAGTCCCCAGGTTTTGATCTTGATCCTACATCAGTTGGTAATCCAAAGTCGCCGTGTCCACCAGTTTGAGAGATGAAGGCACCACTTGAATAGACTCTAGGTCCTATGGTCAGCCCCATGTCAATAGCTTTTGCAAGAGATAGAGAGCCGCCTCCCAAGTCTCTGACAGTTGTAAAACCTCTTAGTAATTGTTTGTGAGCAGCTCCAGCTGCAACGAAATTAAGCATGGCGTAATCCGAAGTCATTGCCATCATTTTGGGAACAGACTCAAATAGCAAATGGACGTGAGCATCTATCAATCCAGGCATCAAGAATTTGCCTTGTCCATCGATGATCTTGGTCGCGCCTGATCTGTCCGTAGGAATTGGAGATTGTGAGATTTTCGCGATAATATTGTCCTCAATCAGAATATTTCCCCTTTACAAGTTTGTTGTCAATCCCATTGAAAATCTCAACATTGTTGATGAGTATTTTGCTTGGCTGGATTTGAGCATTGATTTTGATGAAAATGCTCGATACTAAAGTGATAGCAATAAGTAGATGTTTTGTTTTCATGCAAGCTATTGGTTTTCATGCAAAATAATTTTCCTAAAAATACAATTTTCGGGAAGAATATGAGAAGATTTGGAAAGAAAGAAATTTGTCTGTAAATGATTTATAAAACTTATAGTATTGTGACCTCATCACTTTTTGAATTATATCTCATTTTTAAATGTCTATTCCAGTTTAAAAATTCGTCACAGCTGAAATTTAAAAAGTTACCATCCCACAATTCAAATTTAATCAAGTCCATTTGAATGGGACTTTCAACGTGTTTCGTAATGCTTAATTTATCTAAGATTTTGGTAATATTATAGTAATCTGAAACAAGAAAATTTCCATCATTAATGGCAATCAAATTGATGTATCCAGGTCTCTCATAAAATTCAATCAAATCACCATTGTTTAAATCAATTGAAAATAGATAATCTGAAGTCAAAATTAAAGTCCTCTTTGAAATTTCTGAAATTGCAACGCTTTTTCGTTCTCCCCGAAATTGTCCACACCATTGCGCATAATTCTCATCTGTGAATCTAACGAATGTCCAAGACTGAGAGTTCCAAGCACTTTCAACATCAAATATCCTTTCCGAATATTCTCCAGAATCTGGACGACTGATAATTTCTGCATTTATAATCATTAAATCATTTTTAGAAAATCAATAATCAAACTGCTCCTCATATTCCTTGATCTGCAAAGCGCGTTCCTTCACAATTTCCAATTTTTTATTCTCTGCAATCACATAGAACAAAGTTCCTTTTTTGACGTCAAAATAGTATTTGTCAATCAGTTTGAACTCAAAATCTCTGAATGAAATCCAATTTCTCTGTGCTTCCACCAATTCCTTTTTTCCAGTTTTTGTCAGTTTTTGGCTTAATGAAAGATAAGATTTATTAAGTTCTTTGTCCCAAGAATCACGGGCAGAATTTATACAATTTCTTTGACCGGCCGTAGAATTATCTTTACTCAAACATTTTTCTAAATCTTGATCAATCTTGTTTTGAGCCAATGGAAAAACGTTTATTAAAAGCAGAAATAAAAAAGAGATTGACTTTTTCATGATTCGATTTTAAAGTTCCTAATTAAATCTCAATTCCTTCGCCTGCTTGATATGTGCCAAATGATGCTGACAATGCCAACTGTAGATCAAGATATTTTCTTTGAGCGAAATCTTTTCCGATTGTTCCGGATGTATGAATTCTTTGTTCAAATCCTCCTCAGAAAGACTTTTCAAAATGAAAACCCATCTTTCGTGCAAAGCTTCCAGCAACTTCAAAGAGACAAAAGGCGAAAGTTTGCTATCCTGCAATTCTGCCCAAAGACTTTCCTCGTAAGGTTTGATAGTTGGAACATTTTCTGTCAAAGCCAATTTGAATCGCACATAACTGTTGATGTGACTGTCCGCACAATGCTGAACGACTTGAGAGATGGTCCAGCCTTCTGGTCTGTATCTTAGATTTAAATCCCTTTCATCCAGGTTTTCGATTTCAGCTTTTACAAGGTTTGGAAAGTTTTCAATTTCATTAATGGCAGAATCAATCATTTCCTTTGTGATTGATTCTGGTTTTTGGAATTTTCCGACTGGGAATTTTAAAGCTTCGAGATTCATTACTTCAAATTTTTCATCAGGATTGCCTCCATTTTCTCGTAACCCAATTTGTTGGGATGGATTCCGTCTTCCGCAATTTCTTTTGGCAAACCATTTTTGTCGTCTTTCAATGGCGTGTGATAATCGATGTAAGTGATTTTGTTTTTCTGAGCGTAATCTTTGATCATTTGATTCAGCGCGATCACTTTGTCAGCAGGCATCATTCCTTTTCTCCAAGGAAAGTCGGAAGCGGGAAGCGCCGAGCACAAAACCACTTTGATTTGATTTTCTTTCGCCAATTCCACCATCGAAACAATATTCCCGAAAACTTTATCCAAAGAAATTGGACCTTGATTTTCCGCAATGTCATTGGTTCCAGCGAGGATAATCACACGTTTTGGCTTCAATAAAATGACGTCTTCCCGAAATCTCAAAAGCATCTGCGAGGTCACCTGTCCACCAATTCCTCTTCCGACAAAATTATTTTTAGTGAAAAATTCCGGGTCTGTGGCGAACCAGCCTTCTGTGATAGAATCGCCCATTAAAACAGAGTTCGGCGTTGTATTTTTAGATTTTACTTCTTGATTTTGTTTTTGATATTTGCCGAAATTGGCGAAGTCCTGAGCGTGAGACATTGTAGAAAATAAAAGGATAATAAAAGTTAGGATTTTCATTTTTTTCTGATTTATAATCAAATATATGAAATAAGGATAAGCGGAAATTACATCGAGAAAATAAATGTCTTTAATAGTTTAAATAAACCACAAAAGTAACAAAAGTTTATGGCGAATTTTAATTCTTGCAAAAGTTCAAAAAAAAGTAATACTAAAAGAAGTTTCTTTTTTTTTGCTCTTTATAAAGACTTTAATAAGTTTAGTCTTAGCTGAGCGAAGCGTCTTTGCGACCTAAAATATTCCCAATGTTTATAGAAAAAATCTTTGTGCGCTTTGCGTTAAAAAATATAGGTTTGGAATCATATTAATTCAATAATTTTACAAAATGGAACAAACTTCGAAAGACCCTTTACATGGCAAAAGACTCGACGCAATTTTAGAAGAATTGGTGGACTATTACAATGGTTTCGAAGAATTGGGGAAACAGATCAACATCCGATGTTTCAACGCCGATAAACCAAGTATCAATTCCTCATTGAAATTCCTTAGAAAAACCGATTGGGCAAGGGCAAAAGTAGAAAGTTTGTATCTCTACGTTTTGAGACAGAAGAAGAAAAAAGGCTTACTTTAAATTTCTTAATCCAAAAATATTCCGCTCACATAATACCAGCGATTCTGAATCGTTTTGAAGGTCGATAACTCGTGATGAACTTGCGGATTTCCATCTTCATCCATATAAAACGCTTTGAATCCCACTTTGTTCATTGATGGCGTATCAACGATTTCCAACTTCGTCCAGTCATTGATTTCGGCCCATTCCTGGAGACTTTTCTTATTATGAAATTTCCGTTTTCCAGGCGACGTAGTTTCCCACAAGTATTCACCATTCGGAATCGCAAAAGCTGAAAATCTAGAACGCATCAAAGCTTCCGCAGTCGGCGGGAATTTTTCTTTTGTGTGATAAGGTTTACAGCAGTCGTTGTAGGATTTTCCGGAACAGCAGGGACAAGTCATTAAGGTAGAAATTAGAGTTAAGAAGTTAGAAGTTAGAAGTTAGAAAAAGTTTGAGACCTGAATATTCAGGTCTCAAAATTAAATTTTATTATCCGAAAGCTCTCTTCAGCAAGCTCTCCACTTTCGGCTCGCTTCCACGGAAAGCCTTGAACAATTCCATCGGGTCTTTGGTTCCGCCGGAAGAAAGAAGGATTTTATATTTCGAAGCAATTTCAGGATTGAAAATTCCATTTTCTTTGAAATATTGAAACGCATCTGCATCCAAAACTTCCGCCCATTTGTAAGAATAATAACCAGCCGAATAGCCACCCTGGAATATATGTGAGAAACTTGGTGCAGTCGCCGTTTCAGGATTTGAAGGGTAGATTTGTGTCGCTTTTGTGAAATGATTTTCAAATTCTTTGACGTCCGTCACTTCGTGTTCCGACACACTGGAATGAAACGCCATATCCAATAATCCTAGGCCAACTTGTCTCATTGTTTGATAGCCTTCCATAAAGGATTTGCTTTGAGATAATTTCTCGATTTTTTCGTCTGGTAAGATTTCTCCAGTTTGATAATGTTTGGCGAAGGTTTTCAGAAATTCTGGTTCGTAGCAGAAGTTTTCCAAAAATTGAGAAGGCAATTCTACAAAATCCCATTTCACAGAAGTTCCTGACAAATTCGGATATTGCGTGTCTGCCAAAACGCCGTGAAGTGCGTGTCCAAACTCGTGAAACAAAGTGGTCACTTCTTGGAAAGTCAATAAGCTTGGCGTTTCTTTCGTTGGTTTCGTGAAGTTGCAAACGACGGAAATATGTGGACGGGAATTTTCGCCGTCTTTTTTATACTGATTTTTGTAGCTCGTCATCCAGGCGCCGGCACGTTTTCCTTTTCTAGGATGATAATCTGCGTAGAGTAGGGCTTTTACATTTCCGTTTTCGGTGATTTCGTAGGTTTTCACATCTTCGTGGTATTTCTGAACGTCATTGATTTCCTTGAATTCTAAACCAAATAATTTTTTTGCCAATCCAAAAACAGCTTCCTGAACTTTCTCCAGTTGGAAATAAGGTTTCAGCTCTTCATCATCAATGTCGAATTTTTGCTTTCTTAATTTCTCAGCGTAAAAAGCGTGGTCATAACTTTGGATTTCTTCGATGCCGTCAGCTTTTGCTAACGATTTTAATTCCTCGATTTCTTTTTGGGCGAAAGGTTTTGCTTTATCCAAAAGTTCGTTTAGGAACTCAAAAACTTTCTCTGGCGATTTTGCCATTCTTTCTTCAAGAACGAAATCTGCGTAATTTTTATAACCTAACAATTCGGCTTTTTCCTGACGAAGTTTTACAATTTCTTTAATTAAGTTCTGATTGTCAAATTCGCCACCATCGAAAGATTTTTTTCCGTTTGCCAAAGCCAATTCTTTTCTCAATTCACGGTTTTCTGCGTAAGTCAGAGCTGGCAGATAACTCGGATATTGAAGCGTAATCACGTAGCCTTCCAAACCTTTTTCCTTTGCATCTTCTTCGTATTGCTCGAGAATCGCTTCCGGAATTCCTTTCAATTCTTCTTTGTCTGTAATATGTTTGAAATAAGCATTGGTTGAAGCCAAGGCATTTTGTCCGAATTGGAGTGATTTGATAGACAAATCCATATTGATTTTCTCCAGTTTCTTTTTGTCTTCTTCGTTCAGTAATGCACCGCTTCTTACGAATCCTTTGTAAGTTTCGTTGAGCAACATTGTTTGTTCCTCGTTTAATGACAAAGTGTCTTTTTGGTCGTAAACGTTTTTGATTCTTTCGAAGAGTTTTTCGTTTTGAGAAATTTTGGAGGAGAATTCTGTCAAAAGTGGCGAAACGTCTTGCGCAATTTTCTGGATTTCGTCATTGGTTTCGGCTGAATTGAGATTGAAGAAAATGCTTGAAACTCTGTCCAACTGTTCGCCGGAAAATGCCATTGCTTCAATCGTATTTTCGAAAGTTGGTGTTTCTGGATTGTTGGTGATTTCGTCGATTTCTTTTTCTGCGGTTTTTACCAATTCCTGAAAAGCGGGAAGATAATGTTCTTCTTTGATGTTGCTGAAAGGTGATGAGGTATATTTGGTGTTGAATTTTTCTAATAGTGGATTCATTATTTTGTTCTTGATTTAAGGTTTACTGTTCAGGGCTCTTCGATTCCGCTCAGAGTGACATTGCTAATAAAAATTGTTATATACGAATTGTCAGGCTGAGCGTAGTCGAAGCCTTTTCTTATTTTTTGTTGAAATCACAAATTTAGTACCTAAAGTTGAAAGTATGACAAAATTGCGCCCCGGCTTGAGCGGAAATCCTTTTTTGCTTGTCATCAAGTTCAACTTAACCGAAAACGTTATGCAAAAAAGATTGGGAGCGGAAGACGGATTAAGGCGCCCAAATAAATATTGTCCTAGGAAAAGTTTTTGTACTTAAATTCTTTTTAGATTTGTTTTGAACTTAAACTATACTTATTATGAAAAAATTTCTGAAAATCATTGGCGTTATCTTGGCCATTTTCATTGCTTATTGTGCCGTTATGATGTTGGTTGTGGACAGCAAATGTCATAACGAACAATCCATCACCATCAATGCTCCGAAAGAAAAAGTGTGGCAGAATGTGAATTCTATGAAAGCATTCAACACTTGGAATCCGTGGATGAAATATGATCCGAATTTGGTTGTAAAATACAAAGGAACTGCTGGCGAAGTTGGTGACGGTTACAGCTGGAAAGGGAATGATGATGTGGGCGAAGGTGAGCAGGAAATCACGGCAATCGTCCCTAATGAGAAAGTGGCCACAAGTATGCACTTTATCAAACCAATGGATGATAGAGCGACTTCTGACCTGCTTCTTGCGACGGAAGGTTCTGGAACTAAAGTTACTTGGACAATCGACTATGAGATCGAGACGCTTTTCAAACCAATGAAACCGATGATGACCTGGCAAATGAACAAATCATTCTCGGAAGGCTTGGGAAAACTGAAAGAACTTTCTGAAAAATAAAAATCGCCCCGAATTATCGGGGCGATTTCATTTTAATTTATAAAAGATATTTTGTCTTATTTGATGATCAGTTTAGAAACTGCCAAACCTTCGTCTGATTTTAACTGAACTAAGTAATTTCCTGTACTGATTCCGTTTACAGAGAATGTTTCGTCTCCTTTTGCAGATTTCAGTCCGAATGATCTTACCAGTTTTCCGTTGAGGTCATAGATGTTGATCTGTCCGTTTTTCGCTTTGTTGTATCTGATTTTCAATAAGCCGTCTGTTGCTGGATTCTGAACGATTTGAAGTGATGTTTTGTTAGTGTCAATCTTAGTTTCGTCAGTCGCCAAAGCGGTTTGATTTCCATAGATCCGGAATTCTCCTGGCTGTAAGTTTACAGTCGTTGTTGAATTTCCAGAAATAGAAGAATTATCCATCAGGTTATACCAAGTTGTAGCGTAAGGAAAACTAGGTGTTACTGTCTGAGCAGAAGTTGTAAAGTTCGCCACTATTACTACATCTTTGAGTGTATTTGAGGCCAAAGCATCTTTCCAAATATGGGTCCTAGGTAAAAGATTTCCGGATTCAACGTTGAAAGTGGTGGTGTCAAAAACCGGACTTGATAATTTGATCTGTAATATCTTTGACCAAGTGTCGTAAATTGATTTCCTAGCAGCATCTGTATCATAACCTAGTGTGAAAGCTACTGGTTTTGGAGATAATCTACAATCATTGCTGATCGATCCGTCCTCGCAACGGTTGATACTGAATTCGTATCCAAGTTCACCAAACTGCCAGATCATTTTTGGACCAGGAACGGTTAAGAAAACAGCGCCATACGCTTTTTGTCTTTCCAATGCTGTTGCAAGCGTTTTTACCGAACCATTTCCGTAAGCCAGGTTTTTGAACATCAATCGTTCTTCGTCATGACTTTCACCATAAGTAATGTTTCTTCTTTCGCTGAAACCATGGTTTTCAAAATCAACCCGGTTGAAGTTGCTATCGGAGTCATAGCCCATGGTGTTCTGATTGTACGGGCCAACCAAATTGTCCCACATCATCACACCTTTTCCTTCATTGACTTTATAGTTTGCCCATTGCTGCTCTTCCTGATCTCCACCTAAATGTTCGAAGATGATGTAAGAAGTGGGGTCCTGAGCCCATTGGTAATCTGAATATAATTTCAAAACATCCACTCTGTCCTGCTGATAAGAGCCAGTACAGCCTTCGTCTGAAGCCGTGCAATTCTGAGTAAATCCTTTTGTGAGGTCCCAACGGAATCCATCTACCTTATATTCTTTGATCCATTGTTCTAGAACTCTGTTCACATAATATCTGGTCTCTGTTTTAGAATGGTTAAAATCATAAAAAACGTTGTAAGCATGCTTAGGAACTTGATTGAAATAAGGGTTGTTGGCAGCAACATCACCATAACCTCCGTTTGTACTGGTAGACCAAAGTCTTTCCAATGGAGATCTTCCTGTAGCATGGTTCAATGCAATATCTAGGATCACAGCAATTCCATTTTGGTGGCATTTGTCAATGAATTCTTTGAATTTTTCTGGCGTCCCATAAGCTTTGTCCAAAGCCAAATGAAATCCTGGGTTGTAGCCCCAAGAGTTATTTCCATCAAATTCCATTACTGGCATTAGTTCGATCGCATTCACGTTCAAACCTTTGATGTAAGGGATTTTATCGATCATTGCCTGCCAATTTTTACCTTCTGTAAAATCTCTTACTAAAGCTTCATAAATGATAAGGTTTTGTTTTGCAGGTTTTTGGAAGTCAGTGACTGTCCAGTTGTATGCAGGTTTTGCAGTTTGAATCACAGAAACATCATATTGTTGTCCTGCTGGATAAGCTGGTAATCCAGGATAAGTGTTTGCAGAGATAAAAGGATCATCGTCTTGCGAAAGGACCAAAGTAGAATAAGGGTCAGCTACTTTCACGCCGTCGCTTGTTCTGTATTGAAAAGTGTAAACTTGTTGAGGTGTCAATCCTGTAAGTTCTATCCAGTAAAGATTGGCATTGCTTGTATCTCTCTTCATAATATAGTTAGAAGAGATTTGCCAGTTGTTGAAGCTTCCGATCACATGCACGTAGTTTTTGAAAGGTGCGTACAGCGCTAATCCAACTTTTGTAGGGTCGTTCGGGTCATAGCTGATTCCTTGTCTCATGTAGGAAGGGATTGCAGCTGTTTGCACCGTTGGCGTTGGAGAGATTGTGAATTTGGAAGTCAAAGTTGTGTTGGATGCAACGTTGGTTGCGGTCACTTCTATCTGATTATCTGCGGTAATATTTGGGGAAGTAGTAATAGATGATACGTTATTGGCGGTATAAATTGTACTTCCATTCGATTTTACGACATAATTTGCAGGCAAAGATGTGCTGTAATTGATAGTGAAATTGCTTCCTGATGTGATGAAGTTGACAGAACCATTACTTGGTGAATTGAGTGAAAACTGAAATCTACCTACTTCAGAATAGATGTCTTGAGATTGTCCGTTCCCTGTTTTTGTTTTTAGTAGAAAACCGATTCTGCCAATTCCTGTTCTGTTGTAGAAAGTCTTGGGGACAAACGTCATCGTGTAAGTGTCATTACCAGCGTTGTAAGTCAACTTGTTAGCTTCGTTGGAAGCTGTCCAACTACCGTTGGTTGGGCAATCCAAACTGTTTAGGTCATTGGGATCGTAGGACCATGCCCATAGATAGAGCGCGTTGTTGGTCACGCCCCAAGTAGATTCGTTGATACTACTGCCATTAAAAGTAATGGTGATTGGTTCATCCTCGTTGAACGAGGTCGGGCTGATAGAGGCCGTCACGTTTTGCGACTGCGCAAAACTGAGGATCGCAATAAAAATTGCGATCAGGTTGTAAAATTTTTTCATTGGTCTATATTTAAGGCTTTAAATATATTAATTTTTTGATGAGAGATAATTATTTTTGATCTAACCTTGTTGTTGGATTTAAGTATTTGATTGTTAGTGCTTTGTTTTTGGTGACGAAGTGTTGTGGAATTTAAATTTGAACTTTAGTTTAACCAAATGTTAACAACGAAAACGCTTTTATATGAAATTTAATTTATGTGATTTTTATATTATTTTGGAAAATAAACCACATTATAATTTTATGATTCATATTATTTTCTATATTTTTACAACCAAATAGGAAACAATAAACAATTATTTTAATCGAATAATTGTTCTGATAGTACTGTCTGTTTTGAACGAAACCAAAATTTTTTCGTTCATTTAAAATATTTTGTATTATATTTAAAAATCAAAAAATCCATAATAAATTATGAAAAGTGCATCTGAATCTGGTTATCATTTAGACGGAGTTGATAAGGAGATTGTCTATATGTTGATGGATAACGCAAAAACTTCCCTTGCACACATTTCCAAGCATGTTGGCATATCTACGACAGCGGTTCACCAAAGAATCAAAAAATTGGAACAGGCTGGCGTTATAGAGAATTCTATCTCTTTCCTGAATCCAAGAAAGATCGGTTACAAAGTGGTCTCATACATTGGTGTGTACTTGGATCAGCCAAGTCACTATCAGGATGCTATCAAGAATCTGAACTTGGTAAATGAAGTGGTAGAAGCGCATTACACAACTGGAAATTACACGATATTCCTAAAGGTCCTTTGTAAAGATAACGACCACTTGATGGAGATCCTGAACAAGATCCAAAAATTAAAAGGTGTTACAAGAACAGAGACCATTCTTTCTTTGGAGCAGAGTATCAGCAGACAATTGAAAGTTTAAGAAAAATTGATATAATAAAAAAAAGGATGCAAGTTATTTGTATCCTTTTTTTATTTTTGTAAATGCGAAAACTACTTATGTTCAGATACTAAAGGTTCTGGTTGATAAGTGGTTATATTAATAATTAAAAGAAAATAAATTCTGTATATGAAAATCAATCAATATTTAGACTCAACATATCTCAAAACGCCAGCCCAATCTGGACTTACAGAGGAACAGACTTTTGAAAAAGTAAGAGAATTGACAGACGAGGCTATTGCCTACAACTTCAAAGAAGTCATGATCCGACCGAATTATGTCAAGTTGATCAAAGACTATCTCACTGCTGAAAATTCCGAAGTTTTGGTAGGAACAGTTATAGGTTTCCACGAAGGAACTTATTCTTTAGAAGCGAAATTGGCTGAAGCTAACCAGGCAGTTGCGGACGGCGTGGATGAGTTGGATTATGTCATCAATTATGAAGCTTTCAAGTCCGGAGATTTAGATTTGGTTGAAAAAGAATTCGTTGAAGGAACCAAATTAGGTTTGCATTTCGGAAAGACCGTAAAATGGATCATAGAAATTGCGGCGCTTACAGATTCTCAAATTGCTGATCTTACAGCAAGCATCTGGAAATGGGCACAAGAAAATTTCGAAGAGAAAGACTTTGCAAAGATCTTCGTGAAATCTTCCACAGGATTTTACATTACCGAAGGCGGAAAACCCAACGGAGCAACTTTTGAAGGCGTAAAAATCATGCTGGACAACGCAGGCAAACTTCCCGTAAAAGCGGCAGGAGGCGTGAAAACTCCGGACGATGCAGAAAAAATGATCACATTAGGAATTCAAAGAATCGGAACTTCTGCTGCAAAAGCACTTCTTGGTGAAGGAGAGGCTGGAACGGGATATTGATCGATCTTACCTATAGAAAATACAAACCTCTTGAAGATCATTTCAAGAGGTTTTTTTTATCTAATTCAAATTGGATTTATACTGGAACTTATTTTTCAGAAGGTTCCCAAAGTTCCAATTTATTCCCATCCGAATCTAAGATGTGAACAAATTTCCCATAATCAGATTCTTCGATTTCATCAAGGATTGTGACATCATTTTCTCTTAGATTTTTCACCAATTCTTCGATGTTTTGAACGCGGTAATTGATCATGAACTCCTTTTTGGAAGGTTCAAAATAGCTGCTTCCGCTTTTGAAAGGACTCCATTGCAACTGATTCACTTCATCAGGATCATTGATATTTCTCGACTCAAAGGTCGATCCCCACTCGGTCGTATCAATTCCCAGGTTTTTCTCATACCAATCTCTGGTTTGCTTTGGGTCATCTGTGATGAAGAAAATGCCGCCGATGCCTGTTACTTTTGGAGTTTTGTTGGAGTTTTCCATTTGTTTGAGTGGATTTTAATTCTAAATCAAATATAATATTAATTTCAATATTTTATTCTGCCACCCAGACACTCACATTCCCCGCAGGACAAGGAAAATCTGCCCATCCATTTTCATCAATGGTAATTTTGTTGTCCAAATGTCCCGTGAAGTCATAGAAGGTTTTCCCAGCATATCGTTTTCCGATTTCCATTGGTTTGTGGTAAGCATCTTTATTACTGAGGACAACTGCACAGCCAGAATGCTCGTCGTCGCCTTCACGCACCCAGCCCAGGCAATGCGCATCTTCAAAATAATCTTTCTGATTACCATAAGCAAAATCTTTTCTTGCTTTGATCAGTTCTTCGATCGCATCTACTTTGTCAAGAAATATCTCGTGCTCTATGCCGTCTTCTCCGTGGTCCTTGTAACTCGCACCATAGAGGTCTGGGTAGAACACGCAAGGATAGCCATCTTTTCTAAGCAGGATCAAGGCATAGGCCAATGGTTTGAACCAGGTCTCTACCGGTGCTTCCAATGCCTGAAGCGGTTGCGTGTCATGATTGTCCACCACAGTTACTGCTTTTTCTGGCTGAGAAGAAACCAATGTCTCATTGAAGATCTGTCTCAGGTCGTAATCGGGTGTTTTGGATGCATTATGAAGATTGTTTTGTAGGGAAGAATCGAAAAGGCTCATGCAACCTTCTGTAGCAGCGATGTAAGCTTCCAGAAGTTTCAGTTCTCCAGGTGCCCAATATTCTCCCACAGCAAAGATGTTCTTGCCAGTATTGGAGCGGAGTAGTGTCAACCATTCTTTGTAAAAATCGGGTGAGATATGTTTCACGGCATCCAGTCGCACACCGTCAAAATCGGTCTGGTCATGGTACCATTTTCCCCAGTGGTTGAGTTCTTCGCGAACGAACGGATTTCTGTGCTCGATGTCATTGTACATCAGATAGTCGTAGTTCCCTTTTTCATCATCCACGATGTTGTCCCAGCCATCACCAAAGTCATTAATGATTCTGTAAATGCTTGTTTCCTTTCCTTCCGCATAATCTACGCCTGTAAAACAGGTAAAATCCCATTTGAAATTAGAATAAGTATCGCCTCTGCCGGGAAAAGTAAATTTGGTGTAAGATTCGATTTCCATCACATCGGAGATGTCTTTGTTACGGTCATCTTCGTCCACTTCTATCACTTTGAATTTCTCCAGATCATCACCTCCAGCTTTGTGGTTCAGAACCACGTCGGCGATCACTTGGATATTTTTTTCCTTCAGTGCTTTTACTGCTGCGATATATTCATCCTTCGAACCGTATTTCGTCACCACATTTCCTTTTTGGTCAAATTCCCCGAGGTCAAAGATGTCATAAGGGTCATAGCCCACAGAATAAAGGGCGTTGGTGCTTTTGTATGCGGGCGGAAGCCATGCTGCAGTGATGCCAAGGTCGGCAAGATATTGTGACTGGTCCTTTGTATGTTTCCAAAGGAAGGATTCGCCATCGGTGTACCAATGGAAAAACTGTATCATCGTTCCGTTCATAAGATTGTAGATTTTTTCAGACTGTTTGATTTGATTTTTGTTTCTATGAAAATATCAAGCCAAGGAAAGTGGGGAAGAAAGAGGAGATAAGTCAGAAGAATCAAGACAAAGAGTCAATTTACATCAAAACAAATTATTTGGGAGCCTATTTCCGTCTTCCGCTCCCAATCTTTTTGCCTTTGCTTTTCCAGCCACAAAAAAGGATTTCCGCTCAAACCTAACGAAGTGGTTCATCGATTCAAATAGAAAATATAAAAGATGAGATAAGCCGGGGCGCGCTTCGCAAAGTTGAGCATTTTTCAAAAGTTCAAGATTTGTCGCAGTTGATATTTTCCAAAAAACTGTATTGACTTTAATTCAAAACCTCAATCATCAAACTCGGCAAAAGGAATCTTCAGCTGTACAGAAACCTGCTTTTTCTCTTCCGTGTTGAGGTTGGACAAAGAAAGTCCAAGAAGTCGAATCGCTTTGTCAAATGGTCGCAGTTCCCAAAGTTGTTTCGCCGTGTTGTAGAACTTCTCGGCGTTTTCGAAATATGATTCTTGCGTTTTGCTTCTCGTGTAAAGTGTAAAATCTTGGTATTTGATCTTTAAAGTGAGTGTTTTTCCTTTGATCTCTTTTTTGCCGAGACGTTCTTCCAGTTCAAGACTTAATGATTTCAGTTTTTGATCGATCTCTTCATCTTCCTTGATGTCATCCCAAAACGTTCTTTCCACGGCTACACTTTTTTGGATTCTATTCGGTTTCACTTCACCATTGTGGATGCCGCGGACAACGTTATAATAATATCTTCCAGATTTGCCAAAGAGTTTTTCCAATTCGTCCAGAGATTTTGCCTTCAGGTCAGAACCTTTGAAGATGTGCAACGTGTGCATTCGGTTCGCCGTCACTTTCCCAACGCCGTAGAATTTCTCAATCGGAAGATTTTCCAGAAACTCATCGATTTTGGTTGGATGAATGGTTTTTTGCCCGTTGGGCTTATTGATGTCGGAAGCCACTTTCGCCAAGAACTTATTGACGGAAATTCCCGCCGAAGCCGTCAATCCCGTTTCTTCAAAAATTCGTTTTCTAATTTCTCTCGCAATGTCATTCGCCGACTCGATGTCTTTTTTGTTTTCTGTAACATCCAGGTAAGCTTCATCCAAAGAAAGTGGTTCTACGAGGTCTGTATATTCGTGAAAGATGCTTCTGATCTTGCTGGAGATTTCTTTGTATCTGGCAAATCTCGGTTTTACAAAAATGAGATGCGGACATCGTTCTCTCGCTGTTTTACTTGGCATCGCAGAACGAACTCCAAATTTTCGAGCTTCATAACTTGCGGCCGCAACCACACCGCGATGTCCGCCGCCAACAGCAATGGCTTTTCCACGCAGGCTCGGGTCATCGAGCTGTTCTACAGAAGCATAAAAAGCGTCCATGTCGACGTGAATTATTTTGCGTTGCGGAAAAGGAAAATCCATATCACAAAGATATGGATTCAATTATTTTTATTGATCGAATTATTACGTTTTCAATCTCATCGTAAGAATTAAGGATTCAAAACCTGCTTTTTTATAGGCCTTTACAGCGGGTTCATTTTGATCATAAACTTCCAGCCTGATCTCTGAGATGTCTTTATCTTTTGACCAATTGATAAGTTCATCAAGGATCAGTTTGTTGATACCTTTTCCTCTGTGTTCAGGTTTTACATACATAAACCCCAAATAAGCATATGTGTCAAAATTGGAATAACTATTTTCGGTTTTCTTGATTTTTGAATACCCAGAAGCCACAATTTCATTATTTTCTTCCGCTATGAGTATGGTAGAATCTTCCGACTGAATTAAAGTGAGAAGATCATAATAATGGATTTCTCCATCAATAAAAGTACTGTTAAATGGTTTTTCTGCAGAAACAATTCCCTGTTCAAATTCTAAAAGGATCGTCAAATCCTGTTCTGTAGCTTCTCTTACAATCATAATTTACTTTAAAAGCTTGTCAATCGTATTTTGAATTTCCGGATCATCGGGTGTGATGGCGTAATATTTTGCGATATCGGCTCTTTGGTCTACGACAATATATCTTGGGATCCAGTTGAGGTCGATGTAATTATTAAAATCGTTCTTCCAGCCAGATGAAAACCAATAATTTTCTTTGTCTGTCATCTCGTGCTTCTCAAGACTCTTCAAAAAACCATCTTTTGACCTTTCCAGAGAAAGAAAAACAAAGTTGACATTGGGATTTTTTTCCTCCAATTCTTTAGCTTTTGGAAATGCTTTGAGACAATCTCTGCACCAGCCAGCCCAGAAATCTAAAATGACAACTTTGCCTTTGTGCTGCTTCAGAATTTGATTGATTGAAATTTCTTTCCCATCTTTATCCTGTAATTTTTGAGCTAAAGCTTCTTTGGAAAATTTGGTTTTCAGGACTTTTGGAACTTCTTGGGAAAATCCAAATTGGAAAACCATTACTAATAGATAAATTAAAATCCTCTTCATTATTTTTAAATTTTGATGAACAAAGCTAAGGAATATTGCATGAAGCAAAACAAAAAAAGACAGCGAAAAAAGCTGTCTTGATGATTTATAATTTGAATAAAGTTAACCCGTAGTGCATTAAAAAAAAGGTTACTCATAATACGAAAATTTCGTATATTGTATTGACTATCAATCT
>NZ_LSHB01000053.1 GCF_001643375.1 Chryseobacterium sp. FP211-J200
GAGCCATCATTGAGACAATAAATGATGAATTGAAGAACCATTGTCAGGTAGAACACACCAGACATAGAAGCGTGAACAATTTTATGATGAACATTTTGGGAGGGCTAACCGCTTATTGCTTCTTTCCAAAAAAACCGTCACTCAACTTGAAAAAAGTAAATGACGGTCAATTATTTTTAAACTTCGCATAAACCGAACTCAGGTTAATTTAAGTAAAAAATCAAATGAAAAAATCAATTATAATCTTAACAACATTATTTTTTGTTTCAGGAACTCTTTCTGCGCAGAAAAAACCTACCAAAAAAAGCGTCACTGAAATTTCAAAAACAATTACGGATTCTCCACCACCGATGATGTCGGTCTCGTCAGAAGAGAAAAAATATGAAAATGAAAAAATGTGTGCCAATTGTGACACCCTAGTTTTGGAAGCGGGGAAACCGCATATAGTAATCTACGACATTCAACAAATGAGTAGTTGGGAAAGCAGAATATATCGTGAACAACCCGATAAAAATAATTCGTCTGATGAAGAATATTACACATTGAAAAATTTGGGAAAACGAGAATGGGAAGAACTCCACCGAAATTTTCCGGAAAATGAAGTAACGTATCATCACGTTTTCCGAAATACATTAATCAAAGCACAAAATTCCACAAAGGAAAATGTTAATTTTCTCAATCGCCAAGAGCAACACGAGGGTTTTATATACTGGAGCGGAAAGCCAACTGATAAAATTCTGCAAAGCAAAAAAATGGTTTTTGCGACAGAACAAATCTCAAAAATTCGTGGCGATAGAAAAATTTCTTCCTATTACTCAGATTTTAAGCAAGATAGTTTATTGATAGAAAACCTTATGAAAACTACTGTTGCCGATGAAAATGTAAAAAACAACATCAATCTATTTTTGCAGAAAGAAATTTTAAAGGAGCATAATCTTCCCTTTGAGTTGATGGATTTTACGAATGTAAAAACAATTCATTTAGAAATCTCTCCTGAGAAAAAAGCAACCTTCACCTTCAATACTACAGGACAATTAACTGGTTTTAATGACCATGAAAACGAGATATACAAATTTATTTATAAAAACAATTTGCCAATAAGCGTTTTAAAAAATGATAAACCCTATGCAGAATTAGCGTTTCAAGGAAACAATATTTCGCTAAAAAACAATCAATTTCTTAAAACTTTTCAACTTTTCGGGAAGCTTTTTTTGTCAACCAAGCAATTTTATACTGAAAAAGAACAATATGAAATGATGAATTTGAAAAGTCCTGTTCATTGGGAAATAAAAACCGAAAACAATCAAATTTGCGAATATTTTTCACGCACAGATTCTCCCGACGAATCTACAACTTGCTACAGCAACAACCAGTATCAATTGCCATTGACCATTACTTATCATTTTAAGAACCCGTCGTTTGAAATGACAAATACTACTGTATCTACAATGAATGAAAACGGCGAAATAGTAGTAAAATCCGAAAATGAACGCAAATCTTCAAAATTAAAGTACAAAATAGAAAAAGGTATTCTAAAAACCTTTCAATATTTTACAAATGATGAAGATTCTCCAGCAATTTTGGTAAAATATGAATTTTATAAGTGATAAGTGTTGAAAGATTGGGAAATAAATAAAGAATAAAATGATGCGATTATTTTTGTCATTATTCGTTTTAACAGCGTTTTTAAGTTGTCAAAATGAGAAAAAGGAAGAATCAATTAATAAACAATCGGAAATAATTGTCCCCGAAAAAAGACTTCCGAAACTTCCGAAACTTCCAAAAAACGAAAATGAAAATACAAAACTTGAACTGGAAAATGAAATTTTCAAAGTTATAAATGCCTTCAAAACAAAGGACGAAAAAACGCTCAATTCATATATAGACGCAAACGTGGGGTTTTATCTTATTCCTGGTCCGGGAACTTTATTGAATTTTGTAACGATGGACAAAATTAGTTTTGATAACGCTCACATTTCTTACCATAAGTTCGGCGACGAGTCAATACAGCGCTACAAACCCATCTATGAAAATCCACCAACCTATGATTGTGAAACATATAAATGGAGCAAAGAAGGTTTGTTTATTGATAATGAAAAAATCACCATTTTCACATATATCGTGGAAAATCCGCTTAATAACGAATATGACATCTCATTCACAAAAGATGAAATCGCTAAAATAAAACAGATGGAAAAAATCAGCAAACTGGTACATCTCGCAGAAAAAGAGGGCGATATCGTTTTCGGAATTGCTAAACACAATGGGAAATATATAATCACATTTTTAAATTTTAGCCAATCCTACTGCGATGTATAAAAAATACAAATCGGAAATTGTTTCACAATAAATTAAAAAAAATGAAACGATGAAAACTAAGTGTAAAAATTAAGAATTAGGACAAAAAATTGAAAAAAAAACTGAAAACCAAGTGAGGAAAAACACCTTCAACAAAATATTTATAATTGTCTTTTTGGCAATGAGTTATAACATCCAAGCCCAAGAAATAAAATTCCCGAAAAGTTTTCATGGCGACGCTTCGCTTTTCGAAGGGATGAAAATCGCAGAAATTCCACAGGAATTGCAAACTAAATATGATATTCACAAAAATCCGGGTTTAATTTCTGATGCTTCAAAAACCAAAGGCTTTTTAATGGGTGGGAAAATTAAAAATGTGAAAGCCGTTTATTTCGAAATTTATAAAGATTTAGAAGAAGAAGAAGAAAAAACGAGTTGTGGTTTTGAGGTTGCTCAGTTCGATTTGGTTGATGAAATGGAAAAAATTCTGCCAAAAACAGACAAACAAAGCGAAAGTGTTATTTTATTAACATTAGAAAACTACTTAATTATGGTGTATGGACCTGTATCCAATAACGTTGGCAAACGGCTTGATGATATGTCAAATTATTTTCAGAAAAAACTGGGTGACAAATTGATTAGAGACAGAAAGAGAGAGGTTGTGACCTCGGTTGTTGATGATTATGTATCAAACTTACCTCCTCCGTTGCCACCAGAACCGAAAAATTCTTATACACAAATAGCTATTGAAGATTTAGATAAACGCATTGCCAATACTGATGGATTAGCTTACATGCGCACCAAAAAAAGAGAAAAATTAGCGCCAGGAAAATACCGAGCCACAAGTACATATCCTACTTTCGAGACATTAAGTTTTACGCTAAATGAAAATAGTTTGCTACACGGAGATTATGATGATGAAGAAACTTCGAAATTATTGAAAAACTAAAGAAACTGTAACAGACAAAGATTCAAAATGAAAAACATCAAACACAAACTTCTTCTTACTTTGGCATTAATTTTCACGATAAATTTTGCTTTTTCTCAGGAAAAAAAGAGCAATTACAATACAATTGTCTATAAAATTTCTGGAGATTTGAATAAAGATAATATTCCGGATCTGGTAGTCGTGAAAGAAGATAATACCGATAAACACCATCCCTATTTGCTGGAAATATTCTTTCAAAATAAAAATGGAAAATACGAAACCGTACTCACCTCGACAAAAGCGGTGATGGAAAAATATCCTTATGGTGACCAACGAACCGAATTGATACTGGAAAATTTGCAAATAAAAAACGGAATTTTAATCTTTAGAAACGGCATGATTAGAGGAAGTATGATTCATAAATTCAGGTTTCAAAACAGAGAATTCGAGTTGATTGGATATACGTACACCAATGCAAGCGCAGGATACATCGAACATACAGATTACAATTTATCAACAGGCGAAAAGGTCGATAAACACACCGATTATCAAACAGTCAAGATATTAAAGTACACAAAAACGAAACAAAAAATGCAAGAACTACCCAAGCTAAAAGATTTTACGCCATTTGATTTTACTTATTAAAGTTGAACGCATTTTACAAGCAAAATATATTTTCTTGATTGGTGTTGCTTGTTTTACGGTAGAACCGACAGAATTGGAAGCAAAAAAATAATATGGCTTTGAAAAATTGGTAAAAAGCTATTTCTAAACTATAAAAATTATTCATTGAAATAAAACACATAATGAACAAAAGCAATCTTTATTACTACCTGGGAATACTTACTCAAACCTTAGGATGCATCATACTTTACATCGTATTTTTTATGTCATTTCCATATTTTTGGCTATTTTCATTAGTGGTTTTAGCAGGCATTTTTCTCATCCTAAAATCCGGCAAAAGAACGGCGACAAAAGCGATTACAATAATCGCAGTTCCGATTATAATTGCAATTTTACCTGCTGTATCCTTGCTTACACAACGCAATGCACCAAAAACAGAGGGCATATTATTTGAAGAATTTTTTTTCAGTGATGAAGACCAAAACAAATGGTTAGAAAATGCAAATGACGAGCTCCAGGTCTTAAAAAATGTTGAGAATTTTACTCAGCTTGAAAACAAGGCTACTACTGATAAGTTGGACGCCTTTTATAAACACAAAGCAAAATATATTTTCGTGATTGGTGGTGGCTGTTTTGTAGCAGAAACAACCGAAATGGAAGCCAAAATAATCAGCGATTCCTTATTTATTATTTGGCACGAACCCAATTTTCCCTGTGCAACAGCAGGAAAACATTCCAGAACCAATATGGCCTTGGAAATTGATAAAAAGCTATATCCAAACTATAAAAATTTCAAAGTAATCATCAAAAACGAATAAAAATTTTAATTAGAAAACACGCAAAATGAACAAAAACAATATCTATTATTCTCTCGGAACACTTTCTTTAGCTTTAGCAAGCATCAGTTTCTATGTTATTCTTAATTATTGGATTTTCGGATTTTTCCTTATATCGGGACTTTTTCTTATCCTAAAATCGAATAAAAAACCTTGGTTAAAGATATTGACCATTATTCTTGTGCCTATTATTTCGATTTTCCTGTTCTTCATCATTCTTTTTGGACTTAGTGATGAAGCTATTTAATTTAAAATTTCTGAAATGAAAAATACAGCCACTTCTCTCCTATTATTTATGATTTTGCTTGGATTGCAATCTTGTGAGAAGAAAATCCCGAAAAATTCCAATCTTGGTATTACAAATTCAACTAAAAAAACATTTCAATTTACTGAAATAGGACGCAAAGAAATACTTGATGTGAAATTTCCTGACTATTGGAATACTCAAACTTATAATGATAGTGAAGCACCACCAATGACCAAAGAAGCCGTTTATTTCGAAGAAAAACTAAATGATTTAGATTATTTTGATTCGGTTAAAGGTCGGTTGATAAAGACTAAATTTTACAACACTTTTTTAACTGAAAAAAATCAAAAAATTGATTCATTATTTATCTTAGATTCAATTTCAAATAAAGATATAAGTTTTGTTTACATCAAATCCTATAAAACCGAAAATGGGCAATATGATTGGCCTCCAACATTCCAAGAAATTGATTTGCTTATTTTTTCAAAATCTAAATTTAAAGAGAAAGTAAATATCTATTCATGCCAAAATTATCCATTTGCTGTTGGAATGAGACTTGGTTATCTCAATCGTGAAGGAGACTTATTTGTAAAGGAATTTGACACAGATGAAGAAAAGACAGCATTTGTGAAAGAAGAACACATACAAATCTCTAAAGATGGAAGTACAAAACTAATTTCTTCTGCTAAAAAAAATGAAAAATAAAATATCCTTTCTATTATTAATTTCTTTTGGGTTTGGTTTGCAATCTTGCGAGAAGAAAACCCTGAAAAATTCCAATTCAGGGTTAACAAACTCGGCTCAAAAAGATAGTTCTGTAATTCATCAAAACTTGACTGAGAATTATGATTATCAAGATTTCCCGGAGTTTTATGAGCAACTAAGAAAATCTTTGAATAATAAATCTGAATTAATGAATTTTTGTGATTTTCCTTTCAATGAAAATATCTCAAAAGAAGAATTTTCTCAGAACGAGTTTATTTCCGAGGAAGTAAAAAACTTAATCTTAAAAGTATATCCGGAAAAATCTGGTGAAAAATACATTATTGATAACGACAGTTTTTACATTCAATTTGAAAAAAATAAAAAAGGAAATTGGAAACTAAAAAACATTGAAACAAGTTATTAACTAATAATAGAAATAAATTTTTCAACTTATACTATTTTTAATCGTCTTATGCGTGTTGATAATCATTCTATCCAACATTTCTAAATTGACATTGATGAAAAAGATTCTTATCATTGTTTCCGTTTTATTCGTGTTTTTCAGTGTTTTGACTTATATTTTCATCACAGGTTGGGAACGTGGAAGAGAACCAAAAAGAGCAGATTTTGAAATGTATGAAAATAAAAAATTAGAAGACAGTATAAAATCTATTACAACAAAAAAAACAAAAAGCACTATTTCTGAAAAAAAAATTAGCGAAATACAAAACCAAAGTTTTGTAATAAGTTGCGGAAGTGGTTGTGCGATGACTTACAAAGTGAAAGAAATCAATCAAATTAACCAAGTGTCAATTGAAGTGACATTCGAAGTAGATATGTACATTGATGAGCAAATAACCGAAACATTTGACGAGACTTACGTTTTCAGTTATGGCAATATCAACACTATCAGAAATAAAAAATCTGATGAATACATCGAAAAAATTTTCACAGAAAGTGCACAACAATCTTTTACTGATTTTGGAGCGAAATTGATACGGTCAGGCATTTTAACAGATTAACATTTAAGAATATCTAAAGTAAACACAAGATGAAAAACACTCTCACTCCTGCTCTCTTTTTTTTAATGATCTCCTTTGTTTTCTGTTTACAATCTTGTAAAAAAGAAAAGAAATACGAATTAGAAAATATTCCCAAATCCGAAATTGAAAAAACGGAAGACAGCGTAAATTCAATAACAGTTTCAGTTGAGATGCTTGAAAAAACGCTGCAATATTCCATTACCGTTGAAAAAATTGATTCTTTGCAATATTATTCTGTGAAGAAAAAAACAGCTCCGAAAAAGAAAATTATTGCAAAAATTACAGACATTAATGAAGCAAAAAAACTTCTGAAAGGAATTGTAGAATTTGATGAAAACAAAGACTTTGGCGCAAATCCAGGTGTTAAAAAAATACATTTCAGAAACGGAAAAAAATATGAAAACAATGGAGATTTTGATTATTCTTTTTTCATTGCATATTACCCACAAGAAGATATATTGCTTTGCGAAGGCGGTCACGCAAGCGATGTAAGTTTTAATTTAAAAAACGGAAAAGAAACCGAAGAAACGGGAAATCCTGATGTTTTTGTTTTTTCTCCTAAAGAAAATTTCCGGTTAAACGGGCATTTCGGTGGACAACAATGTTCTTCCTATTTTATTCAAAAAAGCATTAATAATGAGTATGTAAAAGTCATTCAGTTGGATGAAGAATTTGAAAAATTGACAAAAATTTGGCTTTGCATCATCGGAGATTCATTTTGGGCGGATGAGAAAACTTTATTTCTTACAGAAGACAGCAATTTTGGTGTGAACACAAAGTTTTTTAAGGTAAAAATAGTTGAAAAGTAAAAAACGCAAAATGAGAAATCAATTTAATATCCTTCTATCATTGATAATTTTTTTCGCTTTTACAATGCATTCGTGTCAAAGTAAAACTGAAACTGAAACCGAAAAAATAGCCACCAAACAAGGCATCATTGTTCCCAAAATTGACAGTTTGAAATATTCGGAAAAATATTGTTGCGTTCTTTCGCCCGAACAAGGTTTTTCGGTATATGACAACCCGAAAGGAAAAATCATTGGAACTCTTAAAAGGATGGGTAACATCAAAGAAGACAACCAGGTCCCTTATAAAATTTATTTGGTTACAGGCGACAAAAAAGTAAAAATAGAAAATTTTCGGGAGATCAGTTCTGAAATTTTCGCCATCAATTATACGGACTCTGCCGAAGGCTTTGTAAAGGTTGTTGATTCTTCAAAAAGCTATTGGCTCAGCGTTGCTGAAATTGAAAAGAACGGTTTTAAGACGGTGAACTGGCGTGACCAAATGATTGAGCAAAGCAAAGGTGTTTTAGGCTATTATGCCAACGAACCCGGATTGAGATTGCGAAAAGAACCCAACTCAAAAAGTGAAATAATTGGCTCGGTGCGAGGAGATTTATTTGAAATAAAACTTACAAAAAATATCTCCGGACAATGGTGCAAAGTGAAAGTCACAAAATACAAAGAGCATCCCTGCAACACCGATTTGGAAGAAGCAGAAAATATAGAATCCCAAACTGAAGGCTGGCTAAAAATCATTGATGACAACGGAGAGCCCAATCTCTGGAGTTACACAAGAGGTTGCTAAAAATTTAAAACTAAACAAATGAAAAATAGATTTATATCTCTCCTATTAATAATGATTTCCATTGGTTTCGGAGTGCAATCTTGCGAGAAGAAAACTGAAAATCCAACAAAAGAAAATTCAACCCAGAAAAAAACAGAAGTAGAAAAAATTCCCAGCAAATTCAAAAGTAAGATAAGGCCTAACGAAAATATTGAGCTTGGAAAAATCTATACCGATACCGTGAAATTTATACAGTTTATAGATTATACAGACGATTGGCAATTTCTGGTGAAAAAAAACAAGGATACGATTCATTTGATTTATAATCATGAAGACCTGCAATTTTTCAGAGGAAATGAGCTAGAAATTAAGTGGAAAATGGATAGCATGAGAGCTGCAGGAGATTCGGATTTCTTGGATTATCGGGAGTTTTTGGTTTCCGCAAAAAAAATAAAACCTGTTAAACTTACTGATAAAAAAACAAAATTTTTATGGCGTGAAACTCAATATGACAAGGATCTAAAAACCAATATCAACCATATTATACTTAATGAAAATTATATAAAAACAATTTCCGAACACGAAAAAGTAGCCTTGGCTTATGTTGCAACTTTCATCGGAAACGAATGCCGTTGGGACGGAGATGCAAATGAAAATAGAAGCAATATGAAATGTAAAATCCTTGGTGCATTAGATTTGGGTTATCAATGCTCGCAAAAACATTTGAGTCTTCTTCGGTTTTGGTTTAGAAATGATAACGAAATTTTGAAAGAACTTGAAAATTGCCCAACAACACCTGATGGAGCAACGATTCAGGAAACCTTTGATGAAATAAATTTAGAAACTTCGGGCAACAAAATCATCGTTTCTTTCAAAGCAAGCGGAATTAATATGCGTGAAGAAACATCTTGGAATTGGTCTGAAAAACATATTTTCGAACTCAAAGAAAACGAACTTATTTTGCTAAAAAAAGAAATTTCCCCAATCCATCACAGCACATTTTAGGTACGAGGAAATTAACAAATATTAAAAAAAAGCACAAAAATCAATATGAAAAACATATTAACCTCTCTCCTATTAATAATAATTTCACTAGGCTTCGGAGTGCAATCTTGCGAGAAGAAAAATGAAAAAACTACCGAGAAAACATCCATAAAAAACAATGAAACCAATTCTGAGATTGATACCGTAAAGGATAAAATCGAGATTGGATTTGTTGATACTTTTGAGAAACTTCCGAAATTCGTGATAGATCCTACCTCGGAAGCTGAATTTAATGTGCAAGCGGAAACCAAAGATTTTGTTGTGGATAAAATTGAAAAAAGTAACAACTGTTTTTATATTCAAACCTCTAAGCAAAAACTAAAATTCAAAGAATACGGCGACAATGAGCACAATGGAAGCGAATATTTAGGATTCAATAAAAATTTGGATTTGTTTGCTGTGCAAAATAATTCTGTTACCGAAGGATTAGGATTTGCAGAAATGACATTGATTCATCGCTCTACCAATTTTGTTTACGAAATAATTTCTTTGGGAGATTGGAGTGTCTCTCTCCCAAAAATGTCGATGAATAATAAGTTTATGGTATATTTTCAAAATCCGGAATACGAATCTAAAACATTGAGTATCGCCGTTTTGAAAATTGATAAAACACAGCCTTCAAAACATTTTTTAAAAGAATATTCGAGTTGTTTTGTAGATAATGGCTTATCTATAGAAGAAATCCGCTGGAAGAATGATGACAAGATTTATTTTAAAATGTACAAATCTAGTCTGGATGAAAACGGAAATGAATTTAAAACTTACAAATATTATTTTGCGAAGATCAATTAAATTGATATACATTCGAAAACCAATGAAAAAACTAATTCTATTTTTAATCCTAATCATTTCCCTAAGCTGTAATTCAGAAAAAGAGAAAAAGAATTTGGAAAATACCACTTGGAAATTTTGCGGAGATAATGGTGCTTTTCTTCCTGATGTTTTTGTTTTTAACGAAAAATATTGCTCTGTAAAAAACGACAGCATCTTTTGGAATAATAAAGATTCATTAATCGGAATCGTTGACACCATAACTTTACATTACGGCGCAAGAAGATTGTATGTGAAGGATTTGAGAGGAAATGTTGGGAGATATTGCGAACAATAAATGATTTATAAATGGTTACAGATACAATTTGAGTATCAAACCAAAAAGGGCGACCAAAAAAATATGGTCAATTGATAAAGGCTATGTCAATCGCCTCGATAAAAAAGAAATAGAATAATATGAAAAACATCTCGGTAATAAATATTTTATGTTTGATCGTCTCAATAGGAATACTATTTTCTGTTGACCCTGTTGTAAATTGGGTATTCCAGCATCATTTTGAAAAAAATATTTTACCTTTCAGTCCTCATGCAGAGTTTGAAATGTATTTTTCAGAGTCTAGAATCTCATATGACCGAAATTTCATGTACGGAATATGGGGCTTCATTCTAAGCCTGTTTTTATTACTTATTTTTCTCGATTTCAGACTTTCTTATATCAATGATTCCAACTCTCCGGATAGAAAAAGACAACTAAGTATCTTTATGCTTAGAGTTTTTGCATATGCGTTTATTTTTGTTGCATTTCCGATGAATCTACTTATTTTCGACAAAGGTTCTTCCGCAGAGATGCTTTCATTTTCAGATAAAATGATCCTTTCTTCATTTATATTAGTAATGCTCAATGCCGGATCTCTTATTCCTTATCTATCACAAAGAAACATCGCCCAATTTTTCAAACTCAAAGATGTTCTGATCTACAATATAGGAATGATCGTATGTATGTTGGTATTGCTTTATCTTGGTGTCAGTCAATATGTAGCACCTGCAATTGCTGGACTTTTGTCAAGTTTTGGATTTTTAAAGAAAATGTTGGACGCCTGGAATCACATCGACGAATATTTTGATATCAAGGGCAAACGTATCTATGAAATGTTTTGAAAATTCTGGCAAAGAATAGATATATAAAACGTTTTACGAAAATCATAATATTTCAATGAAGAGAGATATCAAAACTGAAACTGCAGATCATTATCATTACCCACTTAAAAATTGTGTTAAAAACAATGTAATGATAAACAAAAACCTCCGATAGAAATTCTATCGGAGGTTTGTTTTGCAGAGAGGAAGGGATTCGAACCCTCGGTACAGTTACCCGCACACTAGCTTTCCAGGCTAGCTCCTTCAACCACTCGGACACCTCTCTATTTGAGGTTGCAAATATAATGAAATATCTGAATTCTCAAAAGAATATTAAAACTCTTCTGTAATTTCTCCCGAAATGTTTTCGATAAACAGCTCTGCAAAGCTCTTTTTGTATTTTGGATTGTTCAAAGTATGCATTGCTTTTGTGATGGCGGACTCTGCGGTCATATCTTTTCCACTGATGGCACCGATCTTTGTGAAGATGTTACTGTTGCTGTATTTCCCAAAACTAATTCCGCCCGAAATACATTGACTGATAACGACGACCTCAACGCCTCTATTCCTAAGTTCCTGCAGAACATTCTGAGTTTTCTCATTGTTAAATATGGTTCCAGAACCGAAAACCTGTAAGATAATAGCTTCAGCGGTTTTGATCTCCAACAAAGATTCGAAGTTCATTCCAGGGAAGATCCTGCAAAACAAGATATTTTCATTAAGATAATCATCGAGTTCGAATTCGCCTTTTGGCTTCCACAATACATTCTTATCGACATTCAGATGAACGCCAGATTGACCAAGGATCGGGTAATTTGGACTTTGGTAAGCATCGAAGAACTCCGCTGAATATTTCAGACTTCGGTTTCCGCGCAGTAATTTATATTCGAAATAGACCGCGACTTCTTTGATGACCGCTTCGTCATTTTCATAAAGACTGGCGTAATACAGACTTGTCAAAAGGTTTTCCTTCGCATCGGTTCGTAAATCTCCAATTGGTAGTTGTGATCCTGTAAGAATGACTGGTTTCCCAAGATTCTTCAACATAAAACTGAGAGCTGATGCCGTGTAAGACATTGTATCTGTTCCGTGGAGGATCAGGAAGCCATCAAAATTGCCGTAGTTCTTGTAGATCCAGTCAGCGATCATTCGCCATTCCTGCGGACCCATATCAGAAGAATCTACGGGATTCTCGAACGGATGGACGGAAACCTCACATTCCAGGAGATTCATTTCCGGAATTCTCTTGAAGATCGTGGAAAAATCAAATGGAACCAGACTTCCTGTTTCGTAATCTTTTTCCATCCCGATCGTGCCGCCGGTGTAGATGAGAAGTACTTTTCTATTCATAGTTGAACGCCAAATCTCTGGCAATAGTTTGTTTCGAGGTTGAAAACTGCAGCCCGGCTTGAGTGGAAATCCTTTTTTTGCTTGGGTACAAGCGTTGGCAAAAAAGATTGGGAACGGAAGGCGGAAAAGCTGCCATAAAATCCCAACAAAAGTAAAATTTTAATCTGAATGGTGAAAATAAAAAATGCCCGTTAAAAAACGAGCATTTTATCTATGTTTAAGTTAAATTATTTAACCAAAAGGATACTTGCGATCTGATTCGCCAACTCTGTTCCGATTCTGTCCTGAGCTTCCTCCGTCGCAGCACCTGTGTGAGGCGTCAAAGAGATCTTCGGGTGGTTCAATATTTTATCGGAAGGTGTAGGCTCGTTCTCGAAAACATCAAGACCTGCAAATGCTAATTTTCCAGAGTCCAAAGCCTCGATCAAAGCATTTTCATCGATCACACCACCTCTCGCACAGTTCACGATAGCTGCGCCAGGTTTCATTTTATTCAACTCTGCAGCGCCAATGATCGGGCCATCCTGAGCAGGAACGTGAAGCGTGATGAAATCTGAATGCTGGATCAATTGCTCCAATGGCTCAGTCTCGATCTCCACATTGATGTATTGGCTGTTGTAAAAATCTACTCTTACGCTCGCTTTTCCAATTCTTGTATCAGAAGCGATCACTTTCATTCCCAGTCCAAGTGCGATTCTTGCAACCTCTTGTCCGATTCTTCCGATGCCTACGATCCCGATGGTTTTACCTCTCAGTTCGATTCCGGCTTCGTATTTTTTCTTAAGTTTTGCAAACTCGGTGTTTCCTTTCACTGGCATTTGTCTGTTCGCATCCTGCAAGAATCTGCAGCCTGAGAAAAGGTGTGCAAAAACCAATTCCGCCACAGATTCCGATGAAGCTGCCGGCGTGTTGATCACGTGTTTTCCTTTTTCTCTCGCGTAAGCCACCTCGATGTTGTCCATCCCAACGCCACCTCTACCGATGATCTGCATACTTGGGCAGTTATCCACCATTTCTTTGGTCACTTTCGTCGCACTTCTTACAAGCAGCACCGTCACCTGATTTTCGTTGATATAAGTAATTAGATCTTCCTGAGCCACTTTATCAGTGATCACCTCGAATCCGTTTTCTAATAGCGCATTGATTCCAGACTGCGTCAATCCGTCATTTGCAAGTACTTTCATTTTAAATTAATATTTTTAGGGAGAACATTTCTGTTCATTATTGATTTTTTTAGGAGCCATTTCCTGCTATCCGCTATATCTTTTTTGTTTCCGGTGACTTAGCGAAATCGAAGTTATCAGAAACAAAAAAGGATGCCGCTGCTATCAGGGCTACGGGTTTTGTCATCAAATCAAAAATTCCCGAGAATTGAACGCGGGAATTTTTTGATTTGAAATATTTTTAGTCACGGAAAACTTCTATGGTCACTTGTCTTTCAACCATATCTGTGAATTTCCCTTTGTATCTAGTCGCTTTTACAAGGTGGTTATCGATCCAGTGGTAGTTTCCGCCTCTTGGTTTTCCCAGTAGAACGCTGTGGTATTTGAAACCGTGTTTGTTCAACCAAGTTTCTGTCACCTCTCTCAGGTCCTCTGTTCTGGAAGTGAAAAAACAGATCTGGTGACCTTCGTCATACCATTTGTTGATCGTTTCCAAAGCATCCGGAAAAGGCTCGCAAGTCACCATTCTTTCTGGTTCTTCATTAGGAACATCTTCGGTGATCGTTCCGTCGATATCGATCAGATAATTCTTGATGTCGCCTTTCAGCATTGGGCTCAGATGTTCTACGTATTCTAATTCCATATTGTGGTAAAATTGAAGTTGCAAAATTAGGCTTTTCTCTGTGAACTAACAAACTATTATCGAATGCTTAATAGAATCTTAATTTTATAGAATATTTTAAAGAAAAATTTCCTTTTAGTTTTATCCAAAATAGGAAGTGAGCGAATATTTTTAAGTTAAAAAAAACAGATTTGCATTTTCAACTTCTTTTAATTTCAAAAAATTACAGACCTTCGATTGGATCACCACTGAATAATTTAAGAAGCTCTTCACGATTCATTTTACGGATAGAATCATACATATTGTAGAATTTTTGTGTCCCGTCTTTCATTTGATAATGGATCTCAAACCAACCATGTTTTTTATTGGTCGCCAACACAAAAGCAATTTTCTTGTTTTTATCCGCTTGGTAAAGAGAATCTATCTTTTTTTTAGAAAATCTTACAATAGGAACTTCTGAGATGGATCGTATTTGTCTTTCTTGAAAATCATCACTTAGATCGGCAAATGTGTTGCGGTCTGTTTTGTATTTAAGCATTGTGCTCTTATAGAAATAAATACTTTTTGAACTGAACGGAAAAATAATGTCACGATTTTCTTCTTTCCATTTTTTCCACTTTGTCATCAAAGAAATCTCCCCATTGTCTCCTTCCTCAGAATTGCTCTTGATCAAATATTGATTCAGTTGCTTTCCATCTGAATCAAAATAAAGCGCATTACCACTGGCAGAAGAGGAGGAAATCAGATATTCAGAATGATTGGATCTGTAAAACACTTTGGACAGACTTATTCTTCGGAATCTGTTGTTGGAAATTGTAATCTTGTAAGGAATGAGAACCAAAGCACTGTCCGAAGTCTCAGAGAACACAGGCTTTATCTTTTCAGAAAGATCGTTTACCGCTTTCATCTCGGTAATTACTATTGGTGGTTTCGTATAAAAAATAAATCCAATCAGCATAAATATGGCTACAATAATGGAAAATGTAAAAACGAGTTTTCTTTTCAAATCTATTTTCATTTTATCAGCTATTAGTTTTCATTGGTAAATATATTAATAAAAAACCTCCGATTATTTATCACTTGTTATAGAAAAATGAAAATTTGGTTATAATTGAATATATTTGATTTAGAAAAAACATAAACTACGATGATTAAAAATTTCCTAATATCAACGATTATCATTTTATTGACAAGCATATCATGCTCTCCCAAAATTATCCGCAATTGGAAAGAAGGTGAAAGATCAGACTTCGGAATTACGTCACCTTCCAAAGCTGCTTTTTTTGTTGAAAACGAAAATATCCAAGCCGAAGAAGAATTGGTAAAAAAGCATACAGGAACAGCAGATCACATCTATGGTCTATTTGGCACAGCAGCAGATCTGATGTTAGTTGGCAGAACCAATGCAAAGACCTTTAAATTTACCAAAGGAAAAAAAACATGGTTTGTAGACGTCAACCAAATGACGAAAAGAACTGCAATGATCCTCTTTGACGGTTCAGAAAAACCAATGATCGAATATGATATCGAAAAATACCTGCCTCTGGTGAAACTCTACTTATCAAATGATCTAAAGAATACAAAAAAGCAAACTAAAACTATACTCAAACAAGAAAATGCTACAAGATCTGTAGTAGATTCTATTTGGTCGATTGCTTACAAACCAGATCAGAAATACGCACAAAGCCTTCTGAAAAATTTAAAACGCAATTTTTCGCCTCCTGTTTTCGGATTAAGCGCAATTAATTGTGATGGGACAATTGAAACCCAAGTTTTTATCGACCTTGCTGAGAAACAACTAAGTTACAGCTCTTCTGTGACTTACAAAAATGGGCAGATCATGAGCAGTGAATATGAAAGAAACGGAGAAATTTCCGGACAGAAATACCATTTCAATACTCTAGGCTTGGTAGATTCTATTGTTTTTCATTTGAATCATAAAAAGGACTACGAAACCCAATTCAAATATCTTCCGCAACGCATTGTTACCAGATTCTACAACAGCCGATCTCGCGATGAATATCTTCTAAACGACAAATTCGAAATCTCAAAAAAAATAAGTTTTGACGAAAGAAACAATCCAACATCTCAACAGCATTTCTTCTACGATGATCTTGGAAGAGTGATTCGGGAAGAATCCTTTTCTTCTGGAAAAAAACTGAGTACCAATTTTTATGAATACGAAAACAAGGAGCAAAACCGCTTTTCTAAAATGAAAGTTGTTTCTACCGATGAAACTTATATTTCTGAAAACACCAACACGATTGTCGACGGCAAAGAAACTTTCATCAGTACGACGAATGGAAAAGTTCAATCCAAAACTGTTTCCCAAATCAACAAAAATTGTGAAGGAAAAGCATTGATCTACGATGGAAACGGCGCCATCACAGGTGTAACAATACAACGCAAAAAGTAATTTACGATCACTTCATCTTCGACAATAGAAACCCGATCTCTGTCATAACAGCTTCAAAGGGTTTTGTTTTTTTGGTGGCAGAAACGATGGTCAGATGTCTGTACTTGTTTGGATTGGACTTCTTCGAGAAAAGCATATTGAGTGAAGTTCCAGTGTAGATACCATTGGTATGATGTTTTGTGACCTCAAAATTATAAAACAGGTCAAGATTCATTTTTTCATAGGGAATGACCCATAAAAATTTAGTATAAACCATTCTCTCTTTAAGATTGAAAATTTTTCGAGTTGAAATAATGATTAGAAAAATAAAAGCCGGAATTCCTGTTATGAAATCTATAAACTCAATATCCGAAGTACTTTTTGACTGCAAATTGTAAAGCTGATAAATGAATAATATACAGAAAACAAGAAACAATACAATATGAAGCTTGTTCCTTGTGATCAACTCAAATTCATTATCATCAATAGATTTAAAATATTCCAAATTATTAAGACCAATGATTTTTTCATCTCTAGTTTCAGGGATTTTATTGAGCCATTTTTCATTGATGAGACCAATGAATTCGTTAGCTTTCTCTGAGCTACCTTTCAATTTTATGCCGAAGAATATCAAGTTGATAACGTTTGAAAATCGGTCGGTTTTGTCAATGACCTTGTAGCTGTTTTTCTCAATCTCGATATCTTCAGCTTTCATTTTAATCTTTTTATAAAAGAATATCTTTTTATAGACCTTCTTTTCTGCCCAATCGAAATGGTATGAATAATGATACAAAATAAGACCAACTGGAAAAAAGATGATCAGATTGATAAGCAAAGAATAAAACACGAGCTTCAAAACTTCTTCAATGATGAAATCATCTGAGATAAAATAAAGAATAGGAACTAGCGCTATCAGAAGAAATAGCAGAAGATAGACCAGAATAGAAATATAGCCTCGTAAAGGATATATTTCGTAAGCTTTTCCATCGTTCACAGATTGAAATTTTGTCATTGTTTATGTTTCAAAATTTTATTCTGTGCTGTAATCTCCTTCTTGACCATCCGTTCCCGCGTCTTCCTGAGACACGCAAAACAACCTGTGATGGAACTCATAATCCGACTTTGTTCGTACTGTAGTTGGCGCAGGTTCTAGTAAATAAGAGATCACACCTTTCGGGATCATTTGCGTAGCTTTTGGCAAGATCTCGACATTGATAGATTTTTCCTTTACTTTCTCTTCCGGCGGATTCCCGTAAACGTAAGTCACAATTCCCAAGACTTCTGTCGATTGATTGATAACGTAGCACTTCCCATTACCATATGTAAATCCTTGAGTTGGAAAAACCATCACTTTTTCCTCGCTGGTAGTACAATTTTGGATGATGTAAATTTTCGGGCAGAACATATAGATCAGGATTCCAAGCGGCAAGATGACCAAAAACGATTTGCGTTTGAAATCTTCCTTATCATACTTGTTTTCGATAAAAAGACATACACCATAGATAACAGCGGCCAAAACAGCCAGTGAAATGTAGAATACAGTTGCAGTAATGATCATTTTAATATTTTTTTAGTTATAGTTTTATCGAATATCTCTTTTCTTTTTAACCTTACAATGACAGCGGAATGAAAACAATTCCCGTTAATTGATAAGCTTGAATCACTGCTATCCATTTGGGCATTTTCTTAATTTTTGAAATTCAAGCCATTCAAAATTACTTTTTCTCTTAAATCTCATGCTTTTATATTAGTAACAAAAAAAATTAAAAAATAGAATATGTGATAAGTAACTTTTCATTTGTTTGCTATTTCTATCAAAAATAATATTTTCATCCATATTATTGATAAAAATTATTGGTAAATCTTCTTTTTAGACAATTGTTATAAATAAATTAATATCGTTAAACTATTATAAAAACTTTTAATTCGTTCGCCGTCATCAAAATACCAAAGATGTTTTTATATTTGATGAAGAATAAAAAACTATGGAAAAGAAACTCAAACTTTGGGACGCAGTGATGATCGTGATGGGATCCATGATCGGGAGCGGGATTTTTATCGTGAGCGCCGACATCATGCGGAATCTCGGTTCCGGCTACTGGCTGATCGTGGTCTGGCTGATCACAACTGTGATGACCGTTGCAGCTGCGATCAGCTACGGCGAACTTTCGGCAATGTTCCCAAAAGCGGGTGGACAATACACTTACATTACGGAGATCTTTGGAAAACCTATGGGATTTCTCTACGGTTGGGGCATGTTTACGGTGATCCAAACCGGAACGATTGCAGCTGTAGCTGTGGCTTTCGGGAAGTTTACAGCTTATCTTGTTCCTTCCTTGAATGACGCAGCACCAATTTTTAAAAGTGGCGAATTTCAAATTACATGGATTCAAATTTTAGCGATTGTCGTAATTCTTTTCCTGACTTTTGTGAATACGAAAGGTGTTCAATTCGGGAAAATCTTGCAGAATGTTTTTACTTCTTCAAAAATTATCGCACTTCTTGGATTGATTGTTTTAGGTTTTATTTTGATTGATAAATCCAATTGGAGTTCCAATATGAGTTTCGGCTGGGAAGCGTTCCAAAACCTGAAAAACACAGAATGGACGGTAATTTCCGGTGCCACAATCCTTGGCGGAATTGCTGCAGCGATGGTTGGTTCGGTTTTCAGTTCTGTGGCTTGGGAAAATGTGACTTTCATTTCAGGAGAAATCGAAAATCCTAAAAAGAATGTTGTGAAAGCGATGATCTTGGGAACTTCTGCTGTGATGATTCTTTATCTTTTGGTAAATTTTGTTTACCTGAACGCGCTTGACAGAGATTCTATCGCTTTTGCAGCGAATGACAGAGTTGCGGTTTCCGCAGCGGAGAAAATGTTTGGAAATGCAGGAACGATTATCATTGCAGTTCTTGTAATGATCTCGACTTTTGGTTGTGTGAACGGAATTGTTTTGGCTGGTGCAAGGGTTTTCCAAACCATGGCAAAAGATGGTTTGTTCCTGAGATCTGCGGTTGAAAACAACAAAAATGGCGTTCCGGAAAAATCACTTTGGATGCAGGGAATCTGGGCAAGTTTGCTTTGTCTGAGCGGACAATACGGAAATCTTTTGGATATGGTTTCCTTCGTGATCGTTCTGTTTTATATGCTGACTGTTTTCGGTGTGATCTACCTAAGAATTAAAAAACCTGAAATGGAAAGAGGTTACAAAACTTTTCTTTATCCTTTCACGCCTGTGCTTTACCTTTTGATTGGAACGGCGTTTTGTATTCTGCTTTTGATCTATAAACCAGATTATACGTTGCCAGGATTGGGATTGATTTTGCTTGGGTTGCCGGTTTATTTTTTTATTAATAAGAAAAGCATAAATACTAATGAAGATTAAATTATTGCTGTTATTAATTTTCTTATCATTTAAACTTTCAGCTTGTAAGTGCAAAAAAGATGTCATTGCGCAGGATTATTTTGAAGCCGACATTGTTGCAATAATTACCGTAGAATCTACTTATGGAAATGAAGAGCTGCAAGAAAAAATATTTGGATCAAGAATTTATAGAGCTAAAATAAATTTCGACAAATTATACAAAGGAAACAAATTTGAAGAATTAATAATTTTTGGCAGCACTAATAATGCTCGTTCCGGAAGTTGTGAAAAGCTTGTCAAAGCTGGAGAAAAATATCTTCTTCTCACGAGTAAAAATCAAAATGGAGACTATGTTGTGTCTCTTTGTAGCAGTATGTATAAAATTTATGATAACAGTCTAAATGAAGTCAATAAATACAGCAAACAATTCAATTATTTAGAGAAAAACAAAAGCCTGTTCAAAGATTTAAAATTTATAGACTACGATGATGAATCCGAGAATTGGGATCATATAAAAAAAATGACAACAAATGAGTTTGAAATTATTTTTGGAAAAAAAATAAAAAACAAATTTGGAGTTTATAAAGTCAAAACTGATAGTGAAAATAATATTATCGAAATACAATCCATTAAAAAAATTGGACTTAATGAAAAGAAAATGTTGGCATTAATAAAGAAAAATATTATAGTTTATTCTCCTACTTATAAAAATTCAGATTCAGAATATTTATTATTTTTAGATTTTTAATTCTTAAGTAATGTCAATTAATTCAAACTATATATTTTCTGATTTAATCTCAAAATATTCCAATGATGAAATTTTAAAAACTGATTATTGGCAAGAAATTGAAAAATCATATTCTCAAAAAAGCAGAAAATACCACAATCTAAATCATCTTGAGAACATGATCTTGGAATTGGAAAATGTGAAAGATGAAATTTCAGATTATGATATTATGTTGTTCTCAGTTTTTTATCACGACATCATTTATAAAGCAACTTCTAAAGATAACGAAGAAAAAAGTGCAGAAGTTGCAAAAACAAGATTGGATAAACTTAATATTTCCAATGAGAGAATAACAAAAATCTACAATCAAATTCTCGCGACAAAATCTCATAAAAGAAGTGATGATTCTGACACCAATTTTCTACTCGATGCCGACTTAGCCATTCTTGGAAAAGATTGGAAAGTTTATGACAATTACATTCAACAAATCAGAAAGGAATATTCTATATATCCAGATTTTCTCTATAATCCTGGACGAAAAAAAGTTCTAACTCACTTCCTGGAGTTTGATGAGATTTTCAAAACAGATCACTTCAAAGAGAAATATGAAAAGATGGCGAGAGAAAATATTCAAAGAGAGATTCCGATGTTATGATCGATTATCCTTCCAACAAATATTCCTTGTAATTCCCCAAAAACTTCACATCAGCGCCGATCGCTTTCAGTTCGTCCACAGAATTAATGTAGAGCACATTGTCCCAACCGCCAACAACGGTCACGAAGAAGAAATAATTTCCCAATTTGGTCTTCAAAGTACGTGATTCGATTTTGCTAAGGTTCATATTTCGCCACGCAAAAACCGACAAAACCTGATGCAATCCTCCAGCGTGATCTTGCGGTAAAGTGATCAGCATCGCAGTTTTCTTTCCGATATTTTCCAGATGATTCTCGTAAGAATTCTCGGTTTTGGAAATTATGATAAATCTGGTGTGATTCTCCTCCACGTCATGGACGTTCTCATTAAGGATCTTCAAACCGTACAATTCGGCAGCAAATTTATTCGCAACAGCCGCAATTTTTCTTTCTGGATTTTCGGAAACCCGTTTTGCCGCCGCAGCAGTGGAAGCAAATTCCTGTTTCGGAACGTCGGGATAATTTTTATTGAGTGAATGAAAACTCTGCGCTAAAGCCTGCGGATGAGAATAGATCTTCTCAATAGAATCTTGATTTTCCTGACCTGGATGGATCATCAGATGATGTGCAATCGGCATCACCGCTTCAGCCTCGATTTTGATCTCGGGCGTTTGATAAAGATAATCCAAGGTCATAGAAACCGTTCCTTCAATCGAGTTTTCCAATGGAACCACCGCTTTGTCCACTTCATTGTTTTGAATCGCCAGGAAGCAGTCCAAGATGTTTGATTTTGGGATCAATTCGTCATTTGGGAATAACTGTGTTGCGGTCAACTGCGTAAAAGAAGCTTCGGGTCCTAGGAATGCGATTTTCATTTTGCGAAATTAAAGAATTTTTGAACCACAAAAGTCACAAAAGTAGATTTATTCTTAAACAAAAAATCCTTTGACTCCGCTCAGGATGACAACTCGAATTCTAATTTACCAAATATTCACAATGTCAGGTTGGGCGGAGTCGAAACCTTTTCAATCAAAAAACTTTTGTGCCTTTTGACTTCGTCGAATCTTCGATTTGTGGTTAATCCGTTTTCTTAGAAAAATCAAAATTGAAATTCGCACTAACGATAAATCCATTGTTATACTGGAATACATTTTTGCCTTCCACTTCCCTTCCCAATTGTACGATTTGATTCAAATAACCGCCTTCTACTCTTACCAAATTATTGAATTTGTAACCCAATAAAATTCCGATTCGGTTTTGGTCAAAGATATTTTCCCCGACATTTTTACCGAATCCGATCATCAATTCGTCATAAACAGCAACGTAAGGCGTTTTGTCCGCAATAGAATTTCCTTTCAAAGGCATTTGAAGACGGATCATATATCGCGCCCTATTCATAAATGGATATTGATCTTCAGAAGTCAAGTTAGCATTGGAATATCGCCCGACCCAACGCTGCTCCAGCATAAAACGGTGTGACATATCGATTTTTCCAATTTTATCTGTGACAGTTGCCATCTCATAGATCCTGTGTTCTGTGAAATCTTTTCCCATTCCGTTGATTGGGATTTCGCCGTACGGAAAAGTCTCTGCCCAAGCGTAACCTACTCGTAATTGCAAATTTGGATTCACCTGATAATTGAGTCCTAACCGCAAAAGACTTTGTTGCCAAGTGGTGATATAATCATTTCTTCGCCACTGATATTCTGTGTGAATGGAAAATCTGGAATCGAGTTTGAAAGTTCCGTTGTAAGCGTACCAACCAATGTTATTATGATCGCTGATTCTGTTTTGCGCGGAAAATGTGGATGAAATTGAAATTAGAAAAGCTGAACTGAAAAATAATTTTGCCTTGGTAAAAAACATATTTTTGAAATATCGATTTCAGCAAAAATAGAGATTCAGAAAGGGAAAAACAACTTTAATCAGTTTTTATCTTTAAAACGGCTGCGCTGAAATTGTTCGTTTTTTTGTCAGGATTGATCACGCTGGAAGTTTTCAAAAGATCTTCGGCAATCAGAATATTCCCATCGTGAACTTCGATATCATTAAGGAAAACCAATGCAGTTGAAGGTAATTTGAATCGTTTCTTCGCTTCTGCAATCGTCAGACTTTCGATGGTCATCTTTTCTTTGAGCGTGATGTTGATCAAACCATTTTTTATCAGATCATCAAATTTCGCAGTTTCGGTAGAAGGTGTTTTGTAAACCTGAACCTGTTCGATCTTATTTGGATCCAAACTATTCAAGGTCAGATTTCCCATCACCACATTCTGAACAATGACAATTGGCTTCGGAGCGGTTGTCTGCGCTGAATTTAAAATAAAAGCGAAGGAAAGTACGAAGCTAAAAATGATCTTTTTCATGATTAATAAATTTAGTTTTCAAGATACAAAATTTAATTGGCATCACCTTTTTCTATACCTTCCTCTATTTTTTCAATCACTTCCTCTTCTTCTTCATCAGTAATTTCCAGTTGACCTTCCGTATCTTCATTTCTAATGACAAGCGATATCCAAATCGGAAAATGGTCAGAATCTACGGACTTTGTGACATTCATATCCACCAGTCGGAAATGTGGACTCACAAAAAAATGGTCTAGAGGCCAACGCAGAAACCAGTATTTGGCGTGAAAGGTATTGAACATTCCTCTGCCTCGTCGGGGATCCAACATACCGCTGGATTTGAGGAATAATTTGGTAGTTTGTGACCAGGCGACATCGTTCAGGTCACCAAAAACAATGGCTGGTTTCCCATATTCTTCAGCTTTTTTGCCTACTAATAGAATTTCTGCATCACGTTCCGTACTTTCAGGATTTTCCTGAGGAACAGGCGGCGTTGGATGGATTCCGTACAATCGGACGATGTTATTATTATATTCCAGATCGGCAACAATGGACGGAATATCATCATCGATCAAATAATTGATCTCATAATTTTTAACCGGAAAATGACTGTAAAACAATAAGCCATAAGTGTTTGCGAGCGGAACCTCGATTTTGTATTGATAAGCTTTTGTAACCACTTCCAAGGCCTTTTTCCATTCTTCATCGGTCTCAAGAAAGAACAAAACGGAAGGGTCATTTTCTTTGATCAGGTCGATCAGTTTTTGGTAATTGCGGTTGTGTTGATAAACATTACAAACCAAAATATCGAGCGTTGTCTCATTAGGTTCTGGCAGAATTTTATCGATCATCGTCTTTCCAAATCTCGTGTAAGGAATAATGATATAGAATAGGTAAAGCGCAACTACAATTTCTGACACCAGAAGGATTTTATCGTAATCCGTCGGTTCATGAATAGCGAATTTCCATAAAACAATGAGAACCAACAAGATGACAAACTTCTGAAAACGAGGATAATCGAAGATCCTAAACGTCCAAAAAGTATTTTTGACTGAAGGAATCAAAACAGAGAAGATAGCTAATATGGAAATGATCCAGTACAGACAATACGTGTAGTTTTCCATATATAAATTTAGTCTTTGATGGTTTTACCTAAGATGATAAGACTTTGCTTTTCGCCGTCGAGTTCAGCGATATTTTTGAGGTTTGCCCAAAGTTCGAAACCGAATTTTTCAAATAAGGTCAAACTTGGCAAATTATGAGCGAAGATAAATGCGAGAAGATTTTCGATGCCTAAACTAGGACATTTTTCTTTGGATAACTTTAAAATTTGTTGACCATAACCTTTGCCTCGGAAATTTTCATCAATATAAATACTGATTTCCGCCGTTTTATGATAAGCCGGTCGTCCGTAAAAATCCTGAAAACTGACCCAGCCAATCGTGTTTTTCTGAGCATCTTCCACGATCCAAAGCGGACGTGTTGCTGGATGATGTTCATTAAACCAATCAATTTTGCTCTCAACAGAAACTGGCTCCAGATCGGCAGTAACCAATCGCGACGCCACCGTAGAATTGTAGATCTCTACGATCTTTGGAAGGTCATCTAAAGTGGCGTCTCGAAAAGTCATCTTTTTTATGGTTAAAATGTTGATTTGTAAATTTGTTGAATCGTTAAACTTTTAAATCGTTAACTTGATTAAAACTTTAAAACGATTTTACCAATCAACAATTTTACGATTTAATTAATCGAGTTAAATGCTTGTTCCAAATCAGCAATCAGATCTTCTGCATCTTCAATTCCGACACTCAATCTTACCAAGTCATCGGTGATTCCAAGAACAGCTCTTTTATCTTCCGGGATTGATGCGTGTGTCATCAAAGCTGGAAGGTTAGCCAATGATTCTACGCCACCCAAAGATTCTGCCAAAGTGAAAACTTTAATGTTTTCCAAGAATTTCACTGCATCTTCTTTCTTTCCAGATTTGAAAGTGAAAGAAACCATTCCACCGAACTCGGTCATTTGACGTGTTGCCAAATCATATTGTGGATGAGAAGACAATCCTGGATAGTATATTTTGTCAACCAAAGAATGCGTTTCCAAATATTTTGCCACTTCGAAGCCGTTGTCAGAATGTCTTTGCATTCTAAGCGCCAAAGTTTTGATGCCTCTCAAAACCAAATAAGAATCGTGAGGACCCAAGATTCCACCGCTCGCAAACTGGATGAAATGTAGTTTTTCTCCCAATTCTGCATCTTTTGCTATCAATGCTCCAGCAATCACATCAGAATGCCCACCCAAATATTTGGTTGCAGAATGCATCACAATGTCCGCGCCCAGACCCAAAGGTTTTTGAATATAAGGTGTTGCAAATGTATTATCTACCGCTACCAAAATATCTTTTCCTTTTACAGTATCAGCTACCATTTTGATGTCCACTAATTTCATTAATGGATTCGTTGGTGTTTCTAGCCAGATCAGTTTTGTTTTGTCAGTGATAACTCCTTCCAATTGCTCTACATTATCAAAACCGATGAACGTAAATTTCAGCTGGTATTTTTCGAATAACCTGGTGAACATCCTGTAAGAACCACCATAAAGATCGTCTACCGCAATGACTTCATCACCTGGATTTAATAATTTAAGGACACAATCAATTGCCGCCAAACCTGAACCGAAAGCCAAACCTCTCGCGCCGTTTTCAATGCTTGCTAAAGAATCTTCTAAAGCTTGTCTTGTCGGGTTTGCACCTCTTGAATATTCGTAGCCAGAAATCAATTGTCCCGGACTTTTTTGTGCGAATGTTGATGTTAAAAATACAGGAACGTTAACTGCGCCAGTCGCTGGCTCGTGCTGTTGTCCTCCGTGAATAACTTTTGTATTGAATTTCATATTGTTAATTTGTTAAGTCGTAAAATCGCTGATTTGATGATTTGTTAAATCATTGACTTTTATAAACGATTTTACAGTTTTGCTATTTTACAATTTACATTTTTATCGCCGACTTTACCGCAAATTCCTCAGCTACTTCTTCGAGCCAACCAGCAACATCTTCCTCACCAGTTGCTCTCAAATAAGTTTGTCCCAAAGAAACGATGATCTGGTGGTAAAAACGTTTCATGTGATCGACAGGCATATCTTTTGTCCAAAGGTCGATTCTCAAAGCTTCAGAAGTTTTCTCGTCCCAAACGGAGATCATCACAGCTTTTGTTTCTTGATTTTGAACGCCGCCATCTTCTGCATTCCAAGTCATTTTTTCTGGAACGTGATTCTCGTCCAGTTCGATATCTATTGTAATTTTTGTTTTACGCATTGTTTATATTAAAATTTATTGATTAAAAAATTAAATGATTAAATGATTTTGAAACTATTAAATTATCATTTAAACTAATTATGATGCCAAGTCCCGCAGCCCGGCTTGAGTGGAAATCCTTTTTTGTGTTGGCTAGAGCTTTGGCAAAAAAATCGACTTCGTCGAACCACTTCTTTAGGTTTGGGAACGGAAGACGGATCAAGCTGCCCAAATACTTATTTATTAATATTACTTCGGTCTGTAATCTGATCCGTTGAAAATCTCTGTTGCATTTTTTTTCAAAAAGACATTCAATTTTTCTTCTGGATGAGCTTTCAGATAATGTTTGCAAATTTGCCAGCCTGTCCAGATCGCAATCTGTGGTGAACTCTCTCTATCAACTTCTGTATAGAATTTGGAGAATGGCCCAGGTGTGATGAATCTCTCAGAAAGATCGGCATCCGCACTGAATAGCAAATCGTTTTCCACAAAATAATTCCATATGTTGGCTTCATTCGCAACCGCCCAATCGTATTGTTGTTTGGAATAATTCATTTTCAAATATTCGGGAACATTAGGCAGGAAAGCATCCTGCAGGATCTGAACTTTTCCTTGATAGACCATTTGATCCAAAAATTTTTGCTGGTCGATAGGTGCAGGAACTAATCTTGCCGCAAAAAACGCAGAAATTTTCGGAACCAAATTTTCCGGGTTCATCGATTTTTGAAAATAGAGATCGAGACCTTTGTAATTCTTATTTCCATCGCCCATAAATCCTGTAATATCAGCGAAAAGCATATTCTCATCTTCTCTCAGAAAAATCGGATCCGTCACATTTTGAGGATCGATCACAGATGAGTAAAGATAAATATGAGGCGGCTGGAACTTCGGAAAATAATTTTTGATATGAGAAAATAGACCTAACAGATCTTTATTTAATTTGGATTTATCTATTTTAGAAATCGCTTCTTTATAGATGCGCACTTCCATTGTATCTTTTCTTCTACCATCGTAATCAGCGTCGGGAACTGAGCCTTGAAACCAAGGATACTTCTTTTTGAAATCTTCCAACTTGATTGATGAATTATAGAATTCGCCAGACAGATCGGTGAGATTTACTTTTTTGACAGGATTCTTGATCTCAACATCCCATTTGTTTTCGTTTTCCTTTTTACAAGCCGACAAACTGAAAACAATTATGGCCGAAAAAGAGATATATCGGAAAAACTTCATTATTTTTACATTAAGATTTTCGAAAAGCAAAAATAAGAATTTTAAAGGATGAAGCTTCCAATTATTACCGAAAGATTGATTTTAAGAAAAATAACTTCTGAAGATTTGGAAGATCTCTTTTTATTAGACAGCAATCCGGAAGTTGTAAAGTATGTGGGCATCCAAGCATTTACAAAAAAAGAAGAAACTTTAAAGTTGATCGAAAGTCTGCTGAACCAATACGAAAAAAACGGAACCGGGAGACTGGCTGTCATTGAAAAAGAAACCAACAAATTTATCGGCTGGAGCGGCATTAAACTTTTGACAGATGAAGTCAACGGTTTCAAAAATGTTTACGAACTGGGTTATAGATTTCTTCCCGAATTCTGGGGAAAAGGTTATGCAACCGAATCTGCAAAAGCATCGTTGGAATTAGGTTTTAACCAATTAAGGGCTGATAAAATCTATGCTTACGCTGACGTGGAAAATCAATCTTCCAATCGTATCCTCACAAAATTAGGTTTCGAAAACAAAGGCGCTTTTCTTGATAATGGCGACAATTGCTATTGGTACGAATTAGAAAAAAACAATTAATGAAAGCGAATCACTTATTATTATTTTTGTTCTTATTCTTGATGTCTGTTCCAGCGTGTTCACAAACTCAAAATAAAGACAACAAAATAGTTTTGAATAAGACCTTCAGAACATCTGTAGGAAGTATGTGTGTAGAAACCAATCAGCCGAAACCCTGTGCTGGATACACCGTTTTTCTGGAATTAAATTTCAAAAATGATCTTGTTTTAGTTAATGAAAAAAATGAAAACGAATGTGGAGTCATTTCTGAAAATAAATATAAAACGAATTATAGCATACAAGGAAATATTGTGAAAGTTGAAAAGCTGACCCGATATGGCGAGCCACTTAATATCAAACAATTTTTGTACGTGAAAAACAGTTTGATTGGAAAGACAATCGAAGTAGACAGAGTAGAAAAAGAATATGTCTTTGAAGAAATTAAAATAAAATAAAAACAATGCAGACACAAAAAGTAATAGATCATATCGTCAATTGGTTAAAAGATTATGCAACAAAAGCCAACTCAAAAGGATTTGTAGTAGGCGTTTCTGGAGGAATAGATTCTGCCGTGGTTTCAGTTTTGGTGGCGAAAACGGGATTACCGGTTTTGGTCTTGGAAATGCCGATCCGTCAAAAAGCCGATCAAGTAGACAGGGCTCAAGATCACATCGATTTTTTGAAGTCTAATTTCTCAAATGTAGAAGGTTTCCGTGTGGATCTGACACCAACTTTTGAAAGTTTCGAAAAAACAACGGAAGGTTATAAAGATGATTCACCGAGCAAAAATCTGGCTGAAGCCAATACAAGATCGAGATTGAGAATGGTGACCCTTTACTATTACGGACAGATCAATGGACTTTTGGTTACAGGAACAGGAAATAAAGTGGAGGATTTTGGTGTTGGCTTTTTCACAAAATATGGTGACGGCGGTGTGGACATCTCTCCTATTGCAGACCTTTACAAAACTCAAATCTATGAAATTGCAAAAGAATTGGGAATTTTGGAAAGTATTCAAGTGGCAAAACCAACCGATGGACTTTGGGAAGTGGAAAGAACAGACGAAGACCAAATTGGTGCAACCTACCCAGAATTGGAGTGGGCGATGGAACAGCAACAAGCTGGAAAAACCGAAGCTGATTTTGATGGAAGAGAAAAAGAAGTGATGACCATTTATCTGAGATTCAACAGAGCGACACAACATAAGATGAATCCGATTCCTGTTTGTGAGATTCCGACGGAATTGAAATAATATTCACAAGAAAAGATATAAAATCCACGACATCAATAAATCATTATTTATGAAAAATAAAATTCTGCTTTCTGCTATTAGCATTTTCGCGTTCACTTCGGCGTTTAATTCTCAGGAAACAAAACAAGAAGAAATAGCCGTTTCAGCTCCGGTTGAAGTGATTGACAGACTCAATATTCCAGGTCCGCTGACATTTCGGGAAAATGAATACATCTTGACCTGGAGCAAACAAAACTCGCCTACTTGGGCACAACAGCAATATATTTTGCGAGATGATGATTTTAATAATTATAAAGAACTCATCAACATTTCCTATTTTGATAAAGAGATCGATATCGAAACTGCGGTAAAACAAAAAGTAGAATATGTTGAAAAAAGAAAAGAGAGAACTCAGGACAAATATTCTTTCGTTAATGTGACGGAAAGTCCAGACGGTAAAGAAATCGTGGTAGATTACCTCGTAACCGTTGTTCCGAAAGAAGGCGAATCTTACGCAGAATATAACCTCGACCGTTTCAAAAATTATGACGCTGGTGGCAAAAAATCGTTTGTCATATTTTCTTATTCAAAAAGAATAGCAGGTGATTTGAAGTATGCTACCAAATCATTATCAAAGGAAAGAAGCAGACTGATGGAAGGCGTCATCACAATGGCAATTCCGCCTGTGACCTACAAACCTACCGCAGTTGAAGCGAAGAAATAAATTGAAGAAATTAGATTTTAGAGGCTAGAAGTCAGATATTAATGAAGGACGAAATTTACATCAAACGTTGCATAGAATTGGCCGAAAAGGCTTTGGGAAAAACTTACCCAAATCCGCTGGTTGGTTCTGTGATTGTTCATAATAACAGAATCATTGGTGAAGGTTTTCATAAAAAAGCTGGTGAACCGCACGCTGAGATCAACGCGATCAATTCTATAAAAGTGGAAGACAGACATCTGATCCCAGAATCTACGATCTATGTTTCTTTGGAACCTTGCGCACATTTTGGGAAAACGCCACCTTGTGCTTTGAAAATCGTGGAACTTGGTTTCAAGAAAGTGGTGATCGGTGCAATGGACAGCCACGACAAAGTGAACGGAAAAGGCAAAAAAATCATTATTGATGCTGGAATTGAAGTTGTTTCCAGCGTTTTAGAAAATGAATGCAGAGCACTTAATAAACGATTTTTCACTTATCACGAGAAGAGAAGGCCGTTCATCATTTTGAAATGGGCACAATCTGCAGATGGTTTTATGGACAAAGATTTCAAACCAACACAGATCAGCAATTCACTTTCGAAGCAATTGGTTCATCAAATGAGAAGTGAGGAACACGCTATCTTGGTTGGAAAAAACACAGCGCTCCACGACAATCCAAGTTTGACAGTGAGAGAGATCGAAGGTCGAAATCCAATCCGGATCTTGATTGATTTTAATCTTGATGTTCCTAAGAATTTTAATATTTATAATGAAGAAGCGGAAACTATCATCTTTAATTCAATTAAAAATTCTGAAGATAAAAATCTGAAATTCATTAAAATAGAAAAAGAAAATTCATTAAACAAAATCTTAGATAAGTTGTATGAATTGCAAATTCAGTCGATTATTATCGAAGGCGGAAGATTTACATTGCAACAATTCATTGATCAAAATCTTTGGGACGAAACAGTGATCTTCAAAAATCCAAATCTGAATCTTGAGAATGGAACCAAAGCACCAAATTTCAATTTCAAGCCAGAAAAAACGGAAATGCTGAGAGATTGCGAAGTTTTGTTTTTCACGAATCAAAGTCTTGATTAATATCAGAATTATAAAAATCAACGCTCGGAAAAAAATCCGTAAATTCGCACCTTTAATTTGATTTTCTAAGTCTTGAAACTGTCATTCATTAAATGCAATTCCAGACTCGAAAAACAATGAATCTACTTATGAAAAATCTGAGTCCATCTATTAAAGGTTTGATTATTTCTCTTTTGACAATGGGAATTGCGTTTGCTATTTACTTCGTATTTCTGTCAAAACCCAACTACTATTTGGTGGATAATCCGACGCCGGAAACTTATTATTTTAAGCTCAACAATGGCGAGGAAAACATCCTTTCCGCCGGACAATACCTGAAAGTTGACCTTCATAAAGGAAAAAATAAAATTGCAGTCTTTGACCAGAATAAAAAGTTGATCTACGATTCTGCCTTTACAGTGAACAAGATCAGAGGATTACTAAACATTACGAATAAAGATTATTACGTCAATTACCAATATTATGGTTACGGACTGAATAAAGATTCGCTAATGACCGCAAAACCAGGGATAGAGATCGATAAAAAGCATTATCTGGGCGACGTTAAAAAGATCAGCAAACTTTACACAGAAGATTTCTATTATAACCTGGACGAGGATTATGACAAAATCGTAAAAAACGTGGCAAAGGTAGAAAGCCGAACCAAAATCTTCAGAAAGCAAGATTTCATCAATTATTACAAAAATTACTACAATTTTAAATGATTTTGAAATTAATTATCAAAAATCATTTATTAACTATCATTCATAAAAAATGGAACACAACAACGTAACACCATACAACTCAGAGTACAGCAAAAAAAGTCAAGTAGAAGATATGTTTGACAATATTGCGCCGAAATATGATCTTTTGAATCACGTTCTGTCAATGAAAATTGATGTACTTTGGAGAAACAAATTGGTTAAGATGCTTTCTAATGATAAGCCAGAATTGGTGTTGGATGTTGCAACTGGAACGGGAGATTTGGCAATTACTGTACAAAAAGGAACTGGCGCAGACGTTGTAGGTTTGGACCTTTCCCAACAAATGTTGAATGTTGGAATAGAGAAAATCAGAAAGCAAAATCTGGACGGCAAGATCTCTATGCAGAAAGGCGATGCAGAACAACTTCCATTCGAAGACAATAAATTCGATGGCGTTACCGTTGCATTTGGAGTGCGTAATTTTGAAAATCTGGAAAAAGGTTTGGCAGAGTTGCGAAGAGTTGTGAAAGAGAACAAAAGTATTTATATCTTAGAATTCTCAAAAGTAGAAGGATTTTTGGGACCGTTCTATATGTTTTATTTCAAAAACATTTTGCCTGCCATTGGGCGTTTGGTTTCCAAAGACAACCGTGCCTACACATATCTTCCGGATTCTGTGAACGCGTTCCCTTTTGGAGAAAAGATGAAAACCATCCTTCTGAACACCGGTTTCAAGAAGGTAGAATACAAAAAACTAAGTTTAGGAATAGCCACCATTTATAAAGCTACAAAATAGAATGAAGCAGCAATTACTCAAGATCTTATCATTTGCAGTACTTCTTGGCAGCAATCTCGATGCCCAGACCTACAATAATCTTTTTAGGACCAAAGACAGAATGGACAATCTGGAAGACTTTGACCTAAAGAAATTCAGCTATGGATTTTTTCTTGCTGCCAACAACTTTGACTATAAAATGAATCTCAGCCCGATCTATGGGATGGATGGTAATCAGAATCTTGTAGAATCGAAATCTACATACAGCTTCGGCGCCGGTTTGATAGGGAAAATGAGACTTAATGAATTCTTTGACCTCCGTATAGAACCAGGTTTGCACTTTGTACAAAGAGATTTGACCTTCAACACGTTTGACCACGTCAATAGTCTATTTCCTGGAGGTGTACCACTTCCCGATGGCACTTTTTCCGAGGTCATCACACAACCAGGTGAAGAACAAATTAAAAAAATTGTAAAATCCACTTACATTGACATTCCGATCTTGTTGGAAGTGCATGGCGACCGTTGGTACAACTCACGTCCTTATGCCGCTGCAGGGATCAATTATTTGGTGAATCTGCAATCCAATCAAACTTCTTTGGATGATAATCAGCAAAACACTTTCCGTACGACCACGCACAATTTTGGTTGGAGCGCAGAGATCGGGATCCAGTTGTATTTCAGCAGATTTAAATTTACGCCAGCGATTCGTGGGACATTCTTTACTAATAATGAATTGGTTGCCGACAAAGCCACAACACCACCTTATTGGACGCCAGCCATATCGACGATGCAGACCAGAGCTTTTATGCTGGTCCTGAAATTTGAATAAAATATAAATCGAGCTTTTTTTAAGGCTCTTTTTTTTGTCGAATATCAAACTAGAAGATTCTCAACGCTTTCATTTTTAATTATTTTGATGGACTACTTAAAGTTAAATCATTAAAAATCAAACAGAAGCAACATCTATCTAACAAAAGAGAAATAACGTATTAAATCATCATTAATTTTTCCTATTTTTGTAAAAGTTAGAATTTAATTCTGGTTATGTTAGGCGAATTAGAAAACAACTTTTCTGCTTTAGAAAAAAGGATCCTCAATCTTTACAAGAAGTTTAAGAATCTTTCGGAAAAACACGCAGAAACGTCTGAGGAGCTACAAAAATTGAGGGAGGAATACATGGAGGAGAAACGCAGAAACCAGATCTTAGCAGAAGAAAACAAAGAATTAAAACTTTATTCAGCAATATCAGGAAACGCAGAACACAACCGACTGATGAAAAATCACATCAACAGATTGGTAAAAGAAATAGATATGTGTGTTTCTGAATTACAAAACACCGGCCTATAACTATGGATTTCAGAAGAATAACTATAAATATTGCCGGAAGAAACTATCCGCTGAACGTACCAGCAGCCGAGGAAGAAACCCTCAGAAAAGTCGGTAAGCAGATAGAAAGTATGATAAAGGACTTCGAAGCCAATTTCGATGTGAGAGATAAGCAGGATGCACTTGCCATGTGTGTTTTGAAACTCGGGACCAACGCAGAAGTCTATTCTTTAAACAATGAGAAAAATATTAAAAATACAAACGAGCGCTTGGTGAAGATCAATGCACTCCTAGAGCAATTGGAAAAATAAGATTTTTCGAATTTACAAGTTGCCTACAATAGTTCTAACACAAAGAAGTAAACTCAACAATTAAAAATTACCGGACGAAAGTTCATTTGATGGCGTGCTGCCTTGCGCAGATTACAGAGAATGAAAATCAGTTCAAATCGTGTTTTTATGGAGTTTACTCTATAACTGAACTGTTGTAGGTTTTTTTTATGTATGATGTACAAAGTCAAAATGTATAAGTACTAAGATCAAGAAAAATAATATTAAATAAAAAAAGGACCTGAGAAGTCTTTGTACATTGTACTTTTTACCTTGTACATTAAATTAAAAACAAAACTCAACATATATATAAATTTATGGACACAATTACCATTATCATCGGTGTCGTAGCACTCATCGTAGGAGCGGTTGCAGGACTTTTCTTCGGAAAGAGTTCTTTGAACACAAAAGCGCAATACGTAGTAGAAGATGCTAAAAAGACAGCCGAAAACATTATAGAAAAAGCCAATGTACAAGCCGAAGCTGTAAAGAAAGAAAAACACCTTCAGGCAAAAGAGAAATTCCTTGAACTGAAATCCCAGCACGATGCGGATATCCAATCAAGAGAAAGAAAAATGCAGGAGGCTGAAAAACGTACCAAAGACAAGGAAAACAAACTGAACGACGAGCTTAGCAAAGCCGGAAAATTAGAAAAAGACCTTGAAAGACAAGTTGGCGATTACAACAAAAAACTGGAAGTTGTTCAGAAGAAACAACATGATCTGGAAGTTGCAACAGCTCAAAAAGTAGAGATGCTTGAGAAAATATCCAATTACTCGGCAGAAGAAGCCAAGTCCGAATTGGTAGAATCTTTGAAAGCTGAAGCTAAGACCAAAGCGTCAGCACACGTTCAAAGCATTATGGAAGAAGCGCAGTTGAATGCGAAAAATGAAGCGAGAAAAATCATTATCCAGACTATCCAAAGAATTGGTACAGAGCAGGCCGTTGAAAACTCGGTTTCTGTTTTCAATATCGAATCTGATGAGATCAAAGGTAGGATCATCGGGCGTGAAGGTAGAAATATCCGTGCGTTGGAAGCAGCAACAGGTGTTGAAATTATCGTAGATGATACGCCGGAAGCTATCCTTCTTTCTTGTTTCGACCCTGTGAGAAGAGAGATCGCGAGATTGTCCCTTCACAGATTGGTGACAGACGGTAGGATCCACCCAGCGAGAATCGAGGAAGTGGTTGAAAAAACAAGAAAACAAATCGAGGAAGAGATCATTGAGGTTGGTAAAAGAACCATCATCGATCTTGGAATCCACGGTCTTCATCCAGAATTGGTAAAAGTAGTTGGTAGAATGAAATTCCGTTCATCTTACGGACAAAACCTTCTGCAACACTCCAGAGAAGTTGCAAACATTGCAGCAACAATGGCAGCCGAATTAGGATTAAATGTAAAATTGGCTAAACGTGCAGGTCTATTACACGATATCGGGAAAGTTCCTGAGCAGGAATCTGAATTGCCACACGCACTTCTTGGAATGCAATGGGCGGAGAAATATGGTGAAAATGCGGAAGTCATCAATGCAATCGGAGCTCACCACGATGAGATCGAAATGACCTCTCTCCTATCGCCGATCATCCAGGTTGCCGATGCAATTTCAGGAGCAAGACCAGGTGCAAGAAGACAAGTTTTGGAATCTTACATCCAAAGGTTGAAAGACCTAGAAGCTGCAGCTTTGAGTTTTGATGGTGTTTCTAGTGCTTATGCTATCCAGGCTGGTAGAGAACTTAGAGTAATGGTGGAAAGCGGCAAAGTGAATGATGAAAATGCTCATCAATTGTCTTATGACATCTCTGAGAAGATCCAGAATGAGTTGACTTATCCAGGACAAGTAAGGGTAACGGTTATTAGAGAAACAAGATCTGTGAATATCGCGAGATAATTTTCAGTTTGATATAATAACAAAAGGCTTCCAGATTTGGAAGCCTTTCTTATTTAATATTGTATAAAAACTTATTCCACCGCAACAGAATCATCACCTCTCCCATCTGCAACAGCGTGAATGGTTTTATTATCATCTACCACGATCATCTCAGTTTTTCCGATCTTTTTGATTTTTTCAAATTTGTAATTCTTTTGCTCTAAAGCTTTGATGGTCGTTTCAGGGAAATTATTTTCGACTTTCACGATTTCTGGTAACCATTGGTGATGGAACTTCGGAGCGTTGACAGAGAAGTTGGCATTTTGTTTAAAATCAATGACGCCTACGATCGCTTGAAATACCGACGTCGGAATTGTAGTTCCCCCCGGCGTTCCTACGACGATTTTAACTTTGTTGTCCTTTAATACTAATGTTGGCGTCATAGAAGATAGCATTCTTTTCCCCGGTTCAATTTTGTTTGCTTCTCCACCAACGGCACCGAACATGTTTGGGACACCAGGTTTTATGGAGAAGTCGTCCATTTCGTTATTCAGGAAGAATCCAGCTCCGGAAACCACGGTTTTACTTCCATAATATCCGTTAAGCGTTGTAGTCACAGAGACGGCATTTCCGAACTTGTCCAAGATCGAGATGTGCGTCGTTTGCATGCTTTCCTTTGGATTGGTATTGATGATATTTCCAACATCTTTGCTTGGCGTCGCTTGTTTCGGATTGTAGGATTTCCAACGGTTTTTCAAATATTCGTCAGAGATCAGCATTTGCGTTTTGTCCTCGATAAAATCCGGGTCGCCCATATATTCAGCCCTGTCGGCAAAGGCTCTTCTCTCTGCTTCTACCATGATCTGAACTGCCTCTGCAGAATTCTGCTGGTACTTGGATAGATCCTCGTAAGACGCCATTTTCAACATTTGAGCTAGCAAAGTTCCGCCACTTGAGGGCAATGGCATCGCTACTATCTGATGACCTTTGTAATCGAAGACCAAGGGCGTTCTTTCTTTCGTTTTATAATTTTTAAGGTCTTGAGATTGGACAATGCCGTTTCCTAATTTCATTTCGGCAAGAATTAGATCTGCCGTTTTGCCTTGATAAAATTCCTTCTCGCCACCTTTTTGGATTCTTTTCAATGTTTCCGCCAATTCTTTTTGAATGAGCAAGTCTCCAATTTTCCAATCCTGATCTTTTACGAAAACTGTTTTGTTCTTATTATTTTTCAGGAAATCTCCTTTGTGTGTATTCAGTAACGTAGCTTCGGGTTCCGTGATCGCGAAACCTTTTTCTGCTAAAGCGATTGCTGGCTCAATTAATTTTGAGAACGGCAATTTTGCATATTTCAAAGTTTCGAACATTCCGGAAATACTTCCTGGAACGCCCACCGCCAATCTCCCATATTGTGAAAGGTCTGTATTAGCATTTCCTTTCTTATCCCAATACATATCAAACGACGCTTTGGAAGGCGCAGTTTCACGGTAATCCAAGGCTATTTTCTTACCTTCCGCCGTTGTTGCGACCAGAAATCCGCCACCACCGAGATTTCCGGCCTGCGGATAAACGACCGCTAAAGCCAACTGGGTGGCGATGACAGCATCGAAGGCATTTCCGCCCTGTTTCAACATTTGTGCACCGGCTTCACTTGCCAGAGGATGGGCACAAACCACGACACCTTTGTTTTGCACTTTGACCTCTTTGATGATGTTAATGTCTGTATATTGTGCAGAAACGGTGATGGATAAGAAGAAAGCTGCGTATAATACTTTTTTCATATTGATATTTTTTAATTTTCTTTGATAATTTTTTTTTCAATTATGTCATTCCGTAGGAATCTAAATTGTCTTCGTAGTCGTTGACTTCTCTAAACAACTTCAAAAGTTTTTACTATGATCTAATGACAAAATTTCGCTTTTATGTTGACGTTTGTTTTATACTCGATCTGCAGCCCGGCTTGAGCGGAAATCCTTTTTGCGGATGGAAAGCAAAGGCAAAAAGATTGACTTCGTCGAACCACTTCGTTAGGTTTGGGAGCGGAAGACGGATATAGCTGCCATAAAATTTTAATTTTTAATCGATAATGATCTGTAATCTGTCCAACAATCCAGAGAGATTATCTTTTGCAAATTTGGTTTTTTTGAGTTGATTTTTATTGGGATCGATGGAAAAATTGATAGCGTTTTTGAGATTGGCGTTGTCAAGAATTGTTCTATCGAAAACCGCGTCTGTCAAATTGGATTGGTCAAAAAATGAATTTGAAAGGTTAGCTTCTGTAAAATCTACTTCTTTCAGACTACAATTTTTGAACGTTGTTTTCCGAATGTCCAATTGATAAAACGACGAATGATCCAAAATACAATCTTCAAATTTGAAAGATATATTGAACGAATGCGCATCCTCAAAATTGAGTCCGATCATCTTGCAATTCTTGAAAATGACGTCACGAAAAGCCGTCTGATGGATCTTCGCATTGCTGAGATCACAATCTTTGAAGTCGCAATCTGAGAATTTGAAATCGGACAGATTCTGACCAGAAAAATTGATGTCGGTGAAAACACAATTTTCATAATCTGCCTTATCCAATTCAGTGAAATCGGTTTTCGTAAATTTTTGTTCTGAGAAATAATTCATTTAGTCTATAAAATAAGAATTGGAAGCTTCAATTTTTGGTTGTGAAATCTGCGCCTGTTCAAAGATGGAAAATTCTATCGTTTTGCAAAGCGCGTTAAGCGCGAGATCATTCTCCTCCTCATCAAACGGATCCTGGATCTCCTTGATGATAGCATCCAACGCAATAAATGTATAACTGATGAGCAAAACGATGATCGGCATCATCCAACCGACAGCGTCTACCAAACCGAATGGCAACCAAAAACAGTACATATAGACCGTCCTGTGGAGCAAAACGTTGTAGGCAAACGGTAAAGGCGTGTTCGCAAGCCTTTCACAACCACCTACGATGTTTGATAATTGATTCAGTTGATGATCTAAGGAAGTTAAAACGATGGTGTCCATATTCTTTTCTCGATTCTGAGTATTGATCCACTCGCCCATGATATCCAACAAAATAATCGGTTTGAATTTTTTATCCTTTATTTTTTCGAAGTTCTCATCAGACAATAATTCTTTCAGTCTGTCATTCGCATCTTTGTTTCTCAGTTGGAAGTTGAGCGCCCAGCAAACCGCTGAGATCATTTTGACAAATTCCTGTTTTTTAATTTTTGAATCGGGAGAATCATCATTAATTAATGTCAAAACCTGACGTGTTAAAGACCTTGTTTCTATGACCAATAATCCCCAAAGTTTGCGTCCTTCCCAAAACCTATCGTAGCTGGCAGAGTTGCAAAATCCCATAAAAATTGCCAGAGATAAACCTAGCAAAGTAAAGATCGCGGGATTGAGATGCACTTTATAATCGTAGATATTCCCTTTGAAATAGAGGACAACCAGCGAAAAAATCGTGATGACCAACAATTGTGGAATGATCTTGCGAAGAACAGAACCTTTCCAGACGAACAGCATTTTCAACCAATTGGTTCTTTCTCTAATGATCATGGTAAAATAAATTATAAAAAGTCCTATTTTAGACCTTTCAAAAAAGTATATAAAATTACTGAATAGTTTGATGAAGCCGAAATTCTTAAATGGAAAATTCTAAAAAAGTTTTAATTGTCACGTATTATTGGCCGCCCGCTGGTGGACCCGGCGTTCAGCGTTGGCTGAAGTTTGCAAAATACCTTCCCGAGTTTGGTTGGGAACCCATCATCTACACGCCAGAAAACCCGAGTTACCCTTTGGTGGACGAAACTTTGACTAAAGAAGTTCCTAAAGATTTGAAAATAGTGAAAACTAATATTTGGGAACCTTATCAGATCGCGGAGAAATTCAGTAAGAGTAATAAAAAGTTCAAAGGAGGGCAGTTTGATGTTGGGAAGAATCAGTCTTTGGTTTCTAAGCTTTCAATCTTTATAAGAGGGAATTTTTTCATTCCAGATGCAAGGAAATTCTGGGTGAAACCTTCAATCAAATTTTTAAAGAATTATCTGACCGAAAATCATATTGATACGATTGTCACCACTGGTCCGCCACATAGTTTGCATTTGATCGGACTAGGACTGAAAAAGGAATTACCAAACCTGAAATGGATCGCTGATTTCCGTGATCCCTGGACAGAGATCTCTTATTATAAACATTTGAAACTGACTTCTGATTCTGACAGAAAACATAGAGAACTTGAGAAATCGGTTTTTAAAAATGCTGATTTGACGCTAGCGACAAGTTATACGGATGCAGAGAATTTCAGGAAAAACGGCGCGAATGCTTTTTGTGTGACGAATGGATTTGATAAAAATGTTGAATCGTTAAATCGTGAAATTGTAAAAAATGATATTGACAGTTTAACGATTTTACAAAATAACAATTCTACAAAATTCACTTTGAGTTATGTTGGCGTTTTGGAGCAGTTAAGAAATCCGGAGAATCTTTGGAAGGCTTTGATTGCACTTTCTGAAAAATATCAGGATTTTGCTAAAGATTTTGAATTGAAATTTGTGGGACGAGTGGATGATAAGATCCTGAATCAGATCGAGAATTCTGTTTTGAAAAATAACATAAAGAATCTTGGTTATTTGGCGCACGATGAATCTGTGAAGGAAATGGAAAGTTCTGACCTTCTTTTGATCACCAATTTCCCAAATGAAAGTTCCAAAGGTATTATTCCGGGAAAGTTGTTTGAATATCTGGCGACTGGAAAAAAAATCATTTCTTTTGGACCGAAAAATGCGGATGTGGAAACGATTTTGCACAAAACCAAAGCTGGGAAACATTTTGATTATTCTGAAACTTTTGAGATTCAGGAATTTATATTTTTGCTTTATGAAGATTGGAAAAATGGAAAATCGATTCAGAATTCGGCTAATATTAATGAATTCAGTCGAAGAGAATTGACCAAGGAATTGGCTGGTAAGTTGGAAAGTTTGAGTGTCTGAGGGTTGGAGAGTTTTAGGGTTTTGAGAAACGTCATTTGATTTGAAAAGGTTCAGCTCTGCGAAGCGCGTGAGCGATGGTAGTGGATATCCTTTTTATTTTTTTGTCTGAAATCAAAATTTGGGAACCCAAGCGTCCTGAAAAAATAAAAAGATAGGAACGGACAGCGCGACCCGAGCATTGGACAAGCTTTGGAGAGGGGCACGCCAAAAATATTCTGAATATTAAATTGTTGGCACAAATTTTTCTTGTAACTTGAGTAATTAATATTTAACAATAAAAAATTATATCATGGGAAATAAAACAAATGGCCTTTTGGCATTGTTAGGATTAGGAGCTTTGGCTTGGTGGAAATACAAAAAATCTTCTCCGGAAGATCAGCAAAAAGTGAAAGATACCATCAACACAGCGAAAGATAATCTGACGAAATTCGGAAATGACCTGAAAGATAAAGCAACCCAAACAGCAGAACAATTGAAAGAGAAAGCTAATGAAACAGCAGATCAGTTCAAAAATAAAGCTGAAGAAGTGAAAACAGATGTTCAGAACGCTGCACAATAAAAATAGAAAAAACGTCTCAGTAAAATGAGACGTTTTTTTTATGCAAATATTTTAATGGTAAGCTTTGGCTGGCCCGACCTCATTTTTGGATGGTAAATTCATCAAGACGATTGCGAAAAGTATCAATACAGTTCCTAGCCATTGGATGAGAATTACTTTTTCGTTCAATAACATAAAAGCCATTGTCACTGAAACCGGAAGCTCCAAAGACGAGATGATACTTCCCAATCCCAAACCTGCCTTCGGGAATCCAACGTTAAACAAAATCGGTGGAATAATGGTTCCAAACAATGCCAAAACAAATCCGTAAGTCCAGAAAATGGAATAATCGAATGGTCGAATGTGTTGTGTATTTTCTGTGAAATTGAGATAGAAAGATCTCAGTCCTTCAAAATGTAAAGGTCCAATTTGGGCAAAGAACAAGAATAAAAATACCACAATCAAACCGCCAGTCAACATTGTCATACTTTTCCTTAGGACTGGCAAATGGGTTGCGATCGTATTTGAGGTGAACATTGTCATCGTGAAAGATGCCGCTGCCAAAACGCCCCAGAAGATGCCGTGCCAGTCGATCTCGCCTTCCATATTGATCAGGTTGGTGGCTAGAACGGTTCCTGTCAAAACGATGATCACAGCAATTATTTTTCTGGCATTTGGGAATTTCTTCGCGATAAAACTTTCAACAACTACGCTGAACCAAACGGATTGCATCAACAAAACGATGGCGATGGAAACATTGATATATTGAACCGCGATGTAATAGAACAAACTAGTGAATCCCATAGAAGTTCCTGCCAACATCAGCATTCTGATCTCCTTGGAAGTTGGTTTTGATAATTGTTTTTTTGAGGTTTTGGTTTGGATCAAATTCAATATCAACAATCCTATAAATCCTAATACAAACTGCGCTGTTGTCACCTCAGAAGTGGTAAATCCATCCTTGTAGGACATCTTTACAAACGTTGCCAGCATTCCGTAGATACTCGCTCCGATTCCGACAAACAGAACGCCTTTTAATATGTTTTTTTTCTCCATAACTATTTTTGAGCGGGCGAATTTACGATATAAAATTTAAAATTAATTATATCTAGAATCTATCTGATTTAGAAAGTTATTGATGTATTCACAGGGAAATCTTGATTTTGAAATTTTAAACAAAACACAATCTGCAAATCATTGATTTTAAACCATTTTAGGTCGCTTAATAAAATTAATGATATAAAAAAACCGCCTCGTTAAAAACAAGGCGGTTTCTATTATTTGAAAAAGAATTTTGGATTAGTTTCCTTCTTCCATTTTTCTTTTCAATTCTGCCAATACATCGATATCACCAAGTGTTGATTTTTCTTCATTGTTAGAAGAAGATGATGTGTTGCTGTTATTGTTAGATCTGTTAGAGTTATCTCTTACATTCTTTTTCTCTTCGTCACGGAAGATTCCTGTGTGAGAAACCACTACTCTTTTGAATTCTTTGTTGAATTCGATCACTTTGAATTGAGCTTCGTCACCTTTTTTGATTTTAGATCCGTCTTCCTTCTCTAATAATCTTGATGGGCAGAAAGCTTCAACTTCTACGTCTTCGAACTGGATAGATGCACCTTTGTCGTGTACTTCAGTAGCTTTTCCAGCGTGTACAGTTCCTTCAGCGTATTTAGTTTCGAATTTATCCCAAGGGTTTTCAGTCAATTGTTTGTGACCTAGAGACAATCTTCTTGCTTGCGTATCAAGTTCTAATACGATAACATCTAATTTATCTCCAACTGCACAGAACTCAGATGGGTGCTTGATCTTCTTGGTCCAAGAAAGGTCTGAGATATAGATCAATCCATCGATTCCTTCTTCCAATTCTACGAATACTCCGAAGTTTGTGAAGTTTCTTACAGTTCCAACGTGTTGAGAACCTACTGGATATTTAGCTTCGATATTTTCCCAAGGATCTTTGTTCAATTGCTTGATACCTAGAGAGATCTTTCTGTCCTCTCTATCCAAAGTCAATACTTCTGCTTCTACCTCATCACCTACTTTTACGAAATCTCCTGCGCTTCTCAAGTGAGTAGACCAAGACATTTCAGAAACGTGGATCAATCCTTCTACACCTGGAGCGATCTCTACGAATGCACCATAGTCAGCAAGAACTACTACTTTTCCTTTTACTTTGTCACCAACTTTCATGTCAGCAGAAAGAGCATCCCAAGGATGAGCTTCTAATTGCTTCATACCCAATTGGATTCTAGTTTTCTCGTCATCAAAATCAAGGATAACCACTTTTACAGTCTGTCCATCCTCAAGGATCTCAGATGGGTGGTTCACTCTAGACCAAGAAAGGTCTGTGATGTGGATCAATCCGTCAACACCTCCTAGATCTACGAATACACCGTAAGAAGTAATATTTTTAACAGTTCCTTCAAGAACCTGTCCTTTTTCTAATTGACCGATGATCTCTCTCTTCTGTCCTTCAAGATCCGCTTCGATAAGTGCTTTGTGAGATACAACTACGTTTTTGAACTCAGGGTTGATTTTCACAACTTTGAACTCCATAGTTTTACCTACGAACTGATCGTAATCTTTGATCGGTTTAACGTCGATCTGAGAACCTGGCAAGAATGCCTCGATTCCGTGAACATCAACGATCATACCTCCTTTAGTTCTAGATTTTACAAAACCGTTTACGATCTCTCCAGTTTCGTGAAGTTCGTTTACTCTATCCCAAGCTTTAAGCGTTCTAGCTTTTCTGTGAGATAACTGTAATTGTCCTGTTTTGTCCTCTCTTCTGTCAACCATTACTTCAACTTCATCACCTACTTTCAGGCCTTGGTTGTAACGGAATTCGTTTAGAGAGATCACACCTTCAGATTTGAAGTTGATATCTACGATCGCTTCTTTATCTGTCAATCTTACAACTTTCCCGATGATCACATCGTTGTCTGCAAGATTGTTAAGAGAACCGTTGTAGATCTCTTCCAATTCTTTCTTCTCGCTTCTGTCTTCTGCGTTAAGACCTGACTCGAAAGAATCCCAATCAAATTGTTCTGGTGTTACGTTTTGGTTCAATAGAACCTCTGCTGAATTTGTCTCTTTTGACATTTTCTAAAAAATTTGTATTCCTAATTACTTCAGACTTTGGCTTTGCTGTGACTCCTGAAAAATATGGAAGATGTTAATTGTTAATGTTTTACTTCGCCGAAAGTGCGTTCACAAAAGTGGTGCAAAATTAAGCAAAATATTTGAAATGAACAATATTTTCAAAGAACTTGAATTTAATTATAACTTACTGATAATCAAATAAATATTATGCGAATTTTTAGGAGCTATTTCCCGCTATCCACTATTACTCCTCGCGCCAGAGCTTTTGTCCATCGCTTGCTGTGGGGTAACCGTTACTATCGGGGCTATTGGTTTTGTCGTTATATTTAACTAGACAATGCAATTTAGAATTTTCAACCATCTTCCAAATCTCTTATCTTTGCAAAATGGAATTACAACCGATATTCGAAAAACTGCAGATTCAGGATATGAATCAAATGCAGAAATCTACATACACCGCTTCAGAAAACGAAACCGACATTATTTTGTTGTCTCCAACAGGTTCCGGAAAAACTTTAGCTTTTCTGTTTCCTGTTCTCAGGAATTTAAAAACAGATGTTAAAGGAATTCAAGCTTTGATATTAGTTCCGGCTAGAGAATTGGCTTTGCAGATCGAGCAGGTTTTCAAATCGATGGGAACAGATTTCAAAGTTTCTATCGCTTATGGTGGTCACGACAAAAAAATCGAGGTCAATAACTTGATTGAGGCACCAGCAGTTCTGATAGGAACACCAGGAAGAATTGCTTACCATTTGAAAAACGAAAACTTCGATCCGGAAACAATCAAAACTTTGGTTTTGGACGAGTTCGACAAAGCTTTGGAACTAGGCTTCCAAGAGGATATGGAATACATCATTGGGTCTTTGACAGGTCTTTCTCAAAGAATCCTGACTTCTGCAACTGTGATGGACAACATCCCGAGATTTGTAGAACTGGACAATGAAAAGAAGATCAATTTCCTTAAAGAAAACGAATCAAAACCAAACATCCAACTTCGAAAAGTGATGACGACTTCCGAAGATAAGTTGAATACATTGTTCCAATTGATCTGTAAAATCGGGAACAAAAGAACTTTGATCTTTTGCAATCACCGAGATGCCGTTGATAGGATCTCAGAATTACTAAGAGAAAAAGGAATCCAGAGAGAAACCTTTCACGGTGGAATGGAACAGGACGAGCGTGAGCGCGCTTTGCTAAAATTCAGAAATGACTCGGCAAGAATATTGATCACAACAGATCTGGCCTCAAGAGGTTTGGACGTTCCCGAAGTAGAATCCATCGTTCATTATCAATTACCTCCAAAAGAAGATGCGTTCATCCACAGAAACGGACGAACTGCAAGAATGAACGCGAAAGGTTTTGCTTATTTAATCATGACCGAGGACGAGAATTTCCCATTCATCAAAAGCAATACGCCGGAAGAAAACGTTTCGGAAAGCAACCGTGTTCCAGAAAGAACACCGAACCAGACGATATACATCAGTGCCGGAAAAAAAGACAAGGTGAACAAAGTAGACATCGTAGGTTACCTCATCAAAAAAGGAGAACTTGAGAAAGATGACATTGGTTTGATCGAAGTCAAGGACACCACTTCTTACGTCGCTGTCAATCGTAAAAAGACCATCGAATTGCTGAAAAAACTAGCCAACGAAAAGTTGAAAGGCAAGAAAGTAAAAATAGAGATCGCTTATTAATAAGCGATCTTTTTTATTGGATCCCGGAAACGTTCATTGACAAAGCGTAAACAGAATTTGAAGCGGTAATGAATAATGTTGAATTATTTTTCCCACCAAAAGTCACGTTCGAGGTCCACTCTTCCTCGATCGGAATGTTGATTATTTTTTCTCCTTTGTTATTGAAAATCGTCACGTCTTTTCCTGTGAGGTAAAGATTTCCCTGACTATCAAGCGTCATTCCGTCTGATCCCATTTCGCAGAACAATTTCTTTTCTGAAAGTTTGCCTTCTCCTAAAATTTGATAAACATAAGTTTTTCCGGCATTGATATCGGAAACATATAGTTTTTTGAGTTTCTGGCTACCCACAATTCCGTTGGGTTGGACAAAGGTTTCCAGTTTTGTGATCGTTCCGTTTTGATTTCTATAATACAGATTTTTCTCAGGAATCTCAGCTTTGAAATTTTTCCAATAATCCCTTTCGTACAAAGGATCCGTGAAATAGATCCCGCCAAATTTATCGATCCAAAGGTCATTGGGGCCATTCAGTCTTTTGCCTTCGAAACCTTGTGATAAAACCTGGATCTCTTTATCCTTATTGATCTTCCAGATCTCGCCATTGTCATCAGAGCAAGTGATCAGGTTATCGTTTTTATCGAAATAAGTTCCGTTGGCCCGTCCTGTTTTGGCAAGAAAAAGCTCCACCTTATTGGTTTTCCAGTTCCAGAAATAGATCTTGTCATTCGGTTGGTCCGTGAAATAGACATTTCCTTCTTTATCGGAAGCCGGACCTTCTGTAAAAGTAAATTGACTCGAAAGAACTGTTGGTGGAACTTCAAATAATTTCTCACTTGTATTCTGAACTTTGCAATTCATCAAGATCATCAAAAATGCCACATAACCAAGCTTCCAAAAACTTTTCATACTGTAAATTCTAAAGTTGCAAGATACAATTTGTGTAAAAGAATTAAAAATAATTATCTTTGAAAATTCGATCAAAACAATGAAACTCAATCTTCCGGACAAACTCTATTATTCTATCGGCGAAGTTGCGAAAGCCTTCGACGTTAATACTTCTCTGATCCGCTATTGGGAACAGGAATTTCCTATTATCAAACCGAAGAAAAACAAAAAGGGAAACCGCTACTTCACACCTTCCGACATAGAGAATCTGAAGATCATCTACCACCTCGTCAAAGAAAAAGGTTATACTTTGGATGGTGCTCGAGTGGCGCTGACAACCAACTCCAAAATCTCGGAAACCATCACCATCATTGACAGATTAGAATTCATTAAAGCAGAACTTCTGAAACTTAAAAATTCACTTAACGACTAGTTTAAAGTTTTTTTTATTCAATTGATCAATATTTGATTCATTTTATTTAACTTTGGTTAAAACACAGAAGATGAATCAGAAATTACCTTTCCAGATTCGGAAGAGGCAGCTTTTCAGCCTTGCTATATTCGGAATTCTAATTATCCTGGCACAAGTTGGGTTTTCATTTTACAAGAAGAATCAACATTACGAAAAGCCTGTCATTAATTTCATTTCGGAAACCAAGTCGGAAATCATCCTTACGGAATTCAATCCAAATGAACTGGATGAAAGTCAATGGAGAAACCTGGGCTTCACAGAAAAGCAGGTCAAAACGATCTTGAAATATAAAGAAGTGGTTGGCGGAAATTTCAGTTCCAAAGAGCAATTCAAGAAATGTTACGCGGTTTCTCCCGAGAAATATGAGCAGCTCAAAAACTACATTTTACTTCCTGACACAAACTATGAAGCTAAAAAGGAGAACTACACTTATAAAACTTTTGAAAAGAAAAAGCTGAACATCAAAGGGAAATTCAATCCCGACAATTATTCTCAAACCGATTGGGAAGATCTCGGCTTTTCTGAGAAGCAAGCAGCGGCCATATTGAAATATAAAAATTATCTTGGCGGAAGCTTCATCAGTAAAGAAAAACTGAAGGAATGCTTTATCATCAATGATGACCAATTTTCACAAATGTCACCTTACCTTATTCTGGCAGCCAAAACACCTGAAAACCTCGCTACTAAATTCGAGAAAAAGAAAGAAAAAGAAATAGCGAAAATCCACAACTACTTTGACCCAAACGAATTGAATCATGAACAATGGCAAGCGTTAGGATTTTCTGAGAAACAAGCGAATGTCATCATAAATTATCGAGAAAAGAATCTCCGGGGAAGTTTTAAATCTTTGGATGATATCGAAAGATGTTTTGTGATTTCGAAAGAAAAATTCGAAGAGATGAAGCCATGGATCAAACTTTCTACTCCTGAAAAAGCAAAAACAAGTGAGGAAAAACAAGTCATCTCGGAAAAAACGGATTTTGGAAAGACCAATCTCAATGAGATCAGTTTTAAACAACTTCGAGAATTTGGATTCACGGAAAAAGATGCTGCAGGAATATTGGCTTTCAGAAAGAAACTTGGCGGATTCATGAATAAAAATCAATTATTGGAAACCTACGAGATCGATAGAGCTTTGGGCGAAAAACTGACCTATACAGCGAAACTTGATAATTCTAATGTTACAAAATACACACTAGCAAACGCTCCTGAAGACTGGCTGAAAAAACATCCGTATTTTAAGTTCTCTGCAGATAAAATTATCTACTATCGAATCACAAATCCTGATGATAAGAAGATCTGGAAATTTTTGAAACTAAAACCTGAATATGAAGAAAAGATGAGACTTTATATTATCAATGATAAGTGACAATTGATAGTTGATAGTTGATAGTTGAAAATTAATGATTTCAAAATCTCGCAGATTCAGCAAATCGGGCAGTACATATACAAAAAAGAAATTATTAGCTTCACATGAATGATCTGCGAGAGATAAATAATTTCCAGTTTGGTAGAAAATTACTCAAAGGTCTTGCTGGAATCCTCTAGTAGTCCATTCAGTTCTGTCATTTCTTCGGCTGTGAGATCACGCCATTTTCCGACTGGAAGATCAAGTTTGATATTCATGATCCGGACTCTTTTTAATTTTTTGACCTCATAATCCAGATATTCACACATTCTGCGGATCTGCCTGTTGAGACCTTGTGTGAGGACAATCCTGAAGTTCATAGTATCTATTTTTTCGACTTCGCACTTCTTTGTAATTGTGTCAAGAATCGGAACGCCATTTCTCATTTTCTCGAGAAACTTCTCTGTGATCGGTTTGTTGACTCGGACAAAATATTCCTTCTCGTGGTTGTTCCTGGCTCTCAGGATCTTGTTGACGATATCACCATCAGAAGTCAGGAGAATCAATCCTTCACTTGGTTTGTCCAACCTTCCAATTGGGAAAATCCTTTTTGGATGGTTGATGAAATCAACAATATTGTTCTTTTCCCGTTTCGTATCCGTCGTACAAACGATTCCCACAGGCTTGTTGAAAGCGATGTAAACAAAGTCTTCATCTTTCGGTTTTCTAATGGTCTTTCCATCAACGAAGATCTCGTCATCGTCAGAAACCTTGGTTCCCATTTCCGGCACTACGCCATTGACTGTGATTCTGTCTTCCTCCAAAAGTTTATCAGCTGCTCTTCTGGAGCAAAACCCTACTTCTGACAAATATTTATTGATTCTAATTTTTTCCAAGCTTTCTAAATCTTTTGCAAAAATATGCTTTATCACAACTTAATACAACAAAAAAGCTCCACTATTGAAGTGGAGCTCTAGATGAATTAAAAAGAAACAGATTATTTCTTGATCACTTTTTTAGTGTAAGAAGCATCTTCTGTTTTCACTTTTACAACATAGTTTCCTTTGCTCAAAGCAGATACATTGATAGATTTGGCGCCGTCGTTAGCAGTTTTTACTAATTTTCCAGCAGCATCATAAACCTCTACAGAATTGATCTTTCCAGCTACTTCAAAGTTTACAACATCAACAGTTGGGTTTGGATAAACTCGGAACATATCTTTTTTAGAAACTTCTGAAGTCGCCAAAGTTGAAGTATCTCTAAATTGTACGTTGTCAAAATAAGCATCAGAACCGAAATTATCGATGATAAAATCAAGCTCTTCTAATGTAGTTCCAGTTCTTGTAGTTGTAGCGGTTTGAATCAAAGTATTGTTCAAATAGTATTTCACTTGCTTTGCAGGAAAATCGATATCAACTCTCAAATTATACCAAGTATTTGCAGTATAGGTTGCAACAGTCTCATATAATGAAGTTGAAAAATTAGCCACTCTAACATTTCCTTGATAATTAAAGTTTACATTCGCCAAGCCTCCGTCAGTCGTAAAGAGGGCTATCAGATTGTCAGAACCACCGAATTCCGGAACGAAAACGTCACAAGAAAAGGTTGTTTTAGCGTATGCAGGCAAAGAAGTTATGTAAATTCCACTTTGTAGCATTTCATCACTATTTGTGATTTTAACTGAATTTACACCACTTGAAGCTCTTTCTGAACTTACTGCTGCAACACCAGCAACAGAAACCTCTGTATCCAAGAATGTGTTCACATTCGATTTTTGTCCAAGAATATCAGCTACTGAGAAACCTTCTGATGTTTCAAAAGAATAACTTGTTGTCTGCGCATTTACCGAATAGAACATTGCTGAAGTCGCAATTAAAGAAAATAGAATTTTTTTCATAAAATAAAATAATTAATTAAACGTTTATTTTAAACGAACAGCTAAAATACATTAAATCTATGAATAACACAAGGAAATATCAAAATCAATCAAATTATCATATTTAAACACCATTATAGAAAAAGAACAGCACATGCATCATTTTCATCAATTACCTTCGAATTTAAACAAATGAATGCAAATAAAATAAATAAAATATTTATTTCTGGTAATTATTGTCTTTAATGTACACCGTAAACTGTATATTTCCTATTGCTAAACACAGTTGCACCGAACGATAAACCAATAAAATAAGCGTTGGAAACGCCAGAGCTATATCTGTAAATAAACAATCCGCTTTCCTGAAGCAAGTTTCTGGAGAAAGAATCCTGATAGCCAATTTTCCCTCCGAAATAATGGGTATTATTGATGTTGGATTGGTTGAATTGTTTTCCGTACTCAAACTCGACAATGAACTTGCCTTCTGCCCTTCCAAATATGAATTTTGGTTGGATCGTCCAATTCAACAGGTGAAGATTGTCGGAAACATAATTATACTTGAGTCCTGTTCCCAGAGCGAAAAATGGTAAAATATGGTAACCACCAACCACACCAATGCCGTAAGTAAAATCATTAGGAAGATAAGGCGCAACATATTGCTGATAATAAGGCGAATCCCGATTTTGATCCTCTTTTATCGAATTACCTAAATTGTATCCAATTTGCAAATTTGGACTGATGTAAAAACCCATTGTTTTACTTCTATTTTCAGGTGATTGTCCAAACACAATAACTGAAAACAACACAGTTAAAACTAGTAAATTTCTATTCATCCGCTTCTATGATATTAAGAAATTATAAAATCATCATTGATGAAATCTGCAGTTGCATCGTTCACAGAATAATCTCCGATTTTTGTACGTCTAAGCTGCGTAAGATAAGCGCCAACGCCAAGTTCCTGGCCAATGTCGTGCGCCAAACTTCTGATGTATGTTCCCTTGCTACAACCAACGGTAAAAGAAACGTAAGGCAAATTGATCTCTATATCATTTAGATAATGGATCGTGGTCTTCCGGGATTTCATTTCCACTTCTGCACCGGCTCTTGCCAAGTCATAAGCCCGTTTTCCATCGATTTTTAGTGCTGAAAAGACTGGTGGTTTCTGATCGATCTCTCCAATGAATTTTGCTAAAGCGTCACGAACCAGTTCCTCGGTAATGTGGGAATAATCTGTTTGAAAGATTTCGGGTTTTTCGGTGTCATAAGATTCGGTCTGAACGCCAATTTTGATTTCTGTCCAATATTCTTTTGGAGCGTCCTGAATTTCCGGGATTCTCTTGGTGAATTTCCCTGTGCAGACAATCAGTAATCCTGTTGCCCGTGGATCCAAAGTTCCCGCATGACCAATTTTGAATTTCTTTGGTAATTCCTTAAACTCATTTTTGAGTTTATACTTCAGCTTATTGACAGCTTGAAAAGAGGTCCAATCCAAAGGTTTGTCCAATAGAAATATGTGTCCGGATTGTAGGTCTTCTGCTGTCATTTTGAGTTGGAGAGTTGGAGAGTTGAGAGTTTGAGGTTTTGAGGTTTTGAGAATCTTTAAAAATTCATATCACAGAGAATCATATGTAGTCTGGCTTGAATGGAAATCCTTTTTTGACGCTGGAAAAACCAAGGCAAAAAGATTGGGAATGGAAGACGGAAATAGCTGCCCAAATAATTTTATTTAAACCAATAAAAATAAACCAACAACGCTATCCCAACCACGATCCTGTACCAACCCCAAGGTTTGAAACCGTATTTATTTAATAGACTGATAAACGATTTGATCGCAATCCAAGCTACAACAAATGCTACAATATTCCCAACGATAAAGATCAAGATATGGTCCTGAGATTGTAAGATCATCTCGTAACCTTTCTGTGGATTTGGCGTTTCCTTACCCCAGGTTTTTACAAAAACAGAATATAGCGTTACTGCCAACATCGTAGGAACTGCGAGGAAAAATGAAAACTCAGCTGCTGCTTTTCTGGATAAGCCTTGCGCCATTCCACCGATGATGGATGCAGCACTCCTACTCGTTCCCGGCATCATCGCCAAGCATTGCCAAAAACCGATGGTCACTGCTTTTTTGATGGTAATCTCTTTCTCGTCGTGGACAACAGGATTCTTGAACCAGCTGTCTGCGAACAGTAAAACAACACCGCCTAAAACTAAAACCGATGAAATAGCGATCTGATTCCCTAAAACAGATTCAATCATATCATCGAGGAAGAAGCCAATGATCAAAGCCGGCATCACAGCAAACGCTAATTTGTAATAAAACTGAAGATTGCTGAAATCAAAGAACTTTTTGCCATAAGCCACAACCACGGAAAGTATCGCCCCAAACTGAATAGAAACCTGAAACATCTTAAGGAATTCGGTTTCCTCCAATCCCATCAGACTAGCAGCAAAACCCATGTGAGCGGTTGAAGAGATGGGAAGATATTCTGTAAGACCTTCTATGATCGCAATGATGATCGCTTTGACTAAATCCATTGTTCCTTAGTTTTATTAAAAAAAACTTTGTCTCAGTTGGTTACCAAGACAAAGTTTGTATTTGTATTTAATTTAAATTTTAATCTTTATTCCTTTTCAATATCGCAACGATCTGGATCACAAATCCTGCAATTACAAGAAGTGGTGCCAATCTGATCCTTCTGAAAGAGAAGATATCCTCATTCCAATAATTCGGATCAAACTTACCATCAGGAGTTGTATTAGCATCTGCTCCCATCATCAGGATAAACCCTAGGAAAATCAATCCCAAACCAATTAACATCAATTTGAAATTCTTGCTCCCGAAATAGAATGCTTTTTTCTCTACAGTTTCAGTGGCTTTACCATACTGATCCGCAGAATATTTATTTGTTTTTTTAGCCATTTTAAGAATAATAAAGGTCATCCACGTTGCTTCGTAAGAATCTCCAGGTTGCAAAGATAGTACTTGCAACGGTAATGAAAACACCTACCAGCAAAATGATGATCACAAGGAAAACATATTGATTTGTGTCCTGTACGAAAGGCGTTCCGATCTGGCTTGTAAAGTAATACCAAAGTCCGCCCAAAGCCAACAGTCCAATGAAAGACCCGATCAATCCAAGAATTAGCGCTTCTTTTATGAACGGCATCAGAATAAACCTACGCTTCGCTCCAACTAACTGCATCGTTTTGATGATGAACCTCTTAGAGAATATCTTCAGTCTAATTGAATTATTAATTAAGACAATCGCCACGATCAAGAATAAGATTGAAAATGCCAAGATCCAGGTCAGGATCCTGTTCAGGTTGTTGTAAACATCGATGGTCAACTGGTTGTCATTGGCGACATCTTTTATGCCTTGAATGGCTTTCAGCTGTGTCACCACGCCGTCAATTTTTGCAGGATCTACAAACTCTGGCTTCAAAGTCACTTCTACAGAGGCAGGGAAAATATCTTCCTCGAAAAGGGCGTCGGCATCGATACCCAATTGTTTCTTCGCCAGCACAGTTGCCTGTTGTTTGGAGATATATCTTGCTTGCTTCACGTAGTTCTGCTCTTTGATCTTTGCAAAAGTCTCCTCTTGGAACTTCAACGTTTTTGCGGAATCTCGTGGGTCGAGATACTCATCAAAGTAAGCTTCCACGACCAATTGTTCCTTGATATAATCTGAATATTTCTGAGCATTGATCAATATTAATCCAAATAATCCTACAAGGAATAAAACCAGTGAAATACTGATGACCACAGTAATATTACTGGATCTGAGTCTGCTTTTATTAAAATCGTCAACTGTCTTTGGCATCAATAAAATTTTTGCTAAAATAGAAATTTTCCCTTAATAAGCGGTCTTTATCTCTGTTAATAAAATCATAAAAGCCTGAGATCATCTTTATTTGACGACCACTTGAAGTAAAATATAAAATCGGCATTTTAATTGTTTAAGGAATCACCAAATCAAAATCATGAAATTAACACGACAGGTTTCTGGCAAGAATTTTTCCTATATCACCAATAAACAAGAAAAGCTAAAAGACAAGGAAAAGATAGAATATATCCAATCACTCGTCATCCCACCTGCATGGACGGATGTAGAGATCACCACCAATAAAAGTGCGAAGATCCTCGCCATTGGAAGAGACCAAAAAGGCAGGAAACAGTATATCTACAATCCCAAATTCCGGGCAAAGAAAGACGCTGATAAATTTGACAGAATACTCCAATTCGCAGAAAACCTGGAGCACATGCGACGCGTGACAGGACAACATCTCAGAAAGAAAAAAATGACACGTGAAAAGGTCTTGGCAACGATGGTAAGGCTCTTAGATTCTGCCTATTTCCGCCCGGGTAGCCCGAAATACACACAACAAAACCAAAGTTATGGATTGACGACCATCCGAAAGAAACATTTGACGATCGAAGGAGACGAAATGATATTTTCTTACAAAGGGAAATCGGGGAAATTCCAAGAGAAACATATCATCAATTCCAAATTGACAAAAGTGATCTCCGATCTGGAAGAATTGCCTGGCTACAGACTGTTCAAGTATTATGATAAAGATAACAATCTGATCACAGTAGAAAGTCAGGACCTGAACGACTATATCCGGGAAATAATGGGCGTAGAATTTTCAGCAAAAGATTTCCGGACCTGGGCAGGGACGATGATCGCTGCCGGAATCCTGGACGAACTGGGAATCTGTGAAGCAAAACAGCAGAAAGAACTTAAAAAAAGAATCAGAAATGCCATTGTCGGCGTATCGGAAAAATTAGGAAATACGCCTTCCGTCGCAAGAGACTCCTACATCGACCCGAGGATTTTTGAGCATTATAAAAATGGCTATACCGTTCATTATTTCCAGAAAGAGATCAAAAGACTTTTGAAGAAAAACGAGAATCTATCAGAAACAGAAGTTGGTGTTTTGTATATGCTGAAGTCAAAAATGAAGTAAGGCGTCGGCTTTTCGATATTTTACGCAGATATGCCATCTTGTCCGGGCAGTCAACATACCCTTGACCGGGTGGTCAACAAACCTTTGCTCGGGCAGTCAACAAGTCTTTGTTCGGGTGGTCAACACATCTTTGTTCGGGCGGTCAAGATGGACGCATTAGTCCAAAAGGGATTTGAAGACCTCTCCTATTTTCTGGACCAGGTCCGTTGGCAACATCGATTCTTTTGAGAATTCCTCAGCCGCCAGATCGCCTGCTTTTCCGTGAAGCCAAACACCGAAGATACAGGCTTTTTCGATCTCGTATTTTTGAGACATGAGTGACGTTAAAATCCCTGTCAGCACATCGCCGCTTCCGCCCTTTGCCATTCCGGAATTTCCAGTGACATTGTAGAAGACCCTTTTGTCGGGTGTAATGACTGCTGTATGATGGTCTTTCAGCAAGATGAAAATTTGTAATTCTGCTGCTTTTTCTTTTGCTAATTCTAACCTTTCAAAAGAATTCTCAGTCTTGCCAAACAACCTTTCAAATTCCAAAGGATGTGGTGTGATGACCGAGTTTTTTGGAATTGATTTAATGTTACCAGTCTCGGCCAGAATATTGAGTGCATCGGCGTCTAAAACTACTGGATCTTTATACGCTTTAAGGAAATCAAACAAGGCTTTCTGGGTCTTTTCTTCTTTTCCAAAACCAGGTCCAATGCCGTAGACTGCTTTTTCCTGGATCCCAATTTCATCAATGTATCTTTCGCCAGAACCCATGAACATGGCTTCTGGCACTTGTGATTGTATGATCATATTTCCGCATTCGGGAGCGATTGTGAAAGTTAAGCCGCTTCCGGTCTTCAACGCTGACAATGTTGACATCAGAACAGCTCCTATCTTGCCATAGCTCCCGCCCACCAAAATACTCTTCCCGAAAGTTCCTTTGTTGCTGAACTCTTCCCGAGGTTTGTAAATAGTTTTGATCAAATCTTCATCGATAACGAAATAATCGGTTTCAATTTCATCAATAAAATCTTCATCCAGACCAATATCCAGAACTTCTATCTTACCACAGAACGTTCCGGTTTCCGGATGCAGGAAACTTCTTTTGTAGAATTGGAAGGTCAATGTAAAATCAGCTTTGAACACTGTTGAATCTTTCTCAACGATTTTATCCGCAAACAATCCACTCGGCATATCGATAGAGATTTTTGGGATCTTTGTTAGGTTCAGTTTCTCGACAATATTTTTCATTTCGCCTGACAATTTGCGATTCAATCCGTAACCGAAAAATGCATCAATGATAACAGTTTTGTCTTTATTAGTCATCGAAAAATCAGAAAAACTCTTGATATCGATTCCGTTGATATGCTTGATTCTTTTGAGATTGACATTGGCATCGGAAGAAAACCCTTTATTGTTTTTATCAATGAAAACCTCTATATCCAATCCCTTTTCGTAAAGCAGTCTTGCCATTGCCAATCCGTCGCCACCATTGTTTCCGTTGCCACAGAAAATCAGAAATTTGTGCGTTGTCCTAAAGTTGATTTCAATCCATTCTACACAAGCTCTCGCTGCTTTCTCCATCAAATTGACAGACGAAATTCCTTTTTCGATGGTTGCAGAATCGCAATCTCTGATCTGTTGTGCAGTTAGGATTTTCATAGTAAGAATCTAATTATCATCAAATTTAAATATTTAAAGCATTACAGAATATCAAAAAATAAACTGTTTTAAATAAAAAAATTATATTTTTGTTAATAACTAACTATAAAAAAATACAACTATGGGATTTGTAAAAGAATTTAAAGAGTTTGCCTTCAAAGGGAATGTAGTAGACCTTGCAGTCGGTGTGATCATTGGTGGTGCATTTGGTGCCATTGTAAAATCATTGGTTGATGATGTGATCACGCCACTATTACTGACACCAGCATTGAAAGCGGCCGGTGCCGAGAACATCAAAGAACTATCTTGGAACGGCGTTACTTATGGTAATTTCCTATCTTCAATTATCAGTTTCTTGGTGATCGCATTCGTTCTGTTCTGGCTGATCAAAGTGGCGAACAAAGTGAACAAAAAACCAGAAGCTGCTCCAGCAGGGCCATCATCTACAGATGTTTTGCTAGCTGAGATCCGTGATGAGCTTAAGAAAAAATCATCTATTTAATATCATACAAAACGCCACTTTCCAGTGGCGTTTTTTTTATTGTGTAAAAAGGAAATTGATAATAAGCGTGGTTTCACTTTTTTAATTCGACCATATCATCTAACAATATCCAGCTCAATTCTGTTATTATCTTTTTTGATCTGGGCTTTCAAACGGTCCTCCTGCTCTTTTGCAAATCTAGCACTGTCGCCATCTTTTCCTGTCATTATAATATTTGCGCCGCCCATTTGCATCTGTTTGATACCTTTAGTGGGATCATTCTCATATTCTTTCAATACTTTCTGGAATTGCTTTGAATTGATGGCAACTTCCTTTGCCTCAAAAACATTGATATCTAGTTCGCCAGTGATGTTCCTGATTCCTCTCAGTTCCATTCTGTGGGAACCAGTTTTGTCTTCGATCTTGACGATCAATCCAGGCAAACCTTGGAATTTGTATGGCCCATCCTGAATCGGGATTTCTGTAGAAAACCAAGCGGTCCAATGCCTGCCAGCGAAATCAGCTTCAGCTTTTTGAGCATTCCATTCTCCAATTTTTTCCTTTTTGGATGAGATCTTCCAGTTGATCTTTCGGTTCTCGGAAACTTTGTAGGCGTCCATGGACAACCTTCTGTGAATGTAAGTTTTGTAATCCGGATAAGTTTTGGTCACTTTGTAACGGACATTACCTTTTTGCATATCAGACCTCACATTAATAGAACCTGTAGCCGCCAATTGTTTTTCCAGATCAGCCTTCATCAACGAATCGGAATTGAAAACTGTGTAACTGTAGTACTTGGAGCCATCTTTTGACGTGTCCAGATACATCATTTCGGTTTTAACATCAGAAACGTCGGTGGAATCTGGAATCAGTTTGTATTCATAAATAAAACGTTTGTTTTGAGCCAAGGCCAAAGTTCCGAAAAGAATAAAAAGTAAAAAGATTTTTCTCATAATGTAATGTCATAAAAAAGCCGGCGGACCGGCTAAAGTGTTAAACTGATTTTATTTTGTGATAACTTCCACTTTATTAACTCGGTTGGATTTATAGACATTAACTGACGCAATACCATTTTGATCTAATCTATCAAACTCTGTCCAACTAGCCAATTTACCATTAATGAAAACTGCTGTCTTATCAGAATCCGAAAAGGAAGACGTGTTAGATGAATCAGACATATTAAACAACTTAATTTTATCAGCTTTAATAGTACGTGTTGATGAATTTTGAGCAGCTTCCCTTTTATCCTGATTACTTCTTACAATTCGCCGCGGCGGATTTATAAACATCAGGTTTTTTTTGGGAGTAGACACTGTCAGTTGATCTGGTCTAGAATTAAAGGTTACCGCCCACGGATTATTTTGGCGCGCTTCCTTGTTCAATTCCTGTTGTTTCTTCTGAAGTTTCTTTTGCTCTTCTAATAATTCATTTTGTTTCTTTTGCAGCTCTTTTCTTTTTTTCTCAAGCTTTTTCAGTTCTTTCGGAGATAAATTCGATTTAGCTGAATCAAAACCACTGTCGGACCAACTGAAGTTGAAGTTTTGGTTAAAGCTGTCAAATTTTGGAAAATTATAATCGTCTTTTAAATATCTAACAGATCCGTCTATAAAAGCATCTTTTCCATATTTATCCGTGATCATTTTCTCAAACTCTGCCTCACTGTACATCTTTCCAATATTATCAGAAGTCATTTGGGCTAATTTCTCAGCATCGGCAATTCTTTTTTTGAATTCTGGAGAATTATAAAACGCTTCTGTTTCTTTGGCTTTCTTTTCTACATCGGCTATTTTTTTCTTGAATTCCGAAGAATTGTAATAGGCTTCCGTTTCTTTCGCTTTCTTTTCCACATCGGCAATTTTTTTCTTGAATTTCGGAGAATTGTAATAGGCTTCCGTTTCTTTCGCTTTCTTTTCTACATCGGCGATTCTTTTTTTAAATTCCGGAGAATCATAAATTTTTGCTACCGCTTCCGCATTGTTCTCCAATCCTTTAATATTGTTTTTGTAATTGTCAGATGTCACAATATTTTCCATTTGACCAGCAAGCGTTTCCAAATCTTTCTCCAAAGCTTTGTATTCTGGCGTCTCGTCTTTTTTAGCTTTTTTAAGCGCTGACAACTCTTTACCCTTCTCAGCCATTTTTTTACTAATGACTGACATTTTCAGATGATCTTCCTGCAAAGCTTCAGAATAAACTCTCGTTTGTGTCTGGTGTTCCGCTGATAAACTGTCAAGCTCGGAAGTTTGAGGTTTTATCGTGTCATTTTTCAGTTCATTTACAGCAATTTCAATTGCTTTGTTAGTTTCAGTGATCTCTTTATTCTTGGCATTCACCATATAGGCAAAAACCATAAAGAATAAAATTGGTAGCGCAAAAAGTTTGCGTGTGTAGCTGTACTTGGTTTGGTTTTTTGTAAGCATTTTAAGTCTTTTTTTGAGGTTAGATGATAAAAAAGGACTCGTGACAGGAATGACCGACCCAGAGAAATGACTCTCCAAAAGCATCTGCGCAAATGCTCTCGTGTCAGCTTTTTTCACTGCCTTGTCGTCCGCCAAGTATTCGTGAATAAGATTGATTTCTTTGTTGATAAAATAAAACACGGGATTGAACCAGAATACCGATTTTACGGTCTGCATCAGGAGTTTGTCCCAGCTGTGTTTTTGTTGGATATGAACCATCTCGTGCTTCAAGATCTGCTGTCCTACAGGCGAATCCAATTGAATGGACTGCTTCCAGAACAGGTTTCTGAAGAATGAAAATGGTGCGTTGTTTAAGTTCGTTTGATAAAATTTGATTCCTTCTATCGTCTCGTTCGGGAACTTATTTTTGATAGATTGGATTTTCGTAATTCCTAATATTAATATAACTAAAAGAATGATTGAAACCACTCCAATAATTGCATAAAGAATTTGATAAATAGTGAGATCATTGGTTGATTTTTGTAATTGATTTTGATTGAGTTGACTTAGCAACAAATAAAAGTTCTGGTTGGTCTCTATGGTGAAATACGAAACCTTTATCAGTGGCAGAACCAAGCTGATAATGACCGTCAGTAAAAGGTAAAAACGATTGTAATGGTGAAATGTTTTATCCTTTAAGAATAACAAATAGTAAGCAAACATCACCCCTGAACACAGGATCATCTTGCCCAAATAAAACATAAAAGCTTCCATTAGTCCTTATTTTTTAGTTCATCCAACAAAAGTTCCAGATCTTTTACACTGATCTCATTTTTTTCTACCAAAAATGAAACAGCATTTGTATAAGAACCTTCGAAATAGTTTTTCACTAGACTTTTGATAGACCTGCCGCTGTAGTTCTCTTTACTTATAAGGGGGAAGTATTCATGTTGTCTACCAAAGGTCTTATGACTTACAAAGCCTTTCTCCATAAGGATCTTAAGGATTGTGGAAATCGTATTCGTATGCGGTTTTGGCTCAGGAAACAATTCTAAAACGTCTTTCAAGAATCCTTTCTGTATCCGCCAAAGATATTGCATCACCTGCTCTTCTGCTTTGGTTAACTTATTCATAATCTTTACTTTTGAAAACAATCAATCTTATATCACTAAAAACTTAGTAATACAAATTTAGAATTAATTTCCGCTCGTACAACTATTTTTATAGTTAAAAGAAGTTAAAAACCTTAACTCATTGAAAATCAATAATAAATAATTATTAATTATAAAATATGCTTATAAACTTGACTTGTATCGAAAAATATGTATCTTTGCACCACAATATCGCGAGGTAGAGCAGTAGGTAGCTCGTCGGGCTCATAACCCGGAGGTCGCACGTTCGAGTCGTGTCCTCGCAACCAAATTAAGAGAATCACAATGTGGTTCTCTTTTTTTTATTTTACTGTATTGACAAATCCGTCTACCTTTTGTATTTTTTGGTAGACAACGTTTGATTTCGGTCAACTAAATTTCATGGATCAAGATCAAAACCTG
>NZ_LSHB01000054.1 GCF_001643375.1 Chryseobacterium sp. FP211-J200
TTAATAATGCACTACGAGTTGATAAACTATTTTCTTAGTCGCTTTTCCAATTTTAATTGCGGTTGAAATTTTCGAAGGTTGGTCGGTTTGGATGACGACATCAGCTGTTTCAATGGCAGCATCAGAACCTAATCCGCCCATTGCAATTCCGACATCACTCAATGCTAAAACTGGTGCGTCATTGATTCCATCGCCAACGAAAGCAACGATTTCTTTAGGGTCTTTTTTCAGATTTTCAAATTTATCAACTTTACCTTCCGGAAGCAGTCCACCAAAAGCAGAATCGATATCTAATCTTTTAGCGATGTTTTGAGTCAATGCATCTTTGTCTCCGCTCAGCATCATAGTTTTCACGCCAGCATCTTTTAGATTTCTGATGGCTAATTCTGCATCTTCTTTTACTTCATCCGAAATTACAACGTAGCCTTTGTATTGATTGTCAATTGCTAAAACTACGGTTGTTTCTACAATCTGGTCTAATTCCGAAGGATAATTGATTTCAAAACTTTTCAGTAATTGTGTATTGCCTGCGAGAATTTGTTTTTGATTAATGACAGCTTTGATTCCTTTTCCAGAAATCTCCTCAACAGATGTCGGAGTTTGGTTTGATGGATGAAATAATGAAATCGCTTTTGCAATCGGATGTGTCGAATGACTTTCTACTGATGATAAAACTGATAGAAATTCTGGTTCAGAAATTTCATTCGTCACGACCTTTTGAACTTTGAAAACGCCTTTCGTTAATGTTCCGGTTTTGTCCATCACAACTGTTGTAACATTGGCAATCATATCCAGAAAATTAGAACCTTTGAATAAAATTCCGTTTCGTGAAGCAGCGCCTATTCCACCAAAATATCCTAATGGAATTGAAATTACCAAAGCACAAGGACAAGAAATAACCAAGAAAACCAAACCTCTGTAAAGCCAATCTCTGAAAACATAATCATCTACAAAGAAGTAAGGAATGAATGTAATCAACAAAGCTAAAACGAAAACAATCGGCGTGTAAACTTTCGCAAATTTTCTAATAAACAACTCCGTTTTTGCTTTTCTGGAACTCGCTTCCTGAACCATTTCTAAAATTCTGACGATGGAACTATTTTCAAATAATTTGGTTGTTTCAACTTCTATAACTTGGTCGAGGTTCAACATTCCGGCAAGGACATTTTCTGTTTTTTTGATGGATGAAGGTTTGCTTTCGCCCGTCAAAGCTGATGTATCGAGGCTTCCTTTTTCTGAGATTAAAATCCCATCCAAAGGCACTTTCTCGCCCACTTTTATTTGAATCTTTTCTCCAACTTTCACTTCGTTAGGAGCAATTGTTTCCCATTTATTATTTCGCAAAACTGTGGCTTCTTTCGGACGAACATCCAACAACGCTTTAATATTATTTTTGGCTTTGTTAACGGCGGATTCCTGAAACATCTCGCCAATGGTGTAAAACAACATTACTGCCACGCCTTCCGGAAATTCTCCGATTGCAAAAGCGCCGATGGTTGCAATTCCCATCAAGGAAAACTCATTGAAGAAATCGAAACTTTTCGCCAATTGAAATGCATCTTTGAAAACGGAAAACGCCACCAAAACATAAGACACAAAATACCAGCTGGATCTTAGCCAAACATTTTCTGTAAACCAATCTGCCTTAATCCAGAAATCTAAGATCAATCCGAAAAAAAAGATAGCCAGACTTATAATCAATGTAAGTTTAGAATTGCTGTGCGAATGGTCGTGGTCGCTGTGGTCGTGACCTTGATGATTGTGTTCTTTTTTGGGTTTTGTACCGCAACATTCTTCCATATCTAATAATTTTTAACAAATGTAGCGGTAATGCAAATGCAATGCTATTGCAAAGTGATGTTGGCTTACAGCAATTGGCTTTTGGGGATTGGCTTAAAATGTTTAAAGTCTTCTAGAGCCTCAGACCGACAAAAGTGTATGTTTTAATGATTGAAAGTAGTTTCTAAGCAATTTTCACAGATTCCTTTGGCGAAAAGTCTGATTTCATCGATTCTGAAATTGGTTTCCATACTTTCTGGCAACGAGATATCTTCTTTGCAGGTGGTTTGCTTGCAGATCTTGCAGTAGAAATGGAGATGCCAGTCTTTGTGCGTTTTCTCATCGCAGTCGTCGTGGCACAGTTTGTATTTTGTGGTCGTGTTTTCCTGAATGCTGTGGACAATTCCTTTTTCTTCGAAGGTTTTTAAAGTTCGGTAGATGGTAGTTCTGTCGGCGTTGTCGAAGTGGTTTTCAATTTCGGATAAAGAAGTGGCGACTTTTTGTGAGCTCAGAAAATCGTAGACCAAGATTCTGATACTTGTTGGTTTTGTTTTTTTGTTGATGAGTTTGTTTTCGATTTCTTTGTTCATAATGTTTTAATGATTTTAACTCAAAATCCGCAAAGGTCTTTTTTGATAGTATTGAAAATATTTTAAGGTTCGCAAAGGCGCTGGCGCTCAGCTAATAAAAAATAAATTTTGTTGCAAATTACAGAAGGTACAATTTACATCATTTTTGTCCTATGCAAATTCCACAAAACATTTAACAGGTCGCTCCGCTGGAGCTTTAAGTAAATATGTCAATTGTATTTTCTATTAACAGTTCGCTCCTATCGGAGCTGTGTCTAGTCCCATCGGGACGCACTGTTAATAGAATAAGAGGAAGTCTCCAAAGCAAAGCTCCAGCGGAGCGACCTGTCGATATATCAAGTAAATTTTTATATTCAATTTGTTAACATTTTCGTTGGACAATAATTAATTTTTTGCAAATCTTATTTAATGAAAAATTTTGAATATTTGACGAAATCTCTAGCCCCGATGGGAACGGCATCCTTTTTTATTTTTTTTGGTGCTAAGCTTCAATTGGAAAACAAAACGTCTGAAAAAATAAAAAAGATATAGTGGACAGCGGGATTAAGCTCCTAAAAATTGTCTTGTACTTATTTTATCTATCAAAGTTAAGGGAAATAAGTCGGAATTTTTGATGAATTAGCGGAGAATAAATACCTTTGAAAAAAATTTGATATGGGCGTAGCGGATTTGTTATTCAAAAGAAAAAAAGAACTGGCTGAGAAAAACTTGAGAAGTGGTCAGGATTATATGGTTGAAAACGGAAAAAGAGAAAGCGTAACGATTTTGCCAAGTGGTTTGCAATACGAAATCCTTGTGGAAACGGAAGGCCCAAAACCGACAGCGAAAAGTACGGTGAAATGCCATTATCACGGAACTACGATTACGAGCAAAGTTTTTGACAGTTCTGTAAAGCGCGGAAAACCAGCTTCTTTTCCATTGAACAGAGTGATAAAAGGTTGGACAGAAGGTTTGCAATTGATGTCGGTTGGGAGTAAATTCAGATTTACGATTCCGCCACATTTGGCTTATGGTGAACAGGAAGTGAGCAAAGAAATTGGACCAAACAGTACTTTGGTTTTTGATGTGGAACTGTTGGAAATCAAATAATTTAAAAAAATTAAATTTAATTGTCAGATTGCATTGCAGTTATGAAAATTATTTTTATTTTTGCAACCTGTTAATCAACCTCTGACGAAGGACGTGAATGTTGCTTGGCTCGACAAAACAAATTTTTTATTACAAAAAATGGATTTAGTAAAATACGTACAAGATAAGTACATTACGAAAAAAGAATTCCCAGAATTCAAAGCCGGTGACACCATCACTGTGTATTACGAGATTAAAGAGGGTGCTAAAACAAGAACTCAGTTCTTCAAAGGTACTGTAATCCAAATCAGAGGAACAGGTCTTACAAAAACATTTACAATCAGAAAAATGAGTGGAGATGTTGGTGTAGAGAGAGTTTTCCCAATCAACATGCCTGCACTTCAAAAAATCGAAGTTAACAGACAAGGTAGAGTTAGAAGAGCTAGAATCTACTACTTCAGAGACCTTAGAGGTAAAAAAGCAAGAATCAAAGATAAGTCTTACGGAGGTAAAAAATAATCCCGAGATTTTCTTCTTGAAATATAAAAGACCAGCATTTTTTGCTGGTCTTTTTGTATAGAAAAAGCTTACAACTAATTGTAAGCTTTTTGGTTTTTATGAAATAACACCTAACTCCTTCCCTACTTTCTCGAAGCCTGCAATCGCTTTGTCAAGATTTTCTCTGGAATGTGCTGCAGACAATTGAACTCTGATTCTTGCTTTTCCTTTCGGAACCACCGGATAGAAGAATCCAATGACGTAAATTCCTTCTGAAACAAGTTTCTCAGCCATTTCCTGTGCTAATTTTGCATCATACAACATCACAGGAACAATCGCTGCATCGCCGTCTGGAATATCAAAACCCTTAGTTTTCATTTCTTTTCGGAAATATGCTGCGTTTTCCATTACTTTGTCTCTCAAGGAAGTATCTTCGGAAATCATATCCAAAACTTTTGAAGCGGCGCCGACAATTCCCGGAGCTAACGAATTTGAAAATAAATAAGGACGAGAACGCTGTCTCAGCATATCGATGATTTCTTTTTTACCTGAAGTGAATCCGCCTAAAGCGCCACCTAAAGCTTTTCCTAAAGTGGAAGTGATAATATCCACTCTTCCAATCACGTCATTTGCCTCGTGCGTTCCGCGTCCGGTTTTCCCTATGAATCCTGTGGCGTGAGAATCGTCGACCATTACCAAAGCATCATATTTATCCGCTAAATCACAAACACCTTTCAAGTCAGCAACGATTCCGTCCATTGAGAAAACGCCGTCTGTAACGATGATTTTGAATCGGTGATTTTTTTCGGAAGCGGCAATCAATTGGGCTTCCAAATCCTCCATATTGTTATTTTTGTAACGGTATCTTGCAGATTTACACAACCTTACACCATCAATAATCGAAGCATGATTCAGTTCGTCTGAGATGATTGCATCTTCATCCGAAAATAATGGTTCGAAAACGCCGCCATTTGCATCGAAACACGCAGCGTACAAAATAGTATCTTCCATTCCTAAGAACTTAGAAATCTTAGCTTCCAGATCTTTGTGAATATCTTGAGTTCCGCAGATAAAACGAACCGATGACATCCCGTAACCGTGAGAATCGATTGCATCTTTGGAAGCTTTCATCACTTCCGGATTGTTGGATAATCCGAGATAATTGTTGGCGCAAAAGTTCAGTAATCGCTTGCCACCAACTTCTATCTCTGCACTTTGCTGGGAAGTGATGATTCTTTCTTTTTTGTAAAGACCGTCGTTTTCTATATTAGTAAGCTCGTTTGTAATGTTGTCGAGGAATTTTTGTGATATCATTTTTATTGATTTTCGATTTTAACAAAAATAAAAAAAGCACTTCAATTGAGTGCTTTTTTTAACTTTTTTATGTATTGAATATTGAACAGCGAATCAAATGCAGCCCGGCTTGAGCGGAAATCCTTTTTTGAGGCTGGAAAAGCCGAGGCAAAAAGATTGAGAGCGGAAGACGGAAATAGCTGCCCAAATTATTCTTTTATAATCTTAACTGATTGATTGTTGAATTTTAATATATAAGTCCCTCTAACAAAACTCGAAATACTAATTTCTGAATCTGGATTAGCTGTTCCTTTTTTAATTAATCTACCATCAATTGAAAAGATCTCGTAATCTGTGGATTTTTCCAGACCCGCAATCTTGATGAAGGATTTCGCTGGATTTGGATAGACATCAATCTGATTTTTAGTCACATCCGACACAGCCAAATTGTTATCTCGGACCACCGTCGAACCTTTTGTCAAGAGCTGTCTGTCATAATTGAAGGTCACAGTTGTCACGTCGAAACCAACATCTTCTGTGAAATACTGATTATTGGAATTATGATCCAAAACAAAGTAGGCAGTCTGCCCGCCTGATCCTGAAACTCTGATTGGCAAAGGCATTTCGAAGAAACTCACCGTTGAAGTACTTCTGGTCTGTCCAACTCGGAAGGTGAGTTTTTTGGTGCTTGCATTTTGCGTCCATCTGATCTGATAACTTGGGTAGCCTTCGCCAAAGATCCAATCATTGAAGAATTCTGTAAAGTTTTTTCCTGTGTATGAAGTTAGAAAATCCCTGAAATCTGTAGTCTTTACATAGTTATACTCAAAAGCTGGATTGTTTTGATAGGCTTTTAAAGCAGCATAGAACTGGTCATCTCCAAGAACCCATTTGATCATTCGGAGGACATAAGCGCCTTTACCGTAAGATAATCTTCCATTAAAGATCCGGCTGAAATTGAGTTCTCCATCTGGAATGTAAACACTTCCGCCAGGTTGACTCGTAATAAAATCAATCTCATTTGAAAGATAATTTTGAAACTCTGCAGGTGTCATCAGTAATTTTTCATAGGTCAAATGCTCTCCAAATGTTGCGAAACCTTCGTTGAGCCAAATGTCATTCCAAGCGCCACAAGTCAACTTATCCCCAAACCATTGGTGTGCCAACTCATGTGCAATCAGACTTCGATTGAAACCACCCATGGAGGTCATCGTCGCATGCTCCATACCACCGCCCCAATTGAATTGCATGTGTCCGTATTTTTCATTTCTATACGGATATAATCCAAAGTGGTCCTCGAAGGTTTGCATACTAGTGGTTGTCCAATCCAAATTTGCCTGAACGCTAGCATTGACAGATGAGGGATAGACGTAGTTGAGGAATGGGAAAGAACTTCCAGTAGTGGTGATCGTGGAATTCAGTTTGACATAATTAGAGATTCCCAAGGCAAAAAGATAGGCCGGAATTGGATAATTGGTTTGCCAGTAAGTTTGTTTTTTACCATTTCCTAAAATAGCCTCTGACATCAATTTTCCATTGGACCCAACTGTATACTGTTCTGGCGTAGTGATCTTGATATCCAGTTTCTCAATTTTATCATTCATACTCTGCTTTGTTGGCCACCATTCTTTTGCGCCAAAAGGTTCTGACAAAGTTGCTAGTACGGGATCACCAGCACTCGTAAAATCTGCCACGAACGCGTCTGAACTGGAATCTGGAACTCCGCTGTACGTGATAGAAAGCGAATCCATGGTTTGAACTGTTATCGTTGCAAGAAAATTAATTTTAATCTCATCTGTACTGAGTTGTTGAAATGTCAGATCTTGCCCGTGGTACTTTACATTTGAAACAGAAAGATTATTCGCCAGATCAAAATAGATATTTGGGGAATCTGCTAACATTTTGAAATGTGAAGTGACCGTACCGGAAACATATTGCTCATTCGGATCGAGGTCCAACTCCAATCTGACATAAGTCAAATTATAATTGAGTGTATTTGGATTGACATTCACGTCCAAAGCTGATCTGGATGCTGACCTCATTTCGGATTCAATCAATTCTTTTCTATCCATATTATGGATCTGCCCATAAAAAGGACTAAATATTAAACAAACAATTAACAATGAATATAATTTCCTCATTTTCTTCAAAGATTTGACCCAAAGCTACAAAAAAACCCACAAAAAAATTGTGGGTTCATTAATTTATAAAATATTGATTGCTAAAGATCTAAAGTAGGATCCAGCAATTGCTCCATTCTGTCTTTGACTTGGGCCACTGAGCCTGAAAACTTATTGATCAACAAAGAGAAAGCCAGCGTTCTGTTGCTCCTGGTTTTGATATATCCTGCCAGACATTTTACACCGTTCAAAGTTCCTGTTTTTGCAAAGATCTGTCCGTTTGAGTTCACCAAAAACATATGTTTCAGCGTTCCAGTTTGTCCTGCAATTGGCAAAGATTCCAAATATTCTTTATAATAAGGCGTTTTCATCATCGCAGTCAAAAATTTAACCTGCGAAATCGGCGTTACAGTATGAGCCTTGGAAAGTCCACTTCCGTCCATATAATTAAGACCTACTGTATCAAAGTTGATGGCTTTCAAATGATCCGTTACTACAATTCTTCCAGATTCTGTGGTTTGGTCGCCCAATTTCATAAAACCATTCGATTTCAAAATAGCTTCTGCGTAACCGTTGTCACTTCTTTGATTCGTATAGTTCACGATTTCTGACAAAGTTGGCGATTTGTAATTACTGAGGACTTCTCTCGGTTCAGGTTCCCTGTCCACAATTTTAGGTGTTACTTTTCCTACGATGGCAATTTTACTTTTCACCAAGCTTTCTCTCAACTTATTAGCCAAAAAAGCTGGTGGTTCTGCAACCTTCGTCGTGACCCAAGCACCTTCATATTCGTCCGCAAAAACCATTTTGTTTGAGTATGGCGACACGTAAAAATACTTTTTAACTTGGTTGAAAGGATTATTGGATTGGCTGACGATCAGTTTTTCATTTCTTGGATCGATATCTTTCGTGGTTCCAACAGGTAAATAATAATTGGCCTGTTCCAACCAAACAATATTTTCTGGCAAGTTGATTTTATTTTCCTTGAAAATAGCCGTTTGGATGATAATATCACCCGTTATTTTCTTGATTCCTTTTTCTTTGATCGCCTCGAGATATTGCGCCACGATCTGTCCGTAACTTGCTGCACCACCTCTATTTCCACCTAAAGAAGGGTCACCACTTCCTACGATATAAAGATTTCCCGTCAAAACGCCATCCACATCTACACTTCCAGAATATTCCAACTGGGTATTCCATCTGTATTTGGTTCCTAGTAGTGCAAAAGCCGTTTCAGTCGTTAACAATTTGGTTGTAGAGGCTGGAACCAATGGCGCAGTCTCATTATAAGATGTTACGATCTTTCCAGTTTTTGTATCATAGACCACAAATCCCCAATTGGCATTTCTGAGAACAGGATCGGTAAACATTTTATTGATATTGAATTCGATCTGCTCTTTCGGAGATAGCAAAGCCTTCTCGGCAGTAATATCTTTTACCAAAGTCTGCTGATCCGCAATCTGAGGTAAACTTCCGGCAGATGTGCCTTGCGAAAAGATAATTGATGAAAAACCTAGGGCGAAAATCGAAAAATAATTTTTGAATTTATTCATTCTCAAAAGAATTACATTTTTATTGAATTATTTTTAATTAAGATTTTGAAGAAATTAATCTAATCTCAAAACGTAGTAAATTTAGAGAATATTGCCAAGGTAGTTACGGGAAGCCGTAATAAAAGAATCAAAATTTTGTTAATTAAAGTTAAAAATCAACCAAAAAATCTCTTTTGATAGATTTGTAAGCGGTGATCTCATCAAATTCTTCCAGAGATCTTGCAAGCAATTCCTTATATATTTTGTAGTTCTTATTTTTCGGAAACTTCAGTAGAATCTGATATTGGTAAAGGTTGTTGATCCTTGCAATAGGGGATTTTTCTGGTCCGAGAATGCATTCTTCCGGAATATACTTTCTAAGAACTGAACCTAAGAATTGGGAAGCCCTGTTCAATTTGTCTTCTTTTCTATGTTTCAGCTCGATCATTATCAATTTCACAAATGGCGGATAGAGAAATTTCTTTCTTTCGTCAAGAAAATAATCATATATCTCTTTAATATTCTGATTCTTAATCAATTCAAAAATGGAATGCGATGGATTATAAGTTTGAATCAAGATTTTTCCTTCACCCGAAACTCGTCCAGCTCTTCCTGCAACTTGCGTAATCAATTGATAAGCTCGTTCCTCCGCCCGAAAATCCTGAACATAAATCAATGCATCCGCTTTCGGAATCACGACCAATTCTATATTTTCAAAATCCAGACCTTTGGAGATCATCTGCGTTCCGACCAAAATATCGGTTTCGCCATTTTCCAGTTTTTCGTAGAGTTTTTCGTACGCAAACTTCTTGCGCATCGCATCCACATCCATTCGGTCTACTTCGGCGTCAACAAATATTTTTTGAGTTTCCTCTTCGATTTGTTCCACGCCAACACCTTTCGTATTCAGATTGGTACCGTGACAACTTGGGCAAGCGGTCGGTTTTCCGGCTCTGTGCCCGCAGTAATGGCATTTCAACTCATTCGCAGCTTTGTGATAAGTCATTACAACATCGCAATTGCTACAATAAGTCACGTGTCCGCAGGTTTCACATTCGATGACATTGGCGTAACCACGGCGGTTGTGGAGAATGATGCTTTGTTTTTTGTGTTCTAATTGAAGATTGATTTCGTCAACCATTTTCTGGCTGAAATTCCCAATGATTTTCTTCTGACTCTGCGCTTCCTTAACATCGATGATTTCAAATTTAGGAACATCCACGTTTCCAAATCTCTCATTCAAAGGAACATAACGAAGTTTATCCTTCATGGCCAAATCATAACTTTCCAACGATGGCGTTGCCGAACCGAGAATCAGTTTTGAATTATAAAATTCCGCCAACATCATCGCCGCATCTTTCGCATTAAAAAAGAAATTGGAATCTCTGGATTTATAAGCAGAATCGTGTTCTTCATCCACAATCAACAATCCTAAATTCTCAAATGGAAGAAACAGAGAATTTCGAGTTCCAATCAAGATTTGAAGTTCGTTTTTCTTAATTTTCCGCCAGACTTCTACCCTTTCAAAATCCGTTAATTTGTTGTGATAAAATCCAAGTTTTTTCCCATATTTTTTTTCGAGACGAATGGTGATCTGTTTTGTCAAAGCAATCTCCGGCAGAAGCAAAAGCACGTTTTTCCCAGAATTGACACAGTCTTCAATTTTCTCAAGATAAATATGCGTTTTTCCGGAAGAAGTGATGCCGTGTAGCAAAACGTTTTTATCTTCTTCAAAAGCTTTATTAATTTCAAAAACCGCTAGCTTCTGATTTTCAGTCAATTGCTCAATTTCTTCCAATTCGCCTTCGTAAGAATCGATCCTGTCTTTTTCGAGGTAATATTCCTGAACAAGTTTTTTTTCAATAAGCGATTTGAGTTGAGAATTATTGAAATTTCCCTCGTCAAAAATCTCTGATTTACGAATTGGTTTCTCAGGATTTTCAGTTTCTTTATCCAAAATCAAAAGAAATAATTCTTGCTGTTTTCTTGCATTTTTTAAACTTGAAATGATTTCTGCAAGATTATTTTTAATTTTTAATTCTTCATTATTAATTCGCAAGTAAGCGATTTCCTTGGCTTTATATTTCTCCGTGATTTTTTCATCAACCGAAATATATCGTTCATCAATTAGCGCATTGATGGTTTTGATGATTTCTTTTTTTGGAATAAAAGCTTCGATTTCCTGCAAATTCAGCATTTGACGAACCTCCAAAGCTTGAAGAAGATACGTTTCATTTGCATCCAGATTTTGCCAGTCAATTGTTCTTTCTGATAATAACCGGACGTAAGTTTCGCTTTCTAATTTAAGCGAAGATGGAAATGCAAAACGGTAAATTTCGCCAAGATTGCAGAGATAATAGGAACTCATCCAATTCCAGAATTCCAATTGCTGTTTCGGAACGATTGGTTGATTGTCAAGCAAATTGATGATTTCTTTCGGAACAAAACTATCGTCGAATTCATCAAACAATTCCGCGACAATTCCGGTGTAAATTTTCTTTCCGCCAAACGGAATGAGAACTCGCATTCCGACTTCAATTTTGTTCATTAAATCTTCCGGAACTTTGTACGTGAAAGTTCCTTTAAGATTGAGCGGAAGGATGATTTGGGCGAAGTTCATTTTTTGTCAGAAGTCGGAAGTCTGATGTCAGAAGATTATTAAAAATACAGCATTATGATAAGTTATATCATTTCAGAATTAGAATTCTTACTTATCACCATAATGACCTTTAGCAGAAATGATTTCAATAGTTATTATTTTTTCTTCGACACTGTAAATGAACCGGTTTTTGCTGTCGATTCTTCTTGACCAGACGTTACCGTTTTTATGCTTCAATCGTTCGGGTTTTCCCGTTCCAGAGTAAGGATTAATACGAAGTTCATCAATAAATACATCAATCTTCTTCAAAGCCGATTTATTACCCGATTTTCTATAAGATAGAATGTCTTTTTCTGCTTCATCGGAAAGTTTTATTTGAAAAATCATAAACCTAATAATTCTTTCTGAGCTTCTATTGAAAGTATTTTAGATTTTGATTTCCCTGTTTTCAAGTTCTCAATTCTTCTTTCCAATTCCGCTACGTTTTCCGGAATATCAAAATAAGGGTCATCGCTGGGACTTAAGCTTTCCGATTTTTCTTCTTTAAAAACAAATTGCGCATCCAAAGCTTTCAAGACTTTTTTGAGTAATGACGCTTCTTTTCTGTTTCTTGGGTGTATGATAATTGATGCTTCCATCGTATTTTATTTTATTAAACCTCTACGAATTTACAATTTTTAATTTTTGTTTAAAATATCATTTATTAATCGTCATAATACTTAAACTGTATAACTTTGGAACGCTTCTTCCAAACTTCCAAATTTACCTTTGAACTCAGAGATTAGTGAATCTTGGATGATGTTTCCTTGATGAATCAAAATCACGCGCGAGCAAAGCGCTTCCACTTCCTGCATAATGTGCGTGGAGAGAATCACGGTTTTTTCTTTTCCTATTTCTTTGATGACGTTTCGGATCTCAACGATTTGATTGGGGTCGAGTCCGTTGGTTGGTTCGTCGAGAATTAATAGGTCTGGTTCGTGAAGAATGGCTTGTGCTAAACCAACACGTTGTTTGTAACCTTTGGAAAGTTGTGAGATCTGCTTGGATTTTTCTGGTGTGATTCCTACTAATTCTATCACTTCTTCCACTCTTTCTTTTTTGATGTTGTGAAGATTTGCAACAAATTGAAGATATTCTTTCACATACATCTCGTTGTAAAGTGGATTGTTCTCTGGAAGGAAACCGATTTTCTTTTTGGATTCGATTTCGTTTTCTGTGATGTTTTTGTCGTTGAAGAGGATTTCGCCTTCGTCGATTTTCAGGACGCCTGTGATGGATTTCATCAAGGTGGATTTTCCGGCGCCGTTTGGGCCGAGAAGTCCAATGATCTCGTTATTTGAAATGCTTATATTGATATCGTTGAGCGCAATTTGCTCTCCGAATTTTTTTGTGAGTCCTGAAATTTTTAAAGACATTCTTTTTTTGATTAAAAGATTAAAGAATTAAATGATTAAAAGATTAGAGGATTTTTAATCATTACAAAATTATGAAAAATTACTGTGTTTTTTTGAACGCAAAGTCCGCAAAGATTTTTTTGATATTATTGAAAACATTTTAAGGTTTGCAAAGGCACTTCGACAGGCTCAGTATAAACTGCAAACTCATCAAAGAGAAACTATTAAAAACATACAGTTTGTGATCCTGAAAGAATGTCAACGTTTAGATTGCTACGGATAGACAAAATTGTGGTTTTATATAGACAGGTGATTTATACGGAAAACCGCAGCCCGACTTGAGTGGAAATCCTTTTTTGCTTGTAACCAATTTCTATTTAAACTGAAATCGTCTGCAAAAAAGATTGGGAACGGAAGGCGGAAAAGCTGCCCAAAATATTTTTATTTTGTAACAAATTATTTTTATTTGTACTAACCGAATAGAGTTAAAGCAAGAATGGATTCTGAGAAAGAATTTTTAGAGAAAATCGATAAACATAAAGGGATTATTTTCAAGATCTCCAAAATGTATATGGACAATCGTGATGACCAAAATGACCTCTTTCAGGAGATCGTTTATCAGGTTTGGAAGTCTTTTTCGAGCTTCGAAGGTAAATCCGAATTCTCAACCTGGCTTTACAGAATTGCATTGAATACGGCGATTATTTTTTTGAAATCGGAAAAGCGACGGAGCTTTATTCAGAACGATGATGTTTCGGTTTATAAAATCAAAGAGGAAGATTACAATCTGGAAGATGAGCTGAAACTGAAGCAAATGTATGAAGCCATCCAAAAACTAAATCCAATCGACAAAGCCCTGATCTTCTATTATTTGGAAGATTTTTCCGGGAAAGAAATGGCGGAACAAATGGGAATCTCGGAGGGAAATGCGCGGGTGAAACTGAATCGTGCGAAGGAAAAACTGAGAGAAATCATTAATGATTAATTGTTAATTATTAGCAAGCATCTAATAAAATTAAAAATATGGAACTCGATAATTTAAAATCACTTTGGAATAAGGAGGATGTTTCCGAAACGCCGGAGATCTCGCCTGAGAAGCAGAGACAACTGCATCATCCTTTGGAACGTATCAGGAAAAATATGCGCTATGAATTTTGGTCAACCGTTATTCTGATGCCATTTATTTTGATTGCAATCTGGTTTTTTCCGTTGCCTTTCAGATTCAATCTCTATATCGAAATTTTAGTGATCTCTATGACATTGGTGACGGTGTTCTTCTTCAGCAAATTCTTTAAACTTTATAAAGAGATCAGCAATCCGGCTTTGGGAACTTTGGATTCGTTGAAAGATCTTCTTCATCAGTTTGACCTTAACAAGCAATATTATCTTTCTTTTTATCTGAGTTTTGTTCCGTTTTTCGTCTGTGAAATGATCATTATCATAGAATCTATTCCATACACGCATCATTACACAAACGGTTATTTGACCTTGGTTTTTATTGGTTCAGTTGTGATAGGATTGTCAATATTATATTTCATTGGAAATTGGTGGTTCCAACATTTTTATGGAAAATATATCAGGAAGATCGAAGTTTTGGTTGAGGAGATAAAGAAGTAGATATTAGTTTGATTTTATCAATATTAAGGTCCCAAATTCAAAAGTTTGCGGCTTTTTATTTTCATTAATAAGCATCTGATTTTCATAAGCTGAAAATTTTTGTAAATTTGCGAACTTATGGGACAGATCCTGGCAATCGACTACGGAAAGGCAAGAACGGGAATCGCCGTTACAGACGACATGCAGATCATCGCAAGCGGGCTGACGACGGTGGAAACACCAAAACTTTTGGATTTTCTGAAAAAATACTTTTCCGAAAACGCAGTGGACGAAATTGTCGTAGGACTTCCCACAGACCTGAAAGGAAATATGTCCGACATCGAGACCGAGATCCAGAAATTCATTTCCATCTTCGAGAAGGAATTTCCTGATAAAAAGATCAATCGTCTGGATGAGCGTTTCACTTCCAAAATGGCTTCTTTTTTCATTAGCCAAAGCGGAAAGAACAAGAAACAAAGACAGGAAAAAGGATTGATCGACAAAGTAAGTGCAACGATCATATTGCAGAATTTTTTAGAACAAAAAAGATGATTTTACCAATTAGAGCCTTTGGCGACTCTGTTTTGAGAAGAAAAGCACAGGAAATCAACAAAGATTATCCTGAGCTGAAAACGCTTATCGAAAATATGTTCGATACGATGAATGGTGCTAACGGAATTGGTTTGGCCGCTCCACAAATTGGACTGGACATTCGTCTTTTCATCATAGACGTTTCGCCTCTTGCAGATGATGAAGATTATGAAGATATTGCGGACGAATTAAAAGACTTCAAAAAAGTGTTCATCAACGCACAGATCCTGGAAGAATCTGGCGAGGAATGGAAGTTCAACGAAGGCTGTCTCAGCATCCCGGAAGTACGAGAAGATGTGAAGCGAAAATCTACCATCAAAATAGAATATTACGACGAAAATTTCGTTAAACATACCGATACTTTTAAGGACATCAGAGCTAGAGTGATTCAACACGAATACGACCATATCGAAGGAATTCTTTTCACAGACCACCTGAGTGCTTTGAAGAAGAAAATCGTAAAAGGAAAACTACAGAAGATCGCAAACGGCGACGTGAGCGTGAATTACAAAATGAGGTTTCCGAAGTAAAAATCAGATTCTAGAAGTTAGATATTAGAATTTAGATAAATAAATATTAAATAGATTAAAGAAAACATACTAAAATGCAGTTAGAAAAAATTATTTCAATCTCCGGAAAACCGGGACTTTTCAAATTGGTTTCTCAACTAAAGAACGGATTTATCGTTGAGGATATCTCGACTAAAAAGAAAACAAGCATCTCAAACTCAAGTCAAGTAAGTTTGTTGGACAATATTGCGATGTTCACTTTTGACAAAGAAGTTCCATTGTTCGAAGTTTTTGAAAATGTTGCAAAAAACTACGATTACAAACCAACAATCAGCCACAAATCTTCTGGCGATGAGCTAAGAGCATTCATGACCGCTTCTCTTCCTAACTATGATGTGGAAAGAGTTTACGAATCTGATATCAAGAAACTGGCGCAATGGTATAACCTTTTGCACAAAGCTGGCTACATCACACCAGAAAGTTTCGTAAAAACAGATGCACCTTCTGAAGTGGTAGTTGCTGAAGAAAAAACGGAAGAAGCAGCAGAGAAAAAACCTGCAGCTAAAAAAGCACCTGCTAAGAAAGCAGCTCCAAAAACGGAAGAAGCAACTGAAGAAAAACCGGCAGCTAAAAAACCAGCAGCTAAGAAAACGACTAAAAAAGAAGATCAATAAAATAAATTTTCTTTCCCTACCCTAAAGGGAGGAAATTTGATATTAATTTCAAATTATAAAACTCTCTCAGAAATGTTTATTTTTGAGAGAGTTTTTTTTGTGATAGAGTCTTCGAGAGCCTCAGGCCGACAGTCCTATCAACCCAAGTTTAATATTTGTTGTTATGCTGAGGCTCTCGAAGCATTTCCAATAAATAAATTCCTTATTGTATGAAAGTTATTTCGCTAGTTCCATCGATTACGGAAACCTTGTTCGATCTTGGTTTGACTTCTGAGGAAATTGTCGGACGGACAAAATTCTGCATTCATCCGAAAGAATTGGTAAAAGATGTTGAGATCATTGGCGGAACGAAAAACCTCAATATTGAGAAAATCAAAGCTTTGAAACCTGACCTCATCATTGCTAACAAAGAGGAGAATGTGAAAGAACAGGTTGAGGAACTGACGAAGGACTTCAAAGTTTTATTGACGAATGTGGAGACTTTGGAAGACAATTATTATTTGATCAAGCAACTTGGCCATCTATTTGGGAAGGAAGAAAAAGCGCAATATTTCAATATTAAAACCTACGAAGCTTTTGATATTCCGAAGCCTGAAAACAAATTAAAAGTGGCTTATCTGATCTGGAAAGATCCTTACATGACGGTTGGGGGCGATACTTTTATTTCAAGGATCATGGAAGAATTAGGATTTGAAAATTTATTTAAAGACCAAAAACGTTATCCCGAAGTTCAATTGGAAGACCTAAAGGAAGCAGACCTGATTTTCCTTTCTTCGGAACCTTTTCCATTTAAAGAAAAACATGTTGCGGAAATCCAGGCTATTTGTGTGGATCAGAAGATTATGATCGTGGATGGTGAGGCTTTTTCGTGGTATGGTTCGCACTTGGCGAAGTGTGGGGAATATTATCAAAACCTTCTGAAGGAAATTAATTAACAAAATTAGATTATAAAAAAAGTCGCAAAATAAATTTACGACTTTATATATTTAATTCTGATTTTAATATTCTACAAAACCTTCGCAACCTCCTCACAAAGCCAGTTCAGCAATTCCTCGTCTTCTTTGGTGAAAGGATCGATGGAATGGCTGTCGATATCGATCTGTCCGATGTTTTCGCCGTCTTTAAAGATCGGAACCACGATCTCTGCTTTTGTATCGATGGAACAAGACAAATAATTATCCTGAGCGTGAACGTCAGGAACTACGAAAGTCTCCCCAGAAACCGCTACCTGGCCGCAGATCCCTTTTCCAAACGGAATGATCACGTGATCGGTCACTGCACCAACGTATGGTCCAAGAGCCAACTCATCCTTATCGCCATTTTTGAAGTAAAATCCTGTCCAGTTGTAATAAGAGATCTCCTTATCCAAAACCTGACAAACTTTCAGAAGTTTCACATTTGTCTCTTGTGGACTTTCCAAAATTACTGAAAGTCGTTTTTTTAGCTCTACCATTTTTTTATTTTAATCCTTCAAAAGTTAATTCTTTATATCCGAACATGCCTCGCTCTTTTATCATTTGTGCCACACTCTTCGGCAATTCCTCTTCCCAACCCAGATCGTGGGCCATGATCTTTTTCAGGATCTCTCTGGAATAGATCTCCAGGAATTTCGGATTATATTTTTCGATGTCAACAATTCTCTTGTTGAGCTTGAAGTATTTGTATAATTCTTTCAGATTATCGTGCACTTTCAAGTTCTCTGAGGTCAGCAATTCGCCATTCTCAGGGTCTTTGTAAGGATACAAGTAAACGCGCATATCCTTTTTGAAGAACTTACCAAAGGCTTCCAAAATTCCGCCCGGCAAATTCTTGTAATACTCCTCATCAAAAACGTCCAATAGGTTGTTAACTCCCATTGCAACACCGATATGTTGATTGGTAAATGATGAGAAATAATCCACCATCCTATAATATTCTGAGAAGTTGGAGATCATCACCGTGTAACCTAAAGTTCCAAGGATATCCACCCTGTCCAGGAAATCTCTTTCATCAATATCACCAGCCGCTCTTAGATTCGAAATTGTAATTTCAAATAAGATCTGCGTATTCTCACTGTCGCAGGCATTATCTTGGTTGAATAGGTCCAAACCGTGCTCGAACATATCAATATTGACGCGTGTTACAGGACGAAAACTTCCTCTTACTGCAAAAATATTTTTCTTGTAAAGGATATCCGCAGGCAGCATATTGCTTCCTTTGGAGTTGAAGATCACCGCGTCTGTCATTCCCAATTTCACCAACTGAAGACTCATCAGACGGTTGTCCACATATTGGAAAGCCGGTCCGCTGAAGTCTATCATGTCGATCTCCAGACGATCAAGAGATAGATCATCATATAAAGATTCTACAAGAACTCTCGGATTATCGATATAGAAATAAGCGCCGTAGATCAAATTGACACCCAAACTTCCCAAAGTTTCCTGTTGCAAAGTCGGATTGGTCTCTTTGAATTTGACGTGGATCACGATCTCATTGTATTCCTCGCTTTCAGAATTTTGGTATCTGATACCTACCCAGCCGTGGCCTTTGGAGGTTTTATCGAAATTGATCGTCGTTACCGTATTGGCGTAAGAAAAGAATTTTTTCCCTGGATTTTTCTCTCTCGGGATCCTTTCTTCGATGAGAGCCATTTCGTAGCGCAGCATTTTGCGGAGACGGTTTTGCGTAACGTATCGGTTTTTGTTTTCGGTGCCGTAGATGGCATCACTAAAGTCCTTATCATAAGCAGACATCGCTTTTGCAATTGTTTGAGAAGCACCACCAGCTCGGAAAAAATGTCTCACTGTTTCTTGACCCGCTCCAATCTCGGCAAAAGTACCGTAGATGGATGAATCTAAATTGATGGCTAATGCTTTCTGCTTAGGGGTAAGTTTTGGCTTTATCACGAAGAATTAGATTTATTTTGTAAATTTACCAAAATAACAGCAAAAATAAAAATGCTTTTAAAATTTTTAGGAACCGGTACTTCGCAAGGCATTCCTGTTATCGGCAGCCATCATCCGGTCTGCCTTTCTACCAACCAAAAAGACAAACGTTTACGTACTTCTGCACTAATAACTTCGGATTCTGGAAAGAAGATCTTAATTGACTGTGGCCCCGATTTTCGTCAACAAATGTTGATGAATCATGAGGAACAGATCGACGCAGTTCTCATCACACACGAACACAATGACCACATCATCGGTCTGGATGACCTTCGTCCGTTGATCTTTAAAAATAAATCCTCGATGCCGATCTACTGTAATTCGCGGGTTGCAGTTGAGATCAAAGAGAGATTCCCCTACGCCTTCTCGGAACAAAAATATCCTGGTGCGCCCAGTTTCGACCTTCATGAGATCGAAGATGATTTCAAATTGTTTGATGAAGTAGAAGTTCAGCCGATCGATATCATTCATTCGGAGATCAATATTTTAGGTTTTAAATTTAAAGATCTGGTTTACATTACCGATGCCAGTAAAATTGATGACAAGGAAAAGGAGAAGTTGAAGAACCTGGATCTTCTCATCATCAATTGTCTTCGAAAGAGCGAACCTCATCATTCCCATTTCATTTTGCCCCAAGTTTTGGCGTTGGTAGATGAACTTAAACCTAAAAAAACCTACCTCATTCACATCAGTCATCAATTGGGATTCCATGATGAAGTGGAAAATGAGCTTCCTGACAACGTTCATTTGGCTTATGACGGTCTGGAAATCGAATTTTAATAAAAATATATTTTTGATTTACAGTTCGTTAAAAAATAAAAGTAAAAATTATCTAAAATCATTTTTATCGGGTCAAAAATATTTCTATATTTGCACACCAATTTAAAACAAACATCAGCCCAGTTGGCGGAATTGGTAGACGCGCTAGACTCAAACTCTAGTATCGAAAGATGTGCCGGTTCGATTCCGGCACTGGGTACAAGACCGGAAAGAGGTGATAATTCACTATTTTTCCGGTTTTTTTTAGCTCGTAAATCATTGTTAATCTGATAGATATAGGACAGCAAAACGTTGGGTCTAATAGTTCGATAATGATTTTCAAAAAATTCCAATTTTTCAGGGAATATCGAACTAATTATTTGACGTTTTAATGTGATATCCCCACTACTAAAGACTTTAGCAAGATCTACAACGTTCGATAATGCATGGTCAAGTAGTTTCGGAAAATCTATTTTGTTTTTATCTTTTACTTTGGTCAGGTTGCTTTCTAACTTTTCAATTTTGTCCTTGCAATCAGTCTTAATTTCCAAGTATTCCTCATTATCAATGACATCTTCCAACAGTTTGTTTCTTGCCGACTTTAACCTGTTATTCAATCCATCTATTTCCATTAATATCTTTTTTCTTTGATGTTGAGGATTATCGATAAACTTCTCAAAATTTTGTTTCAAGACCTTTCTCAAATATTTTTTAATGGACTCCCTCATCTCTAATGCTTGCAGTAATTCCAGGAATTTATTGTTGATGATTTCTGCTCTATAACGATATCCGCATGGTGACTGACAGTGATAGTAATAATATTTCTTGGAGTGTCCTGTAGATGCACTGCCTGTAATTAAATGTCCACATTCCGGGCATAGAAGGAATCCTCTCAGTGGAAGATTATCGTCAGACAGTACTTTAACATTGGGTCTGGCAAGATTTGCATTGCCATTCATTATATTCTGCACTTTTTCGAATAACTCCTCACTGATCAAAGGTTCATGGATACTTGGAACATAATGGGCCTCTTCGTCATTGTATTGTTCTACATAAATTTTTCCGCAATATGCAGTATTCCTCAAGCCAGCAAGAAAAGAACTAACTTTTACAGTTTTCCCTTCCCTCCTATTCATCATATCCATAATCTGGCTGGCAGAATAAACACCTTTCGCCATTTCATTAAATGCCCATTTCATATTGGAAGCTTCCGGTTCTTTTTGAGTGACATACTTCTTCCCGTTTTCCGTGATCTTATTCACATATCCATAGGGCGCCCTTCCCATTAATCTTCCTTCTTTTCTGGCACGACGCATTCCATAGTAGGTATTCAAGGCACGCCTGTCATTTTCAACTTCCGGTGCTGCAAGATAGATAGCCAGCATCATCTTGTTCTCGGGAATTGAAAGATCTAAAGGTTGTTCAATGGCTTGCGGATCAACATTGAGCTTTTTCAGGATATTGATCATTTGATAGGCATCACCAGCGTTTCTGCTAAAACGGTCCCATTTGGTAAACAACAATAAATTGGTTTTGGAGCTCTTTTTCTTAAGAGTATCAAGCAGCTTAAGCCATTCAGGCCTGTTAAAGGTTTTGGCGGAATAATCTTCATAAATGACCTGTCCCACTACGATACTATTATTCTCACAGTATCGCCTCAGTCTTTCTTCCTGGTCTCTTTGGGAATAACCTTTATCTGCCTGCTCATCGGTTGACACACGAATATATAAATCGGCTTTTTTCATTTCTACAATCTTAAAATATTATTCATCTAAAAACTCCCTTATTGTGACTGTCAATAGCATTTTTAGAAATTCTACAATTTGTTCAGCTTCCTCAATAGTTAACTCAATTTCCTCCTCTTCTTTGAGAATTTTGATAATCTCTTCAGTGCTTATATTTTTAATTTCAATGTTCTTTTCCATAACCGAAATCTTTTAAATAAAAATATTCGGCTAATCCAACAACTATTAATTAATGTATTTAATTGATACACTTGGCTTAGATGTGCTTTTACTCTTGAATTTCAAAATATTTCAGAATGGCATTGTAGTTATCTTGGGCAGTTAGGCAGGTATCAAGAAGATAACCTCTAATATTTTCCCATTCCTGTAATCCTCTGTAATAAAATAGCTTTAGCTCTTCATCAATAATAAATGGAATAACGTTGTTAGCTAAGCATTCTTTAAACATAATCAATCTGCCAACACGACCATTTCCGTCTTGAAAAGGGTGAATAATTTCGAACTGATAGTGAAAGGCAATAATGTCCTCAATGGTTTTATTTTGAATATCGTTGTATTCAGATAAAATCTCTTTCATTCTAGTTGCTACTTTGCCCGGTGCTGTAGTTTCATTACCTCCAACTTCATTCGGCAATTTCTTGTATTCCCCAACATTAAACCAGTCTTTAGCACTATCAGATGTTCCGGACTTTAGTAAGAAATGAAGCTCTTTTATTAATGATTCAGTTAATTTTGATTTAGCCTTATCAATTATGAGATCAATAGCTCTAAAGTGATTTGTAGTTTCTATGATGTCATCTACATTGATACTTTCCTTCGAAACCCCGACCGTATTTGTTTCAAAAATATATCTTGTCTGATCTAATGTTAGCCTACTTCCTTCTATTCTATTTGAGTTGTACGTCAGATCGATCTGGGTTCTGTGATAAATGCCGCCCTTGAGCTTCATTTCTTTCTCTTCCTTCAGTTTGTTCAGCAAAGGATTTTTACTAAACTTCTTTTTACTTTCTTTTGAAGGAGGAAGCGCATCCTCTGGAATATTATAGGTTTTACCAGTTAAGAACGAACCGTTAATCCTGCCATGCGCACAGTAATTCCTGACAGTTCTTTCAGGTATGTTCCATTTTTTGGAAAATTCTGCTACTGATATATATTTCATAAGATTCTAGATAGCCTTCATCGGCAAAAATTACATTATTTATATGTGCAAATATATCATTTATTTGCCGTTAAAGGTAAATAAAAATAAAATCTGTTTTCGACAAGTTTAACAATTTATGCCAGCTTTCATTGTTATCCCTCTATTTACTTCATTTAAATTTAATAAACATTGACGATGCCAATAAATAATTATGGAACGGGATTTCATAATATGTTTTCACAGTAGAAATACGAGACAGCGTTTCGTATTTTCTGAAAGTTTGTTACCTCTTGAGAAATTGTTCTTTAGAGCATTAAACAAATTATCCTTATTCACTGTAGATTAGAACGTATCCTCATTTCGAATTCTTTGATCAGTTGTTTACTGATATGATTTTATTTCGATTTTACAGTCATAAAAATTTCTCATAATAAACCGGTAAAAAGGCAGCTAAGGTATATCGTTCATCTATTCTTCTGCCAGCCAAAAGACTACGGCATAAACGGTTTCCTCCCTGAAGGTACCCTCCAATTATTCCGTTTCCTTTTGGCTTTCCCCTTTGCCCGCTAAAATTATCTGCTTTCTTTTTTCCGGTTTTTCTTTTGAAAAATATTCAGCGAAGCCCAAAGGGCTTTCAGAGAAAGGACGGAGAAGAGATTGAGAACAGATCAAAATGTACAATCTTTAAAAACCTACGGTTATGAACATTATCGGAAGACTGACAAGGGATGCGGAAGTGCGCAACTTGCCAAATGAAAAAAAGGTAGTTAATTTTTCAATTGCTACGAATGACAATTATCGCAACAAGCAAGGCGAACGGATCGAACAGACCACGTATTTTGAATGCGCCTATTGGATCTCTCCGAAAGTTGCGGACTTTTTAACAAAAGGCACTTTGGTGGAATTAAGCGGTAGAGCATACACCTCTGCTTGGTTAGGCAAGGACGGAGAGCCTCATGCAGGTTTGAATTTCCACACCTCACAGATCAAAGTTCACAGCAGTAATAAGCGAACTGAAAACAAGTCTGCTACGTCGAATAAAACAGCTGAGAAGGAAATTTCTAATTCTAATTCTAGTTCCAGCGACAAGGATGATGACCTCCCATTTTAAAACAACCAAACAAAATTCTCTAACAATCAAAATACCAACATCATGGCACACAATTTAAATTTCAACAACAGAACAGGAAAATATTCATTTTTCAGCGTAAAGGAAAAAGCATGGCACAACTTGGGGCAGGTCGTAAAGGACTACCCGACCAGTGAAGAAGCCATTAAATTTGCAGGACTTGACTACGAGGTTGAAAAGTCTCCCCTGTTTACTAAAGGTGCCGGCATTATCGAAAATACCAACGGCATAGAAATGATCGATTCAGAATTGGAAGTTTCAAACTATTTCGCTAATATTCGCACCGATAACAATACTGTGTTAGGCGTGGTTGGAAAAGATTACCATATCGTACAAAACCGTGAAGCCTTTTCGTTTTTTGATGCTATTGTAGGCGGTGGTGATGGAATCTTATACGAGACCGCTGGAGCTTTGGGAAATGGTGAACGCATATTTATCACAGCTAAATTACCCGATTATATTAGAGTTGGAAACGGTGACGATATTACGGAAAAATATATTTTTCTTACCACCTCCCACGACGGAAGCGGAAGCATCACCGCCGCGTTTACCCCTGTGCGAATTGTCTGTCAGAACACTTTAAATGCTTCCCTAAAAAATATGAGCAATGTGGTGCGGATCAGACATACCGCAGGCGCAAAACAGCGTTTGGAAGATGCTCACAAAGTGATGGGTTTAGCGAATAAATTGAGTACTGAATTGGAAAGTACTTTTAATCATTGGGCAAAAATCACCGTCGGGGATGATGAAATAAAAAAATTAATTCAGTTGGCACTGTGTCCTAATAAAGAAACCTTGAACCATTTACAAAAAGGAAATTTTGATGATCTGTCAACCGTATTTAAAAATACCGTTGATGATGCATTCGCCTATGCGATGATCAGCGAAAGCCAACAGACCGAAACCACTAAAGGAACTTTGTTTGGTGCTTACAATGCTGTTACAGGTTACTTTCAGAATGTCCGAAATTACAAGGATAATGAAGCCAAACTTCAGTCCATAGTCTTGGGAGGAACCGCACAGTTAAAGTCTCAAAAGGCTTTTGATCTTTGCGACAAGTTTGCCCGATCTGGCGCAGAAACTTTAATTATGAATTAACTATCAGTTTTAAAATTTAAGTACGGGAAATTCAAGTCTCTGCCGTACAAGAGCAACTCCTATGAAATTTAATATTGTCAACGAGATAAAATTAAGCTATTCCAGAAAAGGAAATTCTGAGAGATTGGTCGGTAGTTCACGGGATGCCGTAGATGTATTCCGTCAGCACTTTGACCGTGATGAAATGGATTATAGAGAATCTTTTTTTGCCCTGTATCTCAATCAGGCTCATAAGGTTTTAGGGATCAGGAAAATTTCTGAATCGGGAATTTCTTCTACGGTGGTCGATGTCCGTATCATTATGCAGGCGGCACTGCTTTGCAACGCTTCAGCTGTGATATTGGCTCACAATCATCCTTCCGGAAATTTGAAACCTTCTGCCGAGGATTTGAAAATTACTCAAAGCATTAAAAGTGCATCCGAATTCCTTAACATTAAATTACTGGATCATTGCATCCTGACGTCAACCGGTCATTTATCGTTTGCCGACCAGGGTCATTTATAAATAGTTTTTGTAATTAATAAAATACACGGCAATATTAAAATTGTCGTGTATTTTCAAATTCGGGCGAAAAGACAATTCCTTCCAAAGGTCGGAAACGTCTTTTCGCAGATAGATATGATACAACTACTATGACCTGCCACACATTGCCGTCCAATTTCATAAAAGTTGTGAGGTTTGTGAATGAATTTTTAATTCATTGATGATGATCTTCAACATATCTTCCATTGCCGATATTGACCTGATTTTGCGTTGACCGTCCTAATAAAAAACGGCTTGGTTTAAAACCAAGCCGTCATAAGTCACTTAAAAATTTTACGACGCATTGTCAAATTCAAAATCTACCCTTTTTTCATTTCCAAAACTATCTTTGATCCAAATACTGAATTGGTGTGATTCGGAAGCTTTAGATGTATAGTATAATCTGAATTGCTTTTGCTTTAGTAGATACTCGTCATTCGGTAGATATGATGGGTCGCTGTAATATTGAAGCTGACCAGCACCTTCATACTGGAAGTAGCGAATACTGTATGTTGTTCCATTAAAGTTCGAAGGAGTAATGAGTGAAATACGAATTTCTATTGTTTCATTCTCTGCTATGTCACTGGGTACGGGCATTATTTGAACTTCAAAAGGAAAATCCTGTTGAATTTCCAGATCGTTGGTTTGACAGGAAGTAGAGACAAAACCGATTAATAAAATTAACATCGAATACTTGAATAATGTCAAGAATTGATTATTGATCAAATTTTTCATCCTATAAATTATTTAAAAATTATACCGCGTTCCGAAACCAAACAGCGACTGGAAGTGACCAAGCTGGCTGTTTTGCAAAAAGCGTAACTGCCCATTGACCAAAAAGACCCAATGGTCTGTCAGATAACTTTCTATGGACAGTTTACCATTTGCGCCGTAAATAAAACTCTCGGTTGAGTTAAGTATGGAGCCGTCGTAGATCATTTCATCTCCCCTATTGATCAGCTGATAACCTGCAATCCCGCCGATACCCACATTGATATTGACATTTCTCATCCGATCTCCCCACAGATAGAGACTGTAACCTCCGTTGAAGGTGAAAGTATCGATTGGAATATCATAATTGTTATATTCTTCGTATTTTCTGCTGTACTCAGCCAGTCCGAAAAGATAATTACCGTTCTTTGCGTATGAGATTAGCCCTGCAGTTAAGGCATAATTTTGCTTTTCAGGCGATTGCGGAAATACTGAATATGATATTTCAAATCCTTTTTGCTTGGGGATCATTTGCTGGGCAAACGACTTAATACCTATCGTTAGCAGCAATGCTGTTAATAAAAATATCCTTTTCATCTTACTTCGTTTTTATGGTTAAACCGCCGATCAGTCTGGCATTGATGAGGTCTTTATTTTCAAGCTGAATCTTCTGATGCCTTCCGCCATTCTTTTCCAGAATTTCAATTTCCAAAACCTGATCCTTTAAAAGGGTAAACTGATCCAGCAGATAAACCCCTGATATATCGGAATGGTGAAATGCCAAAGTCACTGGTGTGTAAACACGGAGCGGCTCTAAAAGTTTGTCCTGAACGACCGTCCTTTTCAAATTCTTCTTATCAACTATTTTAAAATTGATCAGATCGATATCGAAAGACACATTGCTGTTATTGTTAACCTGTAATGTGAAATAGAATTTATTGTCATTCACGTGTAATGCCCGGACTGAAAACTGTATCCCATAGCTTTTGGAAGAGATGTGTTTAATGGTTCTACCGCTTTTTTCATATAGGTTTTCCATAATCAGTTCCGTAAGAGATGAGGAGTTTCCGTTAAGGTCTTCAAACAAGACATCCGTGGAATATGCTGTTCCATGCGTCGTTGCTGCTTTAACAGATCATAGCTGAGTACATCTGGGTATGAACTGTAATACACATCGAAGCTGTAAAATTTCCCGTCTTCGGTGATCACCGAAAAATTGGTTTCCTCTTCGAAATCCCTCACGGCAGACTTGATCCTTAATACATTGCCGACAGGTTCTGCCTTGCTGGCGATCAGGAGATCACTCCCAAGGTCAACATAGCGAATGCGCGAGGGAAACAGCAGATGTGAGGTCTTGTTATAGGTGACCTGCATTTTGTAAGGTTCTAACTTTGCCTCTTCCAGTGGTTGGTACATTAAAATGGAATCCTGAGCAGACAGTCTGCTCAGCGAAAACATAAGTACGATCATCAATAGGTAATGGCTTTTTATTTTGTTCATTTTTTTATTATTTAATTGGTTATTTTTTGGGGACAAGAAACACCTCATGACCAGCCTTTACTGTAACTTTTAACTGCCTCACCCGTTTTTGAAAATAGTTTGATAGGCCTTGCACCAGACCCCTGCTCATATCTGCAGCAATCTGTTGACCTGCCGACTGCGTCATCATAATGTTGGTACCTGAAGTTTGCCCCATACTTCCGACGATGTCGGTCACTGCGTTTTGTTCCTGTGAAGACGGGATCGACAGACCCAGCTGACCATCGTTGTCATAAACATTGATCTCTACAGGATAGATACTGCCCTTATATTCGATCGATGAGATGACCAGCTGCAGTCGCCCATTTTGAAATTTACAGGTAGCTTTAAGTAAAGTTCCAGAGGGAATCTCAGTACGCCCGACCCGCATACCTTCGGAGAGCCTGATCGATAATGTACTTTCTGTGGTCATCGTCTTTGTCTCCTGTACAATGCCTTTGATCGCATTTTTAGAATACCCAGTATTTGTATCGTGATTTTGAGTCCCAAATAGCCTATTATCATTCAGTCCAGCCAGAAAGGCACTGTCCGATGGTTCCCTGTACAATGACGAAACAACATTTAGCTGCGCTGGCTGTACTGCTGTTAGCAATAGCTTATTTCCAGTGGACTGCTTCACATCCTCTTCCTTTGATGGAGGTTGTTCCTGCTTTGTAGTTTGGGGAAGATATTTTGCAGCCATCTGGTAGGATTTTTCCATCAGTTCCAGCTGGTCATTAACCGCGAGTCCCGCAGGCGCAGCATTATTTTGTGAAGCTTCGTTCTTTAACCTTGAAATTTCTTTTCTGAGGTTAATCACTTCCTGCTCATCCCTGCTGTAGAAGGAACCCAAAGTCTGCTGTGCATTGCGGTAGCTATTGACTGCACTCTGATTAGACTGTGACAAGCCATCTGAATTTTTTTTCAATAGGGCTTGATCAGAACTTTGGGCGGTGTTGCTGCTGTCATTCCAGTAATCAGATAAACTGGTCATCGCATTCTTCTTCTCCTCATTCTTTTGTTCCAACAGCTGCTGCTCATAAGCCTTCTGTTTATCAGACTGCATCTGATCATCCTTTGCCTGTGGTATTCCTGCATTGAAGCCTGACTCTTCCGCAATTTTATCGTCCTTGGGCTTAAAAATGAGGTAGAAACAGCCCGCACATACCGCTGCCATCAAAAAATAGATCAGTGGTCTCTTGATTCTCTCCCACTGCAGATTCTGATGACCTCTGGATTCTTGTTCCAATAGTGGAGTGTCACTTTCAGTGATCTTGATTTTATCTGAATCTTTCATCGCTCTATTTTTTAAGGGGGACATTTGTGTGATTATCATTCGCGACTTTTTCCACACTACTACGGTCCGAAATCGTCCTGATGTGATCGATCAGCATCGTGTTGGTCTTATTTCCTGTCGAGATGACTACGCTGACGAGCACCAGTAAGGTGAGAACTGCGTAACCTGTAAAAAATAGTTTGGTGAAGTACCTTTGCCGCTTCTCAGGAAGCGCCTTCCATTTTCTGTCTGCACACCAAATGTGGTGTTCTATTTTATCTCTTATTTTTTTCATTGTTCTGATATTTAACGTTCTACGGTTTCAACATCCTTGTTTTCAAGGACATTGAATTTTTCAATAGTAAATCCCTGGGGATTGCTGTCTGACCGCACGGAGTTCACTAATGAACAGTTGGTGATCAGACTTCTTATCGTCAGATTACTGGACCGGATAATGAACTGTCTTGCATAGGTCTTGACCGAATATGGGTAATTGTTAAAATCAGCCACCACACTGTCAACCTCTATCCGCTGCTGGATATTCCCAGAAATGATCCTGTTGTAGTAACCTTTCTCCTGAAGGTCTTTGTAATAATCAAATGCAGACTGGTCTGCCAGATTGAACGCTCTTTTAACATTGCTTTCGATGGCATTTTTATCGGGTGCCACCGTAAAGAACAATTCGTGAAATCGCCTCACATGCTCTCTCGCTTCAACGGGTCTGTTGATCGACATATCCTGAGAAAGTGCCACCATCAGCGACTTGCCGTTATCCAATACATAGATCTTCTGACGTTGTTCTTCAGCAAATTGGTAGGACTTGAAAACGACAACGCCCACCACTGCAAAACAAAGCACTGCAAAAACAAAGGTGAATAATCGGATCTGCTTGAAGCTGCTCTCTATATTTCTTAAAGTTTTAAATTCCATTGGATCGTATTTTTATTTTAATAATCTGCCTGAAATATTACCTGTAGCCGAACCCGCTGCTGCTCCAGCCAAATTGCCTGATTTTGTAGCGGTCTGGTTGACATTGCGCATAAAGTTTCCTGCGCCCCCTGCCTGAATGATCCATCCTGTAACCGTTGGCACTGTAAAATATCCAACAATACCGATGACCATATAGATGATGTACACGGTATTGGACGTATCAGGAATAAAATTGGGGTCTGCCAGCATTTCAATATCTTTTTCAATGATGAGTGTTTGGATCTTAGCTAGTATGGCACTGAAAATATCAGCCACCGGCAACCAGAGATAAACACTGATATACCTTGTCAGCCACTGGGTAAGCGTGGTCTGAAAACCATCCCATACCGAAATGGCAAATGCGATCGGTCCCAATATGGAAAGAACGATGAGAAAGAAGGTTCGAATCGTGTCAATCACTAAGGCTGCGGACTGGAAAAGGATTTCCAAAAACTCACGAAAACCATCTCGGATCTGCTTCTTGATATCAAACATCTCTCTCTCGATGTACATTCCGGACATCGTCACCAGGTCTGATGGCGACCAGCCCAGCTCATCAAGCTTCTTGTCAAATTCTTCATCCGAGATCAGATAGGCCATCTCAGGATTCCTGAGCATCGCTTCCCGTTCCAGAAGGTCTTTTTGCTGTTGCAGTTCATTAAGATCCAGGACCTGATCCTCCAACATCGAGTGACTTCCCTGAACGATCGGACTTAAGACACCGTTAATACTTCCCAGTACCAATGTCGAGAAGAACATAATGCAGATGCCGATGGCAAAGGGTCTCAGCATCGGAAACAGGTCGATCGGTTCGGCACGGCTGAGTGACTGCCATACCTTGATGGCCACATAGAACAAGGCGCCCAGGCCAGCCACGCCCTTTGCGACCGCGGCCATATCGGCACACAATGGCATCATCTCATCATAGACCGAACGAAGGACTTCGTGTAAATTGCTAGGTTCCATCTTACCAGTATTTTTGATTTGATGTACCGTAAAGATCCAATACCCTTTGGGTATTGTTCTGTTTTTTTGCTCTCAGATAGCTGACAGAAATATTCTTGTTGGTATAGTAACGGACCAAATTGTGGTACTCTTTGACCTCTTTGTAGACCCGGTCGATCACATCCATTCTTTCTTTATCATTGAGCGAAAGGCCATTTGCCGTAATGATCTCTTTTAGCTCTTTCAGCAGTTCTGTACTTTCAGTCAATAGTGCTGAATAGCCGTTTGCGATCGCCGTCAGCTCCTGGGCATTGAAGTTGGGATCATTGAGCATCTTGCTGAAATTGGTGACGTAGATCTCTGAGACATCGCCGACCATCAGAACGGTCTGCTGAACCTTTCGGGCGTCTTTGACGAGATTATTGATGGCTTTCAGCTTGTCATAATATTCCTTACCCTGTTCATAGACCTTTTTGACTTCGTTGAAATTTTTAACGACGTTGGAAACGGTAGATGAGGTCTGTACAATTTCATTGGCGGAGTTCAGGATGCCTGAAGCGAGGTTGGCCGGATCGGTCACTACAAATTGTGCTTTGGCGAATGTAGTTGTAGCAAGAATGGCTACGATTGCTGTTTTAATGATCAAATTTTTCATTGTTGTAAAATTTTAAATGATTGAATTATTTGTCTTTGGTTGATTTTATTCTCTTGAGAGAAATCCTCTTGATAGCGTGTTCTACATTACCATCAAGTTCAGAGGCGAGATTCATGACTTCCATTTTTTCTGTCTCTTCAGTGGTGTAAGCCAGATATTCCTCGGTGGAAACTTCGGTAGCATAGACCGCAGAGTGTGTTCCGCCCAATCCGATCCAGACCTCCTTGTACAGTCTTCTCGGATCGTTGTTCATATTGATCGAAAGTACCTGTGATTTTTCTTTGTCGGTCAGCCCAAGCATCGCCTGGATATCATCGAATTTGTTCATATATTTTCGCTGATCCAAAAGGATCTTGCAGTCTGAATTATTGATAATACTCTCCTTGACAATCGGAGACTGGATGATGTCATCCACTTCCTGCGTCACGACAATGGCTTCTCCGAAGAACTTTCTGACGGTTTTGAACAGGTATTTGATGTACTCCGCCATCCCTTCTTTGGCTATGGCTTTCCAGGCTTCCTCAATGAGGATCAGCTTTCTGATGCCTTTGAGTCTTCGCATCTTGTTGATGAAAACCTCCATAATGATGATGGTCACAATCGGGAAAAGGATCTTGTGGTCTTTGATCGCATCGATCTCAAACACAATAAAACGTTTCGACAAGAGGTCAAGCTGCTTTTCTGAATTTAACAGGTAATCGTATTCGCCACCTTTATAATAAGGTTCCAGCACATTGAGAAAGTTGGCGATATCAAAGTCTTTTTCCCTGACTTTTTTCAGTTCCAGAACTTTCTGATAATCATCCTTGACATACTCATAGAATCCGTTAAAAGACGGAAATTGATCAATGCGTTTGATCTGTTCAATATAACCGCTTACCGCATTGGACAAGGCCACTTCCTCTGAACGGGTCGGCGGTTCATCATCTCGTTTCCATAAGGTAAGGATGAGTGTTTTGATGCTTTCCCGTTTTTCAATATCAAAGACGCCGTCATCGGTATAGAATGGATTGAAGGCGATCGGATTGTCTTCGGTATAGGTAAAATACACACCGTCCTCCCCCTTTGTCTTTCCTTTGATGAGTTCACACAACCCCTGATAGGAATTTCCGGTGTCGACCAGCAGTACGTGAGCACCCTGTTCATAATACTGTCTGACCATATGGTTGGTGAAGAAAGATTTTCCGCTTCCTGAAGGTCCCAAAATAAATTTGTTACGGTTGGTGATCATACCCTTCTTCATTGGGAGATCGGAGATATCCAAATGGATGGGTTTTCCTGTCAGCCGGTCGGCCATCTTGATCCCGAATGGTGAAGGAGAATCCTGATAATTGGTTTCTTCGGTGAAAAAGCACAAGGCTGGTTCGATGAAGGTGTAAAAGCTTTCTTCGCTCGGAAAATCACCCGCGTTCCCGGGAATTCCTGCCCAATACAAGGTCGCCGTGTCCGTCGTATTATGGCGGGGCTTACATTCCATTAAGGCTAAGGCACTACCGGTATCATTCTTCAGCTGTTTCAATTCTGAAGGATTATCAGACCAGGACATCACATTGAAATGCGCCCGGATGGATTGCAGACCGTATGAGTGGGCTTCATTGAGGTATTTCTCAATCCATTCCTTGTTGATCTGATTCGCCCTGCTGTATCTTGCCAGTGAATGCATGTTTCTGGCGGACTTTTCAAATTTACTCAGGTTCTCATCGCTGTTATCAATGAACAGATATTGATTGTAAATGTGATTGCAGCTCAACAGAAGTCCTACCGGAGAAGCAAAGGATAAAAGGCAGTCACTCCTGTCGGTGCTTAATTTCTCGTATCGACTATGTGATGAAACTGTGCCAGGCAGATCATCCGTATCGGATAAAGTATGCATACTGATACGGTTGCTGCCAATGCGCATTTCTTCTGATCCGAGTTTGATATCCTGCAATGATGGATTCACTTCTCTCGACAAGGTCAGGTACTGTTCTAATATTCCTGACTGGTCGTCGGTTCCTGAGATCTCATCTTCGGTCATTCTTTCCAAATGGACAAAACTGCTGTCATTCATGATCCTTTCGAACTGATCGACGGATTCCATAAACCTGCTGACCACTTCTTTATCCTTAATCTCTTTTGGGATCAGTTTGCCCTTGCAGAGGGAAGAAAAGTTGCTCTGCATCCGCATTCTTTCCTTACTTGTTTTCGTGATGAACAGGTAACAGTAATGGTTCAGAAAAGGTCTCTCGTTGAAATGACGTTCAAAGGATTTTGACAGAAAACTCTGATCTTCTCTGGAAAGATCAGGATTGTAGTTTTCTTTGATAAACCAGTCCTGTTTATGCACGACCGTAAAATCCGGCAGGGTTTTAATGGCTTTGAACCAGGCTGAATGCATCGCTTCATATTCTGCCGTGGCCACCGTAAACAGTTCAGGTAGTCTGACCTTGAAGCAAACCGTTACATCTGCATCTTTTGAAATAATACAGTCGTTTTCTATCGCAAGCAGTGGAAATTTACTCTCCAGCGTTGCGGCTTTGGAGGTATTTCTCATACTGAAGATTTTTGACGATTACTTTTCAGATAGCGGTAGAAGCACTTGCGGCTGATGATGTATTTGGGATGCTTCTTTTGAGCACCTAGTTTCATCAGTCCGTGCTCCCCGTATTTTCCATTCAGCGAGAAGGTCTGCCAGATCAGCAGACTGCTGCTTAAGCCTCCGACCGATAAGCAAATATATGTATTGACTCCTGCCATATAGAGGATCATCACGAATACAAGTATGCCTAATAATCCCCCTGCAAAAATGAACAGGTACTGGGCTTTTAGCCCTTTGAACTCTACCGTTCTTCCGATTCCTTTGTTGATATGATAAGTATTCATAACAATAATTTTTAAAGGAAGAATGATCGGAGGATCGTAGCCGCTACGATTAGAAAGATACACGCGCCGAACCAGCTGGCAGCAGTCTTGCTGGTATCAGGGTCACCACTGCTGAACTTGTTGTAGACCTTGACCCCACCGATAAGTCCGACGACCGCGCCGATGGCGTAGATGAGTTGAGTAGCCGGTTCGAAATAGGAGGTCACCATTTGTGTGGCCTCGTTGATTCCTGCGGTCCCATTGCCTTGGGCAAAAGCACCCGTTACTGCTAAAAAGGTCAGACCTAATAGCAGTAACTTTTTTCTTTGTTTTTTCATAATTGAAACACATCAATTTGTTATGGTGTTCTGCTCTTTGCGGAACTATGGAACAAAGATGTCAGAGGATTGGATGTCGTTTGAGCGAATGACTTTATGAGGAATGTTTTGGCTGTCAGATGACATTTAACTTGCCTTCATTCGTTTATAATTAATTGTAAATTTGTAGGGAATTTCAAAAGAGGAATTATGGATAAAAGGTTTACAGACATCATTGAACTCATCAAACGTTCTCGTAACAATGCTATAAAAGCAGTCAATTCGGAATTGATCCATTTATACTGGAATATTGGTGAGTATATCAGCAAAAAAGTAGAATTAGGTGAATGGGGACAATCCGTAGTCAAAGAACTGTCTCAATATATCAAAACCAACGAGCCTGACATCAAAGGATTTTCTGATAAGAATCTTTGGAGAATGAAGCAGTTTTATGAAACCTACAAGGGTTTTCCAAAAATCTCAACACTGTTGAGAGAAATCAGCTGGTCTCACAATCTGGCTATCTTTTAACGTTGCAAAACAATTGAAGAACAGGAATTTTACATCAAACTGACGAAGCAGGAGAATTACAGCTTTCGTGAACTTGACAGGCAAATATCGAGCAGCCAGTTTGAAAGAACCATGATCGGGAATTCAAAACTCTCAACAGCGTTGAGAGAAAGTAATGCAGATATTGCCAATACCTTTAAAGACAGCTATGTCTTTGACTTTTTGAATTTGCCTGAAACGTTCAATGAAAGTGATCTCCAAAAAGGTCTGATCCAGCAGATGAAAAACTTCATCCTGGAATTGGGCAGAGATTTTCTTTTTATCAGTGAAGAGTACAAACTTCAGGTAGGCAATTCGGATTTCTTCATCGATCTTTTATTCTTCCATCGTGGTCTGCAATGCCTGGTCGCATTTGAACTGAAAGTAGACAAATTCAAACCTGAACATTTGGGGCAGCTCAACTTTTATCTGGAGGCGCTGGACAGAGATGTCAAACGTCAGAACGAAAACCCAAGCATTGGGATATTGCTTTGCAAGGACAAAGACAGTGAGGTTGTAGAATATGCACTAAGCCGGAGCTTGTCACCAACTATGGTCTCTGAATAAAAGACACAGCTTCCCGACAAAACGCTTCTTCAACAGAAACTACATCAGTTGTTTGATGACAGAGAATAGTTAATGCCTTATATTTTTTAAACGCTTTGTATGATTTAATTCATATTTTATCAAAATTGGGTTTTGCCCTATACTAATTATCGGTTGTAATTTTCTTTCTGTGATTTGCACCCCATTTAGACAAAGCAGTAATAATTTCCTTCAAGGATTCACTGTATTCGGTAGGAATATATTCTACAATTACGGGAATTTGGTCGGCAAACACTGTTCTTTCAACTAAATGATTTTCTTCTAATTTTTTCAATTCGCTTGACAACATTTTTGCAGAAATACCTTTTACGGCTCGCTGCAATTCATTGAATCTTCTATGTCCGCCTAGAATTCCAATCATCACTCGTATTGTCCACCTACTGCCAAGAACATATAAAGCGTCTTCAGTTGCTAATAGACGATTTGTGCATTGTACAGGTGAATATTCTAATTTATTTGTTGGCATACCTTCGTTTTGTTCTAATCAACTAACCAAAAAGTTACTACTTACATTTCGGTAACTACTCTATTTTGGTTAGTAAATATACATAATTTTGCAATGTCAAATTGTTAAAACAAATAAAATGAAAACAATAAAAATAACGTATTATGTTACAACAGGAATTATTTCCGCTATGATGGTATTTATTGCGTTTGAAACCCTTACAAAACCTGAAGTAAAAGTATCGATGGCGCATCTTGGGTTTCCAGATTATTTCAGAATTGAATTAGGAATAACAAAGCTTATCGGTGCAGTTTTGCTTTGGCTGCCTTTACGCATGTTAAAAGAGACAGCATACATTGGTTTCGCAATTATGTTTGCTTCAGCTTCATTAGCTCACTATATGGTGGGCGATCCTGATGGTAAAATTATAGCAGGAGTGGTTTTTCTTGTAATTTTAATTGCATCTTATATTAGCAATGACAAACTTCAAAGAAGCAAATAGTAATTATTAATAAATCTGAAAAATAAAAATTATGATTTTAGTAACAGGTGCAACCGGTCAGTTTGGCTCAAAAGTAGTTGAACATTTAATAAAAAAAGGAGTAAATCCTTATGAGATTTCCGTTTTGGTTAGAGATGTCACTAAAGCAACAAGTCTAAAGGAAAAAGGCATACAGATAAAGGAAGGCGATTATACTGACCATAGTTCGATGGTCCAAGCCTTTCAAGGTTTAGATAAATTATTATTGGTCTCAAGTAATAATAGAGAAGCAATTGAGAACCGTACAGCGCATCACAAAAATGCAATAAAAGCCGCCACAGAAGTAGGAGTAAAACACATCGTTTATACATCTTTTGTAAGAAAACCGGGATTTGAAGATTCAGCCATTGCAGATTTTCAAAATTCTCACGTTGAGACGGAAAAGTATTTGAAAGAAAGTGGAGTGAGTTATACGATTCTTCAAAATGGTATTTATACCGAAATGATACTTGCTTTTCTGGGTGATAAAGTTGCTGATACTAAAACTATTCTGTTTCCAGCAGGCGAAGGAAAAGCAAGCTGGGTACTACGTGAAGAATTGGCCGAAGCTGCTGCCCACGTTTTAATCACAAAAGATCATATCAACAAAACCTATACGTTAACCAATACTGAATCTGTTGATTTTACTTCCATAGCTCAGAATATTTCGGAAGTATTAGGTGAAAAAATTGACTACAAATCCCCTGATATCAATGAGTTTAAAACTACTCTGGAAAAGGCGGGTGTTCCAGAAATATACATCGGTATGTTTACGATGTGGAGTACTGCTCTAAAGCAACAGACAATGGACAAAGAAGATAATACTTTGTCAACTTTTTTAGATAGAAAACCAACTTCTGTAAGCCAATTTATAGAAAAGGTTTACAGTTAGTTATCGCAAATTAAATTTTAAAAATGGGTCGTTGTAATATTAACTTGATCGACTATTGCGCTTCGCCGGCAGCTGGAATGGGAGATTCGCTGGCTATCATCGGGGACGACAGCTTTGGCGGACACTTTTGAAAAGAACAATGGCAATTTTTAACTGGCTTTTGAAGAATATAACAGAGATCTAAGACCATTCATAGAAGAAGTCCAGACTGGCGCAGTATAAATGCTGGACAAGCTTCTACCGGCAACGCAGGAGGAAATAGACTGGAGAAATAAGAATGGTTTTGAGTTTTAAACTTGTTGTAATGAAATATATCTAATTGAGGATCATTATCCTTATAAAATTATCTTCTATCTTATCAAAATATTAAAGGGGAATTTGCCTAAACAAATTCCCCAATATCGAAACCATCTGCATCATTTTTACGCTTAAACGAAATTCCCACATCTTCATTCGAAATACTCTGACTCAGCAAATTAGCAACTCGCTTTGAAGCGTCGTCCAACGAATTTTCTAAAAGGTCAAAAAGCTCGGTTCCGTGAATTTTTTGAATGATGTGAATTGCTTGTTGTTCTAAGTCAGGCTCCAGCACATCTTGCTGAAGCAGCTTTCCCGCAGTACTCAATTCCTGAAAGGTAACCCCTGTGGCAAACCCGCTTTCGACTTTAGAATCATCCTGATACTGCCAGTCTTCTTCCTCGTCTTCCTGATCATTATTTTTGACCAGTATCTCGTCAAGTTCTTTCTTTGAAGTCGTATTTTCAATTACTTCCTCTTTGGTTTCTGAATCAAAATTATCTGCTTTTAGTACGATAGATTTGTTCTGGCTATGATCAGCATCAGATGGCTGTAACTTTCTTCCTTCTGTCTTTGTTTTTCCCATAATAGAGGGCACAGTTAGGTGAGCTTCGGCACTTTTTTCCTTTGGATGCTGATTTGTAAAATTCCTATCCCAAAGTAGTAGGATGATAACTAATAATAGCCCTATGATGATTAATTGTTCCATAAGATGATAGATTAAAAGATTGGACGGTATTTGCTGTTGAAATCATCGGTGATCTCTTTTTCAAAAGTTTCAAAATGGTACGCCAAAATATTATCGAGATAAGCATATAAAGGGATCTGATCTTCGGCAATGATCTGGATGATCCGTGAAAGTCGCTCATGGTATTCAGGACGGATGTAGATACTTTTATCACCACGCTTGGTCATCATGTGATGGGTCAGAAACTGCTCGGCATAGGAAATTTCAACACTTTTTTTGCTTTTAATTTTTTGCTTCACTTCTGGTTTTTCCTGTCGGAAATCCGGCTCTTGGTTCGGAGACTCATTCTTTGTGCTTCCCGCCATAATGGACATCAGATATTGTTCGTCGATATTGTTGTCTTCGTTCTTCTTTTTATCAGTATCCATCTTTTTACAATTTTACAATGTTTAAAAACTCCTCCATAAATTGATCGAGCCGGCATAATGACATTAATTTAGGATCTGCCGGCAGTAATGTCGAGCGGAAAACGGTTATTGCGACCGTCTCCCCTTCTTTACGAAATCGCTTGCTGTCTGTGATAGAGGTTTTCATTAGTTGAAGCCCAAGATCTTTGATCACTTTCTCATAGTTTTCATACAAAAGTGTTCTCTCCCTGCCATCGACCTGATTCCAAAAAAGATGGATGCTTTTGATCTCGGTATGCTTCTTCTTCATCAGAACATTGGTCAGAACATCCGTGAAACTTAGCGTGCTTTCAAGAACAAGCCGGTCTGCCGTGATAGGAGAAAAAATATGATGGACATTGGCGAGTGTACTCAGAATGCCAGCCGTATTGACCGTGCCGGGCAGATCCAAAAAAATAACGTCCGGTGGTAGTGCTGAATTAGCAACATACCCTTCAAGTTCTTCCAAAACCGTATCGGTCTTGCTCTGGAAAACAGGATAGGCTTTTTTATTGATGCTGGTAAACTGCTTGTGAGCGATTTTTTTTAGCACCTCATTTTGCATCACTGTTTTAAGATCCCTCTCCCTCATCTGCACCAAACTGTACTGCGGAAAATCACAGTCGAACACTGCGACTTGGTACCCTAAGCGGTAATGAAGAATACTGGCTAAAAGTGCTGTGAAGGTACTTTTTCCTACGCCTCCCTTTTGGGTGGAAAAGGCAATGATTGTTGGTTGTTTTTTTGTTTCCATTTTTTCGATTTTATTATTTAACATTGATCGTTGTACATCATTAATGACAGTTGACAGGCAGGCTTGAACGATATCCAGCTCTCCGAGAATCTGACTGCGTTGAAAGCAAAACAGCCTTCCAATCTTACGGCGAGAATCCTATCAGTCAGTTCGTCTTTCCTGAAAGGATCCTGTACTTATGTCAGGTTTTAATTCCAGACTGATCTTTTTCCTGCGGGCATTCAGGATGTGCGGAAAGCTTGAATTCCGGAAAGCTTGAATTCCGGAAGGCTGGAATAACCGCCTTCAAGATGTCAAACAATTTTGCCTTACATCAGTCCTGCTGACCTTCTTGTACAAATAAATAACATCCGTTTCTAGTCACCATCTGAATGGTTGTCTTTGGCTTGTGGTGGTCTTGTTTGGCATTTTCAATTTCAGAGAATCTTAGAAGCATTGTGGTTTACTTTGTCAACGGATGATTGACAGGCTGCTTTCACTTAATCTTTTGCAAAAGTGAAAGTCGTTTAATGTTGGATCGAATCTATTGCACTATAGATTTATCCTTTCACCCGAAAGGGGCAAGTTGTGTTTTGAGCATCTCGAAACGTTTTCGGATGCGCAAAACAACTTGCCCTCGCAGGGGGCAGAAAACGATCTCCGAAGTCGATGTTTTATAAATTAATTGGATGGATGATGAATGATCATAACGGCAAACAAAAGAAAAGGACAGGACGCCGTCCGAAGGCTGATCCTGCCAAGATCCGATATACTATCTCTTTTAACGAAGTGGAACATTCCCGATTTCTTGAACTTTTTGACGAGTCAGGAATGAATGTAAAAGCCCATTTTATCACTTCGTGCATTTTTGAAAAGACGATTAAGGCCATCAAGATAGATAAAGGGACTGTGGATTTCTATATGAGACTGACCTCATTTCACAGTCAGTTTCGTGCGGTAGGTGTCAATTACAATCAGATGGTTAAACTGTTATACACTAATTTTTCTGAAAAAAAAGCAGGGGCTATGCTCTACAATTTGGAAAAACAAACTATAGAAATGGTGGAAATTTTCAAAAAGGTGATGCAGTTGACAGAGGAATTCGATCAGAAACATTTGAAAAATTCAGAATAAAATGATCGCAAAAATTGGAAGAAGCAGTAATCTTTACGGAACATTGTCCTATAATAATCTAAAAATTGAAAAGGAAAATGCTGAGATATTGTTGATGAACAAAATGATTGAAACTGTAGACGGGAAGTATACGGTATCACAATTGGCCAAGTCTTTTGAACCTTACCTCTTAGCCAATCGAAATACCGAGAAACATACACTGCATATCTCTCTGAATCCTGATCCTAAAGATAAGGTCTCTGACGAGGAATATTGGGAGATTGCCCAGCACTATATGGCAGAAATGGGTTATGGCGGCCAGCCTTTTGTTGTCTTTAAACATACAGATATTGACCGCAGTCACATTCACATTGTTTCAGTATGTGTTGATGGAGACGGAAGAAAAATATCCGATAAATTCGAGAGAATGCGGTCTATGGATATCTGTCGTGACCTGGAAAAAAAATATGGCTTGACAACCGCAATCGATAAGGTTGGGAAGAGTAATGACAAGATCTTCCGGCCTGTAGATTATCGCGCAGGTAATGTCAAAAGTCAGATAGCTTCAGTGGTTCGACACCTGCCAAACTATTATCAATACCAGACTTTGGGAGAATACAATGCCTTACTTTCCCTTTTCAATATTACAACGGAAAAAATCGAGGGCGAATTGCAGGGAAAGATGCGGAAGGGTCTGCTGTATATCCCTTTAAATGAAAAGGGCGAAAGAGCCGGACATCCTCTCAAAGCTTCCCTGTTCGGAAAGAACGCAGGACTTCCAGCATTAGAACTGCAATTTGCTAAAAACAAAGCGTCTTTAAAAGACCATCCCGCAAAGGCTAAACTAAAGTATGCCGTCAACAATTCCTTAAAGTCAACATCCAGCGAAGACTTTTTTAAAAAAGATCTTGGCGAACAGAAAATTGATACAGTAGTCCGTAGAAATGAAACAGGAAGAATTTACGGGATCACTTTTATAGATCACCTTTCCAGAACGGTTTGGAACGGTTCACGTTTGGGAAAGGAATTTTCTGCCAATACCTTTAATGAGCATTGGAACAATAATATCAAACAAAATAAAGAATCGGCTAGCATTAAATCGAAAATATTAACACCTGATGACGAAAATCTTCCGATGGATGAGCCGCATCATTTGTTCGGCATTTTAAATAATAATGATAGAAATATGGATGGTTTGGTTGAAGCATTGGGCAGTCTGATTCCTGAAACCCACGGTGATGACCAAGAAGAACTTGATTTTGCTGGTAATATGAGAAAGAAAAAGAAACGCCGAAGAAATCGCTAGTAGGATCATAGTCCTAAAGATATATTTTGCACAAATATTTAAGTATTTTTGTGATAAAGGATATAAAACATTGAAAACATTAAAATTTCATAAAACAGAATGTGGCGTAGATTTTCTTCTCAATGTGCTGACTGCGAAAGAGGTCAGCAACAATTATCTGAGTAACGAAACATATAACACTGATTTTTTTGAGATCATTTTTTTCACAAATGCTAATGGACATATGATAGTAGATCATCAAAAAATTGAAATTAAAGATCATACGGTCGTATTTCTGTCACTTTTTCAGAAGCGACAATTCTTCCTAGAGGCTGATAATTTGGAGTTTACTGTTCTGGCTTTTCAGGAGCAGTTTTTAAATGATTTTTTCTCTGACAAACTGTTTACCTTTCGCCTGTTGTATTTCTATCAGCTGGAATATCCATTAGGCATATATGTCGAGAGAGAAAGTATAGAGAGATATTGCGTACTGCTGTCAGAGATCAAGGTAGAGTTGTTAAAAACCAAAGCAGACAGTGTGCATATCGTACGATCAATTATCTATTATCTTTTACAAAAACTAAACAGGGAATATGCCGAGAAATATAATCTAGCTTTGGAAAAAAATGGCAATAATTATGCTTTCCTGTTCAAAAAAATGATCGAAATTCATATTAAGGAAAAGCAGCGTATTAATGATTATGCAGAGCTTCTGGGTATCAGTCGCATTTCACTGACCAAAATTGTAAAAGAACAATTTAATGTAACACCTGCCTATCTACTAAAGCAGCGATTGCTTACAGAAATAAAGGGCTACCTAATGCAAGACGAACTATCCGTTGCAGAAATTGCCTATCAGCTGCACTTCTCCGAACCCAACCATTTAATGCGGTTTTTTAAATCCCAAACGGGGATGACCACAGGCGAATTTTTGTCAGATTATCAAAATGGTATGTCTTACTGATATTTTGGTAGTGCTCTATTTTTAACTGCATCATAGTTTTGTATTATAAAAAATATCAAATATTATGAGTAAACAAGCATTGATCATTATCGATATCCAAAATGATTATTTTGAAGGAGGGTCATTTCCGTTGGCTAGCCCATTAGAGGCAAGTATTAACGCCAGTAAGGTTCTTAAATACTTCCGGAAAAAAGATCTGCCGATTGTCCACATTCAACATCTAAGTCCAAATGGTTCACCGTTTATGGTTACTGGAACCACCGGTGCTGAGATCCACGAAAATGTACGACCACTTGAGGGGGAAAAGATATTTCAAAAAAACTATCCCAATAGTTTCAGAGATACCGGTCTGTTGGATTATTTAAAAGATCAGGAAATAACAGAATTGGTGATCACAGGAATGATGACCCATATGTGTGTTGATGCTACGACTAGAGCTGCAAATGACTTTGGATTTAAATGCACAGTAATTGGTGACGCCTGTGCCTCTAGAGATCTGAATATCAATGGAAAAACAGTAAAAGCTGACGACGTTCATCACGCGTTTTTGTCCGCTTTGGAATTTTTCTATGCTGATGTAATAAGCGCGGAGGAATTTCTGTCTGCATAAAGTGTTACAAATCAGATCAGGTCCTGTTGTCAACTAACAGGATCTTTTTTTTAAGGAGAGGCATCACACTGCCATATATTTCCACAAAAATCCACATTCCCTCAATCACTGCGATTAGCTCATAAATTCACGCCCATATCTGAAAATAATTAAAAAATGCAGGGTGAAGACGATTTAAGAGGGCTAGCCAAAATAATGGCTTTTATGAGAGCAGTTAGTATCATAGTAATATTGATGCACCTTTACTGGTTTTGCTATAGCTTTTTTACACAGCGTGGCTGGAACTTAGAACTTGTCAATAAGATCCTGCAAAATTTTAACAGGGCGGCAGGACTCTTTGGCAAACCAATCTATTCAAAACTTTTTGCATTTGTATTGCTGGGGCTGAGCTGTTTTGGAACCAAAGGGGTGAAAAATGAGAAGATCACCTGGCAGAAAATATCTGCAGTGTTAGTACTGGGTACTGTCCTATTCTTTTTCAACACACCTTTATTACTGATCTCACCAAATCCTTTGACATTGCCTTATATGATTTCAACTGGCTCAGGCTATATCTTACTGATGATGGCGGGTGTATGGGTCAGTCGTCTTCTAAAACATAATCTGATGGATGATGTTTTTAATAGTGAGAATGAAAGTTTTCTGCAGGAGACCAGATTGATGGAAAACGAATATTCCGTTAACCTGCCCACAAAGTTTTACTACAAAAACAAATGGAACAGTGGCTGGATCAATGTGGTCAATCCATTTCGTGCAACCATTGTCTTGGGTACACCGGGATCAGGAAAATCCTACGCTGTGGTCAATAATTACATCAGGCAGCATATTGAAAAGGGATTTTCCATGTACATCTACGATTTTAAGTTCGATGACCTTTCCCTTATTGCCTACAACCATCTGTTAAATCATTCGGAGGGTTACAAGATCAAACCGAAATTTTATATCATCAACTTCGACGATCCCAGAAAAAGCCACCGTTGCAATCCGTTGAATCCAAACTTTATGACGGATATCTCAGATGCCTATGAAGCAGCTTACACCATTATGCTCAATCTGAACCGAAGCTGGATCCAAAAGCAGGGCGACTTCTTTGTAGAAAGCCCGATCATCCTTTTGGCAGCGATCATTTGGTTCCTGAAGATCTATCAGAACGGTCAATACTGCACTTTCCCGCACGCCATCGAACTATTGAATAAGAAATATGAGGATGTCTTTACGATCCTGACCTCCTACTCCGAACTTGAAAACTACCTCTCCCCCTTTATGGATGCCTGGCAGGGCGGTGCGCAGGATCAGCTGCAGGGACAGATCGCTTCTGCAAAGATCCCTTTGTCCCGAATGATCTCCCCGCAACTCTATTGGGTGATGACAGGAGATGATTTCTCGCTCGACATCAACAATCCGGAGGATCCCAAGATATTATGTGTGGGAAACAATCCGGACCGCCAGAACATCTATTCGGCTGCACTGGGACTTTACAATTCAAGAATTGTCAAACTGATCAATAAAAAAGGACAGCTGAAAAGTTCAGTCATTATTGATGAACTACCTACCATTTATTTCAGAGGATTGGACAACCTGATCGCTACCGCCAGAAGCAATAAGGTTTCAGTCTGCTTGGGATTTCAGGACTTTTCTCAATTGACAAGAGATTATGGAGATAAGGAAAGCAAGGTGATCCAAAACACCGTAGGAAATATATTTAGCGGACAGGTCGTTGGAGAAACCGCCAAATCATTATCAGAAAGGTTTGGTAAGGTTTTACAGAAAAGACAAAGTATTTCGATCAATAGAAATGACACGTCAACGTCCATTTCAACACAATTGGACAGCCTGATCCCGGCATCGAAGATCTCAACACTCACCCAGGGATTTTTTGTAGGTGCCGTTTCTGACAACTTTGATGAAAGGATCGATCAGAAAATATTCCATTCTGAGATTGTCGTTGACAGCGCCAGATTTTCTGCGGAGGAAAAGAATTATCAAAAAATACCTCACATCCGTTCATTTGTTGACGAGAACGGAGCCGAGCGCATGCGGGAGGAAATTACAGCCAATTATAAAAATATCAAAGCGGATATCCTGATGATTATTACGAATGAAATGGATAGAATTTCAAACGATCCTGACCTGCAGCATCTGATCAATAAAGAATAAAAAAACCTTGAATGCAGACTGACAGACAGGTATTCAAGGTTTTCAAACCAATCACTCCCCTTCAGTATTCATAAAGTGCTGATTGAGATGTTCACCGACCAGATTCAAGAATTTCGTCGGCCCCTGTTTTCGGTTCCGGATCTCAAAGATCGTTTTGTGGAAGTTGCCGAGGTCTGTGTCCAGAGATCTCTCCATAAACTTAATGACCTCACTGAGTTCAATGTTGCCGCCATTGAAACATCGCATCTGGTAAAGCGCATAGACCAATTCGATCAGGCCAACCTTGGATGCAGACCATACCAGTGGTGACAAGCTTTTACCAACGGGATGATCGCCAATATTTTCGAGCTGTTTTTTTAAATATTGATCCAATTTCTGGCTGGCAAGGAATCTCGCGATCAGATGATCGTGAGAAGTGGTAAAACTTGTGTCAAAATTATAGAAGCCAAAGGATAATTTCATTTTCAGGTCGTAGGAATTTCTGACAAATATCTTCTGGTCAAGATAGGTGGCTTCCCTCCTGTAATAACTGTAAAATTCTGCCTGCTCCTCATAAAAGGTTTTAAGCTTCTCCTGTTCTGCCTCATAGTACTTTTTCAGAGCCTTGTTCCCCGCATTAGGTTTATGGGATTCGATATCCAGAATAGTGGAATAATAGATGAATTTTGAAATAAATTGGGGCTTCAGTGTTTTAAAGAAATAGACTTCTTCAGCGATAGTCTCAAAATGGTGCGGGGAGATCATCTCCTTTAAATTTCTGACCGATTCATCGATGAGTATAAGAGATTTCTCAGCGATCTTAACCATGTCTTCGTCGTCGTCATACACTTCGTTGATCTTCAACTCCAGGTCGTCATTTAATTTTGTGATCTTTCTAAAAATAGTTTTTGTTACCATGTCCTTTTTTTAGAAATTTACAAAAAAACCTTTATTGATGCCTAGTTAGCTCAATCCCAATTCTTTTTTTCTGTTCCTGATGTAATCTGTCGGTCTGATGCCGTTGATCTCATAAAACAGGCTGGAGAAATTTTGACGGGCTGCTATGCCGCATTCCTCTGCCAAAGCTTCGATGGTGTAATGGAGGTATTTATTGTTGGTATTGAGGAGATTGGTAATATAGTTGATCCGAAGTTCAGCGATGTATCTGTTGAAGTTCATACCCTTGTTCTCGTTGATATAGATGGAGAGATAATGGGAATTCGTACCGAGTTTTACCGCTGTACTATGTTGGGTCAACCCCTTTTTCCGGAATTGATGTTCATCTTCAAACTTTTTTAGTTTTTCTGTGATCTTCCGCGCCATCTCATCGGTCAGAAAAGTTTTTCTGATCGAATATTCAGGTGCCTCCTCAATGACGAGGTCGCCTTTGGCAATTGATTGTTCTGCCAGTTTTTTTTGAAGGAGTAAATATTGCTTTTTGATTTTTCGGTCTTTCCGGTAACGTACTACTAAAATAATCAGGACCAGTAAGACAAGCCCTGCAAGGAATTGAGCGTAAACAGTCTTTTTTTTGCTGACCTGCTCCAGCCTTTCCTTCTCCTCTACCAGCGAGCGGCGATCAAAATCCCTGTGAAGTTTTGAAGAGAGATATGCATAATTGGTGGTCAGCAGGCTGTCAGCTTTCAGCAATTGGTTGGTATAATACAGCTGCCTCTTAACATCTTTATCTTTATAATGTTCGATCAGAAAGTTGTAGCTTTTATAGACCTCGGGCAATACAAAGGCGTGAACTTCAAAAATAGAATCGATCTTCGTATAATATAAAATAGCTTTATCGGCATCGTTCTGTGCCTCGTTGATCTTGCCCAGATAGTAATACACCACAGACGCCCAGGCAAAATCATTTCTTTGGACAATGACTGGTAATGAACTTTCAAGGTCGGCCTCTGCACCTGAGTAGTCCTTTTTTATAAATTTTGAAATGCCTCGGCACTTCAGAAAATAGCTGTGCTCCAAAGCAAAATCGTCATCCTTTAAAGTAAGGTCATATCCCAACTGGCTCAGACTGTCGCTCTTCTTGTAGTTTTTAAGATACCGGCAGGTAACCGTTAGCTGGTGAAGGCTGTTCAGATAGGCCTTTTTGCGGTTAAACTTTTCGTTGAAATGAAGTTTTGCCTCTGTTTTTTTTCCATAATAGGCAACGCACTCATCAAAATGCTCCTGGGCCTCCTCATAATAACCCAAATGTAATTTCACAACCCCTAAATGATAGATCACCTTATGATGAAGATATTGGTCATCTGACCTTTTGGAAAATTCATAGGCCTTTAAATATTGATCCAGTGCAAGTTTGTAGTTCTTGTGATAGAAATAGTAAATGATACCCTTGCTGAGGTAATCATTACTGATGTCGTCCTTAGTGCCATATTTGATGCTGGCCGCAATTGCACTGTCCGCATAGTTGATCTTGTGCGGGAGATCGAACTGCCGTCCGTCCCGGTAACCCTGGATCAGCTTTGAGAAATTGGATTCATCCTTTGCCTTTCGGATAAAGATCCTGACATCAGGCATCGCACTGATGTCATCAATGGTTTTCATCTCATACTTTTTTCTTATTTCCTCAAAGGTCTTTTCTTTCTTGGGCTGTGAAAATGTAAGCTGTGATAAAAAGGAAAAGAGCATGAGAAAGCCGTAACACTTTTTCATATGCTTATTATTAGAACCTCACCATCTCAAAATTAAACATTTTCCCATTAAATAAAGGATTTCTATGCGGCTTGATGGTCTGTCAGACGGAAATTGTTCATAACTCTCTTGACTAAAGGCTTAATGCCTGAAAATGAGTGGTACAATTTTAAAATTGATACGTCGTCATTTTAAAATAGCGCCACAGCAGGCTTTTTTTCAATTACCGACGACTCTACCTTTGGTCTCAGAATTCTAGTATAATCCGGCCGGAATAACCATTTAAAACTATTTAAAATGAAAAAGTTATTCCCATTTTTAAGTCTTATCGCATGCACATTTGGTGTGCTGAATTGTGCAGAACGTGATGACGCTGCGTTATCGAAAACCGAAACTGATGATTTTATGCCCGCCGTATTTCTGCGTGGGGACACGGTCAGAAAAGACAATCCACCCGTAGATCCTGATCCACCTGTGAGAGATGGTGACAACTGGCGGACTGTTCCAATAAATAATTAAATTTTATATCCTATGATTCCCCATACCTCCATATCAGTTGTCACAGGCTTACCATGTCCGGAAAGCGGCATTTGGGAAAGTATGGGGAATTTTAAGACCACCTGTCCCATCATGAAAGGCAGCAAGATGCCGGACTATTGCGGATTGAAAGTAAAATGGAGACTGTTGCGGTCAAGTTAAATTCTAAAAATATTGGTGATGAAAAATTATTTGAATACCTTCATTTTAATAGTCAGTTATTTTTTTATTCTGCTGTTCGTCTATGCGGGTATCAGTAAAATTCTTGACTTTGAAAACTTTCAGGTGCAGATCGCTCAGTCTCCCCTTCTTAGTGCATATGCAGGGAGTATTTCATATATCGTCATCATAATAGAGCTTATTGCCGTATTACTACTGGGCTTTACAATAACACGAAAATGGGGACTTCAATTATCGTTTTGCATAATGGCAAGTTTCACTGCCTATATATTTTTAATCCTGAATTACAGTGAACATGTACCCTGCTCTTGTGGTGGAATTTTAGAGAAGATGGGATGGAAGGAGCATTTGATATTTAATATTGTCTGTGTCGCTATTTTGGGCTATGGTAATCTAATAGACGATTCAGATGGAAAGGTTGCTATTAAAAAAAACAGACCATTACATGTTAAAATTCTCCATCTTTCTACTCTTTGCATAATTAGTTTCGGAGTTGTATTGCTATTGTTCTTTTCCTCTGATCATATCATTAAAAAAGAAAATAATTTTACAAGGCGCTATCTTAAATATCCCGTAAATCTTATACAGACCAAAGAACTTGACAATCCCTATTTATATTTTGCAGGAGGTGATAAGGGCTTTCTACATCTTGCCAATAAAAAAAAACCACTTGATCTTCAACTTATCAGTAAAGATCTCAAAAAATCAGAACTGCGCAAGATATCAATCGATAATAAAAACTACCCTTTCAAAAATATCAATGTCAAAACTTATCGCAATCAATATTATCTGTTTGATGGGACTGTACCAATTATATTCAGGGGTGATATTAAGACATTAAAATCTAAAACAATAGATATTGGAAAATTTTATTTTTCTCAGCTAGCCGTTATAGATTCAGCCAATTTTATTTTAAGAATTCAAAGTACTGAGACCAAGGAATTGGAATTAGCACGTTACAACACTGCCCTACCAACAAAATTCTATGTTAATAAAGATATTTTGGATAGGCAAACAGATGGGATTTTTGATGCTGATGGTCTGCTTACAAGTGATACAGACCATTCTGAATTCATTTACATCTACAATTACAGAAATCAATTTGCAACAACAGATCAATATCTTCATAAAGTACAGAAATTCAATACCATCGACACTATTTCGAAAGCTCAGATAAAAACCAAGAAACTTAAAGATGGAAAGAACAAAATGACAACCCCTGTATTAAAGGTTAACAACAAAAGTGTGGCTTACAAAAATGTATTGTTCAACCATTCGTTGGTAAAAGGCAGGCACGAGCCTATGCGTTTATGGAAAGAGTCTGATGTGATTGACCTGTATTCAATCGATAAAGGAGAATATATCGGCAGCTTCTATCTCTATGAAGAGGACAGGCAAAAAATATCAGATTTTTATGTCACCGATGACCACCTATATGTCATAAGAAAAAATTTACTTTCTCAATACCGTTTCAGCAACAGTATTAAAAAGAACTTCAAAACAGGGAAAGCCGAAAACCTGAACAAAGAGTAGGCAAACATCTAAATTATAATTATTATGAAAAAAGTAATGATTTCAGCTGTCGTAATACTTTTCGGCACTGGCGCTGCTTTCGCAACGAACTACAAAAGTACCAAAGCAATTTTCACGGGTTATCGTCTGGTCAATTCAGGAGGAGAACTGCAATGTGAGCCTGACAAAAATTGTACAGATGTGGACACAGGAGCCATTTGCACTTGGTCTTCTGATAATGCAACACCACTTCACAGGCTGGAAAGTCCTTCGATGTGTGTACAGACTTTGTATGAAATTAATCCGTAATCTTATTAAAGAAGGATGCTCATTGAGCATCCTTTTTCATTATTTCATTTATCCAATCGACAGATCTTTGTCCTTTCAAAAAATAATCCCACCATTCAAGACATCGTGTGGTCAGGTCTAAACTTTCTGGAGTCAGCATTCCTAATGAGTGTCCTTTGTCACGGTAAAACAATGCTATAGCAGGCTTTTTATTTCGAAGCAGGCCTATGTAGAAAGCCATTGTTTCATCTGGACTTACATTCTCGTCCTTCATTCCTGTCCATAATAAGATCGGTGACCTTACATCTTGAATATGGTCTATCGGATTATTTTCCCTGTAATGGTCTCCATTTTCAGCATAAGACCTTTTCATTTGATATTGCGCCAATTCCATTCTTGAATAGTCAGGCATCTGAAGCGGATAGTTATAAGTGAAGTATTTTGTGATCAGGCTACTGATTCCTGAACCCGATACGTAAGCTGCAAAACGATCAGATCTTGTAGCTATAAAATTTGTTTCATATCCACCAAAGGAATGACCTGTAAGTCCTATTTTCGATTGGTCGATATAACTGTATTTCAATATGGCATCCAGTCCTGAATTAACGCAATCCAAAGCAGAGATTCCCGGCCCTCTTTCATCCACTATCGTATCAGGAAGGAAAACAAAGTACCCCCGCTCCAACAACATCCGGATATTAAAACCCTCTTCATCGACCTGGGGCAAAAGATAGTGATGGGCTAGACCATTCTGTTCCTGATAGACCTTGACAATGACAGGAAAGGACTTGCTTTCAGTAAAGTTCTTCGGATAATATAAGTGTCCTTCCAATTCAACACCCAAAGAATTTCGGTACTTCAGGATCTCTCTCTTGATGCCATCCAGACCTGTTGAATCCTTTGCAGGGACTGAACTCAGAAGCTTTTCTACCGATGCATTCGCTGTATATTTATAGATTTGGGGATAGCTGTTATAGGTCTCTTCAATGCTATAAAAAGAATTATTCTTAGAAGCTGCAAAATCCTTTAGCCTTCTGTCCTTCCACGGAATTATCATTTTTGTTTTTCCTTTATTAAAAGAATAATAGGCACTTTTCTTACTGGTCTTATCTTGAACATCCAATAAAAGCAGATTAGAATCTAAGTGTTGCATTGATATTTGAAGACGTGAAAACTGATCCAGTTCAGTAGTCTTCACATTGCTGATTCGCACATTTTTTCCGGAAAAACTTTGTGTTGGCATCAACCGATGGCGTAAAATATCGTATACCCAAAGGTCATTAAGACCTCCAAAATAAATTCTCCTGCCATCTGCTGAAAAAATTGGTTTTGTGGTTCCTTTTGTATGGATGGGAAATATCTCCCTTTTCAAAACATCATAATAATACCATATCCGATCAGATGTATTGTACAATAAAAATTGTTTCTTGTCTTTTGCAAAAATGACTGCACTGACCTTTGTTAGGACAGGCGTTAACTCCGTCTTATCACTATCAAAGAGCTTTATGTCAAAAGTGGCAGTTGGATCAACATAATTATCAGACTCCTCTGTGTCATATGCAAGAAAGTAACGACTGATGCCCGTTGGTATATAGTGCGTCGATAGCGATGGTAATTTTTCAGTTTCCAAACTATTCAGATCAACAAGCCATGCACTTTGCGAGACTACTCCTGAAATTTTCTGGCGCAATTTCAGATCATTCGTGTACCAGACATCTACCATAGCAGAGGCATCAGCACGCTGTTTTTTGATAAAACTCACAAAAAGTGATCTTTCCTTACCGCTAAGTAACTCCGTAGCCCTGATATAGTCGGACACGACGGGAGTTATAGAATGCCGTAATAAATGGTCATCCTTGGTTCTTATAATGATGAGATTCAGCGCTCCCTCTTTATTTTTTTCTGTAAGGAAAAGATGATCACCGGACTCTGAAAAACTCGTGTTAACTATTTCGAGAGCTGTACTGTAGATCGGCTCTTCTTTTTTATTGTATCCATTGAAGACCTCGATCATATTATTATTCTTCTTTTGATAATAAAGCTGGGATCTGTTATCCGATACTACGCTTTCAACCTCCCGAAATACCCTGTTCGATCTCCCCGAACTACCATAGATGCCTAGTGCGCCATCTGTGTGCAGAATAAAAAATTGATCTCTTGAGGGCACAACATCCGCCTTGCGTATTCCAACGAATCGATCGGTCGTGCCTTTTAAAAGATCCTTTAATACAAGAGTATCCGCACCTAATGCCAATAAACAATGCTGTCCCAGAAAACTTTGTCTGATATTCTTTCTGACCAGATGATCAACAGGCACTCCCGGTCTCTCCGTATCAAAGACCATGATGCTATCGGTATTTTTATAATACAATTTTCTTGCGAGTAGCCAACGCCCATTATCAGATACATTGATGCGGGACCAGGTGGAATAGCCCGAGATCCAATTTTCCAAAGTATCTTTCTTGGTCGCCTGCGCCGAGATCAACGCATGTGATGTCAGAGCATAAAGCAACAATCCCCAATTTTTTATTTTAATAGCCATTATTTTGAGGATTGAGGTTGGGGTTCATCAGAATTTCTCTTTCCGGCAATGGCCACAGTGCCTGATAAGTTGCCCAATTCGGTTTTGTCGTTTTCAGATCCTCAAGCCTCCCGAATCTTTTAAGGTCAAAAAAACGATGTCCGGTTTCTGTAAAAAACTCTCTTCTCCATTCCAGAAGGATCTCATTTAGAAGTATAGATCTATCTATAGGCTGTGTTAAAACTGAAATCTTCGCTCGTGTCCTTGTTGCATTCACATAAGGCAGGGACTCTACTATTTTATTCTGTTGCGCCAACGCTTCTGCCAATAAAAGGTAAACCTCCTCCAACCTAAAGATAATGGAAAACTCCGTGGTGTTGGCACTTCTCAATTTGTACTTATCGGTCCTATACCAAGTATTGGCACCCACTTTAACCTCTGCGATCCAATTTTGTTTTCGGATATCCACTGATGAAAAAGAATTGATCAGGTCTGAAGACAATGCAAAACTGGTAGGGGCCGCATTGGCAAAATAATAAAGTATCGCTTCCTTGGTGCCATCAGCGGAAATAAGGGGCTTGAGTTGCCATAGTACATGGGTACTTGATTTTGTAAATACCTTGGTGATATCATTTTGAAAAACATAGAGATTGCTCTGTACGATCGTTTTAAGTAAAGCTTCTGCGTCTGACCATTTATTTTGGGCCATATAGACTTTGGCTAGCATCAATTCCGCCACTTTCCTGTTGGCAAATATCCTATCGGTATGGCGGTAGTCATTTCTGATGATCTGAATAGATTCCAAAAGATCCGAACGCAATAGTTCCAGCACATCAGCGGAGCTCTTTTTACTGAGATTCTGGTTTATTCTATAATCAATGACAGAAGGCATTGGTATATCACCGAAGCTCTGTTGCAGATAAAAGAACAAAATGGAGCGGATAAGTAAAACCTCTCCACGGATCTGATCTTTATCTGCACTCGATAACGCTGTCGATCTTGCTAATCCATCAAGAATGGAGTTGGCAACATAGACCTGTTGGTAGGCACCACTCCAGTAGGAGGCGATTACCGTATTGTTTGCCCTTTGTGTATTATTGAACAATTCAACGGTTCCAAGACTGGCGGTCATAGAATAATAATTCAGGTCGTCTGTGTAAACACCCAGCAATTTGCCGGCATTATCCCCCGAGAGCGGAGAATTATCGTACAGACCGGAATAAAGACCGGCTAGAGCTGCATAAGCAGTTTGTTTGTCAGAAAATACCTGTTCTGAAGATATCTGATTTTGTGGAAGATCCACTTCCAGCATTTCTTCACAAGAACTGATAAGAAACAAGGTCCCTAAAGATAGGTAGGTAATATATTTTTTCATTGTATTTGATTTTAAAAGTTGATCTGTGTTCCCAATACAAAAGTTCTCAGAGGGGGCAGAAATCCCGGAAGGGGCGTAAATTCAGGATCAAGACCGAAGTATTTCGTAACGGTAACAAGGTTTTGACCTTGAAGGTAGATCCTGACATTGTCAACCATAGATGACTGTAGAGGTATGTTAAATCCTAACTGGACATTCTTCAATCGGATAAAAGAAGCATCCGAAACACTTGCGGTACTCGATTGGAATAAACTCAGCAGAGGGTTCGCTGCAGTTTGATAAGGCATATACGTACCAGTCGGATTATCCGCAGACCATACATTCAATGCCTCCACTGGCAGATTATTCATGGATCCCGGTGCAGGCATGAGATAATTATAGTTCCTGTTCTTCTGCTTGACAAATTGAAATAGAAAAGAAAAATCCCAGTTTTTATATTGGAAGGTATTATTCCAACCACCAAAATACCGAACCCCGATATTTTCGACCACCCTATTATCATCGGGAGAAGCAATTTTCCCATCACCGTTGAAATCGGTAAAGATGTATTTGCCCGTTGCAGGATCGATCCCCTGCAGTTGGTATAACTTAACAATAGATGTTGATTCTCCGACAACATAGGCATTGGAATAGGTAGAACCTTCCAGTCCGGGAAATGATAACAATTTATTTTTAGGGATGCTCAAATTGAAGCTCGAATCCCAGCGAAATGTTTTTGTCCGAACGGGAAATCCTCCAAGTTCTATTTCCCAGCCCCTGTTCTCAACTGTGGCAGGCAAATTTGCCAAGACCGAGCTAAACCCTGTGATAGCAGGCAATTGATAGCCTATCAGCTGATTGGAAGACCTGTTCCTGTAAAAAGCAGTGGACAGGTTGAGCCTGTTATCAAAAAATGCCATCTCCAAAGCCGATTCGAGCTTAACTGTCTTTTCCCAGCTAAAATCAGGGTTGTTAAGCTTGGAAGGTACCAGACCTGTAATGCCGTTGTATTGCAATGTCGAAGCGGTATAAGTATCAAGATACTGGTAGTCGCCAATATTGTCACTTCCGGAAGTTCCCCAGCTTGCCCGTAATTTACCAAAGCTTAACCACGATAGATCTTTAAGCCAGCTTTCCTCGGAAAAAAGCCAGGCCACTCCTACTGCACCAAAGTTGGCAAACTTGTTATTAGGGCCAAACCTGCTGCTGCCGTCCCTTCTACCCGTCACATTCAGAATATAGCGGTCATTGAAACGGTAGTTGACCCTGCCGAAAAATGCCCCATAGCGGTACGCCGTATCGATCTGATCATAAACGGTCTTGGTCTGCGCCGCCCCAATATTGGTGATCAATATATTACTTTCAAATCCTACTCCCCTCATCCCATTCTGACGACCGAGATCTTGCTGATAGGTGGCACCCAATAATGCCTCTACTGCATGTCTGTCACTTTTAAACTTCCATGACATCTGGGGCTCCAAGGTAAACGAAAGCTTGTCCAAATGATTTTTAGAGGCCTGCGAAAATGCAGGGGTCATTCCGAATGATGGATTATTGACCGTATGCGGTATAAGTGAAGACTCATCCATGACCTGATAGTTAAAACCACTGTTAAGTCTAAGATCAATGCCTTTGAACAACTCATAGCTGAGGTTCATACTGGAAATGATTTGAAAGTTATCATTGTTGTAGGTACTTCCAAAGGCCGCAACCGGATTGGTAAAAGTATTTTTCTCCCAGTTCAGGCTTCCATCCGAATTATACAGTGCAGGCGCATTTGGTGCTATCACCAATGCCTGACGGGTCAGATCCAAATTAGGAATATTGTTCTTTTGAAAACCCAGCATATTGGAGAAGTTCAGGGAAAATCGGTTGTCCTTCGAGCGATGAGAGATGTTCGCAGTGATATTATTTTTCTTGTAGCCAAAGTCATTACCAAAAACGGTGGTCTGCTCATTGTGGCCATAACTGATCAAAAAATGCGTTGTAGCACTTCCGCCTTTGATAGACAAGGAAACATCCGAAAAGTTGGCCGTATTACCAAGCAAACGGTCGCTCCAATTGGTATAGCGGTTGATGTCCCAGGTTCCATTGATGTCGTAGGCCGTTGCGGGATAGGTGCTGACACCGGAATTTGCAAAGGCCTGTTTTCGCATTGCGACGTACTGTTCCGTATTCATCATTTCAAGTCCGATCATAGACCTGCTGATGCCGTACGAGCTATTGAACGTAATGCCTACGCCCGTTCCCTTTCCTTTCTTCGTTGTCACCAAGATCACACCGCTTGCACCCCGACTCCCGTAGATAGCGGTCGCATCCGCATCCTTCAAGACCTCTATACTTTCGATATTATTAACAGGAATACTGTTCAGGGGATTGATGATACTTCCCGGCAACACCGTTCCTGAAAACTTGCTGGGCAAATCACCACCGATGCTTACACCATCGACAACGTATAGTGGCATATTACCATCCACACCACTGTTGGCAGTGGTCCTGAGACTATTTTTACCTCTGATCTGAATGTTGAATCCTCCACCGGGCATTCCACTATTCTGGGTGACACTGACCCCTGAAATCCGTCCCTGAATTGCGGACAGGACGTTGTTGACGGGCTGGTTTTCTATGTCTTTTGCTGAAACTTTGGCGATACTACCGGTTCTTTCTTTGTCTCTGACCTTGTAGTAGCCTGCATTGAGAATAACTTCTTCGATTCCCTTTACATTTTCCTTTAAACTGATATTGATGACTTTCTGATTATTGGCTTTGATTCGCTCTTCTGAATAATCAGGGTGTCTGAACAATAGGATGGGATTTTCTGCTGAAACCTGTAATGTGTAGGTTCCGTTTTCGCTGGTGGTGGTTACCTCATCACTTCCCTCTTGGGAGATGGTTACTCCTGAAAGGGGTTTGTTGGACGTGGTAACGGTACCGGAAATGGTGCGGGTTTGGGCTTTTATGTTGCTGCTGACAGCGGTCAGCATAAGGCCAAAGAAAATACCTCCTATCTTGTAATAGGAATTTTTCATAGATTTGTAAAAGGTTTTTTAATTGTTCAGTAATTACTAAGCTTCGCTCTTTCCCAAGGTCGTCAAACTGTATGGGAAGGGGCTTTTTTGTTTTTGATCTTTTGTAATTTTAGTAGTGGCTTCATTGATGGATAAAAACTTTCCTGATGCCCTTTGGTATGAAAAAGGACTGGTGAGGATCTAAAGCAGTGACCGCAAGGCACCGGAAAGAATTTGATATGAATGAAATCTGTGTCCCGAGTGAGCTATTTAAAGCCGCAATAGGTTGTACCCTCCTATTGTATTGTGTAGTCTGATACTGTATTTTAGGAAGCGGGCTTAGATTTTAACGTAGATGTGGGCTAATAGCATTGAAAGAAAACGGCATGGGACTCTACATATCGGCTCCGAGGCACTGGTATACCCATAACAACAGATAAGAGAGCCCACGCCTAGGTCGTGAGCTTCTGCTTATACTCTCGTTGTTATTTTGAAAATTACCAGTTTTCGGAAGCGAGATTCTAAGCAATAGCTTCTAATATTCTTTGAAGTATCGCAAAATTACATTATTTTTTAATGTAATATTTTGCTAATATACACTTTTATTTACACATGTGTAATTGTTATCGCAATTTTTTATTAGTCCATTTGTTTTTATGGGCAAACAAATTAAAATAATAGAATTAACAGAGGCTATATCTGATGTTCTTAAAGATTTATATAGGGATAGGGGGAAAGCACTCCTCCACGAAAACATTGAATACTTTAATGAAGTGGGTAAAAATTTAGGATTAGAAAGATATACTTCAACTGATCATAACATAACTTGCAGTAAATTATTTGCAATTTGCGATTTTTTTGAAATTTCTTTATCAGAATTTTTCATCAGAGTTGAAGAAAGAAACAAAAAGCTTAAGTTTTCAAAGGAAAACCAAGGGGATTTGGTCAGAAAAGCATATAAAAATTAAATTCTAAATTAACAATATAATAGTGCAAACAGAGAGTAAAATTCTATCGATTTTCGTAAATTGGCTCCATAAAATTAATATAAATGAGTTACACCGAAAAATGGGAATTATTATTACAGGATATACGGTTTAGAGAGAAAACACCTACTATTTCAACAGATGGACGAAATCCATTTGAGAATGATTACGGTAGACTCATTTCAAGTGCACCAATCAGACGATTACAAGATAAAACACAAGTATTCCCTCTTGAACAAAGTGATTATATTAGAACACGTTTAACTCATTCTTTAGAGGTCTCATACATTGCAAGTTCTATTGGTCAAAGTATAGAAAATATCCTTATTGAAAAAAAAGAGATTAATTCTGATAAAAAAGGGTATATTAGTTCTCTGCTTCGTGTCTCAGGTTTAATACACGATTTAGGAAATCCTCCTTTTGGACATTTTGGAGAGGAGGCTGTAAAAAAATTTTTCGAAGATTACTTTCAATCTCGAGAGTTTTTAGATTACGAAAAAGAGAAACAAAAAGAAAATAATTCGATAGATCCAATACTAAGTGAACTAGAGAAAAGCGATTTTACAAATTTTGATGGAAATGTCCAAACCTTAAGAATTTTGTCAAAATTATACTATTTTGGTGATTCTTTTGGCTACAACTTAACATATTCAACATTAGCATCGAGTATTAAATATCCTTCAAATTCTGTAGAAGGTAATAAGGGGAAAAATTATCCTGAAATTTCAAAAAGAAAATTTGGTTATTTTGTTTCGGAAGTAGAAACTTTCAATATTTTGAACAACCATCTAGAACTTAATAACAGAAGAAGCCCAATTGTTTATCTGATGGAAGCAGCGGACGATATTGCCTACAGCGCCGCTGATATCGAGGATGGAGTCAAATTGAATATAATTAATATCTACGATGTTAAAAAAATTTTTGAGAATAATCTTAAGAATAATAAAGATGAAGTCATTTCTGAACTTTCGAGATTAATTGAATTGTTTGAAAAAGGAGAAATTGACGAATCAATTGTAATCCAGAAATTTAGAATTTTCACTCAAAGGTTAATGATTTCTAATATTATCGAAACCTTTAAAGAGAAATATGATTTAATTATGACCGGCAACCTTGAGTCAGAAATTATAGATGTATCAGATGCAGCAGATATTAGAGCTGCATATAAAAAATTACAATATAAAGTATTTGATGATAAAAATATTGTGAAGAAGGAAATAGCTGGATGGGAAGCTATCTATGGATTACTAAAAATTATGGTAAAGGCCTCCAGAAGTTCACGTTTTAAAGCAGAGGGGAATACCTATGAAGCAAGAATATATAAACTAATTTCTTCCAGTCATAGATTTGTGTATGAAAAGGTAGAGAATTATAAAAATGAAGAATACAAAAAATTGCAAATGATCATCGATTTCGTAACTGGAATGACTGACACCTACGCTATAAACTTATATCAAGAATTAAAAGGTATCAAATTATAAGTGAACAAGATAAAAGACATAAAAAAAGGCTTTTACCTTCATTTTATAGAACATATGAAGGCGGAATCTTTTATGGATTTTTTTTTCGAGTTATTTATCTCAGGTTCTGCATACATAGTTGGAGGTTACTTCAGAGATTACCTATTAAATAAAGATAGTAGAGATATTGATATAATTACAGATATATCTAATGACTTATTATTATCTTTAATTAAGAACTCAAATGCAACTTACTCAATAAACAGATATGGGGGGATGAAAATTTCCCTACAATCAACAGAAATTGATATCTGGACAATTGATAATAATTGGGCATTTAAAAATAATCTGGTGACATTGAACGATAATGATAAATTAAATAGCATCGCAAAAGGGTGCTTTTATAACTTTGACTCATTGGTTATAAATTTACATACATTCAATTACAATCTACGTTATTTTAACGAATGTATGTCTAATAAAGAGTTAAATATTTTACAGGAAAATTCTGTATACAAAAATTTAAATCCTTCAATCGAAGCAAATATTCTGAGAGCAATATATTTAGCTAAAAAGTACGATTTAGATTTTTCTTTAAATACTATTAATTATTTATTTTCGAAAATTGGATATATTGATGATAAATATGAGGATCCGCTTGAAAGACTATTAACCATAAGAGATCAATATCCAAAGTACACCTCGATTAATGAAAATGATATTCTAAATTTATTATTTAAACTACGAGAAAAACAAAATTCTAATCAACTTAGAATAGATTTCTAAATTTATTTTCAAAATTTTACTGAAATCCGTAAAAAATCATAAATCACATTTTGTATATTTGGAAAGTGCTTGAATTTAAAAATCAAGTAATTTAACCATGAATAAACTAAATGTTAAATCAAATTTGCTTGATCATTCAGAAGCGAAGGTCAGGCTATTAGGAGAATATTTGAAACGATATCTAAATATTATCAGTAATGATGGCTTTACTGAAAAAATTTATATTTATGATCTTTTCTGCGGACAGGGTCAATATGAAAACGGTGGACATGGAAGTCCTTTGGTTGCACTAAAAAATGTGAAGGATACCTATTTTAGTGTTATCAATCAAAGAAGTAATAAACTTCCTAAAATTGATTGTATATTTAATGACATTGATGAAAATAAAACTGCTATCCTAAAAAGCATTATTGAAGAAAAAAAACTTCATCACCACAATATTGGTAATTTGATTATTACAAATAATGATTATAAAGAAGAAGTAAAAGCCTTACAGGATAGATTTAGAAACTATAAAAAAGAAAAAGCGTTCGTTTTCATAGACCCATATGGATATAAGGAGCTAAAAGCGAGTGATATCAAAGAATTAATTGGAACACATAAAAAAAGTGAAATTCTATTATGGCTTCCAATACAGTTTATGTATAGATTTTCAGATAAAGAAACTCCAGACGTACTGAAGAATCTTATTTCTGATTTGCAAATCACAGAAGATGTGAAATCCTCAAGTAATGTTTGGGATTTTATTTTCTCATTGAAGCAAGGTTTTCAAAAATATTTCGGCAGCGACTATTTTGTTGATAATTTCACACTGAAGAAAGAAGAAAACACGGTATTTTGTCTATATTTTTTTACCTCTCACATCAAGGGATTTGAAAAAATGCTGGAATCTAAATGGGAAATTGACTCAGAAGAAGGCAGAGGTTGGGAGTATTCAGGAAATGCTCCATCATTATTTTTCGATCACAAAACGAACAGATTAGAAGAGCTTTTGAAAATATTTCTAAATTCAGAAAGAAAATATAATTTTGATCTATATGAATTCACACTTAAAGAAGGTTTTCTTACAAAACATACTAATGAAATACTAGCTGATTGGCAAGATCGAGGATTACTTGACGTTCTTTTAAATACAACTGATTCACATGCCCGAAGAAAATCATTTTATGTCAAATACTATAAGGCTAAGGACGTTGAGAGAAAAAAAGTTTACTATATATTAAAATAATATTATGGCACAATCTAGCATAGAATGGACAGAAATGACCTGGAATCCCACAACTGGGTGCGATAAAATATCGGCAGGTTGTAAATTCTGTTACGCAGAAGTAATGTCTAAAAGATTACAGGCAATGGGTGTGGAAAAATATAAAGATAATTTTGAAGTCAGAACACACGAAGACGCTCTAAAAATCCCATACACTTGGAAAAATTCTAAAGTAGTATTCGTAAATTCAATGAGTGATTTATTTCATCAGGATATCCCACTCGACTTTATTAAGAAAGTTTTTAAAGTAATGAACAATAATCCTCAACACGTTTTTCAAGTCTTGACAAAACGTGCTGAAAGACTTTTTGAACTTCATAAAGAATTGAAATGGACACATAATATTTGGATGGGAGTCTCGGTCGAAAACGAAAAAGTAGATTATAGAATCGACTTTTTAAGAAAAACTGACGCGAGAGTAAAATTTTTATCACTAGAACCTCTAATTGGTCCACTGCCAAATTTAAATCTTGAAAAAATAGATTGGGTTATTGTTGGAGGTGAAAGCGGCCACAAACCCAGACCTATGGATGCCAATTGGGTAATTGACATTCAGGAACAATGTGATAAAAATCAAGTAGCATTCTTTTTTAAACAATGGGGTGGTAAAAATAAAAAGGCAAGTGGAAGAATTCTAAATGGTAGAACATATGACGAAATGCCTGAGATTGAATTACAACACAGTGTGTGATAAAATAACAGTTGATGAATACTACTGTGAAGTAAAAATTTGAAATTCTGAAGCCCTGTAAAGTGCTTCTAAGATGGCATTTCTGAGATAAAAATATAAAACTTTTTTGAAAATGAATAAGCTTTTAATAATTGGAATTATCTGTTTACTCCTTCATACTTCAATATTGGATTTACCGAAGAAAATTTTATAGAAGAAATAGTTCTGGAATTGAAGGATTTTCAAGTTTCGAAAAATCTGTTTTCACAAGATTCTTTGAGCAGATTTTGAAATGGATTTCATTCATTTTTATTGTTATTGGACTTTTATATCTCTGGCGATATTATCGACAGTCAGAGAGTAATTCTCATGAACTAACCAAAAATGAAATAAAAAAGATAAAAGTTAATCTTCAATAAATTTCATATACAAACAATAACCAAAAATCAAATTTAAAATGAGACCCAAAGACAAAGAAAAAATTTTAATTGATCTTAAAAATTTAATAGAAAAAAAACTTTTAGCAGACAAAAAAATTGGTAAAGGAAGACCCGTAAATTCCGTAGAATCAGTGGATATTGCTGATTTTAAAATAAATGATGATGAGGAAGACCGTGATAAAATAATTGTCACAGATGTTCACGCTTTTGTTAGGATTCATTTAGAATTTGTTGAAAATTCTTTCAGCTCTCAAAATGTACAGATGAGAAATAACAAGGAAATTGAATTCAAATATAATAAAGAAATGGATTACTATGATCTTGTAGAAAATGATGTAATATTTTATAATAATGCATCATTTTAAATATCTTCAATAATTGATTATTAAAAAAAAGTGAACAAACAAATAAATATGATAGATGTTTGTGTACGTAATAATTTTTATACAGAATAATGCATTGGTAGCATTAACATCTTCAACTAGATAATTATTAGGCAGAAAAAGTAATACTTAGATCTATGACAACTGATCTTCACGGAGATTTTATCCCTTTTAATATAATGGAAGATTACGTAAAAATCATAAACGGTAATTATAAAATGCGGTATCTAATAAATCATCGTAGAGATATTCCTCCTTTGGGATATTTTGACAACGCAGAGATTAAAGAAGTAAATAAAATTTTTCATGTATTTGCTGAACCTTTAGTGTTTAAAAATAGAGTAACGGCAAATTTTGACAAAAGTTTAATTTTAGAAGAGCCTGAAAAACCAATTTCTTTTATAACATCAGAAAATACAGATAAATTTCAAATTTTAATTGATAAAAATAATTTTGAAAATATTAATGTTTTACAGAATACTGCTAAAAAGCTAAGACAAGTTTATTCTGAAGAAATATCTCTTGAACTTGGTATGAGGAAAAATCTTGTTCCAGATCCACAAGTTGTAATAACTCTTGCTAAATATTATTTTATTTTATATCCACTTTTGAAACCCTTTTTTGCGAAAATAGGAGAAAAAATTGCTGAAGATATCGCTGAAGATATTTATGATGGATGCAAAAAAAATGCTAAAGCTGCAGTAAAAAAACTATCAGAAACAGTTCGAATTGTTAGGCAAAACATGATTCCCAAAGACAAGATTTTGCACACAATATTCGAAATCCCAGGCACACCTACAATAGAATTGCACATCAAATCAGATGATGCAACGAAAATAGAAAAGGGGTTGCAGGCAACAAAATTATTTAGTGTTCACAAGAAAGTTACGTCTCTTCAAAGTCAGGTCGACATAAGTGAAATTCATTTTATTTTTAACTCAAAAAACAAGTGGGAATTTAGTTACTTAATAACTAGCGACGGAAAGATTATCGGTACGAAATTATCATTTAGCAAAAGGGATAAATTGCTAAGTAGAATAGAATTAAGTCCCACAAAAGCTTTTAGCATTGGTGCCAGTGGAATTGAATATGAAAGAAATTTCAGCAGACAAATTTAAGATATCGAATAATACAAAATACACATCAATGGTCAGAGCACAATTATCTGATTATGAATTACTATGATTATTTTATAATTGTTTGAGCCCCAATCGAAAAGAAAAATTCAAACCTTACAGTGAAAAATTTACATTATTTAAAAATTTGCCAAAAAAAAGTACATAATCAAGATTTTATGGCAGAATATGATAAAAGTGCTTACGGAAGATGAGCTACGGCTGATTCGTATTAGCAAAATGTGTGGAAGTTTTTTAAATAAGTATCAATAGGTCTCAAAAACCGATATGACTGCAAAAAAGGCATTTTGAGAAAGTAAAATTGTGTATCCAAGGTATTCAGCGCATTTTTTTTTGCGTTGTTCCCTTACTCTAACGAGTAATTTATATATAGAGCCATATGACAACAATTGAAAATATTTTACATAATAGAGGACCTCTTCTGTCAGGAAAACTAGCTGAATATCTCGCCAAAGCTGAAAAGATTCCTGTTAATACTGCCAGTCAAAAAATATCTAGAACAAAAAACTTAAAAAAGATAAAAGGTTTTTTCACTAGTAATCAATCGCTATGTTTTTTAGAAAATCAATATGAGGATGATAAATTATTTTCTGTATTTACAAAAGCTTTATTTGAAAGCGGCAGAAAATATTGGTATTGTATTAATGCACTGAAGATTCACGGAGGTATTATTAATAAAAGATATTTAGAGTGTTACACAAACTATCCAATAAAGCCTCTGCTTAAACATTTACCTTTTAAACAAGTATTAAAAAAATTTGTTGACCAAGGGATTCTCATCTTTATCGGTAACGAAGAATATCATTTTTCACCAAAGTTTTCAGGTCTTAAAACAACAAGTATCTCAAATCGTACTATAGAAGTTATTAAAGATGATATTCTTTCTCATTTTCATAAGATAATGAAAAACACGGGCTTAATCTCTTTTAACAAAGGAGAAATATTTGCAGAATATGGTAAATTCAGGTGGGGTTTTAAAGGACCATCATACATACGAGGACTAAGTGATAATGGGAAGCCTGGTTTTATTCTAGCGGATATTATGTTCGGAAGAGAATTTTACAAAGAAGATATTATGTTTTTCATTGAGAAACTCAATCACATTCAAAGTTTTAAAAATGCCCCTCGTATAATGCCATATCTAATAGTTGATAATCTGCATCCAGAAGCACTGGCGGAATTAAAAAAGAAAGGAATTGCAATTGGTTTTATTAGTGAGTTGTTTGGTGAGAAATATGCACAGGCTTTAAATGAGCTTGTAGTGATTTTAAATAATGCAGGAGCAAACTTAAAATCGAAGCCCGATAAATATCTACAGCTTATTACTGAGTTGAAAATATTTAATGAAACACTAATCTATAACATTCGAGGCACATTGTTCGAATATTTTGTTGGACATATTCATATCAAAAAATGTCAAAGCATAGATATTGGAAGAGAGATCTTCGAAAATAATGGAAGACATGAAATTGATGTTTTTGCTACTTATAGTGATAAGGTTGTATTTGTAGAGTGCAAGGCTACAAATAGTCAAATAGACGAAGATAAAATATGGAAATGGACATCTATTAAAATTCCTGCATTTAAGAGTTGGCTTCTTAAACAGGAAACATTAAAAAACCATTCAGTACACTTTGAATATTGGGCTACAGGAGGCATTGCAGAACCTGCAAAAGAAATTTTGGATAAACTTTCTGAAAGCTCTAATAAGTTTCATGTGAAATATTTTGAACCCGACACAATTAGAGACTTAACAATAAAAATGAAAGATAAAAAAATGAAGGAAGCTTTAGATAATTATTTTATAAAGCCCACTGTATAATAGTAGAAAGTTTATTTAGAGAATTTCCGTACAATCTTTTGATAGGAGAAATATTTTGTAATTTAGCGTAATAAATTTTAAAATGAGTAGAAAAGATAATATCAGAAGCAGGATCAGAACCAGTCGCCGAATAAGTGACAGGAGGGAACTTGTGAGATTTGCAAAAGCGGCATCGCACAATGCCAAAAGATCTTCTATTGCTTTGGATATCCCCTTTGAGATCATCAAGGATGGAGGAATTTATAGAGTTTTCGAGGGAAAGATGGTTAGAACCTCATCTGTAGAAAAAGTCGAATTCGCAAAAAGCGGACTTACTAAAGGTAGCAAAATATGCCTAAAGTAAAAAGACTGCGAATTTTTGCAGGACCAAATGGTTCTGGCAAATCGACCTTATTTGAAACATTTCAACGAAATTTTGACCCAGGAATCTTTATTAATTCCGATGCTATAGAAAAAGAGATCCTTGAAAAAGGATTTCTTGATTTACAGCCTTTCGGTCTTCAGCTGAAACAAGATGACCTCAACAGTTTTTTTCAAAGCGCCAATGCAAAAACACTCTTGCAAAAATCGCTGGATACGGGACATAAAATAGATATTGAGATAAGAGAAAACATCATCGTTGACAAATCGCATGATACGCATAGTTATGAGGCGGCATTGATCACCTCATTTATTAGAGAACACCTTATGAAGAGTGACATCTCTTTTTCATTTGAAACCGTGATGAGCCATACTTCAAAACTGGATGAGATCATTGAAGCCAGGAAACTGGGATATAAGGTCTATCTCTATTTTATCTGCCTTGATCAGGCAAAGCTAAATGTCTCACGGGTAGACAACAGAGTGCAAAAGGGCGGGCACTATGTAGACCCGAAGAAAATCATATCCAGATATACCAATACATTACAAAATCTTTATCCCGCGTTGAAGATGGCAGATCGGGCATTCCTGTTTGATAATTCCGATGAAATGCTGCTGATTGCAGAGAAGGATGACGATGCATTGACCGTGAACATTGATCCTGAAAATTTTCCCAATTGGTTTATCGAATTTGTAATCAATAAAGCATAATCGATTTACAATACATCCCTTTAAAACAATCGAAATAAAATCTTATAAAAACTGGACTGCCGCCTCCAAGTTAGATTAAATTGAAAACACTAATGTTTGTAAATTTTTAATACCATAATCGGAAAAATTCCGATTATGGGCAGATAATTTTACAATATTTGAGCTATCTTACAGTTAATCCAAATTTCATATTTACTTTAGTATTGAGTTTTAGGGTAGTTTACCAAAATTATTATCATACGGATCTGAACCTACTCCAGTAGAATTTCGACAGTTGACTGTCTGGCATCTTTATACAGAAACCAGGAGATGTTGATGATCTGGAAATAATCTTGCTCCGCACCAAGCTGCCGCCACTCCTTCTCTGATAAAAATTCAGCGGTGGATATGTATTCTCCAATACGGGGAAAGAATGGCAATTTCCATTTGATCTCAAGTGATGTGTGCAGGTAACATAGTTTCACTTTCATAATTTTTATTTCTAATATACATATTTTCAGAGTACATCTATTTAGCGGGGAACTCAAATATTGTTTTGTTATCGTCCTTTAAAACTATAAAGGCACTGAACTTTTTGCCGTTTTTAGCCTTCATATTTTTGATGAGCGGCGTTTTTCTGTCGTTGATGAGTGCAGTGATCTGCTCTATGCTAAGCTGTACACTGCAAACCGTTCTGAACTGCATCCAGTTGCAGTGCTCATCCGGACATTTGATGATCTTGTCTTTGATAAGCAGGTTTTGCTGCTGGCATTTTGGACATTTGAGTTCAGGAATGTTTTCCTGTGGAATGGAGAGTGACAGAAGTTCTGCGGTGATCTCTGATGTGTAGTTTTTGATGTCGGTGATGAATTGTTTTGAACTAAGTTCGCCTTTTTCGATCTTTTCCAATGCCATCTCCCACTCTGCGGTCATCTGCACATTAGCGATCTTTTGATCTTTGACCAGATCGTATACTTTCAGTCCTTTTTCAGTTGGAATTAAAGCTTTGCTTTTTCTGATGATATAGCTCCTGCTAAGCAAAGTCTCGATAATCGAGGCTCTTGTGGCAGGTGTACCGATGCCGGTACTTGAAATTGCTTTTTGCTGTTCTTTATCTTCTATTGTCCTTCCTGCATTTTCCATTGCTGACAAAAGATCGGCCTCACTGTATAATTTGGGAGGTCGTGTTGTTTTTTCCGAAAGGTCCTCTTGTGAGATCTTGAGTTCATCTCCTGCCTTGAACTCAGGAAGGTTAATGAGGGGTTCTTCAACGCTGGTGTCGTTATTTCTGTTGAATTTGCTGTCCTCAGTTGTATTGTCACTGTTTTCTGAAAGGATGCCTTTGATGGCCCGCCAGCCTTTGGTCAGTATTTTGGACCCTTTGATGTTGAATTCATAATGATGTACTTTGATCGTGATATGGCTGACCTCTTTGGAACAATGCTCTGAGAGTGATTCAAGAAGACGGTAGGCGATCATATCGTAGATGGCTTTTTCTGTTGCAGTGAGCGCGGATGGTATCTTCGTAGTGATCAATAGTCCGTGGTGGTCGGTCACCTTGAGGTCATTCACCATCCGTTTGTTGAAGCTGCCGAATTTTAGCGTTGACACGGCAGCTTTGAATTGATCGACGGTATTCAGAATTCTGACCAGCTCCGGGATCTCTGCCCAAAGATCTTCAGGAATATATTTGCTGCCGGTTCTCGGATAGGTAATGAATCGCTTTTCATAAAGCGCCTGTGCGGTCTGCAGAACCTCATCGGCCGACATACCCAGTTTTCTGTTGGCTTCCTTCTGAAGTTCTGTCAGGTCAAAAAGTACTGGGGATGATTCCTGTACGATTTTGACGGATACATCTTCAACAGTAGCTTTGCCTTCCCGCTCTATGGATTTTAGGATCTGTTCTGCCTGCTTTTTGTCCTCCCATTGTTCATTGGACTGGCTGGTAAAGTCCAGATAATCTTTGCGGTGTTTCAGCTGGATCTGCCAGTATTTCTTTTGTGTGAAATTCTGATGGTCTTCAAATCTCTTGCAGATCAGGGCTAATGTCGGGGTCTGTACTCGTCCCAAAGAATAGACATCCTGATGGGCGGCAATGCTCAAGGCCTGCGTAGCGTTGATTCCGACCAGCCAGTCTGCTTCGCTTCTGGATTTGGCGGCATTATATAAGCCGTTGAACGCTGAACCTGGCTGGAGCTTTTTAAAACCGTCCTGTATGGCCTTTTCTGTCAGAGAGCTGATCCATAATCTTTCAAAGGGTTTGTTGCATTGGAGATAGTGATAAATATACCGGAAGATCAACTCTCCTTCCCTTCCTGCATCGGTTGCGACAATGATGCTGTCGCATCGATCAATGACATTTTGTAAGATCTTTAGCTGTTTCAGTGCGGAAGGATCAGGCTGATAGCCTTTTTGATTTGGCTTTTTAATGAGTCTGGGTATCAATAGGAATGGGTCTGGAAAGATTGGCAAAGAGGCTTTGTCAAAGCCTCTTATACCATAATCCTCCGGCATTCCCAATGATACCAAATGACCCAATGCCCAGGTCACGCAATACCCGTTGCCTTCCAGGTAACCGTCTTTTCTTTCATTGGCATTTAATAATTGTGCGATCTCTCTTGCGACACTGGGCTTTTCTGCGATGATGGCTTTCATACCTTTGGGTTTATTGTGGTTGGAATTGTTTTGATTTTTTGGTTACATCTTGCGTCCTTTAGATCTGACCGGTTTCTTTTGCTGGGCTTCCTGTTGCTTGTTGGCAGGCTGTTGCTGTTTGGAATCTAAAGGCTCTTTGAGATTCTTGGTGGCCTCATTCGTCTTGCCATCGGAATTGACCGCCTTTTGGGTCTTATGTTCTTCTGATGGTTGGGCTTTTTCTTTCAGCTTGTTGGGATTGGTAAAGGAAAAGTTCGTTTTAGATGTTTCCTTGTTGAAGGTGATGTAGCCTTGATACGCTTTTCCTTTGCCGTCCACCAATCCATCAACATACACCGTCTGCCCTGCTTTGAATTTATCATACTGTGCATCATCCAGTTCTTTTCCACGGAATACTCTCGGGGCTTCCCCACCTTTGGATTGATTTTGCTGACTGGATGGGTTCTGCTGTTGGGTTTGTTGCTGGTTCTGGTTATTGTTGAAGATAAATTCGACATAGCGCTTGTCTGCATTGAACTGTACTGTGGCATCGAACAGTTCTCCTTTTTTGGAGGTCATCCCTTCAAGATAAAGAGGCTTGCCTTCCAGCAATGTTTGTTTCTGGTGGTCATCCAGCTTGATACCCTTGATGTCATCCGGGATTTTCATATACTCAGCCCTGTAGGCGACCAATTCATTGGTCAATCTGTCACGGCTGATCACGGACGGAATGATCTCATCGGTTTTCGGATTGACCAGATCGACGACCCTGCCCATATTTCCGCTTTCTTTCAGGTTTTTCTTGTCTTCGTCAGTGAACTCGTGACCGAGGAACTTAAGATTGTAGTTAGGCTCTTTGCGAATGCCGTGCAGATTCACGGCAACCTCTCCGTTGTCTGCGGTCTGGAGTGATAGACGGACATCCATCTTGCTGACCGCTGTTCCCAGATTGATGGTAATAGGAATTAAATTATTGGTCTTGAAACCTCTGAGCAGAGAATCCATAGCATTCATCTTTTCTAGCTTTTCCTTGTTAAGCCCAAATTTTTCCATTGTCTTCCAGTCGATCTGTTCCGGCTGGAAACGGTATTCCTGAGTTTCTGTGTTGTTTTCCATTGTATTCTGATTTTTTAATGGGTTTGTATTTTTTAATTGTATTGCATAATCTTTCAGCTTTTCCTTTTCTTCAGGGGATGCCTGATCAACATATTGCTGAAGGTCTTTCGCCATGTTGACGGCATCGTATTCCGAGACCTTGAAGAAATTGAAATGCGATGGGTTTTTAAGCTGCCGGTAAAAATTGGAAAAGAAGTTCGAGAACAGGTCACCCTGCTTGTCAACCCGGATCAATTGGTCGTTGTCTCTTTTCTCTTTGGGAGGTATCTTTTGAAGGTTTCCATCTTGGTCGATTCCTTTAACCATCTCGACCGCATTGGTATGGATGTTCAAGACAAGCAATGTGTCGGACACCGGCTTGATTTTATTCGTTTCATTGGGTGCATTCTGTACCTTCTCTTCCATAGCAGATATTTTGTTCGATGAAGATAGAGGGGTTGGTGGTGACTGTTTTGATTTGGAACTTTGTCTACTTCTTTGGCAGCATCTGTCTTACTTCATTATGTACTTAAACATTCTCTGATGAGCTGATGGACATCGGACAGCTTGTAATAAAGCTTTCCACTGATGGTGTAATAAGGCAGCTTTTTGTCTGTGCGGTAGCGTTGCAATGATCTTGAACTGATCTTTAAGAGTTGTAATACGTCCTGATTGTCAAGCAGCACCTCCCCGTCGATCTCTATGAATCTGGATTGGCTGGATGAAACTTGCTCTTTCAGGATGTCGAATCGTTCCATGATCCTTTCCATCCAGGCGGTAAATTCTGTTCTTTCGATATTCATAACGGTGATTTTTTGATGTTAATAATGATTTGAACAGTTGATCAACTTTTTATTGGGGTAAAGTTGAAAATTGATCATCACATAAAATCACTACCTTTTCGTAGTACCGAAAAGATTTATTGTATTTATATTTTAGAATAAATATCTTAATCGGTTTTATCGTCGTACTGAATGTCGTATGATATAAAGTAAAAAGGCTCTTTTATAAGGTATGGTTTTTGTCTTTATGTTGATTTATCAGATCATATTGAAACCGGTATAAAATAAAAATAATGTTGAAAAAAGGAGATAAGGTCAAATGGAAATTTCGTTATGGAGAGACCCATGGAATCATCACAAAAATTCATACCAGCGATTTTATCTTTATAAACAGGCAGAGAAGAGCTTCTCAAGACAGCCCGCAATATGAGGTGATGAGCGAAAAGACCGGTAAAAATGCTGTCCACAAAGCTTCAGCTTTAAAGAAATTATAAACGTAAGTCGTAACGATGAAAATAGCAACATACAATGTGAACGGCATCAACAGTCGCCTGCCTGTCCTTCTTAAGTGGCTGAAAAATGCAAAGCCAGATATCGTATGCCTTCAGGAATTGAAGGCGCAGCAGGAAAAATTCCCTATTGCTGAAATTAACCAAGCCGGCTATCAGGCGATATGGCATGGACAAAAGCAATGGAATGGAATAGCAATCCTGTGTAGAGATTTTGACATGACAGAAGTCCAGCGTTCACTGCCTGGTAATGCAGATGATATTCAAAGCCGCTATCTTGAAGTGATTATTGACCAGATCGTGATCTGCTGTCTCTACTTACCGAATGGAAATCCTTTTCCAGGGCCAAAGTTTGAATACAAAATGGAATGGATCAAGCGTCTAAAAAAAAGAACAAAACAATTTATCGATATGAATCTGCCTGCCATATTGATAGGCGATTTTAATATTATTCCGACTGAAAAAGATGTTTATAAACCTGAAAGATGGAAAGATGATGCACTTTTTCAACCAGAAGTCAGAAAAGCTTACAGGCAGTTTCTGAAAAATGGATGGACAGATTCTATCCGTACCTTATTTCAAGATGAAACGATCTACACATTTTGGGACTATCTATACAAAGCGTACGACAGAAATGCGGGAATCAGACTAGATCATATTTTACTAAGCCCATATTTGAAATCAAGCCTGATCAGAGGGGGTATAGATAAGGAAGTCCGCGGCTGGGAAAAAAGCAGTGACCATGCACCTGTCTGGATCGAACTCGACAGAACATAATTATTTTTAAATTTGTTAAATGGAAAAAGTAGATTTTTTGATACTAAAGTACTTGTCACAAGGTCTGAAGATCGGTGATATACCGAAACAACTTGAGGACGACGAATCGATCATTACAAGTAAGAGCAGCATTGAGAAAAGACTTACAATTATAAAAAAGCTATGCGGTGCGAAAACGCCTTTCCACCTTGCCGTTATTGCCAAAGAGAGAAAACTGATCTAGTAACGTGTCTCGGTTCAAAACGCTATTTAAACCAGTTTTGCTAAGAAAAAGCCAATGATCAATGCTATAAGAAAAACTATAATAATCTTCCCATAATTAGTTTTATTTCTGTGCACTTCCTGATTCAGCCTTACATTATCCTGCCTTACATTTTCTAAAAGAATTCTTAATGAAGCAGTCTTTTCATTGATGCCGGACTGGACATTCTTTTCGTGCAGAATGGCGATCTCCTTTTTGTAGTTTTCCATTTCAGCCTGGCGTTGTTTCTGCTGCTCCTGGAAATTCTTCTGAAGATCTTCAAGCTGTTTACCGGACGCTACCTGAAGTTTATGAAATTCCTCGTTTCTGATTTTCAGTTGGTCTGTAAAGGTTTTGTTATGGTTCTCTACCTGCTCTTTATATATTTTCTGGGCTTCGGTGAATTCTTCATTTTTCTTCTTCAGCTGCTTTTCTAAAGTTTCTACCTGTTCCGAAAACTGCTTGGTAACATCTTTTTTGACCTCATCGATGAGCAAAGCTCTTGAATTTGATCTTTCGTGGGATAGCTTCTCTGCAATGGCATGCAATCCAGCGCCGTAATCGTGGGGTAAATGAAAACGCTTGTCAGCCAGCTTATCCAATAAAGTTTCATCGACCGTATGACCGATAGCCGTAACAGTAACCGGTTTCATTGTTATGAATAATTCGGATCGGCTCAGTTCATTGAAGGTTTCCATACTCTGCCGGTCACCTCCTCCCCTGACCAAGGCAACAATGTCATAATCCAAAGCTGAAATTTCCTTCAGTTTGGAAATGATCGCAGTGGAGGAAGTGATATTACAGCTGTGATCTGAAATATCAAAATATTTTCGGGAAACATCCAATCCTTCGAAAAAATCCTTCCGGACAATCGCATTATTTCCATAAATGTTAGCGACCCTGACCTTTTCATCTTTGAGCATCTTATCCCTGATCAGGGTTTCAAGGTCTTTTGATCCTGTCTCCAGTTTTTTCTGGATCAGCCCATACCTTTCCAATTCTTCTTCGGAGATGGATTTTTCTTCCTGCTGAACGATCTCGTCAACCACAAAGCGCAGTTCAATCGAAGAATTTTTAATGTTTTTCTCAATAAAGCCTCTGAGCGTATACACTTCATTATTGATGATCTTGCTCCTGAGCAATGAAGAAATACGAATCCCTATCGAAGTATGATCACCTTCTGAGAACAGAAGGTCATAATAGTAGTTCCCATAGGATTTACCACCACCAAAAGCATATCTGCCTTTAAGATAGATCAGATTGACCGTGGCATTGAGCTTCAGGGCATTGCTGAAGATCCCAATGACTGAGGCTGGTGAATAGACCGGATATGTGACATCTTGATCGTCCATGTGATTGACTGTCGTTTTAAAAAAGCTTGATAAGCAAAGGTATTGCTAATTGAACTTAAATAAAATAGCCGTGTTTACATATCCTGAAAAGGTGAGCTTTTAAATTGAATGCAACAATTACCTATACTTTAAAAGAATATAGAACGTATGTCGCTTTCTAACTTTTGGCTTCAACTATTACAACATTTTAGTTGCTTTAGAAATAAAAAATCCCCAAATAATATGGGGATAAAAACTAATAACCATGAAAACCTTTATAAAAGTATTTCCTTTGCAAAATTATGTAAACTAAATACATTTGAAAGTGAATGGTGGTGTTAATTGTATTTTAAAAAAGACCTGATTATCCTAATTTTTCCTAAAAAGAATGGAATTATTTTACAGTCGAACGTTAAGGTCTGATCCTTTGGAATGAAAAAACTAAATAAGTTTTAATAATTCCTCAGCCACTTTTTCAGATGATGCAGGATTTTGTCCTGTGACCAGTCTTCCGTCAACCACAGCGTAAGGAGCCCAATCTTCAACTTTACTGTATGATCCGCCATTCTGTTTCAGCATATCTTCAACCAGAAACGGAACTATCTCCGTAAGTTGTACAGCCTCTTCCTCGGTATTTGTAAATCCAGTGACATTTTTATCTTTTACCAAATATTCACCGTCAATTTTCACATCCTTCAAAACCCCTGGTGCGTGGCATACAAATGCTACAGGTTTGTCATTGGTATAAAAATCTACGATAAGTTGTTGAGAAACCTTGTCTTCAGCCAGATCCCATAAAGGACCGTGACCACCAGGATAAAATACCGCATCAAAGTCTTCGCTTTTGACTTCGGATAATTTATGGGTATTTTTTAATTTATCCTTTAAAACCTCATCATTGTCCATTCTGCGTGTAGTATCCGTTTGAGATGAAGGGTCTTCACTTTTCGGATCAATTGGTGGTTGACCACCCTTTGGAGATGCCAATGTTATTTCCACATTTTTATCAGACAATGCATAATAAGGAGCCGCTAGCTCTTCCGTCCAAAATCCCGTCTTCTGACCTGTATTTCCTAATTCGTCGTGACTAGTAAGCACAAATAAAACTTTTTTGCTCATTTTTATATCTATTTAATTTATTACTACAAAGTTTGAATTTATCTGTGTTTCAAATACAGGATCTAAGTCACTATTTTAATGTGATCCCAATCACACTTTTTTTGATATGCAGACAAATGAATTATTTTATGTGTCATAAAGTTCCTTTATTCTGGAAGACGCTAAGACCTTCTATCTTTTTATTGATGGTATTATATACGATCTCAACTGAAAAACTCGACAGCTCATACAATACAAACTTTAGTCCATCCTTAGAGGTTTCACTGATGACCCTTCCTTCGGCCAAAGCCAATTCATATTGAGATTGCGTGGGCAGATTTTTAAAATCGTAGTAAGAAATAGACATATAACTATTATTTAATTTTATTTTTTATGATATTATAGTTCACTGATCAATCGGAATGTTAGATTAATACGTTCCTTCATACGTACAGTAGATTTGGCGATCCGGTGTTCCCAGTTTTCCTGCAGGTCACCTTTCATAATAAGGAGTGAACCATTAGGAAGCGGCAGACCGTATTTGCTTTGATGGTGGTCTCTTTTTCTGAAATCAAAGTTCCTGGTCTGCCCAAGGCTGATCGATGCAATGACAGGGCGTTTTCCATATCTGTTTTCTTTGTCCCTGTGCCAGGCAACTGAATCATTGTTGTCACGATAGAGATTTAATAGAACACCATTGAACCTATATCCAAATTCTTTTTCAATTCGCTCTTTCAGGGATAATAGCTCCGGGATCCAGAGATTGGTACTTGAAGTATTATTATCAGCTGATTCGTAAGATTTGTTCTGATCGCCATACCAGGCAGTTAGTCGCGGCGTCAAGACGGTCTTATCATACATTTTCTGAGTACGCTGTTCCCATGTGGCGGTTTTAAGCAGATGGTCTTTTAATCCATCAGCCTCTTCCCTACTCAGGAAATTCTCCCTGTATTCCAAAAGGTCTTTTGGAAACTCGTAAAACTCTTCGGCATCAAATAAACTCAGCTGCATGGGAATATTGATTGATAAAAATTATTTAATGGAAGAGACTTTGTCATCCAGTTCTTTGATACTGGTTTTAAGTTCCTGCAACACTGTATTGATATATGTCTCATTTGTCTTTCCAGGTTTATAATTTTCCGGAAGGATTCCACGCACATATTTCCATACCTCAAAAACATTTTCAAGAGGGATCTCGTAAGGCTCATAAAATGTATTGTCAGCCGAGACAATAACTGACTTTTTCGTCTGCTTGACCAATGTCTTGTAAGTGATGCCTTCTGAAGTGACGAAAATATATTCCTTCCCAGGTTTCAGGTCGGTCAATTGTTCTATGTATTCGCCTATAATATAGGAGCCGTCTGCAAAAGGAGGCATCGAATCACCATCCGCCAGAAAAGCCCTGTATTTTCCATTCTTCAAAAAGGGAAGTTTCATTCGGGAAAGCTTATAAATATAATCTGCATCACTGAAGCCTTTCAGATAACCCATCGATGCTTTCTGAGGTACGATCTCGATAAAATTCTCCCCTTCAGAATCTACGGTAATCGGCAATACCACCCTGTTCTCCGGTAGCTTCATCATATTGTCCACCGGATATTTGCTGATATCAAGGGTCAGCAGCAGATCGATACTCACATTGAAGAATTTGGAGATCCGGATCAGGATCTCGTAAGGTGCCTCTGAACGCCCGTCTTCGTATTTTGAATAACGCACTCTACTCATCCCTAGACTTTCTGCAAAACTCTGCTGAGATAAATTTTTCTTATGCCTTAGAAGCCTGATGTTTTCTGAAAATATTGACATTGATACAATTTGTATCTGCAAATATAATAAAAAAGATACATAATGTATCTAATTTTGTCAAATGGAAAGAGCAATTGCACACATGGACCTGGACACCTTTTTTGTTTCCTGTGAACGGCTGAAAAACTCTGTATTGGAGAAACAGCCCGTAATCATAGGAGGTGGGGATCGTGGTGTAGTGGCATCATGCTCGTATGAAGCAAGAAAATTCGGTGTCCGTTCGGCTATGCCCATTAAAATGGCCTTGCGTTTGTGTCCGGAGGCAAGAGTGATAAAAGGGGATACGGAATATTATTCCAATATGTCGCATCTGGTAACAGAGGTCATTCAGGAAAAAGTTCCGGTGTTGGAAAAAGCCAGCATTGATGAATTTTATATTGATTTGTCAGGAATGGATCAGTTCTTCGGCTGCTTTCAATGGACGAATGAGATCGTCGATGCTGTAACTGAAAATACAGGTTTGCCGATCAGCTTTGCTCTTTCCACTAATAAGACGGTCTCTAAGATCGGAACCGGTGAATCCAAACCCACCGGAAGATTTGAAGTGAAAGAGGCCAATATCCAAAATTTCCTAAATCCTTTATCGATTAAAAAGATCCCGATGGTCGGACCTGAAACATTCAACCTGTTTTCACGATTAGGTGTCAAGACCATAAAGACGCTTTCTGAGATGCCCGTCCATGTATTGCAGGAGCTGGTCGGAAAGAATGGTACGACCCTTTGGAAGAAAGCACACGGTATCGACGAAACGCCGGTTGTTCCATACTCCGAAAGAAAATCGATCTCTACAGAGAATACATTTTCTCAGGATACCATCGATATTCAGAACATCAGAAGTGTATTGTCAGGAATGGTTGAAAAACTTTGTTATCAGCTGAGACACGAAAAATGGCTGACCTCAACAGTTTCCATTAAGATTCGATATGCGAATTTTGATACGGAGACCAAACAATGCAGGATCCCCTATACTTCGGCTGATCATACTTTGCTCAGGTATGTTTTGGAACTATTCAATAAGGTCTATACAAGAAGAATGAGGATCCGATTGATCGGTGTCAGATTTACCGGTCTGGTCCATGGCCTGCACCAAATGGATCTTTTTGAAGATACGGAAGAATTGATCTCTTTGTATCAGACGATGGATCATCTGAAGGATAGGTTCGGTCCATCCAGTGTCGGCAGAGCATCAGGTCTAATACTTTAATATTTTATTATGTTTCTCAATTGCCATACTTATCACAGTTTGCGTTATGGGACCATTTCTGTTGAAGATCTGGTTCAGCTCGCTGTTGACCATAAACTAAAGGTTTTGGCATTGACCGACATCAATACGGTTACGGGTATCTACCAGTTTTATAAGCTTTGTCAGAATGTAGGGATCAAACCAATTGTTGGGGTTGATATTCGGGTGGAGAATGAACAATACTACATCTGTCTTGCCAAAAACCCAAAAGGCATCGCAGAGGTCAACAGGCTTTTGACCAATTACAATTGTGAAGGAATCGAGATCCCTAAAGCTAATCCTCAGCTGGAAGATAGCTTTGTGATCTACCCTCTGAAGAATATACCGGAAAAACTACTGGAACATGAATATATAGGAATAAGACAGGATGAATTAAATCTGTTATACGCTCCTGAGCTGACGGCCTTGACCCATAAAATGGTTATCCTGCATCCGGTAACCTTTAAGACGGATGAAGAATATGAACTGCATAAGGTTCTGAGGGCAATAGCAGGCAACACTTTATTTACTAAACTCACAGAGGATGATTATTGTAAAAGCAATGAGACTTTTATCGGTAAAAGAAGACTGTTAGAGAAGTATTCCCAATATCAGGAGATCATTGAAAACACCAAATATATTGTTGATGAATGCTGTTTTGACTTTGACTTTAAAACACCCAAAAACAAAAAGTACTATACCGAAAACAAGGAAAATGATTTTAAATTATTGAAAAAACTGGCTTATGAGGGCTTAGACAAAAGATATCCTGATGATAACGTACAGGCAAAGGCAAGAGTGGATAAAGAACTGGCAGTGATCGATCAACTTAATTTCTGTGGCTATTTTTTGATCACCTGGGATATCGTCCAGTACAGCAATCGGATGGACTTTATGCATGTTGGTCGTGGCAGCGGTGCCAATTCCATTGTGAGCTATTGTATCGGGATCACGGACATATGCCCTTTGGAACTGGACCTTTATTTTGAAAGGTTTTTAAATCTTAACAGGAAGACACCACCAGATTTTGATCTGGACTGGAGCTGGAAGAACCGGGACACCATACTGCAATATATCTTTGATAAATATGGAAAAGACCATGTTGCCTTTTGCGGAACGAATGTGGAATTTAAAAGCAGATCGAGGTTTAGGGAATTGGGGAAAGTGTTCGGGCTACCCAAAGAAGAACTGGATATTCTATCTAAAAAACCGAGGGATCAGCATGATCAGAATTCCATCGTTGATGAGATCTATAAATATGAAAAATTATTAGTAGGTTTCCCTAATCAACGAAGCATGCATTCCTGCGGGATACTGATCTCAGAGGAACCGATCACGAATTATTCTGCTTTGGAATTTCCCCCAAAGGAATTCCCGATCGTACAATTTGATATGCATACTGCAGAAGATATAGGTTTAGAGAAATTTGATATTCTATCACAAAGAGGATTGGGAACCATAAAAGATACGGTTAGACTGATTGAAGAAAAAAGAGGGATCACTGTTGACATTGAGGATACAAGGATCTCAAAGAATGAAGCCAAGTGCAATGAGTTCCTGAGTATCGGAAAGACGATTGGCTGTTTCTATATTGAATCGCCTGCTATGCGGGGATTATTGAGAAGATTGAAGTGTGAGAATTACAAGGTTTTGGTGGCCGCCTCATCCATTATCCGTCCTGGTGTAGCCCAAAGCGGAATGATGCGGGAATATATATTCCGGCATAACCATCCCGATCAGTTCGAATATTTTCACGAGGTCTTTGAAAAGGAATTGGGAGAAACCTATGGTATTATGGTCTATCAGGAGGATGTCATCAAAATCGCACTTCATTTCGGTGGTGTTTCTGCAGAAAATGGTGATGTCTTGCGCAGAGCAATGAGCGGTAAAGGCCGTTCTTTATCTGCATTACAGAAATTAAAAGATGATTTTTTTGAGTCTTGCAGGAAAAAAGGACATCCTGAACAATTATCTCAGGAAGTATATCGCCAGATCGAATCGTTTGCCGGCTATTCATTCTGCAAGGCACACTCGGCTTCCTATGCAGTGGAGAGCTACCAAAGCCTTTATCTCAAGGCCTACTACCCTATCGAATTTATGGTATCAGCCATCAATAACGGTGGTGGATTTTACAGAACAGAAGTATATGTCCATGAAGCCAAAATGGCTGGGGCAACCATTCATAATCCCTGTGTCAACCTCAGTGAATTTCAGACGACAGTGTATGGGACTGACGTATATCTTGGTTTTATGCATATCGAAAAACTGGAAGCTTCTCTCAAGCAGTTCATTACTGACGAACGAAGAAACAATGGAGATTATACATCACTTGAGGATTTTATTAAGCGAGTACCGATCGGTATAGAGTCACTGCAGATACTCATTTTTATTGGGGCCTTCAGGTTTACAGGAAAACAAAAACATGAATTGCTGATCGAAGCTCGATTCCTATTATCAAAAGGGCAGTATAAAACGAAGATCATTTCTTTATTTGATGAGCCTCAGAAGGATTATCAACTGCCTGTTATTGAACGGAATCAATTTGAAGATGCTTTTGATGAGATCGAAATATTGGGCTTTCCTGTTTCCTTTTCTATGTTTGACCTGCTGAAGACAAAATACAGAGGTCACGTTTTGGTGAGGGATCTGCTGAAATACCATAAGAAACAGGTTAAGATGTTGGCCTATCTGATCTCAAGAAAGCATGTGCCCATTAAAAAGAAAAATCATCCCGGGAAGAAGGATGATATGTATTTCGGGACTTGGATCGATGCCGAAGGACAGTATTTTGACACAGCCCATTTCCCTGATAGTCTCAGAAGGTTTCCTTTTAAAGAAGGTGGCATTTATCTATTATTGGGAACGGTTGAGGTGGACTACCACTTTCCAACGGTCACCATCATAAAAATGGCAAAGATGCCACTGATCGCAGATCCTCGATATTCGATGGATAAGGAAAAATCACTGGAAATAGAAAGAAGTCTTCGGGAAGATGTGAGTGTCACTTTTAGAGAGCCATATCCACATGAAATTGAATTGCCCCGTAAGAAAATGGGATATTAATTTTTAAAACAAAAAATATTATAATAATTTGATATTCTAATAAATGAATTTTAGATTCAATTTAATTTGTAGTATCAATTGTTTAACTTAATATGTTAAATTAGCTCATAAATATTTTAGTAATTACAAATATTGTACGAAAAGATAGCTAAAAAAAATCAACCATAACCGATGAATAGAAAATTAACTACAAACTCTAGATTAGTAAATGAATTATTTGCAAACTACATTAGTACGTTTACAGCATTTTGTGAATTAATTAACAATTCTATCCAGGCAAAAGCGAACAATGTATGGATTGATATAGATTATACAGATAATTCTGAAATACATCCAACAATTATAAGTCAGATTACAATCAAAGATGATGGAATTGGCGTACACAGAAATGAACTGATTGGTGGCTTAACAACTTTAGAAGCGATTTTTAAAATCTTTTTTAGTACAGTCGTCTTGCTGACATCAAGTAATCTGCTAATACCTCTAATACCAACTCCTTCTTTTATTAGTTGCTGAATATTATGATTAGTACTTTTATGATATGCACGATAAGAATAGTTCCCAATGAACTTCTTTTTACATTTTTTGCACTGATAGCGCTGCTTATTTTGTGATGTTGTTCCTGCCTTGATACAGTAGCTGTAATTACAGTGAATGCATTGATTTCGCCGTTTATTCATAATGATTTAAAGTAAATTAGTAACTCCACAACTGAACCATCTAGCATAAATTACTACGTTCCGGAATCGCTATTTTGCTTTTTTAGTCGGCAAAAAATAAAAAACGATGCATTATAGTACATCGTTTTTTTTATTATATCTTTGTATAGTATTGATAATCAATAAAGTTATTTAAAAACTCCACATCTGTACCATTAACCGGAACTATGAAAGCTTACGAAAGTATTAAAGAAATATTATCTTTTTATCAGGTACACTGTGATGAACCTTACTATATATCTTCAGGAAAACTCATTTTTGAATTCCCAAAAAGACTGTTCCGCATGGATTTTTATGCATTCTGCATCTGTGTTTCCGGTAGTATTGATTTAGAAATTGATAATCACCATTACAATATATCCCAAAACGGATTCCTGATATCTGCTCCGTCAACAATTATAAAATTTGTAAATACCAGCAAAGATTTCCGCATGAAGGTTCTATTCTTTGAAAAGAATTTCCTGCTGAAGAACATTTCTAATCCATTTTTTATCGAGAATCTGTCTCTATTCAATAAAACTACCTTTAATGTAGTTATTTCCAACGAAGCAAGTAGTAAACACTTAATCAATTTGTTGGAATATCTTCAGCAGCAGACCACGAGGAATGGTCGTTTTACAGAAGATATTCTTCGTACTATTATTATTAATATTTTATTGGAAGTTGCAGTCCTAACTGATGAAGGCAGAAAAGACAACGCATATTCCACTCCACAGGATAACAATCATATTTTTTTTAAATTCAATGAATTGGTGAAAGAAAATATTTTGCAGCATAAGGACGTACAATACTATGCGGACAAGCTATTCATTTCCAACAAATATCTTATTCTGATTGTAAAAAAAGCGACCGGCAAAACGCCGCATCAGATTATTGATGAGGCCTTATTAAAAGAGGTTTGCGTTCTGCTCGGCTATCCAGAAAAAAATATTTCTCAGATTGCATTTGAAACAGGCTTTAATTCTACCTCTGCATTCGGCCGTTTCTTTAAAAAGCATGCGTCAATATCGCCCCAAAGGTACCGAAGACAACAGCATTTTTAAAAAAGAAATTCCGTATATGATTTTCGAATTTAGGGATACTAGGGAATTATGGTATATCAATATCTTTATCATTTAAAAATAACCTTAAAAAAAGTATCATATGAGCAAATCGAACAAACATGCATATTTTGTCGGAGGCGGATTAGCAAGTCTTGCTGGTGCCGTATATCTGTTAGAAGATGGTGAGTTTAAAGGCGAAAACATACACATCATTGAAGCATTACCAATATTGGGAGGAAGCAATGATGGAGCAGGAACTAAAAAAGAAGGGTTTATCTGCCGTGGCGGACGAATGCTTAACGAAGAAACTTACGAGAATTTCTGGGATTTGGCCAACCGTATCCCTTCATTGGAAGTACCAAACATTTCCGTAAAAGACGAAATTCTTGCTTTTGACCATGCAAACCCGACACAGGCAAAAGCAAGACTTATAGATAAGGATGGGAATATCCTTCCTGTTACCAATATGCAGTTCAATACTGGTGACCGTATGAAAATGGTAAAACTGTTCTTTGCTGATGAAAATGAATTGGATAATATGACCATCAGAGACTGGTTCAGCGACCATTTTTTCACCACCAACTTCTGGTATATGTGGCAGACCACTTTTGCATGGCAGGAATGGAGCAGCATTTTTGAATTTCAGCGTTACATGAAACGCATGCTTCTGGAGTTTTCAAGAATCGAAACACTCGAAGGGGTTACCAGAACACCATACAACCAATATGAATCCGTTATCTTACCGTTGAAGGCATTTTTGGATCAGCATAAAGTGGACTTTTCATTAAGAAAAACCGTTACCGATTTGGATTTTGCCGATGATGATGGCATTACCGTAACGGAAATAGAATGCATCAATGCAGAAGGAAATACAGAGAAAATAACCGTGAATGAAGGCGATTTGGTATTCTTTACCAACGGATGTATTACAGATAATTCTAATAACGGCGATTATAATACGCCTGCAAAATATTTACCGTCAAATCCGCCAAGTTTTGCATTATGGCGTAAAATTGCCAACAAGAAACCCGGCAAATTGGGTAACCCCGACCCGTTCTTTACAAAACCTGATGAAACAAAATGGTATTCATTTACGCCAACATTCAAAGGAAATAAATTTCTAAAACTTATTGAAGAATACACTGGCAACAAACCGGGCAGCGGAGCTTTGATGACATTTAAAGATTCATCGTGGCGAATGTCAATTGTGGTGGCCGCACAACCGCATTTCAAAGCGCAAGGCGATGATACTACCATTCTTTGGGGCTACGGATTATATCCAGATGCAGTGGGAGATTATGTGAAAAAGCCGATGATTGATTGCACGGGCGAAGAAATTTTGACAGAGTTGATTCATCATTTACATTTTGAAAAGCACGAACAGGAAATAAAAGATAGCATTATCAATGTTATTCCGTGTATGATGCCTTACATCGATGCTTTGTTTCAGCCAAGAGCTAAAAAAGACCGTCCTGCAGTTGTTCCTGAAGGCAGCACCAACTTAGCAATGATTAGCCAGTTTGTAGAAATTCCTGAAGATATGGTTTTCACGGAAGAATATTCGGTTCGTGCAGCACGCATCGCGGTATATACCCTACTCGGTCTCGATAAAAAAGTAACTCCAGTAACGGAACACTGGAAAAAACCAGACGTGTTGGCAAAAGCCATTCATACCTCTTACAGAAATTAAAAATAAAAAAATTTTGTTAACGACAATATTAGATTGACAATTTAAATCCAATACAAAAAATGAAAAAAATCACACTGGCCATTGCACTTTGTGCAACTACTTTCGCTGTAAAAGCGCAAATTACGATTGACCCTGAAATAGGTCTGAATTTTAATAAAATAAAGACTGAGGTAGGCGATAATTCTTCCGAATCTGATGACTCCAAAACAGGATTCCGCATCGGGGCAGGCTTTAACATCCCTTTGTCACAAGGTTTCTACGTAAAGCCCGGTTTATTTTATAGCAACAAGGGTTCAAAAACCACCACCAGCATCGGAGATTTCAAAACCAGCCTAGACTACCTTGAAGTCCCTGTTAATCTCGGATATCAGTATAAAATTGAAGGAGGAAAGTCCGGAGGAATTTTTGCAGAGGTAGGGCCTTACATCGGATTTGGAGTAAGCGGCAAATATAAAGGAGAGAATATCCCAGTAATCGGTTCTCAGGAAACCGACATCAACTTTGGTAGTGGCAGCGATGAAACAAAAGGATTCGATTGGGGATTTAATTTCGGTGCCGGATATGAAACACCTTGGGGAATCTATCTGAAAGGACAATATGGCCTGGGATTAGGTAATCTTTCCAATATAGACAACGTAACATCTTATAACCGTGGCTGGAATCTTTCATTAGGATACCGAATCTCTCTTTAATCTATAAAAGATTGTCTATAATAACCAATTTATCTAACTTTATTCTGCTCTTGCTTTTGTCAAGGGCAGAATATTTATTTTTGTACAAAACCAACCGACTATGGCAAAACACACATCAGGATATATAAAGAGGAAGAAAATTGCCAACTCAGGTACGCACAATCTTTTTTATGAATTATTCGAACCAATAAATGAACCTCCAAAGGCTACTGTCCTTATACTACACGGGATGCAGGAGCATAGCGGTCGTTATAAAGATTTTGCGGAATATCTGGCGAACAACGGTTTTGCAGTTCTATTATATGACCATCTCGGACACGGAAAAACGGCGGAAAACCTGGAAGAACTTGGTTATTTTCAAAAAGAAAATCCCAAGCAGCAACTGATAGACGATGCCGCAACGATGGCAGCATATTTAGAAAACAACTATCCTAACATTTCTCATTTTTTACTGGGGCATTCTATGGGGTCTTTCATTGCAAGATGCTTACTTCAGAATCAGGAAGCTGATTTTAAAGGCGCTGTCATCGTGGGAACGGGAGGAAAAATCAACGGAATCGGTTTGGCTAAATTTTTTCTGTCAATCAACAATATTATTGCTCCAAAACACCGGAGCAAATTCATCAACCAAACTTTTTCAAAAATTAATAATCAACATTTTAAAGGCGAGAAAGATGGCGACCTTACCAGTTGGCTGAGCCTCAGCAAATCCAACCGGGAATCATTTTGCAGGGACAGCCTATGCGGAGTACCTTTTACCAATAATGGTTTTTACGCATTAGTTTCTCTAAACCAACAGGCAACGGAAAGAAACTGGGCAGAAAAAATCTCAAAAGAATTTCCTTTTCTTTTTGTAAGCGGAGCTGATGATCCGATAGGAAACTTCGGAAAAGGTGTTGAAAAAACAGTTACGCAAATGCAAAAAGATGGATTTAAAGATGTTAAAACAAAAATCTATCTTGACATGCGGCACGAAATACTTAATGAGGATATTAAAGAATATGTATATGAAGATATAAGGGATTGGCTCAATAAAAAAATACAGCAATTGGAAAAGTAGACTAAAAATATTTTAATTTAAAAAAATAATTTGTTAATGATTAAAATACGTAGTTTTTTACAGGAAACAGGCAATATCACACAGTTTACCAAAAATTACTTTCTATTAGGTTTCCGTCCACCATATGAAATAAAGGAACTGCTCGCACAATGCTATCTCATAGGTTACAAATCTTTGGGGCTTATTGCCATGACAGGCTTTATCATCGGCTTGGTTCTTACGATGCAGCTGCGGCCAAGCCTCGTACGCTATGGTGTGGAATCCCAGCTGCCTGTAATGGTAGGCATTGCCATCATCCGTGAAATAGCACCCGTAATCGCCGCTCTCATCTTTGCAGGTAAAATTGCCAGTAGCATCGGGGCAGAGCTGGGCTCGATGCGGGTTACCGAACAGATAGACGCAATGGAAGTAAGCGGTACACATCCTTTTAAATACCTTGTTGCCACACGTGTCCTGGCTACAACATTTATGCTTCCCGTACTTATCATCCTGGCGGATGCCATTTCACTATATGGTGCCTGGATAGGTGTTAACATTGGCGGTACAACTAGCCTGTCACTTTTCTATTCACAGGTTTTTGACTCCTTGGATTTCAGTGACATCATACCAGCTTTTATCAAAAGCTTTTTTTTCGGTTTTGCAGTGGGAATCGTGGGTGCCTATAAAGGCTATAATGCAGTAAAAGGAACACGGGGCGTGGGGAACGCCGCCAATTCAGCGGTCGTGCTCTCCTCTATCCTTATCTTCGTTTTGGACCTGATTGCGGTACAGATAACCGGCATTCTCGGATATAATTAAATCATCATTATGGCGGAAACAAAAACAACAGCAAACGGCAATAATGACAATGGACCGGCCATCGTCATTGAAGATATTTATAAAAGCTTTGGTGAAAAAAAAGTGCTTAACGGTTTTAACCTAACGGTCGATAAGAACGAAAATGTTGTAGTTCTCGGAAAATCAGGCACGGGAAAATCTGTGCTTATCAAATGTATCGTCCGGCTTTTAACACCTGATAGCGGTAGGATAATGATTTCCGGGCAGGATATTGTCCAACTGGAAAATCAAGAGCTGGACAAGGCACGCTCAAAAATAGGTTTTCTTTTTCAGGGAAATGCCATCTATGACTCTATGACCATCCGCGAAAATCTGGAATTCCCTTTAAGAAGACGGTGGTTCCGGCTGAAGCAGGTTGAAATTGACGCACGGGTTGAAGAAGCACTCGATAGTGTGGGGCTTAAACATACCGTAGACCTTATGCCATCCGAATTGTCGGGAGGGATGCTGAAAAGAATAGCTCTGGCACGTACTGTCATCCTCAAGCCGGAAATCATCCTTTATGATGAACCTACCACCGGACTTGATACGGTAACGGCAAAAGAAATAGACAGCCTTATCATGGATATACATAGAAAATACAAAACATCATCAATCATTATCTCACACGATATGAACTGTGTGAAAAATACGGCTGACAAAGTAGTCTTGCTGCTTGACGGAAAATGCTATGCACAAGGTACTTATCAGGAATTTGAAAGTTCTGATGACGAAAACATTAAACAATTTTTTGATTAAAATATGAATAAAAATAATATCAAGCTCGGCTTATTTGTAATTTCGGGGCTTATACTTATGATGGCTGTTTTCTTTTACATTGGCAGCGGTTCAGGCATTTTTACCAGCAAATTTGAGCTCAGGGCAAGATTCAAAAACTCCAATGGACTCAGAGAAGGAAGCAATGTGCTATTTTCAGGGATGCAGGCAGGTTCTGTAAAGTCAGTAAAATTGTCCGGAAGGGATGATATAGAGGTCATTATGCTTATAGACAAAGATATTGCAAAGCATATAGACAATAATGCCAAAGCCTCGATTGGAACAGAAGGCATTATCGGCAATGCGGTGGTCAATATTTTGCCTTACGGTAAGCCGGGCAGACCAGTGCAGGAAAAAGAATATCTCACGGCAGATACCAAACCAGGTGTGGATGAAATACTCAACACGCTATCGGCAAGCAACAACAATATACAGGATATATCCAAATCTCTTAAAAACACTGTGCATAAAATTGACAGCAGTCAGATTTTAAAATTAATTAATGACAAGGCGTTTGCCGAAAACTTAAAATTATCCATCCTGAAAATACGCCAAAGCACGGAAAATATAGAAAACCTGAGCAGTACTGCAGAAGCCATCATTACGTCTACACGCCAGGGAAAAGGAGCAACGGGGCTTCTCCTTGCCAACAAAGATTTTGAGTCCCAGCTTAAGCAGACTTTCAATAACGTCAATGCCGCCAGCAATAATCTTAATACAGTAAGCAATGAACTTATCATAGTTGGTAAAAACCTGCAGGCATTCAGTAAAAATATAGAAAAGGGAAAAGGACCGATAAATGCCCTTATCACTGATACCGTTCTTACAAAAAACATCAATAACAGCCTTTACAATATCGAAAAGGGAACCGAAGGCTTCAACCAGAATATGGAGGCTCTGAAGCATAATTTTCTCTTCAGAGGTTACTTCCGCAAGCAGGAAAAAAAGAAAAAGGAAGCCGAAAAACAGAATCTCCAAAGATAATATTATTGGAATATCAGCATATACAATTAGAATTTTGGGATATATAAAGTGAAAGCAATATGTGTAACTTTATTAAATAAAAACAAGGTTATTTTATCATATATTATAAACTAAAAAATTCTAATTATGTATTACAGTAATGGAAATTACGAAGCATTTGCCCGCCCGAAAAAACCGGCAAATATTGAACAGAAATCTGCCGTTCTTATCGGTTCGGGATTAGCTTCATTGGCTGCTGCAGCTTTTTTGATACGCGATGCGCAAATGGAAGGAAACAAAATCCGTATTCTGGAAGAATTAGCTTTACCCGGTGGCAGTATGGACGGCATCTGGAATGAGCAGAAAGGCTACATCATACGAGGCGGACGGGAAATGGAAACACATTTCGAAACCCTTTGGGATTTGTTCCGCTCGATACCCTCATTAGAAACGGAAGGCGTTTCTGTACTGGACGAATATTATTGGCTCAATAAAGAAGACCCTAGCTTTTCCCACGCCCGTGTTATCGAAAACCGTGGAGAAAGACTGCCCACGGATGGTAAGCTTACCCTGTCCCAGAAAGCCATCCACGAACTTATAGCGCTGGTTCTTCTTCCTGAAGAAAAACTACAGGATGTACAGATAGACCAGGTATTTACAGAAGAATTTTTCCAATCCAACTTTTGGACATACTGGGCTACGATGTTCGCATTCGAACCTTGGGCAAGTGCGATGGAAATGCGCCGATATGTTCTTCGTTTCATCCATCACGTTGGCAGCATAGCAGATATGTCCTCACTACGCTTCACGAAATACAACCAATATGAATCACTGATTCGTCCGTTGGTAAGCTACCTTGAGTCCCACGGTGTTACCTTCCAGTATGATAGCCAGGTTCAGAACATACTTGTAGAAAATGAAAACGGCAAAAAAGTAGCGAAGAAAATCGAATATATTAAGAATGGCAATGCAGAAAGCATCAGCCTGACCAAAAACGACCTGGTGTTTGTTACCAACGGCTCCATTACCGAAAGCAGTACATACGGTGACAATCATAACCCTGCTCATGTTGCAGACGGCATTGGCGGAAGTTGGCAACTTTGGCAGAATCTGGCAGACCAGGACGATGCCTTTGGAAAACCCGAAAAGTTCTACAAAAACATTCCCGAAGCCAACTGGGTAATCTCCGGAAGCATTACCTTCTTCGACGAAAAAGTGATTCCGTATATAGAAAAAATAACAAAAAAAGACCCAAGAAGCGGTTCAATAGTGACTAGCGGACCTGTCACAATAAACGACTCCAATTGGTGGTATGGCTTTTCCATCAGCAGACAGCCCCACTTCAAGGCTCAGAAAAAAAATGAAGTAATTGTTTGGGTCTATGGGTTGTATTCTCATAAACCAGGAAATTATATCCAAAAGAAAATTACAGAAGCTACGGGCATAGAGCTTTGCAAAGAATTTTTATACCATATTGGTGTTCCTGAAAATGAAATAGCAGAAATTGCACAAGCTGCCAACAGCATCCCTTGCCGTATGCCTTATATCACATCTTACTTTATGCCTCGTGCATTGGGAGACCGCCCATTGGTGGTTCCGAAGGATTCTGTAAACCTGGCTTTTATCGGTAATTTTGCCGAAACTGGAAAAGACACCGTATTCACAACCGAATATTCCGTGCGTACAGCAATGGAGGCAGTTTACACCCTTTTGGATGTAGACAGAGGTGTCCCGGAAGTTTTTGCTTCTTCATATGACATCAGGGTACTGCTGAAATCCATCTATCACCTTAATGACAACAAAAACCTCAATGAAATTGAATTTCCTTGGTTGATTTCAATCCTTGAGAAATATGGTATCAAGAAAATAGAAGGTACTTATGTTGAAGAGATTTTAAAAGAAGCTAAGTTGTTATAAGAGGTTGTTTTATACTTGAAAAACTCAGGATTTTAAAAATCCCGAGTTTTTTATGGTATTTATATTTATGGCTTCTTTCACTGTTTTCGATGAGAATTCAGGATACTTTAAGCTTTTAAAAAATCCTTGCTTTGCCATTCCGGATCAGGATATTTGTAAAAACCTTCGCCGGATTGCTGACCAAGTTTTCCTTTGTCGATAAGTTCGGCTTTTAGCTTTTCTGCTATTTTCTGTGTTAGTTCTCCCGGGATTTCTTTTAGGATGTTATAATTGGTGTTCATCCCATTCAAATCTAAAATAGCCATTGGTCCAAAAGGAGCACCTGTTGCTATTCTCCAGGTTTTATCAATGGTTGCAGGATCGGCAACGTCATTCGCCCACAGTGCAAGGCCAGCCACCAAAAGCGGAATCAACAAAGAATCCAGAACGTAGCCCGATTTTTCCTTCTTCAGTTCCACGGGCAGCATAGCAATGGATTTTGCAAACTCTACAATCTCGTTATAAACCGTTGGGTCGGTTTGATCAGAACCCATTATTTCTGCCGTATTACGAACCATTATATGATTGGCAAAATGTAAATGGATGAATTTTTCCGGACGATTGGTAAATGTGCTTAATCTGCTCGGCAAAAGTGTGGATGAGTTACTCGCAAAAATGGTTTTTTCAGGCGCTTGCTTAGAAGCTTTTTCCCAGAAATCTTTTTTGATATCGATGCTTTCCGGAACGGCTTCTATCAATAAATCAGCATCTTGTAAAGAAGACATCAGATCTGTCGAATAAGTGAGATTATTTTTGGTATTTTCGATTTTTTCTTCATCAGCTTTCAGGTAGTTTTTATATTCTTCAGCCAAGACATCAAAACGGTTTTTTGCCTTATTTAAAGCTTCATCATTAACATCATAAACCGTGACTTTATAGCCGAAATAAGCGCACTGCACCGCAATCTGAAAACCGAGAACACCACTTCCAGCCACCACAACATTTTTGATACTGATTTTAGATAAATCGGCTTCCGGCACTTTCAAAAAATCTGGACTTTGCCACGAAGGATTTGGATATTTGTAAAAGCCTTCGCCAGTAGAAATTCCCAGTTTATTTTGGTCGATGAAAGTTGATTTAAGTTTATCCAGAACAATCTTATCATCTGTTTTGCCCTTCTCTACTTGCAGTTTGTAAATGTTGTATGGTGTCGTCAATCCGATAATATCATACAAAGCCATTGGTCCGTAAGGCGAACCAGTTCCCAGCATCCAGGTTTTGTCTATGGTTTCTGGCGTAGCATAATCGCCAATCCAAAGCTGCATTCCGGCATTCAGAAATGGATTTAATAAAGAATTGAGCACATAACCTGGAACTTCTTTTTTTACCAAAATAGGCACCATCCCTATCGCCTTTGAAAAATCGACTATTTCCTCAGTTATTTTTTCGTCGGTTCCTGGATGTGGCATAATTTCCGCCGTATTTCGCAACCATATTTGATTGGCAAAATGCAGGTTAAGGTATTGAGCCGGTCTTCCTGTCACCTCAGCAAACTGACTTGGCAACAAGGTGGATGAATTACTTACAAAAATGGTTTTCTCCGGTGCAATTGCGGAGAGTTGCTTATAAAATTCCGTTTTTATTTTAATATCTTCTGGCACTGCTTCTATCAAAAGATCGGCATCTTTCACGGCAAATGCCAAATCGGATGAATAGTGCAGTCTTTCCCTGGCTTCTGTAATTTGTTCTTCGGTGGCGCCAAGATCCTTTTTATGACTTTCGGCCAAGCCCTCGAACTTTGCTTTCGCCTTTTCCAACACCTCATCACTGATATCGTAAACAGTGGTTTCAAATCCGTGAATTGCTGTTTGAAAAGCAATTTGGAATCCTAAAACACCACTTCCGGCTACCGTTACATTTTTTATTTTGCTCATAATTTTGGTTGATTTTTGGTAATAAAATTTACGGAACTAGGACTCAGCAATCTTCATTTTCAATTATAATTGATAAAACTCCGGACTGAATGCTTCCTCCAAATTCTTTGGTTCTTTACGTTTTTTGTGGTTTAGCTCGTGTCTTGAGGTTGAAGATGTTACATACGCTGATTGCCGTGAACGCTGTAAATTTCCGATCGGTGAATTCTCTTCGATGGTTCTGAACGGTGTAAACGACAGATTTTCCATAATTTCAAAATTACCATCCTCAGGAACCGTTTGTTTTGGTATTGTGATTTTTGCCACCGTACGGAATGGTGATAATTCCTGCGACCATTCTTTTGTAAGGTCATTCACAGGCATTTCTTTCAGGTCTTTGCAAAGTTGTATTTGCAACTCAAACGTAAGGTCTTTTTGAGCTGTTTCTTTGATAATTCCTTTTCTGTACGGCCATTCTGCGCTGTCTAGATCAATATTTTTTTCAGTGATGGCGTTCTTGGTCTGCTCAGTTGGGCTCACTCTTACTTTGGCGATATAATCACCGTGGCGAACTGCTCCCATACTGTAAAATTCATAAAGAAAACTGTTGATGGAAGGGATTTTTTCAAAAGTTTTAAGAGCTCCCAATTCCTTCAAAGCCTCAAAATTTGGAAATGCTTTTTTATTTTCGGTGACCCAAAGTGTGGCAAATTCCAATTTTCCCAACGCTCCCTTTTCAAAGAAATCATTTAGCTTTAAAAACAGCTTTGAAATGAAAACATAATGTTCTGCCGAGTTGCAGAAAAACACCGGATTATTAATCAGGTTAAAATCAACATTGGGAGAATCTTCCTCTCCCGGAGATAATTTTTTGCCATCTATCCCAAAAATCTTTAAAGCAAATCCTTGTGCATTACCGCTTAGTTTATCGGGCAAAACTCTGGACGAACCATTGGAAAAGCGAACTGCTGCCTGGTGTTTTCCGGGTTTCGAATAAATGCCCTGCGCCAGTTCTTCGGGCAGATTATCCAAAATTTCAACCTCTGCTTTCAGCACTGCATAGCCATTGGCGTGCGCATCTCTGGTATGATGGGTCGCCCTGCTTAGGTTTGGCGTATTTTTGATGTATTCGCGGATATCGTTATTAATGGTGGTAATATACTCATCGAAATTTTCTGGAATTTCTTCCACTTCGTAACTGTACTTGATGTAATCTTCCATAGTGCTTTTTTTATTTTAATTCGCTAATCCATTTTAAAGCAGAAATGCTTGGGATAAAACAATATTCGCCGCCTTTCACGATGTTGTAGGTCTGCAAACCACGGTATCTTTTGATGAGGGGTTCTCCCGGTGCAGAAAACAGTGCGTCTTCGTCCTGTACACCGATCATAGGATCTTTTTCTGTTCCCAGATTTTGGGCGTTACCATCGTTTGCCCATTGTTTTTGAAGAAATTCCAGTGTTCCCATTGCATCAGCACTAATGCCAATAAAGTACTGTCCACGTTCCTTACCGTCATTTTTGGTTACCTCCGGCGGAACAATGTCGCCAAAAGTTACACTTTTTCTGATAATCCTGTGCAAACGTTCATCCTCCAAAACAAAAGATTTGGAATCTCTTGGGTTCATCCTGCGGATATGCGAACTGAACGGACACTTTTTACCGTACTCATCATTCTTGAAAGAAAAATCATTGTTTTTTTGCATATCATCTCCTAGCGATTTATCATCCTTTTCGGGAGCTAAAACCAAAGGTGCACCACTTCGCCAGCGACCTACCATTTTAGCAGCCAAGAGCTCTCCCTCTTCCGGCGAAGAAGAATTTTCTTTAACGAACTGATTAAATTCCGCCACTTGGCTCTGGTACTTTCTGAAAACCATAAAAGAACCGTTCTTCCCTAAAACTTCAGGCTGTGGAAACGGCTTTATGGTGCCGGCTTCTCCAGGATAGCCCAGTATAAATTCGCCTGCTTTAAGCGGGCGGTCAAATCCAGCCGGAACTTCTATCCCACTGCCTTCAATTTCCGGGTTGCTAATACCGTCTCTGAATCCGAACACATTTTTAACCTCTTCAGATACGCTGAAATTGTGACTCAAGATTACTTCTATGCCTCTATTATCAGCCAATTTAGACCGAAATTCCTCCAGCTTGCTTTTCCACGCCTCTTCATTGTTGGCGATAATCGCCGCAGCGATGTGAATATGCGACCTTTTAAAAACCCTTTCCCAGTTTTTGGGGTCATTGACACCAATGTCATATAGAAAACGGGAGCGGTCTGCCATTCCTTCCTTGAAGGATTCGGGGAAAGTCTCAAGCGACTCTTTAGGCACGCCGATTTTTTCCAGACCTTTATAAGTGAACGTCAACGTAACCGATGCGCCTTCATTCTTATGCCATTCTTCCGCAGAACTCACAATCGGCAAAAGTTTTTGGAGCATTTGTCTGGCTGCCACAGCATCTTTGATTTCAATAATAGCCACTGTTCCGAAATATGGTATAGGTCGGCTTCTGAGAATTAAGGCCTGTATTTCATTCAGCTCAATTTCTACTTTATTGGGATTAAAAATCCGCTTTAAAAATTCCAGTGCCATAGATTAGATTTTATTTGCTTCGTCAATTGCCTTATTCAGTCCTTTAATGATTTTATCATTTCTCCTTATATCATTCACCGTAAGATGCGGAACACCTACATACCAACCTGTCGCGGTAATCTGATGGTCTAGAATGAACTGTTTTACACTCGGGTTTTTTATGCCTGGCCAGCCTTCAACATTCCCAAAAATGATGTCCATCAGCTGCGGAATTTTTGTAGCGAAATCATCAATATAAGCATCCCAGTCGCCATCATAAGCCGTGCAGAAAAGAATCTTGGTATCGTTATCAAACAAAACTATACGAAGATCATGCAGCGTTCCTACTTTGGTTGCACCTTTCAGATCTCCGCCTGCAATTTCCATTATGGTTTTGAGATTTTCTGCACCTCCGGGTTTTAGGTCTGCCATCGCAGTTAACTCAGATACACGACCGGATCTTAACCCTTTTTTTCCGGCAGATGTAGTGGAATGGTCGTAACCATCATCGATACCTTCACTGAAATTCGCCTTTGCTAGCTCGGCAGCCAATTTTACTTTGTCTATAAAACTCATAATTTAGATTTTGATTAATGATTTATATTATTTTGTAAATCAACAATAATTTTGAGGAGAATTTTACAAATGTTATGCCATAGCAATCTATCGTAATGTACCGAAATTCGTATATTATGTACTAAAACTCCCTAATCCCACCTATTTGCTTTAAAAGCTTCAATTGATAAAAGGAAATATCTTATCTTTAATCTTGTTGTAATTTTGAGAGAATAAAACCTATTTAACTATAAAAAATCAATCTTTATAATTGAGATTTATCAATATTATTTATACTGTTGATTATTTCTTCAATATCAGAGTTATTTACACTAAAAATTGTATCAAATATGTGTTTTACTGAACTTAAACCTTTAGTTAAATTAGCAGTTAATTCAAGCTCTTTAAAACTTGTTATCAATGAGTTAATTTTATAAGTTAATTCTTTTTCTGTAAATACTATGTTATTTTCTAAAGAATGAGAATCAAAATTTCTTTTGATTATTCTTAAGTTTATAATTGAAGGTGAAAATAAAAATTTGCTTAAAGAACGTATAAGTCCAAAAGAGGAAGTATTCATATTTTTATGAGGTAAAGACCCAAGACCAACCACGTGATACTTTTGACGAAGTGACTTACTTATGAAATAAGCATCTCTCCAACTCGTTGTTAATATAGCAATATCGGATAATTCAGCTTTACCATCACTTATAAGCTTGGCTATGGTATTAGCTATGTAATCATTATTATTGTCATATTTGGTTTCACAAATTACTATATCAAAATTAAAGTCTTTGTACTTTGAATCATTCTGTAATTCAAGATGATCTTTAAAAAGAATTGAGTATCCTTTAACTATATTTGTAGTAGAACGATATGTTGTATCTAAATTTTCTATTTCTGCTTGAAAATCATATGATGCTCTACTGAATGCATTATCAATAGCTCCAGCAAAGGCATATATTTTTTGTTTTTCATCTCCAACCATAAAAAATGTACAATCTTCAGATTCATTTCGAATAGCCTTTAAAATTTCGTATTGAAATATATTTGTATCCTGAAACTCATCAATCGATATTTCGTAAAATTTATTTGCTATAGATTGTGCAACAAAATCATTTTCAGAAACAATCTTATATGATTTGAATAAAATTTCATTGAAATCTATTGCCTTTTTATCTCTTAAGAAATTGAAATATAATTCAGAAATATATATCCACGATTCAATGTTATCAGTATTTGAACAATCTAAATCACCATTTAAAAGTCTTTTTATTTTACTTAGTTCATCAAGTGGATTATCTCCTAACTCAATATCGGAGTTTATTTCTATAAATTCTTTCAGCTCATCATATGAAATTATTCTTGGCTTATGCCATTTGTAAATCCAAGAAAAGGGTCTTAATATAAATTCAAGGCAAAATCTATGAATTGTTCTTCGACCAAAAAAATCTTTCTCATATCCTTATTTAGCAACAATAGAACCAAAAAAAATATTGCAGCCAGATTAAGGTACATTTCATCGAAGAAACTAAGATTAAATTATTGTTCTAATGATATTGGTAAAATTGTGTTTGACTTGTCGTTAGAATAATAATTTTTGGAAATGAACAAAGACCAAACTTTCAGATCGAAATTGATTTTAAATTATCAATATCCAATTTCCTGTAATCTTCAGTATTATCCTGTATCAGCTCAAAACTAAAATTGGGAAAATCAGCTATTGTGAAATTGAATTTGATATTTTTAGATGTCAGGAATTCTCGAATGACGGTCATCAGATTTTGTATTACCCATATCTTCAGCGGAGGTTTTTGACCTTCAAAAAGATCGATGTTTTTCCATATCTTTAAAAAGGTTAATTGAACGATCTCTTGTGCATCTACTTGTGATTTGACAGATCTAAGCGCCAAACCATATAAGATACAGCAATAATCAAGATATAAACATTCTAAGGCCACTTTGTCATTCTTCCTGATCAATAAGCATAACTCTGCATCGGATTTTATTTTTGAGTTTTTTTTTAATCATTAGGTTTTCTAAAATGTATTGGCTGTATTGCTTTATTATTAATACTAAATGCAGTATTAGAAATAATCAAATAAAAATGAAAGAGGATTACTTTAGGGTTTAAAGTTCCTTTTTTAATCAAAAAAAGAATAACAATCCGGTTCACTTTTTTACTTTTTCTAAAAACATTAGACATTTTCCTCAATACAAATTATGTGCTAAAAATTATAAATCGTTTATTATTATCAATTTTTCAACGATTTCAAAAATTGGTTCATAATTTCAGTAAGAAATATTGCCTATGAACAACTATATTAAAAAACTTTACAAAAATAGAGATACTAACTTCAATTATTAATGATTTATCAATAGTAATCACTTCTGACAGGAATATCTTTTGATATTTATCCGTAAAAATCATTATGAAATTTGTTGATAGATACGTACGCTCCGTATATTTTGTTGATGGTAAGATTGGATTGGTGTAAATTTCCCTTATATAAGCTTTGACGGCCCTCATCAATCTACCGCTGCTGACAGTCTGGTTTATTTGGAAAGGTATTTTTCAATAGCCAATGACGTTTTTATTCAATGATTGACCGCTAGCCAATAAAATTTAAAGAAATCACATAATCCATAAGGAGATTAAATTAATAAAGACCACAGAGATTACTGCGGCCTTCTTTTTAAGATGTATTTTTTTAACTGCCTTTTTACCAGGCAGTTTAAGGTACAGAATCTATTCTTGAGCTAATCTTAATTTGCTTTTTGTAATTACAAAATAAGCCTTACTCCTCCAAGTTCATCAACTCTGTAACTGAATTTTTCCCCTGGACTGCTGATAAACATAAAGTTCTTTGGGATTCCCCATTTGTTACTGAGTTCCTCGACAAGTTCCGGTGTGAAGTCACCCAGTATAGTCACATATTCCATATCGACCTCGGGATAAGCTCTGTCCAGAGTGTCAAAATCTGCGAGAAACTTCGGATCCGGCTGCTGGGCCTCATGAAGTACTGTGACAATTTTCATTTTATTAGTCACCTCATTCTCATGAAGATACATCATCACCTTATTTAATGTCGCGATATCATCACCTTTTGAGAAGAAAACAAAATCCTGCTCATAGAGTTTTTTCAGGCTCCGGTACAATGATCTCTGTCTTGTGAGCGTGTATTTTTTATAGTTCTTCGACAGCGACTGAAGCAGATTAACAATAAAATGCAAAATATCCTTTCGCAACAGCATGGCCAGAATGATCAGTACCGAAGGAATAAAATATTGCAGAAAGGTGACAAGATATTGAGGCTTGGTCATGATGTTCCCGTATAGAGCAATAATTATAGCGGCAAAAGCCAACAGCACAACGCCGGGTTTGGCGTATTCCGGACGTGGCAGACGAGACCTTCTGAGTTTAAGCAGTATATTTCCTAACGCAAATGATGCCATGACAGTCAGGAAAGACAGAGCATAAACAGCGGCCAATGGTGCCAATTGTCCTGTGGTCACCAATAGCACTGAAAGACACAGCAGAAAGAAAAGGATCAGGATCCTGTATGTACTGCCACGTTTATTTTCTTTCAGAAAGTAATTTGGTAATATTCTGTCCAATGTCATCCTTTTGATAAGACCATTGACCCCAACAAATGAAGTTAATACCGCACCACTTAAAACGGAGACCGCATTGATCGAAATGATCGTAGCGAGCCATTTTCCACCGGTCAAAGTACCAATATAACTTAAGAAAGAATTTTGGTGTGATTCTACTGCCGATATGGGGATGATGCATATTACAAGAAATGCAATCATCGGGTTCAGCACTGATATTGCGATCCACATATTTCTTAATGTTTTCGCAAAAACACCTCGCTCCTGCTCCTCCACAAAATTTGAAGAGCTCTCAAATCCTGAGATCCCAAGCATAGCAGCTGAAAATCCAAAGAAAATAGCGGTTAAGATACTTCCATTTCTGGCAGGAAGATGAAAATTGTCGATCAATATTGAGAATCCATGCTGCCAGACAAAGAAAAAGCAGGAACCAATCAACAGTCCCATTGTTGCAAGATGGAATAAGAAGATGATCAGGGCTACTACGGCACTTTCAGAAATTCCCAAAATAGTCAGCCCCAGAAATATGAGCAACAGTACGAATGTTGCGATGTTTACATTGAAATATGGCAAAATATGATGTAGGTAATGCATCGCCTCGCTTGAGGAGATCACAGCCGTTGCCATGTAAGACAAGATGGTAAGACAGGCTGCGATAGACGCGTTACTTTTTGTCGTGGTATTTAGCAGAACATTATATGCACCACCATTGAGGGGCAATGCTCCGACCACCTCGCCATAGATCTTTCTGAATAGAAAGAGTACCGCTGCCACCATCAAAAGTGCGATCCATGCATACTGACCTGCCGCTACAATAGCCAGAGCCGAAACATAGAGACAGGAGGAAGTGATATCATTTCCACAAATAGCGGTAGCGTACCATTCACTGAGTTTTTTTGTTGACATTTTTTATAGATTGATCAGATTTCAAGCCTATAATATTAAACAAACCCGTAGTGCATTATAA
>NZ_LSHB01000055.1 GCF_001643375.1 Chryseobacterium sp. FP211-J200
AAATATTCCACCACAGATTTCGGGCTGCCAAAGGGTTTTTTAGCGAAAACTATCCAAGGTTTTTCCCAAAGTTTTTGTCTGAGTTTTTCATAAGTTTCTGCTTCATTTTTTCGGTTTTCAAATTGATTTTCATCATTTTCCGTCTGATTTTTATTACATTTCAATGATAACCGAACCTTCAGTTTCTCACAAAATTTAGCCCTGAAAACTTTGCTCAAAGCCTTTACAGGAAACAAAAACTTACCGTCGCTTCTGATGTTTTTCCAAACTCCGTTTTCATCCACGCCGCCACCCGGAACGATGCAGTGCAAATGCGGATGCAGACTCAGATCCTGTCCCCAAGTATGCAAAACAGCGATCATTCCCATTTTTAAACCTCGATTTTCACCAAACGTCTGCAACGTTTCCCAAGCCGATTCAAATAAAATATCATACAATATTTTCGGAGCATGAAGTGCGGTTTTATTTAAAACTTCCGGAATGGTAAAAACCACGTGAATTAAGCGAAGCGTATCACGAATACAATTAAAACGAATAATAAAAAATGAGTAAAATAAGGCACTGGAAGCAGTTCGGTTTCCCGGTTTTCAATCCATTTTTCGCGGTTTTTGCCCTGACATTTCGGGCAGTGCCGGTTTCGGCAGGAGTTGTAGCTGATGCTGATATTTCCGCATTCGTCACAAGCGTCAATATGACCGCCCAAAGCCGATGTACGGCACTTTTTTAACGCAAATAAAGTTCTTAATTGCCAGGAATTTAATCCTAAATTTTCTAGTTTTGAACCTAAAATATTTAGTACATCAGCGACTTCGTACCGAGGTTGAGATCCAGGTTGAGCAGACTGTATTTTTGAGATCTCTAAACGTTGATCTTCATTAAATTCAAAGCTTGAATTTTGGCTTTTAACAAATTCAAAACCAACTACTTCGCTCTGCATTCCTCAAACAAAGTATCCAGTGGAGAGAAGAGTTTTTGGGTAGAAAGTTGGGCGATTTGAAGGTAAACGAGGGTCGTTTCGATGTTTTCGTGGCCGAGGAGATTTTTGATGCTCACAATGTTCATCCCATCCTCCAAAAGATGCGTCGCAAAACTGTGCCGAAGCGTATGAACACTCACTTCTTTCAATATTTTTGCCGTTTTTGAAGCCTGTTTCACCGCCCATTGTACGCCACGTTGCGAATATCTTGAATCGAATTCTCCACCTGCACGATTTGCTCGAGGTTCTCCAAAGAGAAAATCTTCCGGTTTTTCCGCTTCAATATATTTTTTCAAACCCCGAATCAAATGTTCCGACAAAGGCAAATAGCGGTCTTTTTTGCCTTTTCCCTGAACCACTTTCAGCTGTTTTCGGTCAAAATCCAAATCACAGAGACGCAGATTTCTGACTTCCAGACAGCGCAAACCGCAACCGTAAAGCAATCCGATTAAGATTTTATGTTTTAAAAGTTTACAGCATGATAACATCTGCCAAACCTCCTGTTTACTGAGCACAACAGGCAGTTTTTTCTCTTTTTTAATTTC
>NZ_LSHB01000056.1 GCF_001643375.1 Chryseobacterium sp. FP211-J200
CTTCCGACCATGACTACCATATAGGAGTCTTTTTATATTTTAAATCTGAATTCAATCTTAATGAATATGTTTCTCTGCGTGATAAGAACTTCTTACCAAAGGTGAACTTTCTACGTGGCGGAAGCCTAAACTTCTGGCAAAATCACCATACTCATCAAATTGTTCCGGCGTGATGAAACTTTTCACAGGAAGGTGTTTTTTGCTCGGCTGCAGATATTGACCCATCGTGATCACATCTACCTTGGCGTTTCTGATATCCTCGATCGTTTGGAAAACTTCATCTCTAGTTTCGCCTAGACCTAACATTACGCCAGTTTTGGTTCTGTTTTGTCCAGCTTCTTTTAAATATCTCAAAACCTCAAGGCTTCTTTCATATTTTGCCTGGATCCTCACTTCTCTGGTCAAGCGTTTTACGGTTTCCATATTATGAGAGATCACTTCTGGAGCAACTTCCACCATTCTGTCAAGGTGTTTTGTAATGCCTTGAAAATCCGGGATCAAAGTCTCCATCGTAGTTCCTGGTGAAATTCTACGGACAGCATTTACAGTTTCGCCCCAAAGAATCGAGCCCATATCTTTCAGATCATCGCGGTCAACAGAAGTCAAAACAGCGTGTTTGATCTTCATTAATTTGATAGAGCGCGCTACTTTTTCTGGTTCATCCCAGTTTACATCCAGAGGTTTTCCTGTTTTCACACCACAAAATCCACAGCTTCTGGTGCAGATATTTCCAAGGATCATGAACGTCGCGGTTCCCTCGCCCCAGCATTCGCCCATGTTTGGGCAACTTCCGCTTTGGCAGATCGTGTTCAGCTTATATTTATCTACCAAATGTCTCAGTTCGCGGTAATTCTTGCCAGTTGGCAATTTTACACGGATCCATTTTGGTTTTTGAATGGCTGTATCTTGTTGAATTAAATCCTCCATTTTTGATCTTAAATTTAAAAATCGGTTTCGTCTTCTTTTAATAATTCGGCCAAGATCTTTTTGGCGCGCATTATTCTCACTTTTGTATTGGCTACAGAAAGATTGAGTTCTTCTGCTATTTCTTTGATGCTTTTTTCCTCGAAAAATCTGAGACGGATAATGTCCTGATTTTTAGCATCCATTGTTTCTATGATCTTGATGATCTTTTGCTGGTCTTCCTCGGAAATCAATAATTCCTCGGGAGATCTTGCAAATTCATTTTTAACGTCTTGTAAATTGGCATTTGGATCTTCGTTTTCGCGACTTCTTTTTCTCCAAAAATCGATGATCGTATTTTGAGCGATCGTCAGGATCCAGGTTTTGAACTGAAAGCTGGGATCAAAAAGTTCCAACTTATTCAGAACCTTGGAAAAAACCGAAACCGTGATCTCATCTGCATCATTTTCGTCTTTCACTTTGTTCATCACAAAGGAGAACACATCCACCCAAAAAGAATTAATGAGTTGTGTCTGAGCCTTTTGATCTTTGTCTCGGGCTTTTAGGATGAGTGTGAGTAACTGATCTTCTTTCATTTTTCCGACGAACAAAGATAGGTATAATAATTAAAAAAAATCGATATAGTAAGATTGAGAAATTCTATAATCCATTGGCATTTTAGATTAAATTTAAATAACATTGATCAAGATTAAATTGTCTTTAAAAGCAGTAATTTTACAGGCTTGATTTTTGTAATGGAAAATCAGATTAATCAACTAATATTCAGAATAATAAAATGAAATTTTATAAATATCAGGGAACAGGAAACGATTTTGTAATGCTCGACAACCGATTAGGCGAATGGGACGACCTATCTATTGAAGAAATACAAAAGCTCTGTGACCGCAGATTTGGGATTGGCGCAGATGGATTGATTAAAATCAATACGGCTCAAGATGTGGATTTTGAAGTGGATTATCATAACTCTGACGGTTCCAAAAGTTTCTGTGGAAATGGCGCGCGATGTTCGGTTGCATTTGCTCATTTTTTGGACATTATTGAAGATAAGACAACCTTCACAGCCATCGATGGAATCCACGAAGCGGAAATCAAGAACGGTATTATCAAGTTAAAGATGGGTGATGTAAAAACCATTGACAGAGACGGTGATGATTTTGTTTTGAATACTGGTTCTCCACATTATATAAAGTACGTGGAAATGTTAAATAATTATAATGTTTTCAAAACTGGTAACGAAATACGAAATTCTGAAACTTATAAGAAAGAAGGAATCAATGTCAATTTCGTAGAAGCATTTTCGGACAAAGAATTATTTGTGAGAACTTACGAACGCGGCGTGGAAGATGAAACCTACAGTTGTGGGACAGGAGTTACGGCTGCGGCTTTAACTTTTATGGATAAAAACAATCAAACCTCTGTTGCAGTCAAGGTTTTGGGTGGACAGCTGAAGGTTTATGCTGAGAAAAAAGGCGAAGGTTTCAGTGATATTTGGTTGGAAGGTCCGGCAAATCAAGTTTTTAAAGGAGATATTGCATTATCATCAAAGATTCAATAATTGAAAAATTAAAAGATTTAAAATTCTAGATCTCTTTTACAAATTAAACTATGAAAAAAGTAATTCTTATAATATCTATTGTTGTCATCATCATTCTGGGATTTTTCGGAATTAGATTTTTCAATAAATATGTCGGAAATAATGTGGAGAAAGATGGATTTGTCTTGATTCCTCACAATGCGAAGTCTCAACGGATCTTAGATTCGATCTCGCCTTATATCAAAAACAAAGATTATTTCACAAGCATTGCCGAAGACAAAAATCTTGGAGAAAATTATAAGCCAGGACGATACGAATTGAAATCGGGAATGAACAACCGCGAAATCGTCAATATGATCATCGCTGGCAATCAAACGCCTAATTCTTTTCGGATCAAAGACTTCGATGATGTTTACCAAATGATCGGGCGCGTGACCAAAAAGACAGAGATCGATTCAACGAAATTCGCTGATCAATTAAATGAAATTGCTATTAGCAAAGGTTACAAAAATGCAGAAGATCTGAAAAAATATTTTTTCAACAACACCTATGATTTCTTCTGGACTGTGACGCCGAAAGAATTTTTTGAGAAATTCGATAATGAATACAAAGCATTTTGGACTGCGGAGAGAATTGCAAAAGAAAAACAATCCGGCTTGACAAGAGACCAGATCTATGCTTTGGCCTCGATCGTTTACAAGGAATCAGGAGGAAAACCAGATGAGCAGAAAACCATTGCCGGACTCTATCTGAATCGATATAAGAAAGGAATGAAACTACAAAGTGACCCAACAGTCATTTATGCAGTGAACAAGGCCAGCAACTTTACATTACAGATCAAAAGAGTTTATTATAAACACCTGAAGGAACCTTCGCTTTACAATACTTATGCGAACAAAGGCATTCCGCCAGGGCCAATTTGTATCGTAGACAAGAATTCTCTGAACGCCGTTTTGGATGCGGAAAACAACAACTACATTTTTATGTGTGCCGATCCAGCGAGATTTGGTTACCATAAATTTACGGACAATGCAGCGGAACATGCGATCAATGCGAAAGTCTACCAGGATTGGCTAGATAAGAAAGATATAAAATAAAATAGAGCAACGGCTCAAAAACAAACTAGGAATGAAAAGAACGGAAATTGTAAGTGTATTTCAAAAGAAAGCTTTTGGTTTGGCACTAACTATTGGAGCAGCAAGCTTTCTAATGGCACAGCAGAAGGTGAATATCACAGGGAATGTAAAAGATACGAATGGCGCTATTGGCTATGCATCTGTAACATTTACGAGTCAACAGAATTCACAATTCAGCGATGCAGCACTGGCAGATGCAGATGGAAATTACACCTTAGATCTGGCTCCCGGAAGCTATGACGTCAGCATAGAAGCTGTGGACTATAAAAAATTCACCCAGACAATCAGAGTTGAAAAAGCGGGGGCCATTGCACCTTTTGTGATTGTTTCTGCAGGAAAAACAAATCTCACGAATACTACAGATATCCAAGGCGTGGTGATCACAGCAGCTTCTACAAAACCATATAAGGTAGAACTTGATAAAAGAACCTATGATCCATCTCAAGATATTGTAAGTAAAGGTGGAAGTCTGCAGGATGTTTTGTCAAACGTTCCTTCTGTTGAAGTTGGTACCGATGGTTCCGTTTCTATGAGAGGAAGTAGTAATGTAAAGTTCCTAATCAATGGGAAACCTTCTGCATTACTTGGAATCGATGATGGTGCAAACGCATTGCAAAGTATCCCAGCAGATCAGATCGAGAAAATCGAGGTGATCACCAATCCATCTTCGAAATTTGAAGCGAGCGGAACAGCAGGTATTCTTAATATTATTTTAAAGAAAAGTAAAAAAGCAGGTTTCAACGGAAGTGTTACAGGTACTTTAGGCTATCTACCTCAAACCAATCTTAATACTAACCTTAGTTGGAGAAAAGGCGACCTGACAGTATTTGTAAATGGTGGTGGTGGTTACCGTGAATCTAAAAACACCAATAGAAATGACATTAATTATTACGAAGGTTTAACTGGTGATCTTAATAACAGACACTCAGATGCCATCACTAAAAGCAAAAGTGAAAATTACAACGCCACGACCGGACTACTTTACGATATCAATGAAAAAACTTCCGTCAATGCTTCAGGTACTGTAAGGACTTTTAGCAATGACAGTAATGGATATACAAATACCAACGAAAATTATTTTGGAGATACATCTATTTTTACTCAGAGAGAAAATACTGGAAGAAGTACCAATTTGGCTTTCCAAGGAGATTTTGGAGTAGATCACAAATTTGATGACAAAGGACAAAACATTTCCCTGTCATTAAGTTTACAAAGAAACCGTTCAAATAACTATACAGGCATTGATGAAACAAAGAATGATGCCTTTAATCTACTAAACATTATCAATCAGAAGACCATCAATAAAACTTTGGTTGGTAAATTGGACTACGAATTACCTATTGGAGAATACTCCAGTTTAAGTGCCGGTTACAGATTAGATGTTAACGAGAATGACTATAATAATATGGTTCAGGAAAGTAGCGGCACCAACCCGGATTTGCGCTATTTAGGCTTATATTCTTACACCGCTAATTATAAGGAGATGTTCAACGCATTTTATCTTCAGTTTAAAAGTAAGATAGGAAAACTTGGTTATCAAGTTGGTCTGAGAGATGAGATGTCAAATGTAACCATCAATTATGAAAACTTGCTAAAACCAGGTGAAGAATTATATACAGAGCCGATTGACAACAAAAAGAAGAATTACAACAATCTTTTCCCAAGTATTTTCTTGAGCTATGAGATCTCCAAAGACAACCAGTTCCTTGTGAACTATTCCAAAAGGATAGACAGGCCGCGTTCGTTCTTTATGATTCCGAATCCTAGCTACAATAACAACCTGAACATTTTTGACGGAAATATAGACCTAAATCCATCCTACGTAGATTCTTACGAATTCGGTTACAGTATTTCTAAAAAAAGTTTTACCATTAATCCTACCCTTTATTATAGACATCAAACTGATGATGTAAAGACAATTACCTACAGTAAAACTGAACTAATTAATGGTGACCCAACAAATGTTATCCATACAAAGCCTGTGAATGTGGGAACAGATGACAGAATTGGATTAGAGGTAAACTTCAGTTGGGATGCTACAAAATGGCTGAAGTTCTTAGGAAATGTAGATGGATTCAGATATAGTACGACTGGAGATTATTTCGACCCAATTCTAATGAAAGAATCTTTACCGTTTGACGGGAAAGGCGTTTCCATGAGATCTAGATTAACTTCTACTTTCAAGCTTGATAAAACATTAAGTTTTCAGGTTCAAGGATTTTATGGCGGTCCAAGAAAAACAGCCAGCCAGGACAGAAAATCGATGTACGCAGTTAACTTTGGCGCATCCAAAACGGTCTTAAACGGAAATGGAACCATCTCATTCAACATTCAGGATGTTTTCAACACAAGAGCAATGCGAATGGTGAATTATAATGGTGACTTCACTTCAGAAAATTACATGCAATGGCAACCAAGACAGTTTGCGCTTTCTTTCACTTATAAATTCAAACAAGGAGAAAAGATAGAACAGCCCAAACGCAAAAAAGATATCAACTCCAACGCAAGTGGCGATGACCAACAAGCGCCAATATAATTCTGGGAATAACAGATTTGAAAAATCCTGCAAAAAAAATTGCAGGATTTTTTTATTAAACAATATTTAATTATATTTAAAATTAAAAAAAATGAAACTGATTACCAATTACATCACTGTATTACTTTGCAGTATTTTCCTGATCTCTTGTGGCAGCAAAGCCTCCACGTTACCCAATGGGAAACAAATAGATCCTAGACTGGCAGGAGTCTGGGCTGGTTCCGAAGCCGACAAGCAGATGGAAGGCATGACGAAGGAATGGGTGATGACCAGAAATACCGATGGTACTTTTGTCCTTGACTTTACATTCACGCAAGACGGAAATACCAATAAAAACGTTGAAACCGGAACCTGGTGGATACAGGATGACAAATTTTATGAAGCCCATTCAGAATCTGGCATGACAGATATTTACACCTATGACGTGCTAGATAACAATCATATCAAATTCAAAGCGGTACATAACAGTATGGACATGAATACCGAATCTTACGAGTTCATTGATACCCGAAAATCTGCTGGGAAATAAAATGTTAATCTGACATCAGCGCTTTACACGGAAAGCGATGCAACACCACTGCAAACAAAAAATCCGTCTCGCTATGAATACGAGACGGATCTTTTTAACAATTATAATTTAAAGGTCTATTTCTTTTTGTCTTTCAACTCCTCCTTGTCTTTGTCAGAAGGATTCCAGACTTTAACTTCTGCATTTTTATCGATTCCGGATAGGATCTGAACATTGATCCCGTCACTAGAACCTAACTTCACATATACTTTTTTGAAGCTTCCGTTCGGCTGTTTTACCTCAACAAAAGCTTTGTCTTTTCCGCCAGACGCTTTTTCATATTGAATAAGTGATTCATCCAAAAGTAGTGCGTTTTTCTTAGAACTTAGCAAAATCTCTCCGTTGGCACTGAATCCTGCACGGATATAATCTCCGGTTTTGTTGTAAACATCACCTTCTACAGCAAATTTGATGGTTCCGCTCTCCTCTTTTCCTTTTGGTGCAATAAGTGTCAATTTTCCAGGGAAAGATTTATTTTGCAAAGCACCAACTACCACTTTCATTTCCATTCCCTGCTGCAGTTTTCCAGCCTGCGCCTCATCAATATCACCTTTGAAGATCAATGAATTAAGGTCAGCAATAGAACAGATCGTAGTTCCAGCATTGAAGGAGTTCGCCTCGATCACCTGGCTACCTACTTTTACAGGAATCTCTAAGACCGTTCCAGCCGCTTTTGCACGAATCTGTGTCGTTGCCATACTTTGAAGTTCCGGCGTTGCACCAGTTCTTACGATCTGCAATTGTTTCTGCGCTGCATTCAAACTTTGAACTGCCAATTTTTGTTGTTGTGTCGTAGTCTGCAACTGTTGTTCAGCAGTGATATATTCCTGTTTGGAGATTACGCCTTGCTTGTACAGTTTCGCCTGCATCTCATATTGTTTCTGCTGATTCGCTACATTGATCTTTGCGTTCGCCAATTGGATCTGTGAGTTGCTAACCTGCATCGTGGCGTTATTAACTTCAGTAATGTTAGGAACAATTCTGATAGTTGCGATCAATTGTCCAGCTTGTACTTTATCACCTTCATCCACGCTGATCGTTTGAATGATCCCCGCAATATTTGGTTTGATCTCAATTTCTTCACGTGGTTCTATTTTTCCAGTGGCCATCACTTTGTCATCCAGGTTTTGGATTGTTGGTTTTCTGGTTAGAAAAACCTCGTTTTCTGCAGAATTTGATTTGATGAGATAACCGATTCCGCCAACCAAAGCCACAACGAACAGCAATCCCAGAAATATGGACAATGCCTTTTTGAATGTAAATTTCTTTTTTTCCTTTTCCATTATGTAGAAATATAGTTTGTTTAATTAATTGTTGATTATTAGTTTACTCAGTCCTTAAAGCTTCGATTGGTCGTATTTTAACCGCTCTTTGCGCTGGGATCAATCCGATGATCAGTCCAAGGAAGATCATAATTCCCATGGCAGAAAAAACGTTCCCGTAATCTACCGTTGGATTGTAAAAAGGAAAAGCATCATTGTTCATCGTTGCAATATTCAGAATGATAAGTAAGAAAATTCCTGATAAGAATCCCAATAATCCCGATGATAACGTAATTACAACGCTTTCCAGCAAGATCTGATTCCTGACCTCCGATGGTTTTGCGCCCAAAGCTCTTCTGATTCCGATTTCTTTTGTTCTTTCTTTTACTGTGATTAATAAAATATTCGATATGGCGATGACACCAGCCAGAATCGTTAACGTTCCCACGATAATGGTCAGTAATTGCATTCCCGTCAGAAATCCAGTCACCTTTTTGAATTCCTTAGCCAGATTGAAACTTCCAAACGCATTCGTATCTTCCGGTGAAACATGATTGATTTTTTTCAATTCATCTTTCACTTTTGTTTCGACAATTGCCGCTTCTGCATTAGGTTTACCAACAATTGCAAAGAAACCAACTTTATCACCTTCGTTATACATTCCGGAATAGGTCGAAAACGGAATATACGCCGATTGGTCATTCTCCATTCCGCCGCCTCTTGGCACTCGGAAAACACCAATAACATTGAAAAATATGCCTTTCAAATTGACAGATTTCCCAATTGGATTTTCATTCTTCTTGGCATCGAAGAGATTTTTGTAGATCTCCTCTCCTATCACGATCACATTCTTTTTGGACTGGATATCGGCATCATTGATGTATCTTCCAAACAATAATTTCTTCTTTGAGATCTGATTACCAACAGGAAAATCCCCTGTGATCATATACGTATTTTTCTTCCCGTTTCTAGAGATCTGATCGCCAGGCGTCCCAAAATTCCCTCGCACACTTTGAGGTGAGATATAATCGACTTCAGGAACCTTCTTGGTGATATATTCTATATCTTTCAAATGAAGATCCATCTTTCTGCCTTTTGGAAAACCTTCGTACGGAATATTTGTACTTTGAGGCCAAAGGAAAACGGAATTGGTAGCAAAACCTGAGAACAATCTGTTGAACCCATTTTCCATTCCGTTTGCCGCCCCCAACAAACTCACATACAAGAACATTCCCCAACCAACGCCGATCATCGTCAGAAATGTTCTGAGCTTATTATTCCGAAGGGAATAATAGATTTCTTGCCAGGTATCTCTTTTGAAAAGTATATTCATTTTTGGTTGATGGTTGTTTCTTGACTCTTAATTTTTATTCTGATCTTAATGCTTCAATCGGTTTGATTCTCGAAGCTTTGTAAGCTGGGACAAAACCGGCAATTGTACCTGAAAGGAGCAAACAGAAAAATGCAGCGATGATCAATCCCCAACCAACAGAAGGTTCTGAGATGAAGTAATCTTCGAGATTGTTTCCTATTAACTTTAAAGCTAAAACGCCAAGTCCAACGCCAACAAACCCTGAAATCACCGTGATCACAATACTTTCCTGAAGGATTAAGGCTACGATTCCGCCTGGTTTTGCACCAATGGCTTTTCTGACACCTATTTCTTTGGTTCTTTCCTTAACAATATATACCATGATATTACTGATCCCAATGATTCCCGCAAGCAAAGTTCCAAGACCAATAAATCCTACAACTGCAGTGATCACAAAAAGGAATGCGAACGAATCTTGCGTATTTTTTGCATTGTTATTAATCCTGACTCCTTGCTGATCTTCGGGTGAGATCTTATGTCTTGCTTTTACCTTTTTCTCCAGTTCATCACCATATTTCACACCTTCTTCTGGTGTCATATTAGGATTGTAAGAAAGCATGACCGTGCTGATTGTATCAGAGCTTTTCTTCATTTGCTGAAGTGTAGAAAGTGGAATCGAGATATGTCGCTCGTCCCAGTCACCACCCGGATCCGAGAAAACACCAACCACTTTGAACATTGTCCCGTTGATCTCCAGATCTTTCCCAATTGGATTTCCGTCTCGGATCAGATCCCGCCAGACCATTCTTCCGATGGAAGCTACATTTTGTTTCAGTTCATTATCTCGCTCATTGATGTACCGCCCATCGATCATGGTTCTGTTCTCCAAAAATTTTTCATCGCCTAGAACACCATTGATCTGATAACCACCGCTTTCTTTTCCATATTTCACGGTAAGACTTGTCGTATATCTTGGGGAAGCATATTCTAATTTACCTTCACTTTCTTTTACGATTTCCTCAAAATCATCATTGTTGAAAGTGATCTGTCTGTCCGACTGTAATCCTGCGTAAGGAATGGTCGTCTTGCCACCGAAAAGCATGATCAGATTGGTCGCATCTCTTGTAAATGCTTTCGCAAAAGAGTTATTGAGACCATTTCCAATCCCGAACAACACGATGAAAATAAACAATCCCAAAGCCACAGTAAACCCGGAAAGTACCGTCCGCAATACATTACTGCGAATAGAACTGAATATCTCTTGCCAGCGGTCTAAGTCAAACATAATTTTTGGGTTGTTGGTGAGTTTGTTGTTAGTTGGTTAATTATTTTTAATAAGATAACTTTATAAATGATGTAAAAAACTGATCACTAATTAACTGTTTTACTTAATAACTACTATTATAATACTATTTGATCAATGAATGTATCGCTTTCTATCAAGCCGTCTTTGAGGACGACATTTCTTTTGGTTTGTGCCGCGACATCGGGTTCGTGTGTTACCACGACAATTGTTTTTCCTTCTTTGTTGATATCCTGAAGGAGCTTCATAATGTCATGCGTGGTTTTGGAATCCAAAGCTCCAGTTGGCTCATCTGCTAGAATCAATTTTGGGTCTGTGATGAGTGCTCTTGCGATGGCGATCCTTTGTTTCTGTCCACCCGAAAGTTCGCTTGGAAGGTGATTTGCCCAAGCTAGAAGTCCTACTTTTTCCAGATATTCTTCGGCGCGTTTGGTTCTTTCTTTTCGGGAGACATTTTGATAATATAAAGGCAAAGCCACATTGTCCAAAGCCGTTTTATAGTTGATCAAATTAAATGACTGAAAGATAAATCCAAGAAAACGACTTCTATATTCCGCCGCTTTTACTTCTGTCAAATGTTTGATGGGAACGCCGTCCAATTCATAAACACCATTATCAGCTTCATCCAATATTCCGATGATGTTCAGCAAAGTAGATTTTCCGGAACCGGAACTTCCCATGATAGAGACAAACTCGCCTTGCTCGATATTCAGGTTGATGCCTTTCAGAACATGAAGTTTGCTTTTGCCTGTATCGTAGGATTTGTTGATATCTTCTATTTTCAGAATCGGATGAGACATTGTCTGGATTTTACATATAAGTAAATGTTAATATGAAATTGTTACAATGAAATAATTAAAAGATCAAAAAAACTGAAAACTCAAATCATAATTGAAATATGAAACAAGGTAGACTGTTGAATAGAGGCGTCAGCGCGTGAGGGCGGAGGGCTTTGTTGGAGCTCTTTTTTATTTTTGTCATCCTGAGGCTCTCGAAGGGTGGCAAAAATAAAAAAGAGCGACTGCCCGTAGACCGAACCATTTTTTTTGCGGAGGGACCTCGGCGATGAAAAAAAATGGGGCACGCCCAAATTATTTTTTTTTCGACGTAACATTTTCACAATTCCGAAGTCTTATTGTATATAATTTTTCTCTTATGCTTAAAAAAGTTTTTTGTATTTCGCTTTTGTCTATTGGAGTTTTGGGGTTTTCTCAGAAGAAATGGACCATTCAGGAATGTGTGGATTATGCGATCAAAAATAATCTGCAGGTTCAGGCACAGGCTTACAACAAAGATGTGCAGACAAAAAATCTTGAAATGGCAAAGAGAGAATATCTGCCTTCGGTTTCCGGAACGATCTCCAACAATGCCAATTTCGGACAATCTTTGGTAGGAACCACAAGTATCCGAAACGACAGCTACTACAACGGTGCAAATGTTGGCGCCAATATTTTGGTTTACAACAACGGAAGGCTTGAGAAAACGGTAAGAAAAACAGGCTTCGATGTCGAGGCAAGTTTACAGGACATCGAAACGATAAAAAATAACATCGCACTTCAAATCGCTCAACAATATTTGAATGTCATGCTAAACAGAGAGATCAAAAAAATCTCTGAAAGCGCGATGGAAAATGCGCAAAAGCTTTATGACAGAGCTAAGATCACCACCGATGTCGGAACAACTGCGCAAACGGTTCTAGCAGAAGCAACCGCCTCTCTCGCCAGAGAAAAGCAAAATGTGAAAACAGCGCAGATCAATGTGGACAAAGCTTTGTTTGCAATGGCGCAGATCTTACAACTTCAGGATTATAAAACCTTTGACGTGGTCGACATTCCTGTTCCGGATGAATTGACGCCTCAAACAGAAACTGTAGATGAAGTTTTGAACATTGCCTACGGCTCTCAACCTGTCATAAAAGCAGCTGAAACCAGAATCAAAGCTGCAGAAGCTCAAACCGAAGTTGTAAGAACCAATTTTTATCCAACGATAAGCGCCTCTGCAGGAATTGGAAGTTTTTACAACAATCTTTTGAACAAGAACACCCTTGGTTACGGTCTGGATGCAGTGGGAAATCCTGTTGCCGTTACAGAAAGAAATTTCACCCAGCAATACAGTGATAACTTCGGACAACAACTTAGTTTAACGGCAAACATTCCGATTTTTAATAAAGGAATCACGAAACTTCAAGTGGAGCAAACGAAGATCAATGAACTGGTGGCCAAGAATAATTTGGAGCAACAAAAATTCCAATTGAAGCAGGATATTCAGCAAGCGCAGTTCAACGCAGATTCAAATTACGAAATATATGTTTCTGCTATGGAAGCTGAGAGAAGTACAAAATTGGCTTTAGATTTCGCCACAAAAAGTTATGATGCCGGACGTTCCACAATCTATGATGTAACGATGGCGAGAAATAATTACGCCAATGCGCAAGGTTCTGTGGCTCAGGCAAAATACAACTATCTCTTCAGCATAAAAGTTCTGGATTTCTATGCAGGACGTGGGATTTCGCTTTAAGTAAAACAAAAACGCAAAGACGCAAGCAAGTTTTTGAATCGATAATATTTTAAAAGTCGCAAAGCCAATCTTTGCGACTTTTTCTTCTTTTGTAGAGACAACTTTTGCGACTTTGCGATAAAAATTATTGATATTTTTCTTATCTTTGAGAGATGCAGACCTTCGGAAAAGATTTACTCAGAGATATAAAAAGCGCGGAACTATTGGGCGAGAATGCACACAAGATCTATTCTCCGCCTTATCGTCCTGTTTACAGTTATGAAGACATCCTGACGAAGAATCCGAAATTTGCAGCCGTCAACATTCTTCTTTATTTAAAAGATAACGAGTGGCATTTTCCATTGATCGTACGTTCTCAAAACGAAAGAGATCGACACAGCGGACAAATATCTTTGCCAGGCGGAAAAAATGAAAAAGAAGATTTGGACTTTGCTCACACGGCAAAACGTGAAACGTCGGAAGAATTGGGAATCGAGGAACATTATGTGAGAATCATTCGAGAAATGTCACCGATATATATTCCACCTAGTAATTTCTATGTTCATTCCTTTGTTTCCTACACCAAGAAAAATCCAGAATTTTTCCTTCAGGAAAGTGAAGCTGTGGAATTGATAGAATTTCCGATCTCGTCTTTATTAAGTCTTCCAGACCAGCCAAAAAATATGGTATTGCCTTCAACAAACGGAGCGCAAGTTCCAGTCATCGATTTTAATGGTTACATCATCTGGGGCGCTACCTCTATGATACTCAGCGAATTCAGTAACTTATTAAAAAATGTTTAGTTTTGCACAGATTCCTACAGCTTAGGAACGGAAATTGGTTATCACTTTCAACACATCACATTGATTTTTAGTCTCAAAACTAATTAAACGTAAATGGCAAAAAAAAATATTTTTACCGATTCTTTTGGAAATATTTATATTCTGAAAAGAGTGATCATCTTCATTCTTGGCGTGGTTTCTTACAGGAGATTCAATGGCTTTAATAAACTGAAGATCACAGGAACAGAAAATCTTTCTGATCTGCCAGACAGCAATGTCCTTTTCGTTTCCAATCATCAAACTTATTTTGCTGATGTTGCCGCGATGTATCACGCTTTCTGCGCGGTAAATAATGGTTATCACAACACGATAAAAAATCCAGTCTATCTTCTAAACCCAAAAGTCGATTTCTACTATGTTGCGGCAGAAGAAACGATGAATAAGGGAATTCTTGCAAGAATTTTTAAAATTGCCGGAGCGATCACAGTCAAAAGAACTTGGCGCGCCGAAGGTAAAAATGTCAACAGAATGGTTGACTTATCCGAAATTGAAAATATTATGAAAGCCCTCGATAATGGCTGGGTCATCACATTTCCCCAAGGTACAACTTCCGCTTTTGCACAAGGCAGAAAAGGAACGGCAAAACTCATCAAGAATCAAAGACCAACCGTCATTCCGATCAAGATCAATGGTTTCCGACGTGCATTTGACAAGAAAGGTTTGAAGATAAAAGTAACAGGCGTAAAACCGACGATGGAGTTCAAACCGGTTTTGGATATTGATTACGACAACGAATCGGCGACTGAGATCCTGGACAAGATCATGCACGCCATCGAGCAGACTCCGGAACACAACATTCTGCACGATTACGATACCAAATTGAAAGAAACAAAAACTCAAGAATAAAAAACGGCTACTGGAAAAGTAGCCGTTTTTGTTTTAATTTAAGAACTTAACAAATCTATTATCTATCAGTCTATTATCTCTTAGTCTTAATTAAGCTTCAATACTTGGAACTTGAACATTCTCGTTTGCATCTTTTTCATAATCGATCCCGTCTACTTCGAAGCCAAAAAGGTTGAAGAATTCTTTTCTATAACCAGCGATATCACTGATTTCAGAAAGGTTTTCGGTTGTCGTTTCCTTCCACAATCTGTCCACCTCTGCTTGTACATCTTCTGCCATTTCCCAGTCGTCAACGCGGATTCTACCAGCTTCATCCAAAGGAACTTCGCCATTTTCTGTGTATAATCTATCAGCAAAAAGTCTTTGGATCTGCTCAATGGTTCCTTCGTGCGTTCCTTTTGCCTTCATCACTTTATAAAGTAGAGAAATATACAATGGAACTACAGGAATCGCTGAACTAGACTGCGTTACCAAAGCTTTGTTCACAGAAACATAAGATTTTCCGTTAAGGTCTTTTAGAAGGTCATTTAGAACTGTTACAGTCGCTTCAAGGTCGTTTTTCGCCTGACCGATGGTTCCGTTTCTGTAGATTGGGAAAGTCAGCTCAGGGCCGATGTAAGAATAGGCAACCGTCTGAACGCCGTCAGCTAAAACGCCAGCCGCTTTCAAATCCTCCATCCAGAATTTCCAGTCTTCGCCACCCATTACGGCAACCGTGTTAGGAATATCCTCTTCGTTTTCAACAGGAGCAATCGTCACATCAGAAACTACGCCTGTGTGGAAATCAACCGTTTTGTTGGTGTAAGAATTTCCAATTGGTTTAAGAACAGATGAATGTGCAACGCCAGTTTTTGGATGCGTTCTTCTTGGAGAAGCCAAACTGTAAACCACCAGATCAATTTGACCAAGATCTTTTTTGATTAGCTCGATTGTTTGTTTTTTGATGTCGTCTGAGAATGCATCACCGTTGATACTTTTGGCGTAAAGTCCGGCTTCCTGCGCTTCTTTTTCGAAAGCGGCAGAATTGTACCAGCCAGCAGTTCCCATTTTCCCTTCAGAAGCTGGTTTCTCAAAGAAAACACCCACTGTAGCAGCATCTGAACCGAAAGCCGCTGTGATCCTGGAAGAAAGTCCAAAACCTGTAGAAGCACCGATGACCAAAACTTTTTTTGGTCCGTTTTTGATGGCACCTTTGGACTTTACATATTCTATTTGATTTTTTACGCTTTGAAGCGCTCCATCAGGATGCGCAGTCAAACATATAAATCCTCTTGTTCTTGGTTGAATAATCATTGTTGAAATTATTTTTAGCATTGCAAATTAAAGAAATTTGAGCAAATAATAAGGAATTATCTGCAAAAAAGGTTTTCAGAAATCGATGCGTGAAGGGTTTGATTTTTTATTTTAAGCCAACGGAAAAATCATCATTCAGAATTAAAACACCTTCTTCCTGGCCTTCTGTGAAACCTTTTAGTTTGGATGTTTTGCTTTTCAGAATCAAATCCTGTAGTTGCTTTTCCGACAGTTTTTTTCCAAGTATTTCAAATGAGACTTTGAAGCCACAAGCTTTGAAATCCGAACAGCCGATGGCCGTTTTTCCTTTCATCAACATATTGGATTTACACTTTGGACATTGGGTTTCTGTCCAGATGATCTCCGTTTTTACTCTTGGTACTTTTTCTTTTGGCGGTGGAGGTTTTTCTTCCTCAAAATTGATCACTTTTCCTTTTGAACTAATGACTTTTCGCGTAAGTTCCGTTACCATTTCTATCAATTCGTCTTTGAATTGGTTGGCTTCGTACTCACCTTTTTCGATTCTGCGGAGTTTGGATTCCCATTCTCCTGTGAGTTCTGGGCTTTTCAAAACTTCATCTTCAATCGTGTCAATCAAATCAATACCAATCGAGGTTGCGACAAGGTTTTTCTTTTTACGTTCGATGTATTTTCGTCGGAACAAAGTTTCGATGATGTTGGCTCGGGTTGATGGTCTTCCGATGCCGTTGTTTTTGAGCATTTCGCGGAGTTCCTCATCTTCCACTTGTTTCCCTGCAGTTTCCATTGCTCTCAGCAATGTCGCTTCTGTGTAAGGTTTTGGTGGCGAGGTTTTTCCTTGATGAATCAAAGGTGTGTGGTCGCCATTTTCGCCCGCTACAAATTCCGGAATTGTTTGTTCCTCGTCTTTATCTTTTTCGTCCTTTTCCTCTTTTTTGTCTTTTGCATAAACCGCTCGCCAGCCTGGTTCCAGGATTTGTTTTCCGGAAGCTTTGAAGGGAATTGTCCCGACTTGACCTTCCACCAAAGTATTTGAAATTTTACATTCTGGATAAAAAACAGCGATGAATCGTTTGGCTACTAAATCATAAATTAATTTTTCCTCTCGACTCAAGTTTGATGAAGGCGGAATTTCTGTCGGAATGATGGCGTGGTGGTCCGTCACTTTTGTATCATCGAAAACCGCTTTCGTTTTCGGGATTGGCTGAGAAAGTAAGGGCGAAATCAAGTCTGAGTAAATCGTCATACTTTTCAGAATTCCACCAATTTTTGGATAGAGGTTTTCTGATAAATAAGTCGTATCAACTCTTGGATAAGTTGTGTGTTTTTTCTCGTAAAGACTTTGAATATAATTAAGCGTATGTTCCGCAGAGAAACCAAATTTCTTATTCGCTTCCACCTGAAGTCCCGTCAAATCGAATAATCTTGGATTTTTTTCTTTTCCTTCCTTAATTTCGAAAGAGACAATTTCGAATTGATTATTCTTGAGATATTCTAAACCTTTTTCTGCTTTTTCTAAGGTTTTTAATCTATCGATTGATGCGCTAAAAAGAACATCCCTGTATTTCGTTTTCAGTTCCCAATATTCTTCCTGAGAAAACGCATCGATTTCTTTTTGACGCTGAACAAGCATTGCCAAAGTCGGCGTTTGAACGCGTCCAATCGATAAAACCGCTTTGTTTCCTCCAAATTTCTTGGTGAATAATCTTGTAGCGTTGATTCCCAGAAGCCAATCGCCAATTGCTCTTGCGTTTCCCGCCTGATACAGATTTTTGTAATCTTCTGCAGGTTTCAGATTTTCAAAACCTTCTTTTATAGAATCTTCTGTCAAGGACGAAATCCAAAGACGTTTCATTGGTTTGTCGCATTTTGCTTTTTGCAGAACCCAACGCTGGATGAGCTCTCCCTCCTGCCCGGCATCACCACAATTGATGACCTCATCACATTCCTGCACCAATTTTGCGATGGTGTTGAATTGTTTCTCAACGCCATTGTTATCAATCAATTTGATTCCGAATTGTTTGGGAATGATGGGCAGGAAAATTAAATCCCAGGATTTGAAATGTGGTGCATAATCCTGCGGTTCTTTCAGGGTGCAAAGATGTCCGAAAGTCCAGGTGACACAATAGCCGTTTCCTTCCATATAGCCGCTTTTGGGATTATTGGCTCCCAAAACTTTGGCAATATCACGGGCAACGCTGGGTTTTTCGGCTATACAAAGTTTCATTTGAGGATTCTATTTTCTTTAAAGGTCAAATGGAACGTCAAGACGTTTCATTTTCAGTTTGGAAATAAGGCTTGCAAAAATGCGATTTTTAAATTGAAAAAACGAGGGATTTTTAATCTAAAGTCTTCAAATATTATTGTATCATTTAACACTTAAGTTTAATTGTAATTGAATATAAAGTCACATAAGAACACGTAAGTTTTTTTAATCTTCGATCTTTAAAATAATGTTTCAACTCTGCGAAGCGCGCCCCGACTTGAGTGGAGCTCATTTTTTGTGGCTGGTTTTAGGGTCGGCAAAAATAGCGGGAACGGAAGGCGGATAAAGGCGCCCAAACCTAACAAAGTGGTTCGACGTAGTCAAATAATTATTAAAAAGAAAAATCCCTCCGAAGTGTGAGCCGTCGGAAGGATTCGTGAGAAAATAATATAATGTATGTTTTGAAATTGGTGTGAAAGTCTTTGACTGCGCTCAGACTGACATTTTTCACATCTTTAAAATCCGGATTCGAAAACTTTGAGCAATTCGGTTTGTTGGATGACTTCGTTTTTGCTGTTGATAAGATTGTAATTCGCTTGAAGCCAGTTGTTTCTGACCACAAAAAAGGTGTAAGCGTCCATTAAACCTTCTTTGTATTTCTCTTCAGATTTTTGGAAAGATAGTTTTTGGTTTTCGAAATTGGCCTGGAGCAAAGTGTATTTTTCTTCGGAGTTTTGGAATTGTGCTTTTATGGAATTGATGCTTTGCGTGAGATTATTAATCACGATTTCCTTGTCGTAATTGGAATTGATGACATTCAATTTGGCAATCTCAACATTGTTTTTAACTTGCAATTTGTTGAAAATCGGAATATTGAGACCGAATCCAACCTGTTGATTTTTGTTTCGTTTGAATTGGTCAGAAAATGCATCTGCCGACTCGCCCAAGGTTTTGCTGTAGAAACTAGACCAATTGTACGAGCCATTCAAAGTTGGTAAATATCCAGATTTTGCGATGGCTACATTTTTTTGCTGTGCTTTGATCTCTGTCTGAATCGATTGATAAGCCGGATTTTTCTCCAAAAGATTTTTCACGAAATCAGCGTCATTGAAATTGGAGCTTGCAAGCGCGTCATCTTCCATTTTGAAATCCAAAGAATCTGTTGTGATAGCCAAAGCATTTAGCAAATTAATTTTGGACAAATCTCTGGAATTTTTTGCGGAAACCCATTGCTCCTGCAGAGTTCCGAGGTTGGCTTTGATGTCGTACACATCACTTTTTGGTCGATTTCCGATTTCGACTTCTTTTTCGGTGCGTTTGATCTGATCCTCGATTCCGGAGATTTGGGTTTCCAAAACTTCTAACCAGCTTTTGCTGTTATGATAATTGAAAAACATTTGGATAACATTTAGTTTCACCTCATTTTGCGCTTGTTTCATTCGGCAAGTTGACGTTTCACGATTGATTTTGGATAATGAAATATTGAGGTAATTGCGCCAGTTCATCAATTCCCAATTGGCTTGTGCGTAAAAATTGTCGTTTTGCGTATTGATACTTTCACGCTGATTGTTCTGCGGATTGATTCCGTTTCCGAAGTTATAATTATGATTGATTCCTACTTCTGCAGACGGCAACAACATTCCTTTTGATGCGGAAACCCATCGGTCATTTTTTTGAATATTTACAGACGATTGCTTTACTAAAGGATGATTGGCGGAGGCATAATCCAGACATTGTTTTAAGGTCCAACTTTGCTGCGCCGGGAAAAGGTTGATGATGAATATGAAGAATAGTTTTTTCATTGTTTTGATTATTTGATAGATTTTCTGCTATCTATTGTTCCATAGGTTTTACCTAAGACTACTGATATTGAACCCATTCGGGTTCTTTTATTCATATTTTAGGTGTTTAACCAAATTGATTTTCGTAGCACGATAAGCTTTGAAACTTACCACGACAAAAGTTAAAATCAATAGAGAAATCATACTCAGAACGTATGGCCAAACGGGCATATCGATTCTGTAAGCGAAATCTTTGAGCCATTCATTCATTGCATAATAACTGATCGGAATGCTTAGTATCACAGCAAAAAAACAAATGATCAAAAACCTTCTTGTCAAATCCCAAATGATGGTTTTCTCTTCTGCACCCAAGGTTTTCTTGATTGCGACGTCTTTTAGTTTTTGTTCTATCAACAATGATGACAACGCGAACAATCCCAATAATGCAACAACCAAAACCACGATATTCAAAGTTGTGAAGAGTGTCTGCTGTTTTTGAAATTTCTCATAAGTTTTTGCAAACTGCTTATCTATGAAGTCATAATCGAAAGGATAACCTGGCTCGGCTTTCGTAAGCCAAAATTCTTTAATCCTCTCAATCGTTCCATTGATATCGTTTCCATCTAATCGGATCTGGAGATTGGTCATACTGTTTTTTGCCCAATTTCTGTCGTAGTTGTAGAAAGCGGCAGCTTCTATCGGTTTGTCGACACCGCCATAATAGAAATCCTTGACCACGCCAAGAATTTTATACTTCTTTTTGTCTTCCCAACCAGGAAGAATTTCTTTCCCAACGGCCTGCTGAATGTTCCAGCCCATTTTTTTTGCAAACGTTTCATTAATAACTGTTCCGCTGATCGTGTCAGACGCTTTTTTCCAATTGAGATCATTGCCGGCAACAATTTTCATATCGTAAAAACGGAAATAGTTTTCCTCAATCCCACCGACTGCAACATTGTTGATCATTTTGGTCGTGTCGGCAGCATATTTTGCTACAGATGCGTTACGAAGTCCCATTCCCAAAGACTGCACAGAACCGGTAGTTTCGACAACGCCTGATATTTTTCGGACCTCATTTTTCAGGAGTTCATATTTTTTGACATCGTAATCTTTCTCATTGTAATTGGTCTTTTTGAAATCGATTTGAATAACCTGATTGCCTTTGAAGCCGAGATCTTTCTTCATCATAAAATCTACCTGAGAATGAATGATCAATGAAGAAATGATGAAAAATGAAGAAATTATCAGTTGTAAAGTCAAGATAGAATTCCGCAACCAAACGCCGTGTTTACTTCTGGAAAAATTGCCTTTCAAAGTATTGATAGGTTTGAAATTCGATAAATAAATGGCCGGAATAATGCCTGCAAACAATGCGAACAAAATCAACAGAATTGCCGAGCCAATGAAAATATTAGGATCATTCAGTTTAATCTCTTTGCCCAGATATTTGTTGTATGAAGGTAAAAGTAACTCGACCAAAGCGAAAGCAATAAAGTAAGCTACCAGACAGATCATAAAAGTTTCTATTAAAAACTGAATGACCAAGCTTTTCTTCGAAGCTCCCACCGCTTTTCTGACACCAACTTCTTTTGCTCTTTGAGCAGATTGTGCGGTTTTTAGATTGATTAAATTAATGCCGGACAAGATCAAAATCAAGACAGATAAGCCGAGTAATATTTTCAAAGATTTCTTGTCGCCTTTTGATATTCCATCGCCTTTGGCATCCAATTTCATTTTTGTGAGTGGTGTCAGAAATACTTTGGTGGGATTTTTCTTATCGACTTTGGAACCCCATTTTTTAGAAAGAATTTCTTCGTGGTATTGCTGTTGTTTTGATAATTTCTCTTCCAGTTTTTGTATATCCGTGCCTGGTTTCACTTTGAAAAGTCCCAAGAAACTATAGCTCATCCATTGCGTATCATCTTTCGGTTGATTTTCTAATGTCAGATAATCTGCTTTGAACACTGAATTCTCTTCAGGTAGTTTATAAATCAACGAAACTGTGTAAACATTGCCATTTTGGTCTTTCTTTACTGTTTTTCCAATACTGCTTTTGTAATCGTCACCGAATAATTGTTTCGCTGTATTTTCTGACAACGCCATTTGTGATTTGTCTGTCAATGCATTATTGATATTCCCAGCAACCGTCTCGAAGGGAAAGAATTTAAAAAAAGAACTGGAAACCTGACCTGTCGTAGAATAGCTTGAATTATCACCTGCTATTAATCTCGTTTTGTACCAGCCCCAAATATTGGCAATCGTATAATCCTCGATCTCCGGAAATTTCTCTTTTGAAACATACAATTCCGGATAACTGGATTGCGACATATCACCAAAAGAAGAAAGATGATTCTCTACCAAATAAATATTCTCCTTATTCGGAACCCACTGTTCATAAGATCTCTCGTCCTGCCAATGGATGAATATCAACAGGAAAACACACAAGCCAACACTCAATCCCAAGATGTTGATCATGGTGGAAAGCCAGTTTTTCCGGTAATTGATGAATGCTATTTTGAGCCAGTTCTTGATCATAATTGATGATTGATAAATTTTAAAAATGGATTCCCCAGGCAAGACCTTTAATTATCTTCTTAACCCCCGTAACTGTCTACTTAAGTTCTGTAAATATCTACTTAACTCCTCTGATTGTTTACTCAAGACCTTTGACAGTCTACTTAACCCCTCTGATTGTCTACTCAAGACCTTTGACAGTCTACTTAACTCTTCTGATTGTCTACTCAAGACCTTTGACAGTCTACTTAAAGTCTTTGATTGTCTGTTTAAGGCGCTTTTTAGCTTTACTCGTATTTCAGATATTTAACCAAATTCACTTTCGTTGCTTGGTACGCTTTGATGCTTACGAGCGAGAATGTCAATAAGAGCAAAACGACAAGGCTTAAAATGAAGGGTAAAATTGGCATCTCAATTCGGTAAGCGAAATCTTTCAGCCATTCATTCATCAAATAATAACTGATTGGAATACTGATGATAACAGCGATTAATGTAATCCAAAGGAATTGCTTCGTTAATCCAAAAATCAAAGTTTTGTCTGATGCGCCAAGTGTTTTTCTGATGGCCATATCTTTCAGTTTCTGTTCGATCATCAATGATGACAAGGCAAATAACCCCAATAATGCGACCATCAAGACCATGGCATTCAGGATGGTGAACAGTGTCTGTTGCTTCTGATATTTCACGAAGGTTTTTGCAAATTGCTGATCAAGGAAATAATAGTCGAAAGGATAGCCTTGCTCTACATTATTCTGCCAATAGGTCTTCAGTCTCTTCACGGTTCCATCTATATCATTGGGATCAATTTTCAATTGGATATTATAGACATTGAATCTCTTCCATTCGGTTTCCCTATAGTGGAAAAAAATGATCGGTTCTACTTCGGCTCTCAAACTTCTGATGTTGAAGTCCTTGACGACACCCACTATCTTGTACTTTTTATTATCAAAGCCCGGCTTGATCTCGTTCTTCAAAGCATCTTCATCTTTCCAACCGAATTTTCTTACAAAAGCTTCATTTATCAAAACATTATTGATGGTGTCTGAAGAAAGGTGAGGATCCAACCAACGACCTGTTTTTAGTTTTACATTGATGAATTGCAGATAGTTAAAATCCATAGAACCATGTTGACCCTGGATACTTTTATCCATAAAATCCATATTGGAACTGCTAGATCGATTGCTTCCCGGCACAGCTTCTCCGTAAGAAATATCAGTCACCCCTTTGATCTTTTTCATTTCGGTTTTCAGTCTTTCATATTTCAGCCAGGGCTTTGGGCTACTTTCGCTGAAGTTGATCATCATAATCTGTTTCCCGCTGTAGCCCAGATCTTTGTTCATCATGTATTTCACTTGCTGGTTCACAATCAATCCACCAATGATGAAGAATGAAGAGATGATCAATTGTAAAGTCAAGATCCCGTTTCTAAGCCAAACGCCGTGTTTGCTTCTGGCAAAATTTCCTTTCAGAGTTTCTATCGCCTTGAAGTTTGAAAGGTAAGTCGCCGGAATCAATCCTGCTATCAATGTTACCATAATCACCATCAAAAATGAGTAGAAGTAGATGCGCCAATCATTCATCACCATTTGCTTGTCATAGAACTTGTTGAAGCTTGGTAGAAGAAGCTCTGTCAAGGCCAGAGAAAGTAGATAAGAAGCCATACAGATCAGAAATGTTTCCATCAAAAACTGTATAAGAAGATTGGATTTTGTACTTCCAATGGCTTTTCTCACGCCAATTTCTTTCGCACGTTGAGAGGCCTGCGCTGTTTTTAGATTGATGAAATTAATGGCTGACAAAATCACGATCAAAACGGAAAGTGTAAATAAAATCATCAAAGTTTTAAAATCTGGCTGTCCGAACCAAGATGCCTTTGCATAAAGCTTTATTTGATCTAGTGGTGTCAGTACACTATCTGTTGGTCCGTAAAGGTCAAGGTATTGTTGAATGGTCATTCCCGCAGAATCTTTGTCCAAACTTGCGCGATATTCAAAGACATCTTTCACAAATTTTTGCTCCACAACCTTCGGGTCTGTTCCTTTTTTCAGCATAAAAAATGAACCGTAATTGAAGTTTCCCCAATTCTGCTCGTCGCCTTTAAACTGTTCCATAGAAGGATGGATGATGAACTCCGGTTTTATCTGGCTGTTTTCTTTTGGCAACTCATAAACTGCCGTTACGACATAATTTTTGTTATCAAATTTCACACTTTCCCCAGCAACATTAGTTCTACCAAAGAGATTTTTTGCGGCATCTGTAGAAAGTGTGATTGCATTTTCACCTTTTAAGGCATTTTTATAACTTCCTGCAGCCAATTTGAAAGGAAAGAATTTGAAAAAACTTTCCGTAGCTGTCATTCCGTCTTTCTGGAAAACAGTTTTAACTTTCGTCGTCATCTTCAGACCAATTCCAGAACCGTTGAACAATACGTAATCTTCGACACCGGGAATCACTTCTTTGGCACGCTTTGCCATCGGGATTGAAATATTATTCCCGTAAGAATTCTCTGGTTTATGATAAGTTTGGAATGAGTAGATCTGGTCTTTCCCCGGATTCCATTTTTCGAAGGATTCTTCGTCATTCCAGTGCATCAGGATGAGCATGAATCCCGTCAAACCAATGGTCAATCCAAACAAATTGATGATGGTGGAAAGCCAGTTCTTTTTATAATTGATGAAGGCAATTTTGAGCCAGTTGTTTAACATAATTGATAGTTGATAAGTGATAAATGATAATCTTGGAAGTCGGTTGCGGGAAGATGGAAGAAATCCGGCAGTGTAAACATCCAGCTTCCATCGTCCAGCTTCCTTTATTTAACAATTATTCGAAGTTCTTGGAATCAGCCTTTTCGAAGACGTCTTTTCTTTGAGAAGAATGTTCTTCGCTGAAAATCTCGCCATCTTTCATATTCACGATCTTGGAAGCGTAACCGGCGTCATACGACGAGTGCGTTACCATCGCAATCGTGGAACCTTCTCTGTGAAGTTCTGCGAGAAGGTTCATCACCTCGTTTCCGTTGGAGCTGTCGAGATTTCCTGTTGGCTCATCGGCGAGGATTAATTTTGGTTTTGTCACCAATGCTCTTGCAACGGCCGCTCTCTGCTGTTGACCTCCGGAAAGTTGCTGTGGATAATGTTTTGCTCTGTGCGCGATGTTGATTTTCTCCATAATTTCTTCTACTCGTTTTTTTCTTTCTGATGAAGAAACGCCGTTGTAGATTAATGGAAGTTCGATATTTTCGTAAACTGTCAGTTCATCAATCAAATTAAAATTCTGAAAAATAAAACCTATATTTTTCTTTCTGATGTGCGATTTTTTCTTCTCAGAAGTTCCGATGGTTTCTACGGATTCAAACTGATAAGAACCGGAAGAAGCGCTGTCGAGTAGTCCAAGAATATTAAGGAAAGTGGATTTCCCACAGCCTGAAGGTCCCATTATGGCTACAAACTCTCCTTCTTTGATGTTTAAGCTTACATTATTAAGCGCATTGGTTTGTACATCTTCGGTTTTATATACTTTTGAAAGGTTTTGGATATTTATCATTTTGATTTAGTTTTAAAGTTTGTGATTTGAGTTTTAATAAAAATTTATCAATAATCGATTGTAATTAAATTGAATCGATTGTCCCGCCGGAATCTCTGTCCGCAGAGAATTTGATTCCCGACAAGGTTTTGTATCTGATTTTCGCCATGGAACTTGCAGAAGCCGTGAGTTCTTTAGAAACACTTAAACTAACCGAAGAAGCCGATTCCGCAGTCACAGTTGCGACAGAAATATTAGTTTTTGTTGCTACGATTCTAGATGCGCCTTGAGAAGTGATTTTTGCGGAATCAATTTTTCCTTGAATATCAATTTTACTTCCTGATCGTGCGTTCAACACAAGATTTTCTGTATTTACAGTTCCTAAAACCGAGCCTCCGGATTGCGTGTTGATGACAATATTTTTCGCATTGGAATCGCCAAATATTTTTCCGCCACTTTCCGTAGAAAATTCCTGAATATTAAAGTTGTCTTTGATTTTCACGATAGAACCAATGCCTGCACTAACGGATTTTACATCTTTTGCGTAAATCACAATTTTGGTATTCACATTTTCCATAGGCTGATTTCTTTTATAGTCAATTTCTAATTTATTATTTGTCACATTGACTTCAACAAAACGAAGATAATTGCTCGTAATCACGACTTTTTCTTCATTTGATCTTCTTATTTCCACATCAAAAACCATCGCAGAGTCAATAGAATCAAAATGTTCCAAATTGATGGTTTTGCTTTCCAGATTTTCAGTCGGTTTTGTTGGGCTTTGTGCGTTTACAAATATCGCAGTGATAGTAATTATAATTAATAATAGTAATTTTTGCATTGTTATATTTTTTAGTTTTTTATTTTATTTTTGGATATCCAATATCTCATATTTCTTAAGTTCGGTGTAATCTGATGTGATTATAGTTTCGCCTTGTTTCAGTCCGGAAACCACTTCATAATACATTTGATTTTCTCTTCCAAGGCTGATGTTTCGTTTTTCGGCTTTGTTATTTTTCATTACAAAAATCCATTTTCCGTTCGTGTCTTTGTAGAAATTCCCTTTTGGAATCATCATACTTTGCGTGTCAGCAGACAATTTCAGCTTCACTCCGAACGTCATTCCGATTTTCAGATTCTCCGGTTTTACATTGACGAAATTAAGTTCTACTGAGAATTGTCCGTCTTTTACTTCCGGAAGAATTTTGGTAATGATGACCTCAAATTGCTTTGCATTGTTTTCCAGACTTCCTTTGATTCCGTTTGTGAGTTTATTAATGTAATATTCATCCACTTTTGCAATCAACTTGTAACCGCCCATCAAATCAACTTTTCCAATGCTTTCGCCAGTCGTCAGATTCTGTCCTAATGAAATATTAAATGACGATAATCTTCCCGAAACAGGCGACATTATCAGGAAATTATTTTTGTTGGAACGAAGGATATTCAAACTTTTTTCCATTTGATTGATGGAATTATTGATGGCAGAGAACTGAGAATTTCTCGAAGCCTTTTCGCTGGAAGCGCCTTTTTCGACAATTACTTTTCTTTGTTTCTGATAATTGAGATTTTGTAAAGCAATATCATAATCGGTTTTCTTTCCGATTTCCGCATCGTACAATCTTTTCTGAAGATTGAAGGACTGCAAAGCTGTATTGTAATCATTTTGAGATTGTAGCAATTCTTTATCCTGATTGAATTCCTGATTCTTCAGTTCCAAAAGCGAACTTCTCATCTGACTGATCTGCTGCATAATTCCAGTTTCCTGATTCAGATAATTAAATTCCGTATTTGGATTGTAAACTCTTGCGATGGGTTGTCCTTTCGTCAACATTTGTCCGTCTTCTGCAAAAATTTCTTTTACCGCACCACCTTCCAAAACGTTCACTAAAGAAGAATTAAGAGATTGCGTTTGCGCCGTAACCATCAACATATCTTCGAATTTCCCATTCGTCACCACATCAGTTTGAATATCTTCTAACTTCACATTGTACGTTTTTTTCTGATTCAGAAAGTACCATCCGAAAACTGAAACTGTCAAAGCAGAAACAACGATAATCGATATTAATTTTAGTTTAGACTTCTTTTTTACTATTTTCGTATCCATCTTTAAGATAACTTATTTACTTACAGACTATTACACAATGTAAATACCAGAGATTTATAAACTACTAACTCCCTGAAAATGTGATTAAATATATTTTAATTAATTTTAAGACTGTTCATTATCGGACACTATTTGTGCGAAAACGGACAATTTTAGTTGATAGTTAATTAGTTTTGAGTGATAGTTAATAAGTACGTTCGGACGATTGTCATCCTGAGGCTCTCGAAGGAATATTAAATAAACTTTCAAATTATAAAAATGCGAAAAAAAGAAGCACATATTTTAATTGTGGATGACGACGAGGATATTTTGTTTTCGGCGAGAATCTGGCTCAAGAAATTTTTCACGGAAGTGAGTTGTCTCAGTCAGCCGAAAAATATTCTGAAGTTTTTAGCGGAACATCAAATTGATACGGTTCTTCTCGATATGAATTTCCGGAAAGGTTTTGAAAGCGGACAAGACGGATTGTATTGGATGAAAGAAATCAAAACTTTGGAACCTCAGCTTCCAATAATTCTGATGACTGCTTACGGCGAAGTGGAATTGGCGGTTGAAGCTTTGAAAAACGGCGCCTCCGATTTTATTTTAAAACCTTGGAATAATGAAAAGCTTTATGCTTCCGTAAATCTCGCAGTCGATATTTCCAGAAAAAATAAAAAACTGAATCAATGGGAAAATGTTAGCGTAAAAACAAATCAGTATCAATTGGAAACTGCTTCTTTTGCAATGCAGGAAGTGATGGACCAAATCACGAAAGTGGCGCCGACTGACGCCAATATTTTACTTTTGGGAGAAAACGGAACTGGAAAATATGTCCTCGCAGAACACATTCACGAATTATCGGAAAGAAAAAATCAGCCATTTGTCCACATTGATTTGGGAAGTCTTTCCGAGAATCTTTTCGAAGCGGAATTATTCGGTTATAAAAAAGGAGCTTTCACCGATGCGAATCAGGATTATTCCGGGAAGATTGAAAATGCTCAGAACGGAACGGTATTTCTGGATGAAATCGCGAATCTTCCGCTTCATCTTCAAACCAAATTATTGAGTTTAATTCAAAATCGAAAATTGACTAGAATCGGAGAAAATAAAGAACGAACTTTGGACGTAAGATTTATTTTTGCAACAAATGAAAACCTTAAAAAAGCTGTTTCAGAGAATCGTTTCAGGAAAGATTTATATTACAGAATCAACACCGTTGAATTACAAATTCCTAGTCTGAGAGAGCGTTTGGAAGACATTCCAACTTTAGCCAATTATTTTTTAGAAAAGTACAAACAGAAATATCATAAATCAGATTTGGCTTTGAATGAATCTTTGATCAACGAACTCACAACGTATTCCTGGCCGGGAAATATCCGTGAACTTGACCATTGCATCGAAAGAAGCGTGATTCTTTCCAATGAGAAAAATTTGAAATTGTTAATGCCTCAAGATGAAGAATCTGATAAACCAATAGTCAATCTCAACATCGAAGAAATGGAAGAAATTCTCATCAAAAAAGCTTTGAAAAAACACCGTGGCAATATTTCTTTGGCGGCGGAAGATTTGGGATTGTCGAGAGCAGCATTGTATAGAAGAATGGAAAAATTTGAGTTGTAGAAAGTCGGAAGATGGAAGATGGAAGTTAAAAATTAGTCTTATCAAGGTTTTGAACCTTGACAAGGCTAGACAATAAAATTAAAATGAACAAGCAACAATTTATTTGGCTGTTATTTATTCTCCTGGCGATTGTCAGCGGGATTATTGCCTTTGATTTTTATTCTCAGAATAAGTGGATTAATTTCGGTTTGTTTACGATTTTGACGATTGGTTGTATTGTTTTGGCTCAAATTTCGGCTTTGACTTATGTTCAAAAAGGGGACAAGATATTATTGGCGATTCAGAAAAAAGATTTTTCATTATTTCCCAAAACTGAGGGAAATAACTTGGTTGACAGTGCTGTAAAACTCTATTATCAAAGCAAAGAAGAACATTTGTCTTTGTCATCTTACAAACTTTTGTACGAAGAAATTCTGAACCAACTGGAAATCGGATTGATGATTCTTTCTGAAAAAAATAATCAATGGGAAGTTTTTTATATGAATCCGGTTTTTCTGGAAATTCTTCAGATTCCAAAATATAATTCTTGGGATTTATATGAATCCAAAACATCAGAATTTTATAAAATCATCGAGCAAACTAATTACGAAAACTCGCAGGAATTTTTTGATATTTCCATTAATGAAAATGTGAAACAATCGTTTTCTCTTCGAACCAAAAAAGTTCAAAATGTGAAAAATCGTTTTTGCATCATCAGTTTGGAATCCGTTCAGAAAATCATTGAGCAAAAAGAAAAACTGGCGTGGAATAATTTGATGAAAGTAATTTCCCACGAACTTCTGAATACTTTAACGCCAGTTAATAGTTTGATTCAAAATCTTGAATATATTGCAAATCAGGAAATCGTTGAAAAAGAAGACCAAGAGGAAATGAAGGAAAGCTTGATGATTATTAATTCAAAATCCAAACAATTACTGAATTTCGTGGATGATTACCGACAAGTTGCTGAACTTCCAAAACCGGTTTTCAAAACCATTTCTTTGACGAATATTGTAGAATCTGCACTTAATTTCCTCAAACCAGAATTCGAAAAAAATCAGATCAAAATTATCAACTCTCTGGAAAATCAAGTGATATTCGCTGACCAGAAAATGATTGAAAGATGTCTGATCAATCTTTATCTGAACGCAATTTACGCAGTTGCCGACAACTCAGAAAAAATCATTAAAACAGAAATTAAAACTTTCAACAAAAGAATTTTATTAAGTGTTGAAGACAACGGAATCGGAATCTCCAATGAAATAAAAGACAAGATTTTCCTCCCATTTTTCACAACTAGAATCAGCGGTTCCGGAATCGGCTTAACTTTGAGCAAAAGCATTATCGAAGCACATAAAGGTTATCTTAACTATAAACCATTGGAACAAGGAAGTCGGTTTGAAATTTGGTTTGTAGAATAAACCGAAGAAAATTTTAACGCAAAGGCGCAAAAATTGATTGAAAATCATCAAATAAAAAGTCGCAAAGTTTTTATCTTCGATAAGATAATTTGCGCCTTTCAACATTATCAAAATCTAAAAAATTGCGCCTTTGCGTTAAAAACCAAACACAACTATGAAAATCAAAAATAACGCTGGCGAAATTGTAGAATTTGAAATCTCAAAACTGGAAAATTCACTTCAGAATTCCGGGGCGGATGAAAATTCTATCAAAAAAGTGATTGATAATATTTTGCCAAATTGCATCGAAGGCGTCACAACAAGAGAAATTTACAAATTGGCTTTCGACGAATTGAAGAAAGTTTCAAACTCGGTCGCAGCAAGATACAGCTTGAAAAAAGCGTTGTTGGAATTGGGACCTGCGGGATTTTATTTCGAACAGTGGATTGCAAGAGTTTTCCAAAATATCGGCTACAAAACGGAAACCGGGCAATTGATAAAAGGCCACGCCGTAACGCACGAAGCGGACGTCATCGCCAAAAAAGACGAGAAAACCTATTGGGTAGAATGCAAATTCCGAAATGCGGAAGACACGAAAATCTCCGTCACAACGCCGATGTACGTTTTGTCGAGAATCAAAGATATTTCTGAAATCAAATATAATCTATTCGGAACTCAAACCGAATTTACAGATGGCTGGCTCATCACGAACACTTATTTCACCAAAGATTCTGTGGCTTTCGGCGAATATTACGGACTCAGATTGTTGTCCTGGGATTATCCGAAAGATAAAAACATCAAAAGTCTGGTTGACCAAAATGCGCTTTACCCAGTCACTTGCCTCACAACGTTGGACGGAAAACAGAAGCAAAAACTGCTGGAGAAAAAATGTGTTTTAGTCAAAGAATTATTCAATAATCAAAATTTACTGGACGTTTTGAATTTGGATGAAGCAAGAAAATCAGAAATTCTGAAAGAAGCAAAAGAACTTCTAGTCATCAAAATTTCCGAATAAAAAACCATCTCATAAAAAATGAGATGGTTAATATAATATTTGTACAAGAAAGATAAAGTCAAAAATTTATCAGTCTATTATCTAAATGTCTTTGAAAACTATTTTCCTTTTTGTGGCGGATAATTTTTCATTATCTCAGCTACGATTTCTGGGATTTGTCTTTGTTTAGACTTCGGCGAATCCACGGAAAGTCCGCTTCCGATGCCCTGCCAAACCAATTTCTGGGTTTTCGCATCTACGATGTCCACTACGATGGTTCCGCTGTTGTAATTGTTCGTCCAGGTGTTTCCCATTCCGAAACCACCGCCCCAGCCCCAAGGTCTTCCCCAGCCGAAACCACCGCCGTACGAAGTTTGGATATCCTGTACTTTCTTATGAGACGCTTTTACATTGATGATCAAATCAGGATTCTGAGCCGACGTCAAAGTTTTTGCCTGCAATTGTTTTGATAATTCGTTCAGGACTCTGTCTTTATCGATGTCATTCAGTTTCAGGTCGTCTGTTCTCAGCAAATACGTTTTGTAGTTGGCAAAATTTGCTGTCGCAGCATAGTCAGATTTCACGTTGAAAGGGCTGCAAGAAGTCACGCCCAAAGAAACTGCTGCCAGTAATATGAAGAAATATTTTTTCATTATAGTAATTATTTAGATTTTTTAATAAATGTATCCGTCTTTTTATCGTAGCCATACGGGCAATGTCGGCATCCACTTTTACAGCAATAGCCGCGTTTCAGATGGAATTTCTCCGTGAAAACCTTGTAACCTTGCTCGTTGTAGTAGAAGTCTTCATTCTCTTTGATGTCATTTAGTTTCATAAGTTAAAAAACTGTACCAAAATTTTTATCTTTGATAGATTATTAATGAGAATTATTATGGCAGCTATTTCCGCCTTCCACTCCCGCTATTTTTTGCCCCCGTTTAACCAGCTGCAAAAAATGAGCTACGTTCAAGTCGGGCTGCGGGCTTTGTCTTCAAATCAAATTTATCCATTAAATATTAGAATTAAAATCTAATTTCTAACATCTAAACTCTAACTTCTCAGAAATGATAATCATCTGCCAAAGATTACTCAAAAATACTAAAATTTCGGGGATTACCTTGTTCCCGTTTATTTTGCTGAGGAAAAAAGAGTTGAGGCAAAACCAGAGTCTCATCAACCACGAGAAAATACATCTTCGCCAACAACTGGAACTTTTGATAATTCCGTTTTACATTTGGTATTTGTCAGAATATTACATCAAATATCTCAAATACAAAGATCCAGAACGGGCTTACCGCAACATCAGCTTCGAAAGAGAAGCTTACGAGAACGACCAAAACTTAGATTATCTCAAAACCCGGAAATTGTGGAGTTTCATTTCGTATTTGTAATTCAATAAAAAAACAAGGCTCACAACCAACTGACAATCAAGTATATCAATTGCAATAACCTCTCCAATATTACATTTTCATCAAAAAAACCTCTAAGACTATAAAATAATCTAAATTTGCAAAATTATTTTCAATAATTCTTAAATTATGTCGCAAGATAGCAGTGGTCATTTTGACCTCAAAAAACTTTCCGCAGTTGGCGTTTTGGTTTCATTAGGAATAGTTTTCGGAGACATCGGAACCTCGCCGTTGTACGTGATGAAAGCCATCATCAATGCTGGAAAATCCGGAGGAATTATTTCTGAGGAATACATCGAAGGGGCACTTTCGTGTATCATTTGGACACTTACCTTACAAACGACGATTAAATATGTTATCATCGCTTTAAAGGCCGATAACAAAGGTGAAGGTGGGATCTTATCGCTCTACTCCCTCGTCAAGCGATTCAAGAAAAAATGGCTTTACGGTGTGGCAATAATTGGTGCGGCGACTTTGGTTGCTGACAGTATTATCACGCCATCAATGACGGTAATTTCTGCGATAGAAGGTCTGGAGTTGGTATTGCACAAACCGCCTGTAGTTCCCATAACTTTAGTCATTCTGATCGTTATTTTTGTTGTTCAACAGTTTGGAACAAGCTTTATTGGAAAATTCTTCGGACCCGTAATGGTGCTTTGGTTCTTGGTTTTAGGAGGCTTTGGACTCGTACAATTGATAGAACATCCCACTGTTTTGAGGGCTTTCAATCCTTATTATGCTGTCAAATTAATATACAACTCGCCAAGTGCAATTGTCATTTTAGGAGCCGTTTTTCTTTGTACAACTGGGGCAGAAGCCTTGTATTCTGACCTTGGACATTGTGGCATCAAAAATATTCAGGCCAGTTGGATTTTCGTAAAAGCGATGTTGATTCTTAATTATCTTGGTCAAGGTGCTTGGTTACTAAGCAATTACCACGAGGTTTTTGCAGGCAAGAATCCATTTTTCGGAATTATGCCTGAGTGGTTCATTATTCCTGGCGTTGTATTGGCGACAGCAGCGGCAATCATTGCAAGTCAGGCCGTAATTACAGGCGCTTTCACAATGTTTTCGGAAGCAATGTCACTCAACTTCTGGCCAAATCAGGAAATCGAATATCCAAGTGGGATCAAAGGCCAAATGTACATCCCGAAAATCAATTGGGGACTTTTGCTGCTTTGTTTCATCGTCGTTATCTACTTCAAAGAATCCAGTAAAATGGAGGCAGCATACGGACTTTCCATTACTGTGACGATGTTGATGACAACCATTCTTCTAATTTTCTGGTTTCTCAAAACAAGAACCAATAAAATCTGGATTGCGATTTTCGCTTTAACTTATATTGTCATCGAAGGTGGATTTTTCAGTGCCAACATCATCAAATTCTTTGACGGCGGTTGGATGTCTGTCATACTTGCAGGATTCATCGGAATCTGTATGTATGCCTGGTACAACGGTAGAATTATCAAAACAACTTTCATCAAATTTGTAAAACTTGAAAAATATATCTCCACGATAAAAGATATGAAGTTGGATGAAACAATTCCAAAATATGCGACCAATCTTGCCTTCATCAGCCGTGCAAAAAGAGACGACGAGGTAGAATCAAAAATCATCTACTCCATCATCAGAGCACAACCGAAAAGGGCTGACCATTATTTCATTCTGAATATCGTTAACCAAGAAGATCCTTACAGTTTCAAATATAATGTCGAGGAAATCCTACCTGGAACAATCTATAAAATCAGTTTCTTGTTAGGTTTCAAAAGAGACCGAAGAATCAACGACTATTTCCAGCAAGTTTTGTCAGAGATGATGGAAGAAGGCACAATCCCTTCCAGAAGTTCTCATCCATCACTTAGAACGCATAATATTCCGCCGGATCTCAAATTTGTTATTATCGATAATGTTTACATCAACGATTTCTTATTGACAATTCGTGACAAGATCATTCTTAACATCTATAATTTTGTGAAGAAACTGGGCAGCAATGATTTCACAGCCTATGGTGTTGCAAGTCACAATGTAGTAGTAGAATCTGCGCCACTACTTGACCAGCAGATCAAAACAGAGAAGATAGAAAGAGTCGAAGGCAAGCATTTTGATTAATCAGAAAAAAAATCGCTAATTTTGTAAGATGGATACGAAACAAAAAGAGTTGAATATCGCAACTATAAAAGATGTTCTAAGGCAATACCTTATGGATAAAGGCTTCCGCAACACGCCAGAGCGTTATACCATCTTGGAAGAGATCTACAATATGGAACATCACTTCAACGTGGACGATCTTTATCTTCTGATGATGCAGAAAAAATACCACGTGAGCAAAGCTACGATCTACAATACGATCGAGATCTTCCTGGATGCAGGTCTAATAAGAAAGCACCAGTTCGGGGAAAAAACATTGAGCACATCGTCTTACGAAAAATCTTATTTCGATAAGCAACACGACCATTTGGTGATCTACAAAGAAGACTCAGATAAAATAATTGAGGAGATCATAGAATTTTGTGACCCAAGGATCCAAGGCATCAAAGACTCGATTGAAAAAGCATTTGGTGTAAGTATTGATACGCATTCCCTGTACTTCTACGGACACAAGAAGTCTGAAAATTAATGAAGAAAGTCTTTCTTTTAATATTACTTTTAGTTGTTGTAAGAATCTTTTCACAAGTTACGCCAACCCAAAATACAGGTTTGGTCAAAGATCCTTTTTTCAACAATTCCAAACCAAATACGGAAGCCTCAAAGAAAGTTCAGCATAAACATTCTGATGTTTTTGGTATCAAACAGGACAAGTACGAAGGCAATCCTGTTTTCTCAGGCAACGTCGTATTTGAACATCAAGGTTCTGTCCTTACAGCTGATGAAGTTGTTCTGTATCAAAAAGAAAATTTTCTGAAAGCCATCGGAAATGTAGTCCTTACAACAGCGGACGGAAGTAAAATTATCGCAGAAGAGATGGAATATGATGGTAATACAGAACGCGGGATAGCTAGAAGAAACGTTGTCCTTACCGATCCGAAACAGACCATCAAAACAGAAACCCTCTATTACGACAAGATCCCAAACACCGCTTACTTCAACACTGGCGGAACAATCTACAGCAATGACGGAAGTGTGATGTACACTAAAGCGGCAACGTATTATCTCAACACCAAGATGATCGATTTCATCGGTCGTTCCAACATCGAAACTGACAAGTACACAATTGTAAGTGATAACATCAAAACCAATCAAGTTACGGGTGTTTCAGACTTCTTTGGTCCAACAACCATTAGAGATAAAGCCAATCTAAGAAACTACGTTTACACAGAATTAGGAACTAATAATTCCAAGACCGGCGAATCTTTCCTTAACAAAAATTCCAGGATCCATTACAACGATAAAATTCTCACTGGAGACAAACTCTACTTCAACAGAAACACAGGTTTCGGAAAAGGAAACGGCAACGTAATGCTCGAAGATCCGAAAGAAAAACGTTTCATCAAAGGTGGTTACGGCGAGATCTATGAGAAAAAAGATTCTGCAATGGTAACAGACAAACCTTACGCTGTGAAAATTCTAACCAAAGATTCGGTTTATATTTCTGCAGAAAAATTCCTGACCTATCAAAAACCTGATTCTGCAAATGCACTCAAGAAAAAAAGTTTTCTGAGAGCCTTTAAAAAAGTGAGGATCTATAAGACGAATATGCAAGGCCGTTCCGATTCATTAAGTTTCAATGAGACCGATGGCGAGATGCACCTGATCAGAAAACCGATCCTTTGGATGGGCGTGAAACAAGTCACTGGCGATGAGATCCGCGTATACAGCAATCCTGAAAAAGAGATCACAGATTCCATCCGGGTTTTAGGAAATGCCTTCGCGATCAGCAAAGTAGACTCACTGAATATGAAAGACGAATTCCACCAGATCAAGAGCAAGAATATGATCGTCTATCTAAAGGACAATGCAATCGATGTTGCAAAAGCAGTTGGAAATGCCCAAGCCATCAATTACGCCGATGACGAAAATGAGAAGACGCACGAGATCACGAGAATTGGGGTCGCCTTGTCCACTTGCGGCGAGATCGCAGCACAGTTTTTGGAGCGCCGTCTGGAAGTTGTAGATTGTAATATTGGTGCCAATACGGACACTTATCCTATGAGCAAGATCTCCAAAGACGAACGTTTTTTCAAAGATTTCAACTGGAATACCAAAGACCGGCCGCAGAAATGGCGCGACATTTTCCTGGACACACCAAACTATCCTGAAACCGTTTATCAATCAGACAATTCCCTCTTTGAACGAGCTGACGCCGAACGCAAAAAACTCGAAGAAAAGAACAAACCGAAAGTGCCAATTCGGGTAAAGAAGTAATTTTATTTGGGCGCCTTTATCCGCCTTCCGTTCCCGCTATTTTTGCCTTCCCTAAAACCAGCCACAAAAAATGAGCTCCACTCAAGTCGGGGCGCGCTTCGCCAAGATTGAAATTTTTGTCGATATTTTTCACAAGAAAATAAGAATTTCACGAACTTTGCAGGAGTTTTTTAGTTGCAATAATTTTAATTTAAATCTCCATACTCCATCAAATGCATAACCTAAATTCAAAAATAATTTTAAAGTCTTTTTTAGGAAAAACAAAGGCGAATAAAAATTATAATGATGGTGAAAACTATTGGATTCTAATTGGCGAAACAGGAGAAATTATTGAAATTGAAGAAACAAGACTATTGATTCTGTTCGACAAGAATTTAGATTCTTTAGGCCTTATCAATCACAATCCTATAAAAAACTCTTTATGGATTTCAAAATCTGATGTAGAAATAATTACAAATATGAACGAAGATTTTTTCAAATACCAAGCCCAAACAACACCTTATGCCGCAGGTTTCGAAGTGGAAAAAGCAGAAGGAAGCTATATCTACGGCAAAAACGGAATCGCTTATCTGGACTTTGTAGCCGGCGTTTCTGCGAACACATTGGGACATTCGCATCCAAAAGTTGTGAACGCCATCAAAGAACAGGCAGACAAATATCTTCACGTGATGGTTTACGGCGAATATGCTCAGGAAAAACCAGTCGCGCTTTGCAAACTTTTGTCAGAAGCAACGCCTGAACCTTTGGAAGTGACATATCTTGTCAACTCTGGCGCAGAAGCCATAGACGGCAGTTTGAAATTGGCAAAACGTTATACAGGAAGAGAAGAAATCATTGCATTCAAAGAAGCTTATCACGGGAACACGCACGGCGCACTTTCTGTTGCTGGAAACGAAGTTCACAAAAGAGAATTCCGTCCGTTGTTGCCGATGGTCAATTTCATCGAGTTCAATAATGAGAATGATTTTGATAAAATCACGGAGAAAACGGCTTGCGTGATTGTGGAAACCATCCAAGGAGCGGCAGGTTTCATTATGCCAAAAGATAATTACTTCATCAATCTGAAAAAGAGATGTGAAGAAGTTGGTACGTTGTTGATTCTTGATGAGATCCAACCTGGTTTTGGACGTACAGGAAAACTGTTTGCATTTGAACATTTTGGGATTGTTCCGGATATTCTTGTGATGGGAAAAGGAATGGGCGGCGGCGTTCCGGTTGGTGCTTTTATGAGTTCTAAGGAAATTATGACCAGCCTTTCACACTCGCCGAAGTTGGGACACATCACGACTTTTGGTGGAAATCCGTTGATTGCAGCGGCCTCTCTTGCAACTTTGAAAGAAGTTCTGGAAAGTGAATTGATGAACGAAACCGACAAAAAAGAAAAGCTCTTCCGAGAATTGCTAGTCCATCCTAAAATCAAAAATGTGAACGGAAAAGGTTTGATGTTGGCGGTGAATCTTGGAAGTCCGGAATATACTTTGAAAGTAGCTTCCAGATGTATGGAAAAAGGATTGATTGTCTTTTGGCAACTTTACCGAAATGAATATATGCGAATTTCTCCGCCTTTGACCATATCAGAAGATGAAATCCGAAAAGGTTGTGCAATCATCTTGGAAGCTTTGAATGAAGTGAAATAGACTTTTACCAACATTCTATTTTAACATCCAGTTTGTCATTCTGTAGGAATCTCGACAGCGAAATTAGATTGACTTCGTCGAACCACTCTGTTAGGTTTCCTCCGGAATGACAAAAGTTCGTTTTTACCTTGACTTGTGATTTGTACTGAAAATTGCAGCCCGACTTGAGCGGAAATCCTTTTTTGCGTGTACTCGAGTTCAACTTAACGGAAATCTTGAGCAAAAAAGATTGGGAGCGGAAGGCGGATAAAGCTGCCCAAATAATCCTTGTAATGCACCTTTCCCGACTGTTTGAAATCAGCTAATAAAAATCATACATTATTTCTATAAAAATTTTGAATTTCCATAGACATTTTGATTTGGAAATAAAAAATTAATTTATATATTGCGCCACAATTAGAATTTGAATATGGCGAAAACGAAAGTGCAGTACGAATACAATATGCATTGTCTCTCAGAGATTTTGTACGAGTATTTGGCGAGTGCAGAAGGATTATCAGAATGGTTTGCGGAAGATGTGGTGGAGCGTGGAGACGATTTTTTCTTCAGCTGGGGAAGTGGTCCTGCTGAAAAAGCGACGCTTATCAGATATAAGCCGGAAAGCTTTGTGCGTTTCCGTTGGGAAGAGGACGAAGGTTCCAAATATTTCTTCGAACTTTCTATCGTTATAGACGAGATCACAGACGACCTTTCTCTTAACATCACAGACTTTTGCGAGCCTGGCGATGAGGAGGAAAACAGACTCTATTGGGAAAACCTGATAGAAAATCTACAGTTAAAATTAGGAGCTTCTTAAAAATAATGGATGAACGATTTTATCGTTCATTATTTTTTTATATTCTACAATGCAGAAGATAGTTTACACACAAGACAATTTACAGTTACTGAACCGTTCTTTCCTTTTTGGAGATTCGGTTTGGGTTTCATTTTTCATCCGAAACGGCCAAATTATAATGGCTGAGGAATCTTACTTTTTCCTGATGGCATCGATGCGGAAAATGAGATTGAATATTCCTTTGACTTACACGTTGGAATTTTTTCAGGATTTATTTCAAAATGAAGTTTTATCAAAAGGCGTCCAGAACGGAATCGTCCAACTGATGGCTTATAGAAAACAGGACGACAAACCGTTGGCAAAATCAGAAACGGCTTTCTTTTTCGAAGTGGATGAGACGGAAGATGTGTTGAGAATCCAGGGAAATGTAGAATTGGATTTAATTAAGGAGATCAATGTGAATGCCAATCTTTTGAGTAATATTCGCGTGCATTCTCCGGAAAATATCTATGCTCAAATCTATGCTAAGGAAAATGATTTGGACGATGTGATTCTCCTTAATCCAAACAAAAAAATTGCCAGAAGTATCTTTGGAAATCTTTTGTTTTTGCAGGATAATGTGATTAAAATACCGAAACAAACCGAAGGTGCATACATTTCACCTTTGATGGAAAACTTCGTCACTTTCATTCATAAAAATAAACTGGCTGAGATAGAAGAAGCGGAAATCATCGCTTTCGAATCTCAAAAGGCGGAAGAGATTTTGAGAATTTCGGATGAAAAAGGTGTTCATTCCGTTTCCAAAATCAGGAACAAAACCTTTGAAAACACTAGGTTTTCCGAGATGGTTCAAACGTGGGCCGAAAATTTTATTTAGTTAATTTTCCAGAAAAGTTAGATTTAATTAAAATAAGTTTTATACATTTGCTTCATCAAAATATCAAAATGACTACACAATTTATGCATCATCATCACCATTTCCTCGCACAGACGGGAAGGTAGTGATATGTCATAACTTCTAAAAATATAAACCGTCTGAGTAATCAGTCGGTTTTTTTTATTCCAAAAATTCTCCTGTCGTTTACTCGGACTTATGTCAAAATCTAAAATGAGTAAACTGAAATTAGCCTTACAAAAAAGCGGACGACTGAGCGAAAAGTCTCTGAAACTCCTCGAAGAATGCGGAATAAAAATTTCCAACGGCACCAGAAAACTGAAAGCTGTCTCTTCCAATTTTCCACTGGAAATCCTTTTCCTTCGCGACGATGATATTCCGCAATACGTGGAACAAGGCGTTGCCGATATCGGAATCCTTGGACTGAATGAAGTTCTGGAACAACAAAAACAAATCGAAACCATTCAGAAATTGGGATTTGCGCAATGCCGATTGTCTTTGGCAATTCCGAAAGAGGAAGGTTATAGCGGAATCCAATATTTTGAAAATAAAAAAATTGCAACTTCTTATCCTGAGATTCTATCAAACTATTTTCAAGAAAAAAACATCAATGCACAAATCGAAAAGATTGGTGGAAGCGTAGAAATTGCGCCGGGAATTGGACTTTCCGATGCGATTTTCGACATCATCAGTACAGGTTCTACTCTACTAACCAACGGTTTGAAGGAAGTAGAAATCGTTGTGGAAAGCGAGGCGGTTTTGGTTTCAAATAATGATCTATCCGATGATAAACAAGAAATTCTGAAAAAATTATTATTCCGAATCAATGCTGTAAAAGCAGCTTCGGAAAGCAAATATATTCTTCTGAACGCTCCCAATGAAAATGTAGAAAAAATCATCAACATTCTACCTGGTATGAAATCGCCGACAATTCTGCCATTGGCGGAAAGCGGTTGGTCATCCATCCATTCGGTGATCAAAGAAGATCAATTTTGGGAAGTTATAGAGAAGTTGAAGAATGAAGGTGCGCAAGGCATTTTAGTTTTGGAAATCGAAAAAATGATATTATGATGAAGCAGTACAAATATCCAAATATCACAGACTGGAAATCACTTTGTGAAAGGCCTTTGCAGAATCAGGAAAACCTTTCTGAGCAGGTAAAATCTGTTTTTAATGAAGTAAAAATTAAAGGCGATAAAGCATTAAAGCTCTTCACAGAAAAATTTGATGGCGTTTTTTTAAATGATTTTAAAGTTTCAGAAACAGAAATCGAAGAAGCGAAAAAATTAGTTTCTGATGAATTAAAATCTGCTATAGAAACTGCTTCCGAAAATATCCGAAAATTTCACATTTCTCAACAAGAAGAGAAAAAAATCGTTGAAACAACGGAAGGTGTTTTTTGCTGGCGAGAAAGCCGAGCGATTGAAAATATTGGAATTTATATTCCTGGTGGAACAGCGCCTCTGTTTTCTACGGTTTTGATGCTGGGAATTCCAGCGAACATTGCAGGCTGTAAAAATATTACACTTTGTTCGCCACCCGATGAAAATGGAAAAATCAATCCTGCTATTTTGTTCGCAGCAGATTTGGTTGGGATTAAAAACATTTTTAAAGTTGGTGGGAGTCAAGCGATTGCAGCTTTAAGTTTTGGGACAGAAACCATTACGAAAGTTGATAAGATTTTTGGGCCAGGAAATCAATACGTGACTTTTGCGAAACAATTGGCGCTCAATTACAATGTTGCCATCGACATTCCGGCTGGTCCAAGTGAGGTTTTGGTGATTGCTGATGAAAGTTCAATTCCTTCTTTCGTAGCGTCGGATTTATTGTCACAGGCGGAACACGGAACCGATTCTCAAGTGATTTTATTGAGTGATTCTGAAACTATTATTAATGAAATTAATGTCGAAATCGATAGACAACTAAAAGAATTACCGCGTAACGAAATCGCTGAAATTGCATTACAAAACAGCAAATCAATTTTGTTGAATTCAATTGACGAAGCCATTGAATTTTCTAATTTTTATGCGCCGGAACATTTGATTTTATCAATAGAAAACGCTGAAAACTTTACTGGAAAAATAACAAATGCAGGTTCAGTTTTCCTTGGAAATTACAGTCCGGAAAGTGCAGGCGATTATGCTTCTGGAACCAATCACACTTTGCCGACAAATGGTTTTGCCAAAAATTACAGTGGTGTTTCTCTGGATAGTTTTGTAAAGAAAATCACTTTTCAAAATATCACAAAGAATGGAATTAAAAACATTGGAAAAACCATCGAATTAATGGCTGAAGCCGAAGAATTAATCGCTCACAAAAATGCAGTTTCTGTCAGATTAAAATATTTAGAAAATGAAAATTGATATTCAAAATTTAGTTCGAAAAAATATTCTTGAGTTAAAACCTTATTCATCCGCAAGAGATGAATTTGAAGGTGAAAACGGCATTTTTCTGGACGCCAATGAAAATCCTTTCGGAGAATTGAACCGTTATCCAGACCCTTATCAGAGGAAAATAAAGGAAAAACTAAGCGAACTTAATCAGATTTCTGCTCACAATATTTTCCTAGGAAATGGAAGCGATGAAGTCATCGACTTGGCTTTCAGAATATTTTGTGAGCCTGGAAAAGATAAAGTCTTGACGTTTTCGCCAACTTATGGAATGTACGAAGTTTCCGCTAACATTAATAATGTAGAACTCGTTAATCTTGACTTGAACGAGGATTTTCAAATTGATTTGGAAACTTTAAAACCTTATTTGAACGACGAGAATCTAAAAATTATCTTCATTTGCTCTCCAAACAATCCGACAGGAAATTCAATCAAAAATATCAAATACATTCTTGAGAACTTCAACGGAATTGTCTTCATTGACGAAGCTTACATTGATTTCAGTCCGGAAGAAAGTTTTAGAAATCAAATAAAAAAATATCCCAATCTCATCGTCAGTCAGACTTTCAGCAAAGCCTGGGGAATGGCTTCTGTTCGGGTTGGAATTGCTTATGCTTCGGATGAAATTATCAGATTTTACAACAAGACAAAACCGCCTTACAACATCAGTCAGCTTAATCAAAATGCAGTTCTTGATGCTTTGAATGATGAAAATATTAAACTCATTCAAGATAATATCAAACTGATTTTGAATGAAAAAAAACTTTTGATTGAAAATTTAGAACAACTGGAATTGGTTAAGAAAATTTATCCTACTGATGCTAATTTTGTTTTGATAGAAGTTGGAAATGCAGATTTGATTTATAAAAAATTAGTAGAAGAAAATGTGATTATCAGAAACCGAAATTCAGTCATCAAAAATTGTTTGAGAATTACAGTTGGTTCTCCTGAAGAAAATTTAAAACTAATAGAAGACTTAAAATCAATTACTTAAAATGAAAAAACTATTATTCATAGACCGCGACGGAACTTTGGTTCTCGAACCCGAAGATTATCAGGTTGATTCTTTTCAGAAACTAAAATTTTATCCGCAGGTTTTCAAATACCTTTCAAAAATCGTGAACGAATTGGATTACGAATTGGTAATGGTGACCAATCAGGACGGTTTGGGAACAGATTCTCATCCGGAAGAAAACTTTTGGACGATTCAAAATTTTATCATTGATACATTTGAAAGTCAGGACATCAGATTCGAAGACGTTTTCATTGATAAAACCTTCGCCAAAGACAATGCGCCCACTAGAAAACCAAACACTGGACTTCTGACCAAATATTTTGATAAAGAAATTTACGATTTAGAAAATTCTTTCGTTATCGGTGACCGAATTACCGACGTGAAACTGGCAAAAAACCTCAATTCAAAAGCGATTTTCATTGATAATGACGAGAATCTTGGCGCTGATGAGATTTTAGAAAATGATGAACTCGAAGCTGTAATTGGTTTAAAAACTACTTCCTGGAAAGAGATCTATGAATTCTTGAAACTCGAAAATAGAGCCGCAGAAATCATCAGAAACACCAACGAAACCAAAATAAAGATCAATCTAAACCTCGACGGAACGGGAAAATCTAATATCGAAACTGGAATTCCGTTTTTCAATCATATGCTCGACCAGATTGCAAAACACGGTCAGATGGATTTGGAAATCAAGGTGGATGGCGATTTGGAAGTGGACGAACATCACACGATTGAAGACACAGGAATTGCCCTTGGAGAGGCATTTTATCAAGCTTTAGGAAACAAATTGGGAATCGAGCGTTACGCTTTCGTTTTACCGATGGACGACTGTCTGGCGCAGGTAGCGTTGGATTTTGGCGGCCGAAACTGGATTGTTTGGGAAGCCGATTTCAAACGTGAAATGATTGGAAAAATGCCCACAGAAATGTTCTTCCATTTCTTCAAATCCTTCTCCGATTCGGCAAGAGCAAATCTCAATATCAAAGCGGAAGGCGACAACGAGCACCACAAAATAGAATCGATTTTCAAAGCCTTCGCAAAATGCCTGAAATCTGCTGTAAAGCGCGACCCAGACAAAATGATTCTCCCATCAACAAAAGGAATGTTATGAATACAGTTATCATAGACTACAAAGCCGGAAACGTGCAAAGTCTGCTTTTCGCAATAGAAAGGCTTGGTTTTTCAGCAAAGATCACGAGCAATCCAGACGAAATTTCGAATGCCGACAAAGTCATTTTTCCAGGCGTTGGAGAAGCTTCGTTTGCGATGAATTCCTTGCGGGAAAACCAACTCGATTTACTAATTCCCGAACTCAAACAGCCACTTTTGGGCATCTGTCTCGGGATGCAGTTGCTTTGCAAAGATTCGGAGGAGAGCAATACGAAAGCTTTAGGAATCTTCGATGTTTCGGTTACAAAATTTCCGGATTCTGTTTTGGTTCCGCAAATTGGATGGAATCAGATTTATGATTTGAAATCCGATCTGTTCAAAGGCATTCCTGAGCAGACTTACACGTATCTAGTTCACAGTTACTACGTTGCGAAAAACGAAAACACGATTGCGACCACAGATTATTCCGAAGCTTACAGCACGGCTTTACAAAAAGATAACTTTTTCGGTGTTCAGTTTCATCCCGAGAAAAGCGGAATTTTGGGAAGCAAAATATTAGAGAACTTTTTAAAATTATAAAAATTGACCACGTCGAACCACTGCGTTAGGTTTGGGGCGCCTTTATCCGTCCTCCACTCCCGCTTTTTTGTGCCAAGGCTTTTCCAAGGCTTACAAAAAGAGCTCCGTTCAGGCCGGGGCGCGCTTCGCAAGTATCGAAGTTTTCCCAATCAATCGAACATAAAAGTAAAATAGAAAATGAGAATCATCCCAGCAATAGACATCATCAACGGCGAATGCGTCCGGCTTTCCAAAGGCGATTACAACCAGAAAACGATTTACAATTCCAATGTTTTGGATGTTGCCAAAAACTTTGAAGCCAACGGAATACAGTTCCTGCATTTGGTAGATTTGGATGGCGCAAAGCAAAATCAAATCATCAATTATAAAATCTTAGAACAAATCTCAAACGAAACCAATCTAATCATCGATTTTGGTGGCGGTTTGAAATCCGAAAAAGACATTGAAATCGCTTTTGAAAGTGGCGCCAATCAAGTTACGCTTGGAAGTGTCGCAGTAAAAAATCCGGAATTATTCCAGTCCAGTTTTAAAAAATATGGTTCAGAAAAAATCATTTTGGGCGCTGATGCAAGAAATGAAAAGATTGCCGTTTCTGGTTGGCTGGAAGAAAGTGAAAGGAACATTTACGACTTCATCACAGAAAAAACAGAAGCCGGAATCGAGTACGTCATATCAACAGACATCGATAAAGACGGAATGTTGGAAGGTCCTTCTTTCGAATTGTATCAAAACATAATTTCTCAAAATCCCAATATAAAACTGATCGCTTCCGGTGGAATTACTTCTACTAATGATTTAGTTCAATTAAAATCATTAGGTTGTGAAGGCGCAATCATCGGGAAAGCTTTATATGAAAACAGAATTACGTTCAACGATTTAAAACCACTTATCTAATGTTAGCAAAAAGAATCATTCCGTGCCTTGACATCAAGAATGGAGAAACGGTGAAAGGCGTTAATTTTTTGGATTTGAAAGAAGTTGGAAATCCTGTGGAAATGGCTATCAAATATTCTGAGCAAGGTGCAGATGAATTGGTTTTTCTGGATATTTCCGCAACCGATGAACGAAGAAAAACTTTAATTCCATTAGTGAAAGAAATTGCGAAAAATATCAATATTCCGTTTACCGTTGGTGGCGGAATCAACGCTTTGGAAAATGTGGAAGAACTTTTGAAAAACGGCGCGGACAAAATCACAATCAATTCTGCAGCATTATCGAATCCAAAATTGATAAGTGAAGTTGCTAAACGGTTTGGCTCACAATGTATGGTTTTGGCGATTGATACCAAATTCGTTGGAAATCAACACAAAGTTTTCAGCAACGGCGGAAAAATCGAAACTGAAAAAGAATTGTTTTCCTGGGCGAAAGAAGTCGAGAATCTAGGAGCAGGAGAAATCCTTTTAACATCAATGAATACAGACGGAACAAAAGCTGGATTCGCGATTGACATTACTAAAGAACTTTCAGCATTAATCAATATTCCAGTAATTGCTTCCGGAGGCGCAGGAACGATGCAACATTTTGAAGACGTTTTCACGGAAACCAAAGCAACTGGAGCTTTGGCGGCGAGTATTTTTCACTTCAATGAAATCGGAATTCCGGAACTTAAAAATTATTTAAAATCTAAAAACCTACCCATACGATGACTATAAAATTTGACAACAATACAGGCTTGGTTCCCGTAATCATCCAAGATTATCTTAATCTGAAAGTCCTCATGCTTGGTTATATGAATCAAGAATCTTTTGATAAAACTTTGGCAGAAAAGAAAGTCACTTTTTTTTCCCGTTCCAAAAACAGACTTTGGACTAAAGGTGAAACTTCTGGAAATTTTCTTGAGTTGATTGATTGGAAAATCGATTGCGACCAAGACGCTATCCTCATCAAAGCAAAACCTTTCGGACCAACTTGTCACAACGGAACGACGACCTGTTTTGCTGAGGAAAATGACAAAGCATTTCTTTACGAATTGCAACAAACGATCTCTGATAAAATTGATACCAATGATGAAAGTTCCTACACCAACGAGCTTTACAAAAGAGGCATCAACAAGGTGGCGCAAAAAGTGGGTGAAGAAGCTGTAGAGCTCGTAATAGAAGCGAAAGATAATAATACTGAATTATTCCTGAATGAAGCTGCAGACCTGATGTATCATTATTTGATTTTGCTGAAAGCGAAAGGTTTTACCTTGGAAGATGTGGAGCAGGTTTTGAAATCGAGAAGTAAATAAAAAAATTCCAGCTATTGCTGGAATTTTTTATGGTGCTAATCTTGATATTTTCCAATCGATATGATTTTCCAAAGTGTAAATAATTCTGTCGTGGAGTCGGTTTGGACGGCCTTGCCAAAATTCGATTTCGTAGGGTTTTGCGATATAGCCGCCCCAATTTTCGGGTCTTGGAATTTCTTTGTCTTCGAATTCTTTTTCTAGGTCTTTCAATTTATTTTCGAGGAAATCTCGATTCGGGATCTCTTGACTTTGTGGAGAAACTGCGGCGCCTAACTGGCTTCCTTTGGGACGTGAATGGAAATAGCCGTCGCTGAGATTTTCTGCAATTCTTTCCACATTGGCTTTGATGATGATTTGTCTTTCCAGACTTGGCCAGAAAAAATGAAGACAGGCTTTGTGCGTATTCTCGATTGATTTTCCTTTTCGACTTTCATAATTGGTGTAGAAGATGAAACCTTCCCAATTGTAGGATTTGAGCAGGACCATTCTTGTTCTTGGACAACCGTCTTCTTCTATGGTTGAGATGGCCATTGCATTGGATTCTGCGACTTCGGGATTATTTTCTGCATCCAGGAACCAATCGCGGAATTGTTCGATTGGATTTTCTTTTATCTGGGTTTCTATGAGTTGGGATTTTTCGTAGATTCTTCTTTTATCGTGGAGGTTTTCTGAGTTCATCTTCTTTCAAATTGTAAAATTTCTAAACGCAAAGTTCGCAAAGTTTTTTATATACTAACTGTTTTAAGTTCGCAAAGATGTAAAACTCATCAAAGAAAAACGAAATGTAACAACAAATGTTGAATTGAAAGACAAATCTTCAACTTGGCGAAGCTGCATCCTACTTTGACTGCGCCCAGTATAAACTCTTTGAACGGAAATCCTTTGATGGCTAGAAATGCTTGTGCAAAAAAGATTGACTACGTCATACCTCTTTGTTAGGTTTGGAAGTAGAAGACGGATCAAGCTGCCCGAATTATTTTAATTGAGATAATTTTAACTTAAATTTTAGATGAATTCTTTTTTCAAAAAAATATTTTTTTATAGATTTGATAGATGAATTACTCTTACAAAGGTAAAATTTTGATATCAACACCGGATATTTCGGGTGACATATTTTCCCGTTCGGTCGTTCTAATTATCGACCACAACGAGAATGGCGCATTTGGTCTGATCCTCAACAAAAAGAATCAGAACATGAGCTCCAAACTGTTGAATATCCTTGGTTTTCCAGTGGAACTGTACGAGGGCGGACCTGTGGAACACGGAAGAATTTACTTTATTTTGAAAGGCGAAAAAATAACGACAGAGTTTATAGAGATCAATAAGGAGTTCTATCTCACAGAAGATATAGATTCTGTGGTTTCGGCAATGATCAATGGAGAAATAAGTACGGCTGACATCAAGGTTTTCTCAGGTTATTCCGGTTGGGGTGCTTTGCAACTGGAGGGCGAATTGCAGCGTAAAATGTGGACCATCGTGGATGTTTACAATCTGGATTACACGTTACCAAACGATCAAGGTCTTTGGAAAAACATCATGCAGAATCTGGGAGGCGAATTTTTGCTTTGGGCGAATGCGCCGGAGGATGTTTCGATGAATTAGATTGAGAGATGATAGAGAAAAGAGAATAGACTTTTCAATTTGATTATAAAATTAAATCCCGAGTTAACTCGGGATTTTTTCTTCGTAAATAGCTGCTCCTTCGCAATCGTAATAAGTGCAGGTTTTTGCTTTTAGATCTACAACCCATTTGAAAACACCACTATCAGCACAATCTTTGCAAAATTGGAAAAAGTCTGTATTTCCCTGTTGGTGATTTCTTAGGTCTGATAAAAATTTCTCAGGATTCACGATGCCGTAAATGAGCAATGCTGCATATCGCTGAGCTGAAGTCACTTGTTCGTCATCATTTCCTTTGTATGTTGAAGATCCATCCTCTACATAAGTTTCGAATGATGAAACACCTAATTCTTTTACGGTTTTGGCAAACTCTGGAAAATCCTTCCCTGTTTCTATGTTTGAATACGCGGCTTCTATTTGTGCAAGTGTGAACATAGTTATAAATTTTTCTGTGTTTTGACTTTCTTTGATATCTCTCTGATTTCCTTTAATAACAAATGAAACCCTGGTTTTGCCATACTCACGTGGTCAAATCCATCTTCCTCTAATAATTTAACTGAAGGATGTTTCACAAGCTCCAACATTCTTGCCAAATAAGCGTTCTCCTCATATCTTCCGAATAATTCCAAATTTCTGTCACCTGTGATCAAGACAATTGGTGATGCATATTTTCTGACGTGGAACAATGGTGCGTACTCGTCAATCGTAGGTTGCAGTTCCGGGATCCCTTTTTCTTTTCTGATCTGGAAATGCGTGATGGCCTGTCCGCTGAAGGGAACCAATCCTGCGATTTGATCGGCATCGATCTTATATTTCTGAAGATATTTTTTGTCCAACGTGATCATCATCGCCAAATAACCGCCAGCCGAATGTCCGGATTGGAAGATCAAGTTTTTATTTCCACCAAATTTTTCGATATTATCAAAAACCCAAGCCGTAGCTGCCGCCGCATCTTCTATGTAAGCTGGTGCTTTCACTTTCGGAGCAAGCCGATATGCTACACTTACGACTGCGATATTTTCATTTAATAATTCTTTTGGCAATTCGTTATTTCCGCCGGTCAATCCACCGCCGTGAAACCAAATGACCGTTGAGAAGTTTTTGACATTGGTCGGATAGTAGAAACTCAGTTTGCATTGCGAATTGATGTAAGCATCTTTGTTGGAAATATTTTCCGGATAATAGGAGATGTTGTTCTCTGTTTTATACTCGGTCTGAGCAAAAGAAAATGCAAAGACAAGGATCAAAATAAGGCTTAAATGTTTTCTTAGCATAATTATCATTTTATAAAAATTTGACTTCTACTCTACCCGATTCGTGGTAGAAAAATCCGTGTTCATCGTATTCTACATTTGACAGACCTTCCAAAATATCATAGACCATCTTTTGCAAAACACCATCTCCAATTCCGTGGATGATCTCCAGATTCTTGATGTGATTTTTCCTGCAGAAATCTATCGTTTCCAAAAGTTTTTCTTTCTGGATCATCAACCTTTCAAAAGCGTCATGATCTGAAGGATTTTTGACCAACAGCTGAAAATGCAGGTCCAATTTCAAAGGTGTTTTGTTATGTTTTTTTGAAACGTTTTTGGAGGTTTCATTTTTTCTAATGACAGGCGAATTCTCGTACAATCCAGAATCGAGTATTGTCAATTGGCTTTTCGGAAAATTGTAGGTGAAACCGTGCTCATCCTCGATTTTCACCTGATCAGCAATGATCTTCAAAATGGTACCTTTCAGATCATCATCGATGACAGAAACTTTATCGCCTATTTTCATATTTTATTTCGTTCCTAATTCTATCACTTCCAGATCTTTGATCTCATCTTTAAAAATCGTAAAACGCATCATCGTCCTCACTTTGTGCCAGCCAACTTTTCCGCAAGCACCAGGATTGAGATGCAACAAATTATTTCGTTTATCATACATCGCTTTCAGGATATGCGAATGGCCAGAAATGAATAATTTCGGTTTGTTCTTCGCAATCTCTTCTTTCGCCAAAGCCGAATATCGCTCTGGATAACCGCCAATATGGATCATCAAAACATCCAAATCCTCACATTTGAAACTTAAAACCTCGGGGAATATCGTTCTGATTTTCGCCTCATCGATATTGCCGTAAACACCACGGATCGGTTTTATCTTTTCTAATTCTTCAATCACCTTCATATTCCCAAAATCGCCACAATGCCAAACTTCATCGGCGTCTTTTGCGTAGTCTAGAATGCGGTCATCAATGTAAGAATGCGTATCTGATAAAAGGAGGATGCGTTTCATTTTGAAATTTAAATTAATAATTAAAGCTGAAAAGTAATTCCGTACTTTGAATAATACCAGATTGCTACGGCTAACGAAATTCCCATTAATAACAAAATCATCAGGATCCAAAAAGCCAGACTTTTAATTCCCTTTTTGTACAAAATCACAAATGTCGATTGCAAAACAATGAAGAGGATCAGCAATACCACGGCATTAACAACGATCTGAGTTTCCGATAATCCTTGACTGAAAAGAAAAACCGAGACCAAAACAAAGATGATGACCATCAGTTTGATGAATTCTGCAGGATTGGAAAGTTTATTGGTTTTGAGAGGTTTCATTGATTCAAGGATTTTTCGAATCACGAAATTACGAATTAAGATCTTCTTGATAATTAAAAAAAAATCAGGAAATTTGCCACGAAATGAGATATTTTATAGAGTTTGCCTACAACGGTTCTTCTTTTTTTGGCTACCAGATCCAGCCCAACCAGATTTCTGTGCAGGAAGAATTGGAAAAAGCCTTGTCAACCATTCTGAGAGAACCAATAAAAACCACTGGTGCAGGAAGAACAGACACCGGCGTGCACGCAAAAAAGATGTTCGCTCACTTCGAAACCGAACAAAAGCTGGATAAAAATCTGGTCTACAAACTCAATTCTTTTTTATCAGAAAACATTTCTATCAAACAGATTTTTGAAGTTGCTGCCGATATGCACGCCAGATTCAGTGCGACTTTCCGGACTTATGAATATTATATTTCGACAGAGAAAGACCCCTTTACAATCAACTCTTCCTGGCAAACCTGGCGACAAAAACCTCTTGATATCGAAGCGATGAACCAAGCTTGCAAAATCCTCTTCGAATACGATGATTTTACAAGTTTCGCAAAATTACATACCGATAATAAAACCAATATCTGCAAAATCTATAAAGCAGAATGGGAACAAATTGAAGATCAATTGAAATTCACGATTTCCGCAGACCGATTCCTGAGAAATATGGTAAGAGCAATAGTCGGGACAATGGTAGAAGTAGGAACCGGAAAACTGCAGCCAAAAGATTTGCGAAAAATCATTGAAGACAAATACCGAAATTCTGCCGGTGTTTCTGCGCCAGCACAAGGACTCTTTTTAGTCGATGTAGGTTATTGATTTTGAACACTTTATTTGTTTTGGAAGAAAATAATTGCAATTTTAAATCATTGATTAAAAGTCCTTTACATTTCTTCTAAAATCCAGAAACTGTCGCAGCCCCCGAAAGCAGAAAGCTGGCAATAGACCCTCTTTCGAAATCAATTGTTAATGTTGAATTTAAGAAAGCTCATAATTCTATCTTATTTATCGGTGGTGGTAACGATGCTATTTTACCCCCGGAATTCACTGCAATAATTTGATAACGTAACCGCAGCCCGGCTTGAGTGGAAATCCTTTTTTGTGGCTGAAAAAGCTAGGCAAAAAGATTGGGAACGGAAGACGGATAAAGCTGCCCAAAATATCATCAAAAACATTCACAGTTTCTATCAATATTTTCTGTGGTTGGTCAAAGTTTAAAATTTTAAAGTCTTATTTTTGCAAAGATTTTTTCGACACTGAAAAATCTCTGGAATCAAAAGAAAAATGAAGAAACAAACGACCTGGGATATTGTAAAACGACTGTTTATGATTGGGATGAAATTCCGGTCGTGGTTTATCATCACCCTTGTAATCTCCATTGTTTTAGCAATCGTTTCTACTTACAGACCGATTCTGACGAAAAATGTGGTCGACATCGACATCGTTCAGCTTAAGGACAAAGCGCAACTGATGAAGCACATCTATCTGCTCATCGGATTGGTTGTCGCAGAGACAATTCTGAATTTCTTTCTGGTTTATTTCTCGAATTTTATTTCTCAAAATGTGATTCGTGACATCCGAGAAAGACTTTATCACAAACTGATTTACTTCAGAACGGCATTTTTCGACAAAACTCCAATTGGAAGTCTTGTTACAAGAGCAGTTGGCGATGTAGAAACGATTGCGACGGTTTACACAGACGGATTTCTAATGGTTTTCGGCGATATCCTGAGAATCATAATGGTTTTGTTTGCGATGTTTCAGGTGGATACGCATCTGAGTATGATCTCTTTAGCGATTCTTCCATTGATGGTCATCATCACAAGAGCTTTCCAGAAAAGGCTGAAAACTGCATTTGGAATGGAGAGAAGCTGGACTTCGACCCAGAATAGTTTTGTGCAGGAACGTTTGGCAGGAATGCCTTTGATTCAGGTCTTCAACAGACAAGAAGCGGAGTTTACGAAATTTGATAAAATCAATATTGAACTTAAGAAAGCCTTACTGAGAACGGTTTTCATCTTCTCATTATTCTTTCCCGTTGTAGAATTGATCTCTTCACTTTTTATTGGATTTATCCTGTTTTATGGAGGTTTTATCAAATCTACGCCAGGTGTAATCATTGCTTTTATTCAGTTTATTAATATGTTGATCCGTCCGTTGAGACAGATTGCGGATAGATTTAATAATATTCAGAGAGGAATTGTAGGCGCAGAAAGAGTTCTTGGCGTGATGGACGAAGACCAGGCGATGCCGAATAACGGAACAATTGCAAGAGACCACTTTGATGGAAAAATTGAATTTCAAAAGGTTCATTTCGCTTATGATGAAAAGCAATTGGTTTTAAAAGGGATTGATTTCAAAGTGAATTCGGGTGAAACTGTTGCAATCGTTGGTGCAACCGGAGCCGGAAAATCGACGATCATCAGTCTGATCACAAGACTTTATGATATCAATTCTGGAAAAATAATGTTGGACGACGTGGATATCAGAGATTATGAATTGTATAATTTGAGAAGTCACATTGGCGTTGTGCTTCAAGACGTTTTCCTTTTCCACGGCAGTATTTTTGAAAACCTGACTTTGGGAGACGAAAGCATCACGCTGGAGCAAGTTAAGAAAGCGGCGAAAGAAATAGAAGTTGATCAATTCATCGAGCAATTGCCTGGCGGTTACGATTATGTGGTGAGCGAAAGAGGTTCGTCGATTTCCCTTGGGCAAAGACAATTGTTATCATTTTTGAGAGCATATCTTTCTGACCCGAAAATTTTGATTCTTGATGAAGCAACCTCATCCATCGACCACGAAAGTGAAAAACTCATCCAAAGAGCAACCGAAAAAATCACTAAAAACAGAACATCAATCCTCATCGCGCACCGACTTTCAACCATTGAAAAAGCGGACAAAATCATCGTGATGGACCACGGATTGATTGTGGAAGAAGGAACGCATCAGGAACTGCTTGCGAAAAATGGTTATTATTCCTTGCTTTATAAGGCTCAGGTGGTTTCTCCGGATGGAGATACTGTGATTTAGATTAATTTTTGGAAATGAAAAACATCATTCTATTTTCGCTTTTAGCATTTGTCATTTTATCTTGTAGTGACAAAATTAAAAATGAAAAAGATTATGTTATTTTCGAAGCGAATCCAAAAACAGAAAACATCAAATTCTATTGGAAAAATGACAGCGGTCAAGTTATTAAAAGCATTAATAATTTGAAAAAACACGTCGAATCCAAAAATGAAAATTTGAAATTTGCAATGAACGGCGGAATGTTTGAAATCAATAATATTCCCAAAGGCCTTTACATTGAAAACTTCAAAATCCTCAATAAAATAGATACTTCAAACGGAAATGGAAATTTCTATTTGCAACCAAACGGTGTATTTTATTTGACTAAGAATAATGAGGCTAAAATTGTAGAAACACAAAAATTTCGTTACAACTCAAATATCGAATATGCGACACAATCTGGCCCAATGTTGCTGATAAATGGAAATATAAACCCCATTTTCCAAGAACAATCTACGAATGTAAATATCAGAAACGGTGTTGGAATCTTGGAGAATGGAAATATCGTATTTGTAATGTCAAAAACCAAAGTCAATTTTTACAATTTCGCCTTATTATTCAAAGAATTGGGTTGCAAAAATGCTTTGTATCTGGATGGTTTCGTCTCAAGAACTTATCTTCCAGAGAAAAAATGGATGCAGGAAGATGGCGATTTTGGAGTAATGATTGGCGTAACGGATTCTGAAAAATAGAATTAATCCTTCACAATCCGGCCTCGAAAACTCAACATTCCAGAAACAATGATTAGGCAAATCACAATGATGATTTTTGAAGCCAATAAGTCCTGACAAAGATTTCTACCAGAAACTAGCGAAATACAATCTTTCATATTTGCGGTTTCGTATTTCAGACTGACTTGGATGTTGACAACGGCAAAAACCGACATCACAATCACCAAAATCAGAAAGCTGATGATGGTTTGATAGACCGATTTTCTCATAGTTTAATTAATGGTTTTTGGTTTTTTTTAACGGTTATCAGTCAGATTTTAAAACATTCCACGCATTTTCAATTTCATTGTTTTTTAAATAATTCTGTGCTAATAAATGTACATCTTTTTCCGAAGAAAAACGACCAATTGGTAAAATTTCCACATTCGCCAACATCCCCAAATCGTTGCCTGTGAAGATATGACTTTGTTTGATTTCATTTGGAAGTTGGTCGTAGCCAATTCCTTTTGTAACCAGCGGTTTTGGAACTTCGAAGATGTTATTCTCGTTATTTCTGGAATAGAAATTCCCGCCTAATCGCGCGACCAGATCCAATTTTTTTTGGTCAAGATTTCCATTTTCGTCGAGATATTTTTCGTTGATATGGATTTTCGCAATCTCTGCAATCACAAGATTTCCCGCGCCACCAAGTTCTCCTAAACTTTTTATTTCAAGAACTTTGCATTCAAAATTAACTGGTGACTCTGAAATCAAAGGTGGTTTTACGATGTCGGCAGGCTTCATCGTCAAACCAGATTTAATGAATTCATTAATGCCATCTTCGTATTCCGTACTTGTCAAAGAAACTTGCTGAACCATCTCGAAATTTACGTTTCCGATGACCAACTCAGGAACTTCTTTCAGGTTTTCCAACGTATGTTTTGTCGTATTGTCACGCACGCGTCTGGAAGGCGAAATAATCACAATCGGCGGAACCGTGCTGAACATATTGAAAAAACTGAAAGGCGAAAGATTGATTTCTCCTTTTGCATTGATTGTACTTGCTAAAGCAATTGGTCTAGGTGAAAGTGCTGTTTGCATTACTTGTTGTAATTGAACTGCGGAAATATGGGATGGAATGATTGTTTTCATTTCTTATTTAATTAGAATATTTTTTAACCACTAGGAACACAAGAGTTTTCCAAAGGATACAAGAAAAAAATCTTTGTGAGCTTTGTGAAAATCTTTGTTTCTATTGTGGTAAAACTGCTGGCAAAATCTTTCCTGAAACCTCACCAAACCCAATTCGAATCCCGTCTTTTTCCGACCAAGCTTTCATCGTAATCGTATCGCCGTCTTCTATAAATTTTCTTTCGATTCCGTTTTTGAGTTGCAATGGTTTTGTGCCTTTCCAAGACAATTCCAGCATCGAACCGTACGATTTTTCATCTTCTCCGGATATGGTTCCGCTGGCGTAAACATCACCAACTTCGACATTGCAACCACCAACGGTGTGATGCGCCAACTGCTGGAACATATTCCAATACATAAATTTGTAATTGCTTTGCGAAATCAGATTTTCTTCTGAGTTTTCTGGTTTCAAATAAACTTCGAGGTTGATGTCATAATTTTTATCTCCTCCGAATTTCAGATAATCTAAAACTTCCGGTTCCTGTTTTGGAGATTCTGTTTTGAATGGTTTCAAAGCTTCCAAAGTCACAATCCAAGGCGAAATGGACGAACCAAAATTCTTTCCTAAAAATGGCCCCAATGGAACATATTCCCAACTCTGGATATCTCTCGCCGACCAATCGTTGAAAATCATCATTCCGAAAATCGCATCTTCTGCCTCAGCCACAGAAATCCTGTCGCCCAAATCGGTATTTTTATTCACAACAAAAGCCATTTCCAATTCGAAGTCGAGTTGTTTTGACGCACTGAAAATCGGTTTATCTGCATCCGGCGGTTTGATTTGTCCACAAGGTCTGATGATATCGATTCCTGACAAAACGATGGAAGAAGCACGACCGTGATAACCAACCGGCAAATGTTTCCAGTTTGGAAGGAGCGCATTGGCCGGGTCGCGGAACATCATTCCCACATTGGTTGCGTGCTGAATACTGCTGTAAAAATCGGTATAATTGGGGATGTGCAAAGGCATCATCATTTGGATCTCGTCGAGATTGTAGAAGCAATCTGTAATCGTTCGTTCGTCTTTTGAAAGAAGTGAATCTTCCAATAAAAGCTGTTGGATTTTTTCTCTGACCTTATTCGTAATTGGTTTCCCAAGTTCGATGAATTCGTTGATGGTGTAAGCTTCGAAGACATTATCGTCCATTTCGGTGATTTCTTCAAAATAGCCAAGGTCGTACAAAGTTGCAAGGTCTATAACGATGTCGCCAATTCTAGTCGCACACGCAATAAATTCTTTATTAAAAACACAAACGCCAAAAGGAATATTGTGAATGGAAAAGTCTGAATCTGAGGGATATTCTATGAATGATTTCATATTTTAGAAGTTAGAGTTTAGATGTTAGAATTTAGACAAAAAATTAAAGCATTAAAAATAATGCTTTAATTCTATAGTGAATGATTTGGTTTATAAGTTGCCACGTTTTTCCTGCTCTTTTTCCAAGGCTTCGAAAAGTGCTTTGAAATTCCCGGCTCCGAAGCTCTGAGCGCCGTGTCTCTCGATGATTTCGTAGAACAAGGTTGGTCTGTCTTCCACTGGTTTTGTGAAAATTTGAAGTAGATAACCTTCCTCATCACAGTCAACCAAAATCCCTAAACTTTGAAGTTTTTTGATATCCTCATCAATATCTCCAACTCTTTCGGGAATCATTTCGTAATAGGCTTCCGGCGGTGGCGAAAGGAATTCGATTCCACGACTTTTCAGTTCTGTAACGGTTTTTACGATATCTTTTGTCGCAACAGCAATGTGCTGAACGCCTTCGCCTTCGTAGAAATCCAGATATTCCTCCACCTGAGATTTTCTCTGACCTTCGGCCGGTTCGTTGATTGGGAACTTTGCAAATCCGTTTCCGTTGGACATTACTTTTGACATCAAAGCAGAATATTCTGTATTGATTTGTTTATCATCAAATGAAAGAATGTTGACAAATCCCATCACTTTTTCGTACCACTCCACCGTTGGAACCATCCTGTCCCAGCCGACATTTCCGACGCAATGGTCCACGTACAAAAGTCCAACATCAGAAGGATTATAGTCGCTTTTCCAAGGTTCGTAGCCTGGCATAAATGCACCAGAATAATTTTTACGTTCGATGAACATATGGATGGTTTCGCCGTAAGTGTAGATCCCAGACATCTTAACCTCGCCAAATTCGTCAGTCAAAGTTTGTGGTTCCAGATATGGTTTTCCACCACGTTTTGTGGTTTCTTCGAATGCTTTTTCGGCATCATCTACCCAAAGCGCCAAAATCTTGACACCGTCGCCGTGTTTTTTCTGATGTTCGCAAATTGGAGAATCGGATTTAAGTCCTGAAGTTAAAACAAGTCTGATCTTGCCCTGTTGAAGAACGTAAGACGAGCGGTCTCTTACACCAGTTTCCGGGCCCGCATAAGCTACGGACTGAAAACCGAATGCGGTTTTGTAAAAATGCGCTGCTTGCTTGGCATTTCCTACATAAAATTCTAAATAATCTGTTCCGTTGATCGGGAGAAAATTCTCCGCTTGTGCGATTTTCTCGGCAAAAGTGAGTGTTGACATTTTACTTTTTACTTTTATATCTGTTGATGCCAAGATAAGAATTTTCTAGAAACAAACTAACGATTGTTAGTTTTTTAAGGAATGTCGTATTTAATAAACAAATACATCAAGTCGGAAAACATAAAAATAAAGTATCCCAAAGGTTATTGAGAAATATTAAATAACATACAAAAAATACATAATTATAAATAATAATCAGTTAAAATTAACTAATGTTAATCATTTCACACCAAAAGCATTATAAAAATACACACAACACAATAAGTATTTTTAAGTACACTTAAGTTTATTAATATCTGTTATTCTAGTATTACATTTGTCAAAGAGTTTCTAACGATTCTAAAAACACAAACCATGAAAAAGGCCGTAATTTGTTTACGGCTTTTTATTTATAACATTGTTTAGCAATCCAGAGTTGGGATTGTAGTTGTCCCAGATCATCCATTTTTGATCGATGTTCTTTATAAAATAGATCTGGGTATTAAGTTCATTCACGATATATTCTTCTCCCGTTTCTTCCACCACGAAAACCAAATTCCAAAATTCCTGTGTCTTGATGACCATTTTGTCTGCTTCTTCAGAAATAACATCTAGATCAAAGATCTCAAAGTTGGATCGGTTGTTGTGTGTAAACAGTTTCAGTCCATTATCGCAAAGTTTGGTGCTGTAGTTTTTGATCCGTTCTATAAAAGGCGCTTCCGGAAAGATCAACTCTTTGAAGATCTCAAGTCTCAGCTCTGGAAAATATTTGAAAAATTCAAAATTCGTGTGGCAATATCTATACACAATATCACTTGTAAACTCTTTGCTGAACTCACTTTCATTATACACATTATTTTCTTTGACGCTCAGCACGAAGGCATTCAGGTCTTTGAAACACAAAAAGATGCAGATCTTGTCCAGAGTTTTCAAAAAACGAAGGTCGTTATGGGTTTTGTAATGATAATCACTCTCAAAGAAACGTTGAAGAGTGATGTGGGAAATACTGGTTCCCAACTCAAACTTCCTTTCGTTCTGCAATTCTTCTCTTTTGGAAAGATCTTCTTTTATGATCTCGGAAAGAATAACATAATGACTTCGCTTCCAAGGATTTGAATTTCCTAAAATCGAATTTTGGATAATTGGTTGCTGCCGAATTTCTTCTTTCAGCAAGTTGTATATTGATCTCAATTGATTTTTTTCTTATGTGTTCAATCAAATATACAACAAAACATAGAAAAAATTAAAGGTTTGTTTAATTTTTATTTAAACCTCTCATAAGCCGCTTTGTCCAACATCTCTCTGTCGTCTGGATGAGCAATCTCTATCAATGCTTGAGCTCTTTGACGCAGATTTTTTCCGTAAAGATAAGCCGTCCCAAATTCTGTAACAACGTAATGAATGTGACCTCTGGTTGTCACCACACCCGCGCCTTGTTTAAGAAAAGGAACGATTCTCGGAACACCTTTTTTGGTTCTGGAAGAAAGTGCCATAATTGGTTTTCCGCCTTCGCTCAGAGCTGCACCACGCATAAAATCCATCTGTCCACCAATTCCGCTGAACTGGTAAGTCCCGATAGAATCAGCACAAACCTGGCCCGTCAAATCAATTTCTATCGCAGAATTTATTGCGTGCATTTTCTTATTTTTCATAATATTAATTGGAAAATTCACGTGCTGAATATCCATAAAAGCAACCGCCGGATTATCATCCACAAAATCGTATAATCTCCGGGTTCCGAAACAGAAACTCGTGATCGTTCTGTTGGCGTGCGTTCCTTTGTATTTATTATTAATAACATCGTTTTTGATCAGATCGATGACACCGTCGCTTAACATTTCTGTGTGAACGCCTAGGTCTTTATGATTGTGAAGACACTGCAGAACCGCATCCGGAATGGTTCCGATCCCCATTTGAATTGTCGCTTTGTCATCTATCAATTCTGCAACATTTCTACCGATCATCATTTCTTCTTCACCCACTTTCTCACTGTAATTGATGGTCAGAAGCTCTTCCTCGCTCCAAACCAATTTTTCGATTCTCTTCACGTGGATCATTCCATCGCCGTGTGTTCTTGGCATTTTTGAATTCACAATGGCAATGATCCTCTTCGTTGTATCGATTGCACTTCTGGCAACATCAACAGAAGTTCCAAGCGTACAATAACCGTGAGCATCTGGAGGCGAAACCGTGATCAAAGCAACATCAATTGGCAAAATTCCGTTTTTGAAAAGAATAGGAATTTCACTTAAGAAGATTGGAACATAATCACCGTTTTCAGAATTGACCGCTTCCCGAACAGGCGCAGATGTGAAGAGTGAATTGATGTAAAAACTATCTTTATACTGAGGCTTGGCGATTTCCACATTTCCTTGTTGTGTGATGGAAACCATTTCCACATCTTTCAAACGTGAAGATTGATTGCCTAATTCATTATATAAAATATTGGGTGTACAAGCACTTCCGTGCCCGAAAATCCTGTCTCCGCTTTTAATAATTGAAACTGCTTCAGCTGCGCTTACGTAATTGATCATTGCTTTTAATTTTTGTTAAAGTTAGATTTTAATCCTTAGAATATGGATGAGCATTATCATTCAATCCCGTATTTATCATTCAAAATGACAAAAGTCACAATTATATTTTGAGAATTCGACAAAATGATTTTACTTTGCAATTCAAAGTTCTTTATAATCTTAATTAAATTTTAAAATGATGATAACACAAAACCAGACCCCAGCTTTTATTTACTTATCAGCAGCAATTATTTTGATTGCACCATTTATTGCAATGCAATTCACGAAAGAAGTCAATTGGACCGCTTCCGACTTTCTGATAATGGGAACATTACTTTTCACAACCGCATTGGCTGTGGATTTGGTTCTGAAAAAAGTGAAAAATTTCAAATCCAGATTGATATTGGTCTTCGGAATTTCAGCTTTATTAATTTTAATTTGGGCAGAAATGGCAGTTGGAATTTTCGGAAGTCCGATTGCCGGGAGTTAATCCATTTAATTTTGAAACTAAATTCAAAAGAGGCTGTCTCAAAAGGACAGCCTCTTTTTTGTGCTGAGTTGAAAAAAAACATTTTTAGGGTTTTGTATTTATAAAACTTTGAAAAATGAAGATAAAACTCAAAAAAGCAATCTATTTCAAGCTGCTTTTGCCATTTTTTTGAGATTATGGGCAATGGCGAGAATGCCGATTTCTACTTCGACCTTGGTTTTCCCCCGAAGCATAAAGCGTTTAAAGTTTTTGTTGTGTTTGAGCTCTGCAAAAACAGGTTCAACATCGTGACATCGCTGTTTTCGAAGTTTGATGCCTTTTTTGGTATTGAGAAGTTTGAAAACCCTTTCCCTGATTTTTGCCAGCTTCGGATTGTTTTGAGAAGTGGTTATTTGTCCCGATTTTTGATCTTTTCTGTAGTAATTGTATTTAACATAAGATTTTATTTTCTTGTTTTTCAGTAGGTTATAGTTTTCTTCCGAACCGTAGCCTGCATCGGCAACGAGCTCTTTCGGAACTTTATGATAGCTGTCTTCAAAACCTTTTAAATGAGACTCCAATGTTTTGGTATCCGTAGGATTGGGATGAATGGAATAATGTAAAATAAATTGTTTATTCGTAGAAATCTGTAGATTATAGGCCGCTTTGAGTTGTCCGTTTCGCATATGATCCTCTTTCATCCGCATAAAAGTAGCATCTGTATCGGTCTTGGAATAAGAGTTTCTGGCTTGTAAAATCGCCTGCTGCTTTTTGTATTTATCCAAATTGTTTGCCCAGTTTTTCTTGGCATAATTCAGTTTCTGACGAACTTTCGAAGGTATTTTTTTATCCTTCAACACCTCGTTGATCTTGTCGATGGTTTGTGCTACTTTTTCTGAATCAATCTCCTTAAAATCGATGTTTTCAGTGTTTTGAAGCTCTTCTTTTGCCACACTTTCTGCATAATTCCAAAGTTCTTCCAGTTGTTCTGCAATTCTTACCTGATGCTTCTTGATGGCTCTTCCCCAAACAAAAGTATAGCGGTTGGCGTTAGCCTCTATCTTGGTCCCATCTACAAAAGTGGTTTCCAGGCTTACCAAACCTTTCTTCTCCAAGAGCAAAACAATTTGTGTAAAGATGGCTTTGACTTCACCTTTCAATCGCTCGCTACGAAACCTGTTCAAAGTATTATGATCAGGACGGCTCATCGCCGAAAGCCACATAAAATGAATGTTTTCTTTCAATGCCTGTTCCATTTTCCGGCTCGAATAAATGTTACTCAAATAGCCATAAATCAATACTTTCAAAAGCATTTTCGGGTGGTAAGATGAAGTTCCTCCAGGTTTGTAGGTTTTGATTAAATTTTTAATATCCAAACCATCGATGATGTTTGAAACTATTTTCACAGGATGCTTTTCACCAATCAACTCCGACAAATTCGGAGGAAAAAGCAAATTTTCTTTGGGATTGTAATCTTTAAAGACTACTTTTGACTTAGTTAGCACACAGCAAATTACACAATTTGCAACTATTAGGAAAGCCTAGGCTTTCCTTTATTGCATAAAAAAGGCTATCTCGCTTTTGAGACAGCCTCTTCTTTATTAATTTAATCTTCCAACCAACTCGTCTTATAACTCGGATCCTCTACTTTTATCGCTTCTTCCGTCAGTTTGAAAGGCCGGAATGGGTCAACCATCACCGCATATTCGTCGGTAGATTTTTTACCAATGCTGCGTTCCATTGCGCCTGGATGCGGACCGTGAACAATCCCGCCAGGATGAAGTGAAAAGTCCATCAAATCAACGTGGTTTCTGCTCATAAAATCACCTTCTGTGTAAAACAAAACCTCGTCTGAATCGATGTTGGAATGATTGTAAGGCGCAGGAATCGCTTGTGGATGATAATCGTACATTCTTGCCACAAAAGAGCAAACCACAAAATTATGCGCTTCAAAGTTCTGATGAACCGGAGGTGGTTGATGAATTCTCCCCGTAATCGGTTCAAAGTTTTTGATATTGAATTTGTAAGGATAAAAATAACCGTCCCAACCAACGACATCAAACGGATGCGTGGCATAAATGAAATCCGTGATTTGATTTTCCTTTTTGACTTTGAAAAGGAAATCACCTTTTTCATTTTTCGGTTCTACGAAAGTTGGCGGAACAATATCACGTTCACAAAATGGTGAATGTTCCAGTAATTGCCCGAACTCATTCCGGTAACGTTTTGGTGTGTAAATCGGAGAATGTGCTTCTATGAAAAGGAAAACATTGTCTTCAGATTCCAATTCCAACTGATAAATTGTTCCTCTCGGAATGATGAGATAATCGCCGACAGAAAACTCGATATTTCCGAGCATTGTTTTCAGAATTCCTTTTCCAGCGTGTACGAAAAACAACTCGTCACATTCTGCATTTTTATAGAAATAGTCTGGAGATTTTTTTGGTTTTGCCAGACCCATTTTCAAATCATTGTTGAGCATCAAAACCTTTCGGCTTTCCAAAAAGTCATCTTCAGCGGTAACTTTTGCGCCTTTTATCATTCTTGGCGTTACGTTTTTTTCGACTGCAATTTTTGGCGTCACGTCTTTTGCTTCGCCGATAGATTTGATCTGAGTCGGGCGATGCGTGTGATACAACAACGATGCAATACCGTGAAAGCCTTCTGTTCCAAAGAGTTGCTCGTAATAGAATTGGCCGTCTTCGGATTTGAAAACGGTGTGTCTTTTTGGTGGAATCTTACCTAACTGAACGTATCTCATTTTGTTGGATTTGGCTTTTCTCAAATGTAATATTTTTTTGAGAATTAGATTGCAACTTATTTTTGAACACATACTTCCACTCCGCTCAGTACACACGCAAATATTTTTTTTGACTATACTAAAAATATTTTTGAGTTCGCAAAGACGCTTTCGCTGAGCTAAGATGACAAAACGTGATTTTACGCTGACTGTTGTTTTGTACTGAAAACTGCAGCCCGACTTGAGTGGAAATCCTTTTTTTGTGGCTGGAACAGCTAGGCAAAAAAGATTGGGAACGGAAGGCGGATAAAGCTGCCCAAATAAAAAATACGGCATCAACTTTTCTTGATTCTTGTATCTTTTACTATCTTTGAGATTATTAAAATTTTTACAAATGAATGATTCATTAATGGTTTCTCAGATTTCAGAAATCGAAAGGGCAGAATTTTACAGAAAAACGTATATGCACGTCGCAGTGGCGATTTTGGCGTTCGGAGCGGTGGAATATTTGTTGTTGAAAACGATTCCATTGGAGACCGTTTTGTCAATGGTAACCGGGAAATATATCTGGCTGGCGGTTATCGGCGTTTTTTGGTTAGCGTCTATGCTGGCGACAAGACTCTCTTTTTCAGTTTCCAAAAACACGCAGTATTTGGGATTGGGATTGTACGTTTTGATAGAAGCCGTCATTTTCCTTCCAATGCTGGGAATTGCAAGTTTGTACGCACCGGAAATCATCACACAGGCTGCGCTGGTAACAGCTTTTATGTTTGCGGGTCTGACTGCAGCGGTTTTTATGACCAACAAAGATTTTTCTTTCCTTAGGAACATCATCGTTATTGGTGGATTTGTTGCCTTGGGCGTGATTGTCGTTGGCGCAATTTTCGGGTTCAATCTTGGACTTTGGTTCTCTTTGGCGATGGTTGGATTGGCGAGTGCAAGTATTCTTTATGAGACTTACAACATCAAAAATATCTATACAAAAAACCAATATGTTGGCGCGGCTTTGCAAATGTTTGCTTCGATAATGCTTTTGTTCTGGTACATTCTGAGAATTTTTATGAGCAGAAGAAGCTAATCAAGAAGCTAGATTTTAGAGATTAGAATTTAGACTTATCTATAATTAAACTCATCATTTTTTGGTGAGTTTTTTTGTGTCCGAAAAATTAAAATAAAAGTAAATTTTTTATTTCTAATAAAATTGTTAGCTTTGTCTAACATTTTTGTTTTATGAAATTAATTCTCGTCTTGCTACTATTTTTATCTGTTTTTATTAATGCTCAACTGGATTCTGCTAATGTTTCTAAATCTGATACAATCAACAATTCTAAAAGCATTGACGAAGTCACCATAACTCAATTCTCTGTGAAGAAATTGAATAGTCCAATTTCCACGGATGTTTATTCGCAACAGTTTTTTCGGAAAAATCCGACGGCTAATATGTTTGAAGCAATTGCGATGGTCAACGGCGTGAAACCCCAATTGAATTGCGCGGTTTGTAATACAGGTGACATTCACATCAACGGTTTGGAAGGCGCTTACACGATGATTTTGATTGACGGAATGCCGATCGTAAGTTCACTTTCCACAGTTTACGGACTCAGCGGAATTCCGAATAGTTTGATTGATAGAATTGAGGTGACGAAAGGTCCCGCTTCGTCTATTTATGGTTCGGAAGCGATGGGTGGCGTTATTAATATCATTACAAAAAATGCTTTGCAGGCGCAGGATTTTGCGACCGATGTGATGACGGGAAATCAAGGTGAAATCAACCTTGACATTGCGAAAAAAGTGTTTGATAACAAGAATTTCTCCAGTTTATTGAGTCTTAATTATTTCTATTTCGGAAACAGAATTGACCAGAATAAAGATAATTTCACAGACACGCCTTTGCAAAACCGAATCTCAGTTTTCAACAAATGGAATTTCAAAAGAAAAGAAAACAGACAGGCGAGTTTTGCTTTGAGGTATTTTTATGAAGATAGATTTGGTGGCGAAATGCAATGGCAAAAGCGAAATCGAGGTTCTGACGATGTTTACGGAGAAAGCATTTACACGAATCGTTTTGAGTTTTTTGGAATTTATCAATTGCCTTTGAAGGAGAAATTTCTGCTTCAATATTCTTACAATTACCATCATCAGGATTCGTTTTATGGGAACACTTCTTACTTGGCGACTCAGAAAGTTTTGTTTCTGCAAATGAATTGGGAAAAGCAATTGGGTAAACATCTTTTGAGAAGTGGAACAACTTTAAAATCGACTTTTTATGATGATAATACGCCAGGAACTGCCAACTCGATGGAAGAAAATCAACCAATGAAATCTCCGATTTATGGTTTTTACCTTGAAGCCGAATGGGAAATCAATCATAAAAACACCTTGCTTTTGGGTTACAGATATGATTATCACAAGATTCACAAATCTGTGCATTCTCCGAGAGTGGCGTGGAAATTTGAGCCAAATCCTTACCATACTTTGAGGCTGAGTTTTGGAACTGGTTTCCGTGTTGTGAATCTTTTTACGGAAGACCACGCGGCGTTGACTGGTTCTCGGGAAGTGGTTATTGCGGATGATTTGAAACCGGAAAAATCTTTAAATACAAACCTGAGTTATCTGATGAAAATTCCAATCAAAGATTATTTTATTAACGTTGATGTGAACGGATTTTACTCTTATTTTAATAATAAAATTGTGGGCGATTTTGATTCGGAGCCTGATAAAATTATTTATGATAATTTGGCTGGACACGCGATTTCGAGAGGAATTTCTGCAGACGTCAGTACGAATTGGACTTTGCCGATTCAGCTGATGCTTGGAGTGACTTATATGGATGTTTATCAGGAAAATGAAGGCGACAGAATCCAACAATTGCACGCACCGAAATGGAGCGGAACTTACAATTTGAGTTATCAGTTTGCGAACAAATTTTCGATGGATTTGACGGGACAATTCTACGGACCAATGAGATTGCCAACTGTTCCAGATGATTTCCGACCGGAATATTCGCCTTGGTTTACATTGATGAATATCCAGTTGACCAAAAAAATTGACAATGGTTTTGAGATTTATGGAGGCGTGCGAAATCTGTTAAACTTTACGCCGAAAAATCCGATTCTGAGACCGTTTGACCCGTTTGATAATCAGGTGGATGATGTTGCGAGCAATCCTTATGGTTATACTTTTGATACGACTTATGGGTATGCGCCGATGCAGGGAATTCGGACGTTTCTGGGGATTCGCTATCAGATAAGGTAGATGTTAGAAATTAGATTTTAGAAGTTAGATTAATGAAAATATTGACTTTCATATTATTAATGATTTCCGGGATTTTAAATTCGCAGGAAGTGAAACATTATGGATTTGATAGTTTACCTGAGAAGTTGGAGAAACCGATTTTGATTTATATGAAAACCGATTGGTGCTCAATTTGTAAGGTTCAGAAATATCAAGTTGAGAAAGATTTGGAGTTGAGAAATCTGATGGAAGAAAAGGTTTATTTTATCACTTTTAATCCTGAAAAATATAAAGAATCGATTAAATTTTTTGATAAAAATTACAATTATATTTCGAACGGAAATTCTGGCATTCACGAATTGGCGGTTGAAATTTCATCCAACAAAAAACCAGTTTATCCAAGTTGGATTTTGATTGGTAATAATGGGAAAGTTTTATTTCGAAATGAAGGATTGATTGATAATGGGATTTTGAAATTATTGATAAGCAATTCGACTTCGCTCAGTGTGACAAACAAAAAACCTTCTGAAAATTAATCCAGAAGGTTGATAATTTATATTTAATAAAATTTATTTCGTCAAATCCAAGCCTCCAAAATTACCGGAACTCATCATCACAAAAGCGCCTTTGGATTTGTCCAAAGTTTCCCAATAGGCGTGAAGGTCTTCTGCGTTGGTAAAGACTTTCAGGTTTTCATTTTTGAATTTTTCCTTAATCAAATCCGGAGAAATCGGGTCCATTCTTTTGATTTTCAAAGCGTCTTCTGAATAGAAAACGACCGCATTATCCAAACCATCCATTGCGTGGTCGTATTGCTCGAGGAAAACCGGATTCAGACTGGAATAGGTGTGTAATTCTAAAAATCCGAATGTTTCGGTCTTTGAGAACTGTTCTGCAAACGCGGAAACAGTCGCTTTCACTTTGCTTGGTGCATGCGCGAAATCTTTGTAAAGTAGTCCACCATCGGCACGTTCAACTTTTTCAAGACGTTTGGAAGCACCTTTGAAACTCATAATCGCTTCGTAGAATTCTTCTTCCATTATTCCCAATTGCGAACAGATGAATCTTGCGCCTTCCATATTCAGCAAATTGTGTTTTCCAAAAACGGACAATGGAATATCGCCCATATCGGTTTTCAGATTGACAATCCCGTTTTCTATTTTGTAAGCTGGCGTTTTGTAAGGGATTTTTCTGAAATAATTTTCAGCACACTCCACCACTTTCACCACTTCCTCATCTTCTTCATTATAAACCAAAACACCGCCAGGCGTTATGCTGGCTACAAATTTTCTGAATTGGTCGATGTAATCATCAAACGTTTTAAAAACATTGATGTGGTCCCAGGCAATTCCGGAAACCAATGCGATATTGGGTTGATAGAGTAAAAATTTAGAACGCAAATCAATTGGAGAAGACAGATATTCGTCGCCTTCGAGAATCATAAAATCATTGTCATCCGTGATTTTCACCATACAATCGAAGCCTTCCAATTGTGCGCCGACCATATAATCGATATCTTTCTGATGAAAATTGAGAACGTGAAGGATCATCGATGTAATCGTGGTTTTCCCGTGGGAGCCGCCAATCACAACTCTGGTTTTTTCTTTGGATTGTTCGTAGAGAAATTCTGGATAAGAATAGATCTTCAAACCTAATTCTTTTGCTTTGGCTAGCTCAGGATTGTCGGTGTGCGCGTGCATTCCGAGAATTACGGCATCAATATCCGAAGTCAGTTTTTCGGGAAACCAACCCAATTCTGTGGGAAGAATTCCTTTTTTGTCCAATCGGGATTTTGAAGGTTCGAAAATAGCATCGTCTGAGCCTGTTACCTGATAGCCTTTATCTTTAAGAGCAATAGCAAGATTATGCATTGCAGAACCGCCAATAGCAATGAAATGGGTTTTCAATTCTGAATAATTTTAGACAAAAGTAAGGAAAGATGTTAGAAGTTAGAAACCAGAACTTAGATTTTTGCTTTCATTAATTTTAGACACAAAAAAACCTGATTCGTTTTTACAAATCAGGTTTTTATTTTTTTTAAGCCACAATCTCTTTTTGTGTAATATCGTGTGCTACTTTCAATTCCTCGCCCGTAAGCGTGAAATAGATATTTTGTAACTGATGAAGATGGGTGCATTTGATATAATTTCCAAAGAACAAAAATCCTTCAAGAATTTTGTTTGAACTAAGGTCAAAATCATATCTGCAAAAATTCGGAAGGTCAAATCTCACTCTCGTGGACGAACGGTAAACTTCCTTGAATCCAAGTTTTGAAAACCATTCTGCTGTCAGCGCAATCGGTTTTAACTTTCTTTGATCTACAGCTGTGTATGGATCGATCTTTACAAAAAGACCATTGTTTTTGTTTTCCATCCCGATTACTGGTACGATCTCATCTTCATAGATGACCAAATTGTTGAGTCTAAGTTCTGTGGCTTCCATATGCGAAAATGTTTGTGATTATATATAGGTGAAGTCTACTAAACAAAATCGTTGCCAAAAAAGCTAAACACTTCTTCTTTGCTCCTAAAAAAGCAAACTTTAACAATTGAACAGAAAAAAGAAAATTATCAAAAATGAAATTAAATCAAGCCTTTTTTTATGCATAGCATAATTTTGGTCTCGCCAACTATTGTATTAGAATCTACATCAATTTTACAATCAATTGCCTTACAAAGGTCACGGATAACGTGCATTCCCAAACCTTTTGTCGTTCCGATGCTCATTTTGTCATCATACAAAGCCTTAAATTTTTCGATGTTGGTTCCGCCGCCGTTGTCTTTGATGAGAATTTGAATGAAATCGCCCTGGTCATAAACTTTACATAAGATCTTCGGATCTGGGATATTTTGCAAAACCTTCACAGCGTTGCTCATCAAATTCCTGATGATTGTTTTTAAATATTCTTTGTCGGTAAATATTTTCAGTTTTAATGGAACATCGAATTCCATTTTGACATCTGAAGCCCAAACAAATTCCTTTTCCAAGTCGTTGAAGATCTCATCAATAAAATAAAACTGCTTGTTGGGTTCGAAGTTTTCCATTTGGCCTTTGCTCCACAGAAGCAGATCTTCCATTTGCGTCAAAAGCTGTTCTGCAGAATCGGAAGTTTGCTTTTCTAGTCTGATCTTGGTTTCATTATCAATTAAGTCCGGTGCATTTTTTTGCAGGTCCAGAAAATGGATGAGTGATACAACCGGACTTCTTAAATCATGATTTAGAATTCCGAAAAACTGCATTTTGGTCTTGTTTGCTTTTTCGAGATCGTGATTCAGTACTTGTAATTTTTCATTACTCTTTTTCCGGTTTCGGCTTTGGTAAAAAAGTAAGCCTCCAATAATTCCCAATAAACCGAGGCCGGCTATGAAATACCATTTCTGCTTCTCTTTGGCTTCAATTTGCAGTTTGTTGATTTGAATTTGCTTATTTTTGAGATCGATCGTTCTTTGGTCCTCAAGATTTTTGATAGATTCTTTTGTAGAAGTATTTAAAATAGAATCTCTGAATTTAGAATAGAGTTTATAATTTCCTAGACTATTTTTATAATTATTTTCTTTTTCATCGATCTGCGATAAGTATAGATAATTATCCGGAACGCCGTCTATCAAATCATTTTCGAGATACAATTTGTTGGATTTTTCGAGATTTTCTTTCGCCAGTTTCAGATCAGAAGCATTTTTGCTTTTTTCGTACATTTTATAATAACAGATTCCCAATTCGTTGCATGCATTGGCCATGCCCATTATATTTTCTTGCTCCGTTGATATCTTTAATGCTTCATTGATCTTCAAGATAGCCTGCTCGTAGTTTCCTTTTTTTTCAGCAACCAAACCCAAAGCAAACAAACTGGTTCCGATGTAATTTTTATTATGAAGTTCTTTTGCCAACAAATACGCTTTTTTCGCATAAAATTCTACTTTATCTGTCTGATCTTGATTCTCATAGAGATGTGCATAAGACAAATAAATATAAGTGAGTAGTTTTTTATCGTTTGCTTTTACGGCATTCTTGGTCGAAATATCCAAATAATATTTAGATTTTTTAAAATCATCTAATCCCCTGTATATTTCTGCAATGTAAACATAATCTTTACCCAACTCATTGGCATTGTGCAGCTCCTCGTCTATTTTTGCCGATTTGAAATAGTATTCTAAAGCAGAAGCGTAATTGTTATTATCTTGATAAATATTACCCATTTTCTTATAGAGTTTGGCCAATCTTTTAAAATCATTTTGAGAGACGCCTATTTTTATCGCATTGTTGTAATATTCTATCGCTTTTTTAAAATCAGGTTCCATACTGTAGAATTTTCCTATAATTTCATAAGAAGCAGCCTCTCCCGATTTAAAGTTTATTTTTTGGGAAAGCACAGTAGATTGCTGGGCATATTTTTTTCCTTCTTCATCATACAGGTTGGTATATTCTCCTGCAATAGCGTTCAGCAAATTCACTTTGTTGGTATCCTGTTTTGCCTTTGGTAATTCCAAAAGCAGAGAGTCTATTAGATCCTGGCCCTGTTTTTTTTGAGCATAGTTGGCTAAAGCGGAACAAATGGTAAGTAATAAAAATATTTTTCTCATAGCAGGAACTTCAAATTATCTTTAAAACTTCTTCCAATCGGGATGGCGAGATCATTATTAAGGATAATCTCATGGGAATTCATTTTATCAATGAATTGCTTCTGCACCGCAAAACTCCTGTGGATACGGACAAAAGACTGGAAACTAACTTCCTTCAAAAGAAGTCCAATACTGGAAAGGACGCAATGTCTTTTTTGGGAAGTGACAACCAAAGTATAGTCCTTCAAAGCCTCTAGATAAAGGATTTCATGGAGTTTGACCTTGATCTGGTCGTGCCCTTCTTTGATGTAGATCACATCGCCACCAATGCTGGATTCGAAAAGGCTGGCTTTGTTTTTCATTTCGAAAAAATCGATGATCCTTCTGATCGTCTGTTCAAAACGGTCAAACTTCAAAGGTTTTACGATAAAATCCAGGGTTTCCAATTCGAAACTTTCCACCGCATATTCCGGATGAGAAGTGATAAAAATACAGACAGGAACTTGCTTTACTTTTTTTCTAAGTTCAACACCGGACAATTCGGCCATATCAATATCTAGGAATAAAATATGGACCGGTTGACTTTCTATGGCTTTCAAGGATTCATTAGAATCAGAAAAAGTCCCTAGAATATTCAGGTTTGGAAACTTCTTCGCAAAGGACAAAACCGTCAATCTGTCGATCTCGTTATCGTCCACAATTATACAATTTAGTCTTTCCATGATTGCCCAGTGTTTCATCAAATTTAGGGAAAAAAGTCATTGGTCTATTTAAAATGTTGTTCGTCTATTAGATCTTTTCATAGGACAGCATTCTCTATAACTTCGGTAAAATTTTAAAACCTATTACAATGAGCAAAATATTATTAATGAAATTTCTGGCGCTGATCATCATTCCTTTCGGACTGACCAAGGCTCAGACAGCAATTCTCACAACGGGAACGACAGCAACAGGTGCATCCGGAAGTACAACCTACAGTGTTGGCCAAGTTGCATATTCTCAAAAAGGAGCTGATCAAGAGGTGATGGAAGGTGTACAACAAGCTTACGAGATTACCACACTAGAAGTAGATAACGAATCTATTATGGAGAAAAAAATCCTGCTTTATCCAAATCCTGTTCGTGATTTTCTGAACGTTGATTTCGGGAAGGAAAATTTCCATAATTCTAATTACGTTCTGTTTGATTCCCAAGGGAAATTGATCAGATCAGGAAATCTCCTCCAGCAAAAAACCGAATTGAATATGACCGAACTTCCAAGTTCCGTCTACATTATTCAGATTTTCCAAGATAGAAAGAACATCAAAACATTTAAAATCATCAAAAAATAACCGTATGAAAAAAATTGTATTAATTGCAGCTTTGGCACTTGGAACCTACATGGTCTCTGCCCAGGCTCCTGAAAAAATGAGCTATCAAGCCATTGTCAGAAATGCATCCGGACAACTGTTGACCAACCAAAACATTGCTGTACGAGTTAGTGTGTTGCAAGGTTCTGCGGCAGGAACTTCCGTTTATTCCGAGAGAGTATCAGGAACAACGAACGTCAATGGATTGTTAAGTCTGGAAATCGGTTCGGGAACTGTGCTTTCTGGAACCTTCAACGCCATCAATTGGGGAACCAACAGTTATTATCTAAAAACAGAGACCGATCCTGCGGGCGGAACCAATTACACGATTACCGGAACAAGCCAATTATTGAGCGTTCCTTATGCTCTGTATGCAAAAAGTTCCGGTGGTGGTGGAAGTTTAACTCTACCTTATACGGCTACGACCAATAATGCGAGCAGTTTATTTTCATTGACCAATGAAGGCGACGGAACTTCAGTAGAAGGTACTAACAATACTACAACTTCGAGCATTGCGGCTGTAAGAGGTATAGTTTCGAACGTTGCACCAGGTGGATTTTCCTCTGCTGTGAGAGGTATCAACAATGGTACAGGTGGACTAGGGATTGGCGTTTGGGGCTCACAAGCTGGCTCAGGCTGGGGTGTTTATGGTGTTACACCTACTGGTCTTGGCGTTTATGGAAACTCTTCCGGGTCAGGATACGGGGTTTATGCAAATAGCAATACAGGAACTGGACTCAATGCAACCAGTACCAATGGAATCGCAGCAAATATCGCCATCTCTAATAACGCCAATAACAATAACGTTATAAATGCCAATACCTTAGGAAACGGAACTGTCATAGATATCACGACTTCCGGATCAGGAGCTGGAATAAAAAGTACCACTGGAGCTGGCTTTGCGGTCCACGCCACAACCAACCAACAAACTTCTACTGGAATATACGGAGAAAATACCGGAAACGGAGAAGCGGTGGTTGGAATTGCAAATAGTGGTATCGCAGGAGCTGTGGTAGGGAGAAACAATGGTGCCGGTTATGGCGTAAGAGGTTTTGTGTCAGGAAATACTACAGGAACATCTGTTGGTGTATTTGGGCAGGTTGGACAAAATAGCGGTACAGGTCGTGCAGGAAGGTTCGAAAATTTGAACATGGCTAATGACAGAAACACTTTTGAGGTAGAATCCAACAGTTCCGGGAATATTCCTGACAATACTTTAGGAAACGTTTCTTCTTTTCTTAATACCAATAGCAATAGCGTGAGTGCGGCAGTACGAGGTGAAGTAAAAACTATTTTTGGAAACTTTGGAGCAGCTGGTATCTTTGGAGTTGCTTCTGGAACTGGAGGCTTTGGTGGACTTTTCTATTCGTCTAATGCCAATGGAAATGGAAATACGCTAGTAGCCCTGACTGATGGTAACGGTGACGCAATCCGCGCAAACGCTGGGAAAGATGGCGATGCCGTGGAAGCCAATGTAGACGGATCTGGACGTGCGATCTATGGCTGGGTACCAACTTTCAGTACAGGCAAAGCAGCGGAATTCAAAAATTTCAACACCTCGAATACTAGCTCTGTTGTCACTGCAACCACAGTTGGAAATGCCATTGCGGGAGACTTTTTTGTAGATAACACCAATGGAACATCTCCAGCTGTCAAAGGTAAAGTCAATTCGCAATTTGCCAACTTCGGAACTGCGGGCGTTTATGGAGAATCTGCTGGAACAGGTGGATTTGCAGGATTATTTTATGCCAGCAATGCTTCAGGAAATGGTCCCGCATTAATTGCGCTCGCCAATGGAAATGGAAACGGAATTACTGCTAACGCAAAAAACAGCGGAGATGGTGTAGAAGCAACAGTGGATGGAACAGGAAATGCACTCTACGGTTGGATCCCAAACTTCGGGACTGGGAGAGCTGCTTATTTCAGAAATTTTAATACAGCAAATTCTCAGCCCGTAGTCTCTGTTACAAATGTAGGGACTGGAACAGGTATTTTTGTTAACCATACGGGAGCTTCCGGAAATCTTGCCGTTTTCCAAAATGCAAGTACAAATGTTGCAAGAATTGATAAAACCGGAAGAGCTTTCTTTAATAATGGAACTCAAAACAGTGGTGCCGACGTTGCCGAAGCATTTGATGTGGAAGGTAACACCGTCGATTACGAACCTGGTGACATCTTGGTCATTTCTACTGATACAGACAGAACCATCGAAAAATCTTCCGAACCCTATTCTACGCTTGTAGCTGGTGTTTATGCCACAAAACCCGGCGTATTGTTAACTGAGGAGAATATCGATTCAGAATTGACCGGTAAAGTTCAAATGGGCGTGATCGGTGTGATTCCGACCAAAGTTTGTCTGGAAGGTGGAAACATCAAACGTGGTGACCTTCTGGTAACATCTTCAATCTCAGGCGTTGCGATGAAGGCTGACTCGAAAAAAATTCAAATCCGTCAGGTTGTTGGCAAAGCACTTCAGGACTACGATCAGGAAGGCATCGGAAAGATCAAAGTACTAGTAAGCATCAAATAAAATCAATCAAAATGAAAACATTATATATCACCATTTTCCTTTTAGCAGGCGTCGTCTCTTTACAAGCGCAGGAACATAAAACCGTCGAACAACAGGATAACATCCAGCACATCAAAGACTCAAAAGTATTTGAGCAGAAAATGATGAAACAACAAAGCGAGAAAAAAACGGAACCAAAAATTTCTCAGCTGGCATCAGAGCAAGGTCTTGAACAGAAAAATAAAACAGCAAGCCCACAACCAAGATCCAGCGGTTCCTCTGGCAAATTAATTCCGAACACTGCAAGCTTTGAAGAAATAATGGCAAGTATCCTCAACAGAAAAGTGGTAAGAAATACAGCTGCCAAACCTGCCAATAATGTTAAAGGTTTGCCTAGCACAGCAACCTTGGAAGAGATAAAAAAAACAATTCCTAAAAACTAATAACAAATTTTCTAAAACTAATACCCATGATCAGAGCAATTTATTTTGCTCTGATTTTTTATTGATCAAATCTTTGGCAGCATAATTGTTACTTAAAAAATACCATTCACTGTTATATATAGTTTTTAAGAATAAGTAGGGGGACGCTTTGTTGGTCTCCCTATTTTATTTTGATTAAATTAATTCTTATAACGAGCTTTTCCACTCTACTTCAATCAATTTTACCATTAATAATTTGCTAATTAAATTTACTTTTATAATTTTGCATAACTAGTTATGTAACCAATTATACTATTATGAATTTATTCGAGAGAACGGGTAAAATGGCGCTAGGAAGTAGATTGCGCCTATTGACAGCGAAATTCACCGATGATGCAGCGAAAATCTATGAATTGTATGGCGACGATTTTTCACCAAAATGGTTTCCCGTATTTTTTATTTTAGCAGAAGATGGCGAGAAAACCATTACTGAGATTGCAGACCAAATCTCGCATTCTCAACCTTCTGTTACCAAAATCATTAAGGAAATGGCAACATCAGGATTGGTAGAAAACAACTTAGAATCCAAAGACAAGCGAAGAAACTTGGTAGACCTAACGGAAAAGGGAAAACAACTTTCCGAAAAAATGAAAGTCCAGTGCGCTGATATTGATCTCGCTGTCGAAGCAATGATCAACGAGGCCACGTACAATCTTTGGGAGGCCATCGCAGAATGGGAATTTTTATTGGAGCAAAAGTCATTACTGAAAAGAGTTCTAGACCAGAAGAAACTGCGTGAAAGCAAAAATGTAAAAATCGTTGACTACGAACCAAAATACCAATCTGCCTTCAAATCCCTGAATGAGGAGTGGATCTCCAACTATTTTGAGATGGAAGCGGCCGATTACAAAGCACTAGACAATCCGCAGGAATACATTCTTGACAAAGGTGGCAAAATCCTGGTCGCACTTTACAACAATGAACCACTGGGAGTTTGTGCTCTCATAAAAATGGATGACCCGGATTATGACTTCGAAATGAGCAAAATGGCGGTTTCTCCAAAAGCGCAAGGCAAAAATATCGGCTGGCTGCTAGGACAAGCAATCATTAATAAAGCAAAAGAACTAAGCGCCTCAAAATTATATCTGGAAAGCAATACAATCCTGAAACCGGCCATCAATCTCTACTACAAAATGGGTTATGAAAAGATCGTTGGCCGTGCGACGCCTTATAAACGTTGTAATATCCAGATGGAATTGGATTTGTTACAATTAATTTAAGGTACGATCAAAATTAAAAAACCTCCCATTGCTGAGAGGTTGTTCAATTTTAAAGTTCTCTAAAAAACACACAACTCTTAGTAATTGTTGCTTTTAATCCATAATCAAAACTTCTATTCTTTGCCATTTGCAAAAAATCAGAATATTGAATTTCGAATTTTTCCTCGATCTCCTCTCTAGAAATCCCTCTGCATTCATTTTTTGAAATTACATTTAATACATAATTAAAAATAACTGTTTCCATCTGTGAAAAATTTTATCTTCTCTTGGCAGTATTACCAATTATCTCTAATATAATAAATTAGATTTAGAATTTAAAATTATTTTGCAAATTTTTTAACATATTCAAAGTTTGTTTTGAGCGAGAGCAATATATTTCACTTTTACAATGTACAATTATTTTTGGAATTATCTTTTTTACATAGATAATCTGATTTCAATTCAGAAATTGCTTCTAATATTTTTTTGATAACGTATCTCATTATGTTGCATAAAATGAATATCGGGAAACACGCATAACAAAAAACCCTAAATCATTGTCAATAATGAATTAGGGTTTACCAGTGAGGTGCCTAGCGGATTCGAACCGCTGTAGATGGTGTTGCAGACCACTGCCTAGCCGCTCGGCCAAAGCACCATTTTGTTGGAGTGCAAATTTAATGAAATTTTTCTAATTTCAAATTTTAAAGGCTCTTTATTTCAAAAAATTATTTCTAGCAGTGGTAAAATGTTGATTCATAGACCAAACATCTCCTAGCCCTGATGGTAATGGAAATCCCACAGCAAGCGATAGGAAAGCAAGGCGCGAGGAATTGTAATGGACAGCAGGTTCCCGGCTCCAAAAAAATATACAGGTTTTACATATCTTTAATCGATTATTACAATCCTTATTTAGGTTCTAAATAAGTATCTTTGCAAAAAAATTTTACAACAATGGATAAGATCCAACTTAATACGATAGCAGAAGCACTGGAAGATCTTAAAAACGGGAAAATGATCATCGTTGTAGATGATGAGGACCGTGAGAATGAAGGTGACCTTCTTGCTGCTGCAGAACTGACAACGACGGAGATGATCAACTTTATGACCATCCACGCAAGAGGCTTGATCTGTATGCCGCTGACCGAAAAAAGATGTGAAGAACTGGAACTTAATTCTATGGTGGCCAATTCTACGGATCCAAAAGAAACGGCATTTACCGTTTCTGTCGATCTGCTTGGAAAAGGTGCTACAACTGGAATATCTGCTGGTGACCGTGCCAAGACGATCTTGGCGATCATGGACGAGAACACCAAACCTGGCGACCTGATGAGACCTGGACACATCTTCCCGCTCCGTGCAAAAGAAGGTGGCGTTCTGAAAAGAGCCGGACATACAGAAGCTGCAATCGACCTAACAAGATTGGCCGGACTGAAAGAAGGCGGTGTGATCTGCGAGATCATGAAGGATGACGGCGATATGGCAAGAATGCCAGACTTGCTGGAATTCGGACAGAAACACGGGCTGAAAGTGGTTTCCATAGAAGACCTGATCCATTACAGATTGAGACAGGGCGACCTTGTGGAAAGAATCGAGGAGCGTGATATCAAAACACATTTCGGGGATTTCAAATTCTATGTTTTTGAGGAAAAACCAACGGAACAAATACACTTTGCTTTGACGACAGGAAGTTGGACGCCAGACGAATCTGTTTTGGTAAGAGTTCAGTCTTCAAGTTCTTATTTTGATGTTTTGAGCAGATTGTCAAATGGTGAGCATCCGTTGATGCAGCGTGTTGTAGACCTTATCAATAAAGAAGGAAAAGGCGCCGTGGTTTTCATTAATAATGTTTCAAACAAAGAGAATACACTCAGCAAACTTCAGCATTTCCTCAATTATCAGGACGGAACGAGCGAACTTCCGACAATCGCCCCAAACTTCCGCGATTATGGAATTGGAACGCAGATATTGAAAGATCTTGGAATCAACAAATTCAAAGTGATCACGCAGAATCCGAATATCAAACCAGTGATTTCTGGTTACGACGTTGAGGTGACGGAAATGGTGGCGCTGTAAATTATTTGGGCAGCTATTTCCGTCTTCCGTTCCCAAACCTACGAAGTGGTTCGACGAAGTCAATCTTTTTTGCCTAAGCTTTCCCAGCCGCAAAAAAAGGATTTCCACTCAAGCCGGGCTGCAAAGATTCAGCGTTTAAAAACTATAAAATAAAAAAAAGCTCCGAATAATTTCGGAGCTTTTTGATTGTAAAGTATCATCAACTTATTCTTTATTGAATTTGAAAGCTTTTCCACCTTGCGTGAAATCAATACTTTTCTTGTCTTTGCTGAACGTGATGGAAACATCTGCATCTTCGAAAGCGAATTTGTTCTGTCCCAAATATTCCAAAGCAAACTCCGGTTGACCCGTTGCCTGTCCGTACAATTGCCCTCCTTTTTCTGTGAAAGTCAGTTTCAATGGAACTTCTTTGGTGCTGAAGGTCCCGGCAAATTCTTTCATATTCACTTTCTCTACCGGCGCAGCTTGTGCAGAAGTCCAAACATTGTTTTTAGGATTCACATCCGGAACGCCAGAAGCTGGATCCAATTTCACATCCGTCACTTCTTTGGTAGAATTCACTTTGAAGGTCCATTCCGTGTTGCGTTTCCAAACCTCAACTGGTAATTTCACCACTTGCTTCGTTCCATCTTTGAAGGTCAATTCAACCGTAGTTGGCATAGGCAATTGGCCAAGATTCTCAACGGTGATCTGAGCACCGTTTTTGTAATCGCCATTGAAAGGTTTTACTGATTTTACAGCCTGATCCACTTTCCATTTGTTGATGAACCAACCTCTCCAGAACCAGTTCAGCTCTTCTCCGGAAACATTCTCCATCGTATGGAAGAAATCCCATGGTGTTGGATGTTTGAACGCCCATCTCGCCACATAAGTTTTGAAGGCTTTATCAAACTTCTCAGGACCTAAGATCGTCTCTCTCAAAATCCCCAATCCCAAACCTGGTTTGAAGTAAGCCAGAACGCCGATGCTTCTTTCCTTCATATTATCTGGACCTACCATGATCTGTTCGTAGCTGTCATTCAGTACAAATGAGCCCATTTTGCCAATGTTTTGCTTGTGGTAATATTCACCATTGTTGAAAGCTGCTGTAGAACCTTCATTGATAAAAGTATTGAAACCTTCGTCCATCCAAGCGAACAATCGCTCGTTGGAACCAACTATCATTGGGAACCAAGTGTGACCAAATTCGTGATCGGTAACACCCCACAGACTTTCGCCTTTGGAACTCATATGACAGAAAACAATGCCCGGATATTCCATTCCACCTTCGTTTCCGGCAACATTGGTCGCTGCTGGATAAGGATATTCAAACCATTTCCCCGAGTAATGTTCGATGGAAGCTTTGGTATATTCCGTGGATCTTCCCCAAGCTTTTTCGCCGGCACTTTCTACCGGATAAGCAGAGATCGCCAAAGATTTTTTACCACTTGGCAAGTTGATTCTCGCTGCATCCAAAATAAAAGCGGCAGATGAAGCCCAAGCAAAATCCCTTGCATTTTCTATTTTGAATTTCCAGGTTTTGGTGCCTGTTGCATTATTTTTTCCCAATTCAGATTCTGGACGGATCGCAACTGTTTTCTCACTGCTTCTCGCCTGATTCCAACGGTTGATCTCTTCTTTGGAATAAACTTCTTTTTCATTAAGCAATTCTCCAGATGCTACCACATATTGGTTGGCAGGAACGGTGATGTTTGCTGATAAAGTTCCGTATTCCAAATAAAACTCCGAAGCTCCTAGATACGGTGAAGTGTTCCATCCCAAAACGTCATCATAGACACACATTCTTGGGTACCATTGCGCCATTGTGAAAATCTTTCCGTTCTTCGTATCTTCGATTCCCATTCTGTCGGAACCATATTTTGGTGATAGGAAAGAATATTCTATTTTTAGTTTTGCAATACCGCCGTTCGCTTTCAGATCTTTTGGAAGATCGATTTGCATTCTGGTATCGGTAATGGTATATTTTACATCTTTACCATCGTATTTTACAGATTTGACCTTGTAACCACCATCAAACTCTTCGCCATGTGCGCCATTTCTACTTCCGGAAAGTGGCACCACTGCATTACCTCGTGAATCCTTTGCGAAAAGATTCTGATCCAGTTGCAACCAAAGAAATCCTAACTGATCGGGACTGTTGTTGGTATAAGTGATTTCTGCTGAACCTGTGATCTCATTTTTAGTTTCATCAAGACTCACATTCAGTTGATAATCCGCTGAATTCTGCCAATATTTGTGACCAGGTTGTCCGCTTGCAGAACGTGTCTCTGTTCCGGTCTGAGGATAGAACAAAGGCTTGAAAGCCTCGGTATAACTGTAGGCCGGCGTTTCCTGCGCATAGCTATTTGCTGTGAAAGCAAATATCGCAACCGCAGAAAGAAGTGTTGAAAGTTTGAAGTTCATTAATAGATAGATTTATTGTTAAAATAAAATTAGTCAATAAAATCCGGAACTTGTTACATCATTGGAATGAACTATCATTAAGTCCATAAAAAAAGCAAGCTTGCTATCGGGTGAAAGCAAGCTTGCTTTTTTAAATAGGTTGAAATTAATGAAACATCAGTTACATTTTTTCGCTTTGATCATCGCTTCCAGAGTATCCCACATCTCCTGCGGAATATCCTCCAGCATATTGAATTCTCCTGCACCCTGAAGCCACTCGCCACCATCGATGGTCACGACTTCACCATTCACGAAAGATGAAAAATCAGAGACCAGATAAGCCGCAAGATTGGCCAATTCCTGATGCTCTCCTACTCTTTTGAGCGGATTTTTCTTCGCCAAATCAAATTTATCTTTCATATCGCCAGGCAATAATCTGTCCCAAGCACCTTTTGTAGGGAAAGGTCCCGGCGCAATAGCATTGAAACGGATATTGTATTTGCCCCACTCTACAGCCAAACTTCTGGTCATTGCCAAAACACCAGCTTTAGCACAAGCGGAAGGCACCACATAAGCCGAACCTGTCCAGGCATAAGTGGTTACGATATTCAGAACTGTTCCAGGCACTTTGTTATCAATCCAATGCTTCCCGACAGAAAGTGTACAGTTCTTTGTCCCCTTCAAAACAATATCAAGGATAGAATCGAAGGCCGAATGTGTGAGTCTTTCTGTGGGCGAAATGAAGTTTCCGGCGGCGTTGTTCAAAAGAATATCAATCCTTCCGAATTCTTTCAACGCTGCTTCTTTCATTGCCTCTACTTCGTCCCAATTACGAACATCGCACGCTACGCAAAGCACTTTTCCGCCGGTTTCTTCTTCCAGTTCTTTGGCAGTTCCTTGAAGTTTTTCCAAGTTTCTAGAAGTAATGACGACTTTTGCGCCAAGTTGCAGAAAATATCTGGTCATTGCTTTTCCAAGTCCGCTGCCACCTCCTGTAACGATGGCAACTTTATCTTTCAGTGCGTCCTCGCGCAACATTGGTTGAGAATATAGGTTCATTAATTAAATGATTTTGAGATTAAAATTAAGATTAATTGTGTGCGTTGTAAAATTAGATTTTTATTTTGTATTGAAAATTAACAAAAGTTATGCACGAAATAAAACCGCAATATGAAAACACATCTCCACGATCTGGAAACAAACTCTATCTTTAAATCAAGGAACTTTGCATTACTAATTCAAATCAATATAATTAATGCAGAAATCAATTCAATTCAAAAATAAAAACTGGGAAGTTGCAGCGTACCTCAATTTACCCGAAAACTTCGACGAAAACTTAAAACAACGCGCCATCATTTGTGTGCACCCGGGAAGCAGCGTCAAGGAACAGACTGCTGGAGAATATGCTAAAAAACTAGCACAAGAAGGATTTATAACACTTGCCTTCGATGCTTCTTTTCAAGGAGAAAGTGGTGGTGAACCAAGATTTCTGGAAGATCCGGCAACCAGAGTCGAAGATATAAAATGTGCTGTGGATCATCTCACAACTTTAAAGTTCATCGATAATGAAAAAATAGGAGTTCTGGGAATTTGCGCTGGTGGAGGTTATGCAGCCAATGCAGCTTTGACGGAACGCAGAATAAAAGCCGTCGCCACAGTTTCGACCTCCAATTTTTGCAGAGCTTACAAAGAAAGTCTTGATCCAATCCAGATTCTGGAAGCCGTCGGAAAACAGCGCACAGCGGAAGCAAATGGCGCTGAACCAATAATTGTCAACTGGACTCCCAATTCTGTGGAAGAAGCCAAGGCACAAGGGATGGATGAGCTGGACCTTTTGGAATGTATCGATTATTACAGAACGCCTCGCGGAAATCATCCGAGGTCGTCTAATCAATTGCTGTTTACAAGTTTTGGGAATAATGTCAATTTCGATGCTTTTCATCTAGCTGATCAACTACTGACGCAACCATTATTGGTCATCGTTGGGGACAAAGTTGGCGCTTTTGGTTCTTACAGAGATGGATTCGAACTTTATAACAAAGCCGCTTCAAAAAGTAAAAACATCCACGTTGTGAAAGACGCAAGTCATTATGACCTCTATGACCATCCAAAAGCAACTTCTGAGGCTATGTCAGCATTAATTCTTTTCTTTAAAGAAAACCTATGATCTAATTATAGGAAGGCAGGACAATACCAATTTTGCCTTCCTTATATTTGTATCAATAAACCGAATGAATAATACTAATTCCACATTAAAATTCCACCGTTTGCTGTCTTTGCCAGATCCTTTGCACCCGATGATAAGCATTATTAAGCTGGAAGACATTCGGTTCCAAAGCGATCCAGTTTTAGAGAAATTTTCCACTGATTTTTATAGCATTTCCTTAAAAAAAGAGGTCAAAGCGAAGATGAAATATGGCCAAAACCTATATGATTTTGATAAAGGCGTTCTGAGTTTTACAGTGCCGAAACAAATTCAAACCTTGGATTTGACTGATACCGATTCCGAAAACAATGGTGCAGGAACTGGATTTGCTTTACTTTTCAATCCGCATTTTCTGGGCAAACATTCTGTTGCGACAAGCATCAAAAACTATGGTTTCTTCTCCTACTCCACTAATGAAGCCTTGCATCTTTCCGAAAAAGAGGAAAAGAACATTCTCGACATATTTCTAAAAATAGAACAGGAATATCAACATATTGATAAGCACACACAGGAAATCATTGTCGCCCAAATTGATTTAATATAAGTTACTGCAATCGTTTTTATGAAAGGCAATTCATCACTCGAAAAGCGGCAAACAATGACCTTTTAATCAAAATGGAAAATCTGCTGAACGACTATTTCAATGATGGGGAAAGTCTGAAAGAAGGCATTCCCGCTGTTGATCATTTTGCAAGCCAACTCAATCTGTCACCGCATTATTTAAGTGATATGCTTCGGTCTTTAACTGGTCAAAGTACGCAGCAGCATATCCAGAATAAACTGATTGAAAAAGGCAAAGAATTCTTATCGACAACTGAGTTTTCTGTAGCGGAAATAGCTTATCAGTTAGGTTTTCAGTATCCACAATCATTCAATAAATTATTTAAAAAGAAAACCGAAATGTCGCCTTTGGAGTTTCGGAGATCTTTTCATTAAGTAATATCAATTTGTATTTCAGCTACAACGAACATTGATTCAGCTACATCCAGCTTTTAGAATCTGACCAACTTTGCATTGTAAAAATTAATCAATTAAAAACAATCAAAAATGGACAAAAAAAAAGTATGGTTCGTGACAGGAGCTTCAAAAGGTTTAGGTTTAACTTTAGTCAGAAGATTATTGGCAGAAGGTCATTCTGTAGTGGCAACTTCAAGAAATATTGCTGAACTTCAGAAAGCCATCAGTGAAGAAAACGATTCATTTCTTCCGTTAGAAGTTGATTTGATTATCGAAAATTCTGTGGAAAACGCAGTTTCAAAATCAATAGAAAAATTCGGAAAATTGGATGTTGTGGTGAACAACGCTGGGTACGGACAATTGGGGACTTTGGAAGAAATATCGGATTTGGAAAGTCGTCAGAATTTTGATACCAATGTTTTCGGTTCTCTGAATATTATTAGAAAAACAATGCCTTATTTAAGAGAACAAAAAAGCGGTTTCATCATCAACATCGCTTCAATCGGCGGATTAACGGGAGAATTTGCAGGTTGGGGAATCTATTGCGCAACAAAATTTGCAGTGGTAGGTTTTACAGAAGCTTTGGCTGCGGAAGTAAAAGAATTTGGAGTAAATGCGACCGTCGTTTATCCGGGATATTTCAGAACAGATTTCTTAAAGGGTGGTTCACTCAGAACTCCGAAAACTGAAATCGAAGAATACACTGTAGCAAGACAACTTCAGACGGCACACGAAAAAGACATCAATGGAAATCAGCCGGGCGACCCTGAAAAAGCAGCTGTGGCATTGATGGAATTGGTAGCATTAGAAAATCCGGCTGTGCATTTGGTTTTAGGTTCTGATGCATTTGGCATTGCAGGAAACAAATTAAATGCACTTCAAAACGAATTTTCTGAGTTTAAAACACTAAGTACATCTACAGATTATTAAATTTGTAAAGGCAACAGTTTCTTGCTGTTGCCTATAATTTTAAAGTTATGACCAACAGAAAATTATACACCATCGATACCATTTCTGAATTTCACAGAATTTCAGGATTGCCAAAACCTCAGCATCCGCTCATCAGTTTGGTAGATTACAGTTTGGTCGAGTATCAAATTGAGGAATCCGAAATCAGCTGGGTTCAGGATTTGTATTTTATGGGTTTCAAAAGAGATATTCAGGGGAAGTTTCATTATGGACAGAGTCAATACGATTTTGATGAAGGTCTGATGTGTTTTATTGCGCCGAGACAGGTCGTGAAAATGGTTATCAGCAAATATGAGACAAAACCTTCAGGTTATCTTTTGGCTTTTCATCCTGACTTTATTTGGAACACGCCTTTGGCAAAAACGATTAATAATTATAAATTTTTCGGCTATGATGTGAATGAAGCCTTGTTCCTTTCTGAAAAGGAAGAAGAGACTTTAATTGGACTTTTTAAAGGCATCGAAAAAGAATATCAGTCGGGAATTGACCAGTTTACTCAGAATATCATCATTTCTCAGATTGAAGTTATTTTAACTTATTGCGAAAGATTTTATCAAAGACAATTCATTACCAGAAAAAAGACCAATCATCAGGTTTTGGATAAATTAGAAACGGTTTTGGAAGATTATTTTAATGATAATATGATTGATAAAGGCTTACCAACAGCCAATTACATTGCCGAACAATTGAATATTTCTACCAATTATCTCGGAAGTTTACTAAAACAACTGACCGGACAAACCACGCAGCAACACATTCACGAAAAACTTATTGAGAAGGCCAAAGAAAAGCTGTCAACAACAGAACTTTCAATAAGTGAAATTGCCTATGAATTAGGGTTTGAACATTCTCAATCTTTCAGTAAATTATTTAAAGCCAAGACGGATATTTCGCCTTTGGAATTTAGGAAGTCTTTTAATTAAAACAAAAAACGACTGCAAATTTAGCAGTCGTTTCATTTATTCCTGAACTTCAAAAAGCAATCGCTCCCCGAATTTTTCTTCATTAATTTTTCCGTTGTCGTAAACCAGATTTCCGTTGACAAAAGTATGCGTCACTTTAGAATGAAACTCGGTTCCTTCCAATGGGCTCCAACCGCACTTGTAAAGGAGATTATCTTTTGCAACCGTCCAGTTTTCTTCTAAATCTACCAAAACAAGATCGGCTTTATACCCTTCTCTCACAAAACCTCTTTTCTCTACCCGGAAAAGAATCGCAGGATTATGACACATTTTCTCCACAATTTTCTCTAAAGTAATTTTTCCATTTCGGAAATTCTCCAGCATCACAACCAAAGAATGCTGAACCAAAGGCGCTCCCGAAGGACATTTTGTATAGACGTTCTGTTTTTCTTCCCAAGTGTGTGGCGCATGGTCGGTGGCAATCACATCGATTCTGTCATCGAGCAAGGCTTCCCAAAGTCCGTCTTTATCTTTCAAAGTTTTGACCGCCGGATTCCATTTGATAAGGTTTCCTTTCGTTTCGTAATCTTCATTGGTGAAAGTCAAATGGTGAACACAAACTTCTGCCGTTATTTTTTTATCTTTTAAGGGAATATCATTTCTAAAAAGGTCAGTTTCAATAGCCGTTGACAAATGGAAAATGTGAAGTCTTGCGCCAGTTTTTTGTGCTAATTCAATTGCTTTTGAAGATGATTTATAACAAGCTTCCTCACTTCTGATCAAGTGATGAAATTTCACAGGAATGTCGTCGCCGTATTCCGCTTTGTACTTTTCCGTATTTTCTCTAATCGTCGCTTCATCTTCGCAATGAACGGCAATCAGCATTTTGGTGTTGCTGAAAATATTTTCCAGCGTTTCAGGATTGTCAACCAGCATATTTCCTGTGGATGAACCGAGAAATAATTTGATTCCGGGAACATTTCTTGGATTTGTTTTGAGGATTTCTTCAAGATTATCATTGGTTCCGCCCATCATAAAACCGTAATTGGCGTAAGCTTTTTGAGAACCGATTTCGTATTTATCTGCCAACAATTCCTGAGTTACAGCATTAGGAACGGTATTAGGCTGGTCAATAAAACTTGTGATTCCGCCGGCAATTGCTGCTTTTGATTCGGTTTCTATGTCGCCTTTTTGCGTCAAACCTGGCTCACGGAAATGCACTTGGTCATCAATAATTCCTGGTAACAGATATTTTCCGGAAGCATCAATAATTTGGTCAACATTTTCTTCAGAGATATTTTTTGCAATCTTGGAAATCAAATCATCTTCAATCAGAATATCACTTTCGAAGACCAGATTTTCGTTGACGATTTGGGCGTTTTTTATTAGAATTTTCATTTTTAATTAGATATTAGAAGTTAGATATTAGAAGTTAGACTTCAATCTAAAAATTTCATTTTAAGCAAAATTAAGTTTTTGAAAACGATTACTCAAGTTTTTGAATTATTAAGTCATTAAAATATTATTTCAGTAAATTGCTTCAAAATTCCAAAGAATGTCTCCGAGAAAATACATTTTAGTCCTACCCGTTTTATTCGCTTCATTATTCAGTTCCCAAAAATTAGAAAACCTCTCAAAATTCGTGAATCCCATCATTGGCACCGAAAAAATGGGACATACTTTTCCAGGCGCAACAGTTCCTTTTGGCGCGGTTCAACTCAGTCCGGAAACCGATTCGCTTTCATATGAAGTCAATGGAAAATACAATCCTGATGTTTACAAATATTGTGCTGGCTACCGTTATGAAGACAAAACGATTGTCGGATTTTCGCATACGCATTTCAGCGGAACGGGACATTCGGATTTGGGAGATTTCTTGATTATGCCAACGGTTGGAAAATTAAAATTAAATCCAGGAACTGCACAAAAACCAGGAAGTGGATTCCGTTCCAGATTTTCTCACCAAAACGAAAAGGCGGAAGCCGGCTATTACAAAGTGAAACTTGACGATTATAATATTCTGGCTGAAATGACGGCTACAACAAGAGTTGGCGTTCATCAATATACATTTCCGAAATCTGATGATGCGCATATTATTCTGGATTTGATGGCGGGAATTTACAATTATGATGACAAAAATGTATGGACTTACGTTAGGATTGAAAATGACCACAGAATCACAGGTTACCGACAAACCAACGGTTGGGCGAGAACAAGAACGGTCTATTTCGCAATGGAATTTTCCAAGCCTTTCAAATCTTACGGGCAGAAAAATTTTGACACTAAACAAGCCTACCGAGGTTTCTGGAGAAAATGGAATCAGGACGATAATTTCCCCGAGATTGCAGGCAAAAAAATCAGAATGCATTTTGATTTTGATACTCAGGAAAATGAAAAAGTTCAAATCAAATTTGCGATTTCGCCAGTCAGTCAAGCCAATGCTTTGGAAAATTTAACCACGGAAACGCCGGATTGGAACTTCGAAAAGATAAAATCACAAGCTCAAAACGTTTGGAATAAAGAACTTAATAAAATCGTTGTCAACACACTTTCCGAAGATGACAAAGTGAATTTTTACACGGCGATGTACCACACATTCATCAATCCAACAACCTATATGGATGCGAACGGCGAGTACAAAGGTCTTGACCAAAATGTACATCAGGCGAAAGGTTTTACTAATTACACGACGTTTTCGCTTTGGGACACTTATCGCGCTTTGCATCCGTTTTTCAACATCATTCAGCCAAAACGGAATGATGATATGATAAAATCGATGATGGCGCATTATGACCAATTCAGTTTGAAAATGTTGCCGGTTTGGTCACATTATGCCAATGAAAATTGGTGCATGAGCGGTTATCATTCGGTTTCCCTGATTGCTGATGCGATTATCAAAGGTACTTACACCGGAAATCCAGAGGAAGCTTTGAAGGCTTGTATCGCCACTTCCAACAAAAGAAATTACGAAGGCATCGGCGAATATATTGACAAAGGTTATATCTCTGCGGAGAAAATTGGAACATCGGTTTCCAACACCGTGGAATACGCGTATGACGATTGGGCGATTGCTCAAATAGCCAAGAAATTAGGAAAAACTGACATCTACAATGAATATCTGAAACGTTCCGAAAACTGGAAAAATGTCTTCGACAAATCGATTGGTTTTATGAGACCAAGATTGTCTGACGGAAGTTTTAAAAAGGAATTTGATTTGATGAGCACGCACGGGCAAGGCTTTATCGAAGGGAATTCCTGGAATTACAGTTTCTTCGTTCCGCATAATCCTGAGGAATTAATGAAAGTTATGGGTGGAAAAAAGAAATTCGGAGGAAATCTTGATGAACTATTTTCAATGCATTTGCCTGACGCGTTTTTTGCTGACACGGAAGACATTACTCGAGAAGGAATTATCGGCGGTTATGTTCACGGGAACGAACCAGCGCATCACGTGGCTTACTTATATAATGTTGCCGGACAACCTTGGAAAACACAGTCTCAAATCCGAAAAATTCTGACGATGCAATACAAAGCAAAGCCAGACGGATTAGGCGGAAATGACGATTGTGGACAGATGAGCGCGTGGTATATTTTCAGCAGTTTGGGATTTTATCCGGTTTCGCCGGGTTCTGATGAATATTGGATTGGAAGCCCGAGTATCATTAACGCAAAATTAAATTTGGAGAACGGAAAAACGTTTGAAATCGAGGCTGAAAATCAATCAGAAAAGAATGTTTACATCGAAAGAATCGAGCTGAATGGGAAACCGTTTGACGGTTACAAATTGAAGCACGAAGATATTATGAAAGGTGGAAAACTGGTTTTCTTTATGAATTATAAGCTGAAGAAATAAATCGGATTCTTATCAGAATAGATTATTTTTGCAAAAATTTTTGAATTGAAGAAACTTCTCGGACAAACCGCTCTTTATGGATTAACAACTGTGATTATCAGGCTGTTTCCATTTGTAATTAATCCAATTATTACGAGAACTTTTGGTCCGTCTGCCTATTCGCCTTACGCGGATTTTTATTCCGTAGCCGGCGTTATCGCCGTACTTTTGACCCACGGAATGGAAACAACTTTTTTCCGATTTGCATTGGATGAAAAAGACGACAGAAAACTGATTTCGACTGCTTTTTTCAGTGTGTTGGCTGTGACTTTGGTTTATTTATTTTTCACATTAGTTTACAGAAAGCCTTTAGCAATTGCTTTCAAAACGCCAGACCAAGTTGATTTACTGGCAATTCTTACTGTAACTTTGGCTTTGGACGCTTTTTCTGCAATGCCTTTCGTAATGCTGAGAAAAAATGAAAGACCTTTAAAATATGCCGGAATCAGAATCACAAATGGAATTATCAATTTCCTATTAGTCGTATTTTTTATCATTATTCTTCCAAGATATCCAGAAGGGATTTTCAGTTTGAAATACAGTCCTGAATTTGGAATTGGTTATGTTTTTGTCGCTAATTTAGTGGCGAGTTCTGTTACATTTCTGATGTTATATCAAGAATTATTAATCGCGAGGATTAAACATTTCTCTTGGGAACTTTGGAAAAAAATGATAAAATATTCCTGGCCAATTACAATCGCTGGATTAGCCGGGATTATCAATGAAACTTTTGACAGACAGTTTCTTAAATTTCTTTTACCTGAAGAAATCGGACGACACGAATTGGGCGTATATGGCGGTGTCGCAAAAGTGGTGACCTTTGTTATTTTGTTCCGTCAAGCTTATTCTTTGGGAATTGAACCTTTCTTTTTCAGCAATTCAAAGAATAAAAATGCAAAGGAAATGTATGTCAAACTGATGGATATTTTCATCGCCATCAACTGTCTCATCGTCTTATTCCTTTCTGTAAATCTTAATCTGATTGCGAAAGTTTACATCAATAATCCGGAGTATTATGAAGGAATATCAATTCTGCCAATCTTATTTTTTGCAAGCTTATTTATAGGAATCTATCTCAATCTTTCAATTTGGTATAAATTGACGGATAAGACTATTATTGGCGCTTATATCTCAGCCATTGGTGTTTTGACAACCATAATAATTAATTTTTATTTTATTCCTAAATACGGATATTGGGCATCCACTTGGGCAACCATTGCAAGCTACTTCGCAATGATGGTCATATCATACGTTTGGGGACAATACAAATATCCAGTCCCCTATAATATTTATAAAAATTCAATTATCATTCTCGTAACAATGGTTGTATCTTTGGCATATTACCAATATTTAAAAGAAAATATTTGGTTGGGAAATCTTATATTTCTACTTTTGGCAACCATTTTGCTAAAGACAGAGAATTTGATTCCTCAAAAAATCTTAAATAAAATCGGAATGAAATGAATCTATTAATTCACTAATAGTCAATAATTTAACAACAAACTTATGAAAATAATAGTTCCAATGGCTGGACGTGGTTCACGTTTGAGACCACATACATTAACGGTTCCAAAACCATTGATCCCGATTGGCGGAAAACCAATTGTACAAAGACTCGTAGAAGACATTGCAAAAGTTGCAAATCAACCTATAGAGGAGATCGCTTTCATTATCGGTGATTTTGGTCCAGAGGTAGAAGCATCTCTTATAAAAGTAGCAGAAAATCTTGGTGCAAAAGGAAGCATTTATGCTCAAACTGAACCTTTAGGAACAGCTCACGCCATTAATTGTGCTAAAGAAAGTATGACCGGACCGGTAATCATCGCTTTTGCTGATACGCTTTTCCGTGCAGATTTCCATCTAGACACCAATGCTGACGGTGTGATCTGGGTAAAGAAGGTAGAAGACCCTTCTGCTTTCGGTGTTGTGAAATTGGACGATTATGGTTTTATCACAGACTTCGTGGAAAAACCAAAAGAATTTGTTTCCGACCTTGCGATCATCGGAATTTATTACTTCAATTCTGCTGAGAAATTGATGACAGAAATCGATTATATTATGGAAAATAATATTACCGAAGGTGGCGAATATCAATTGACAACGGCATTAGAAAACCTGAGAGCAAAAGGCGCCAAATTCTCTCTTGGAAAAGTGGATGACTGGATGGATTGTGGCAACAAAAATGCTACGGTGGAGACCAACAGTAAGATCCTACAGTACGAAAGAGCCAATATGGCCAACTTCCCAGAGTCTGCAGACATCGAAAACTGCATGATCATTCCACCTTGTTTCATCGGGGAAAATGTAAAGATTTTGAATTCTAAAATCGGACCTAACGTATCTCTTGGGAACAATACGGTTGTCATCAATTCTAATATCGATAACTCATTGATCCAGGAAAACACAATTATCGATCACGGAAACTTGAGCAACTCGATGATCGGGAACTCTGCCAAGTATTTTGGTGTTGCGAGAGAGATTTCTTTGGGAGATTATTCCGTTTTGGATTTCGTTTCGAAAGATTAAATTTAATTTTAATAAAATATCAACTTTGTCAAGGTCTAGAACTTTGACAAAGTTTTTTTTTAGATACTTATTTGAAAATATAAGCTTATTTTTGGCGTTAATATTGTAAGTTTCATCGTAAAAAAGTTATGCAAAAATACATTCTCATCATAGTTTCAGCTCTACTTGTCACTTCTTGTAAAGTTCAGAAAAACCAGGGCACAACTCCTATCAGTACAACAAAACCAATCTCCAACAACGCCAGTTTTTTTTCAGCAATTGAAAAAAAATCAACTTTCGATGCTGTGAAGATCAATAGTAAAATCGATGCAAAGACGGGCTCGTTCATTCCAACTCTAGATGCTGTAATCTACATAGAGAATGGCCAAAAAGTTTGGATGAATCTGACTGCGGTCATTCTCCAGGCGGCGAGAGGTGTTGCGACTCCAGAAGGTATCAAAGGTTATTATAAATTGGACAAAACTTACATTGATTCTGATTTTGGTTATCTTAATAAATTATTGAATGTCAACTTCATCGACTACAATGCTTTGCAGAATTTGCTTTTGGGAAAGACCTTTATCCCAGTTTCTGAAAATGATTATAATCTAACTCAAAATATTTCTGGTTTCAATTTGACTTCAAAACAAAATCAAAAAATTACTGAGAACGGAAAAACAACGGAGTACAAGATCTCTTTGGATTACGATGCAGAATTCAATCTCAGTCACGTTCTATTATCAAATCCAGCGAATAATGACCAGCTGGAAATCACTTATTCGAATAGAGAAATCCTCAACAACGAGAGCTTTCCTAGAAGTGTTAAAATAATTATAAAAGCCAATAAAACAGACGAAATATTATTAGAAAATACGAAATTTGATTTTTCCCGGATGGAAACTACTTATTCCGTTCCTGCCAATTACAAAAAGACAGAGATTAAATGATCAAGAAATTAAGTTTTTTTATAAGTATCATCCTTTTCGGAAGCGCATTTGGACAAAAAGACAAAGAGGTTTTGCAAAAGCAGAACGCAGATTTGAAGAAACAGATTTCTTCTCTCAATGCGACGTTGAATCAAACCAAGCAAGAATCCAAACTTTCCATTTCCTACCTTAACGCTGTAAATCAAAAACTTAGCCTGCGAGAAAAAGTTTACCGCAATACTCAGAAGCAGAAACGATTTATCGAAGATGATATTTATAAACGTCAGTTGGAGATCAACAAAAACAATCGTGAGCTGGAAGTTCTCCGAAAAAACTACGCTGAAATTCTTGTAAAAGCCTACAAAACAAAAGGTGTACAAAACAAAGTAACCTTCATTCTCTCTTCCAAAAATATGGGAGAGGCGCTTAATAGAATCGAATATTTGAAAAGATATTCTGAATATCAAGACAAGAAAGCAGCAGAAATTTCTAACAAGGCGAATGAAATCAAGAAAAATATTACGCTCAAGAAAAGATCTGTTTCCGAGAAAGACAACCTTTTATTATCTCAGAAAAAAGACCTTGCTACCATAGAAGCAGAAAGAATAGAGAAGCAAAAACTATTAGACGACTTCAAAAAGAACGAAGTTAAACTTACCGCCGAACTTAGACAAAAACAGACGCAATCCAAGGAATTGGAGCGCCAGATCAGAAATATCATTGCTGAAGAGATCAGAATTGCCAAAGCAAAAGAAGAAGCAGAAAGGAAAGCTGAAGCAGAAAGAAAAAGACTGGCCGATATTGCTGCCAAAAAAGAAAAAGACAGGATTGAAGCTGAAAACAGAGCCAAGATCGCCGCTGCCGAAGCCGAAAGGAAAAGAGCAGAACTAGAAGCAAAACGCGCTACGGAATTAGCCGCAAAACGTGCAGAAGAAGAAAGGAAATTAGCCGAAACAAACAAGGCGATCGAAAGAAAAGAAGCTGCAGAAAGAGCTACCAAGGAAGCTGCGGACAGAGCTAAAATAGCAAATGAAAGAGCTGCTGCTGCAAAAGCCAACGAAGTAGCCGTCAACAAAAAGAATGATGATGCCAAAGATGAAGTAGAAAAAAAGGTGATGAAAAGCTATGGCGTAGGTTCCACGGTTGGAAATAACTTTGCAGACAACAAGGGAAGAATAGGTTTCCCTGTAGAAAAAGGAACTGTGACACACCGATTTGGAAGACAGCCACATCCAGTCTTCAAAAATATTGTTGAAGAAAATATCGGGATCAAAATATCAGTTGCAAAAGGCACAAAAGCAAGATGTGTTTTCCCAGGTGTCGTTTCCAGTATTCAGGCTATCAACGGTAGCAGAACGGTTGTTGTGAAGCACGGAAACTACTTTACAGTCTACTCCAACCTTGCCAGTACTCTAGTAAAAGCCAACCAGCAAGTTTCTGCGGGAACGCTTATTGGAGAAGTTGGCAGTGATTTTGATGAATCTATTACATTGGATTTCCAGATCTGGAGTGGTACAAATCCAGTTGATCCATTAGGTTGGGTTTCGTATTAAAAAATAATTTAACTTTGTAAAAAAATTAAGATGATAATATCAACTGTTATATTAAGTATTTCTTGGCAGCATATCCTAATTGTAGCCTTGATATTGCTTTTGTTGTTCGGAGGTAAAAAAATCCCTGAATTGATGAAAGGTTTGGGCTCTGGTATAAAAGAGTTTAAAGACGCTGTAAAAGAAGAGGATAAAAAGAAAGATCCTAATTCTACCACCAATAATGAACCTAATCAAAATCTATAAGAATTATTGATGAGTTTAACAGAAAAATCATGGGAGATCTTTAACCAATCGGTTAAGGATTATCATATTAATGACGACGTTAATTCACTAGAAAACAATCCATTCCAAGCTGACAGTTTGGAATGGATTTTGTATTCAAAGAACTGGATTGATACCGTTCAATGGCATTTGGAAGATATTATTCGTGAAGAAGATATCGACCCTACAGAAGCTTTAAAAATAAAAAGAAGAATTGATAAACTCAACCAAAAAAGGACAGATCTGGTAGAACAGATCGATTTTTGGTTTTATAAAAACTTCGAAAATATTACTTCTGACCCAGATGCAAGAATTAACAGCGAAACTCCGGCTTGGTGTATAGATCGATTTTCGATATTATCTTTGAAAATATATCATATGTCTATTGAGGCTTCTCGTGCAGATGCTTCTGAAGAACATAAATTACAATGTTCACAAAAGTTAAATGTACTTTTGGAGCAGAAAAAAGACCTTTCCACAGCCATAGACCAACTGCTTTCTGATATTGAGAACGGTAAAGTTAAGATGAAGCTTTATAAGCAAATGAAGATGTATAATGACGAAAGTCTTAATCCGATCCTGTATCAAAAAATGCAGAAAAAATGAAAAGTTTCCATAAACTTTTAACGATAACAATTATTACAGTCTTTTTAGGATCTTGTTCTACAAATTCCGCAGCGTCGGAACAGGTACAATCTGACATGCTTTCAGACACCTATGCCTATCTTACTCCAGAAGCTATTGTTTATGCTTCGTCCATTTCCAATTTGATTGCAACATTTCCAAAATTCAGGAATGATGCTGTGAACAGAGAGGTCTCTTCTTTGAAAGGTTCACTTTCAGATTATTTGGGCGCTGTCAGAGATTTTAACCAATCTTCAAAGCATCGATCACTGGAGGATTTTGAAAAGTATTACAAAAAGATCCAAAAGCTTAGAAAGTTTATGGTAAAAGATGATGACGAGGTTTTGAACAGATACATGGTCAAAATCAAAACCAACATCAATCTTCTTGAAGCTTCTCAATCTAAAATAGATGAGACTTCTATGTCTTCCAACTAATTATTACTACTCCATTTAATTAATGTTACAATTACAAGCAGAATCGAATGTTCCCACAGATTTCGGGGAATTCAGAATGATGGCTTTTTCCGAAAACGAGAAAGACTGGATGCCACATATGGCTCTGATTGCTAAAAATACAGACCTTAGTAAACCCGTCAACGTAAGAATCCACTCGGAATGTATTACCGGAGAGGTTTTCCACTCGCAAAAGTGTGAATGTGGACAGCAACTGAATACAGCGATGCAATATATGCAGGAAAACGGCGGAATAATCATCTACCTTAGACAAGAGGGCAGAAACATAGGAATCATCAATAAGTTGAAAGCTTACGCTTTGCAAGAGAGAGGATTTGACACCGTTCAAGCCAATCTGGAACTAGGATTGCCAGCAGACGACCGTAATTTTGATATTGCGATAGAAATGCTTAAAAAATTAGAGGTGAAGTCTCTCAATCTGATGACCAACAATCCGGAAAAGATTAAAATCATTGAGGATAGCGATATTAACTTCAATTCTAGAATACCTTTGCAGATCAAGTCAAACTTGTCCAGCGCATCTTACCTCAAAACTAAGAAAGACTTTTTCGGACATCTCTTGGATGACGAGAATTCTTGATCATAAAAACAAAAAAAACCGTCTTGCGACGGTTTTTTATTTGAATAAACTCAAATAAAATTATTTTTTCTTACCTGTAGCAGGACCAGCAACCGCAGTAGCCAAATCAGCTCCAGCTTTAAATTTAGCAACAGTTTTTGCTTCAATTTGGATTGGTTTTTTAGTTGCAGGGTTGATACCTTGTCTTGCAGCTCTTTCAGATACTGAGAAAGTACCGAAACCTACTAGAGATACTTTACCGTCTTTTTTCTTAAGTGTTTCTGTTACGTGAGCAACAAAAGATTCCAAAGCTTTTTTAGCAGCAGCTTTTGTGATTTCTGCATCCTTCGCGATAGCGTCGATTAATTCAGACTTGTTCATAATATTTATTAATTAAAGTTATGTTGTTATAGCAAATATAAGACAATTTTCATATCGTGCAAATATTTTTATAAAATTTAGTGAAGTACGTATCTTTCTTTTTAAAACGATGCATTTTCGACAAATCAAATTTTTACGAAAACACTCGATTTATTAAATATGATTTTTAATAATTTACCTTTATTCATCAACAATGATAATAAGTATTATTAAAATTTTGTCATATTCATAAATTCATAAAAACAAATGTTGATTTTAAAACTATCTACAATGGTGCTTGAATAGAAAAATGATGCCACTTTTTGAGGAAACACAAAATCTTCTTTTCCACTTTTATTATTTAACGTAAATTTGCAACTATGTTTATCGAAGTTTTTAAATCGAAAATCCACAGGGTTCGTGTCACGGCATCAGACCTTGATTATATTGGAAGCATTACCATTGATGAAGACCTTATAGAAGCGGCCGGCTTGATTGTTGGCGAACGAGTCTATATCGTGAACGTGAATAACGGCGAACGTTTTGACACGTACGTCATCAAAGGGAAAAGAAAATCCGGCGAAATATGTCTTAACGGTCCAGCGGCCAGAAAAGTCCAAAAAGGCGATATTATCATCATTATAGCCTATGCACAGATGAGTCCTGAGGAAGCCAAAGATTTCCAGCCAAAAATCGTTTTCCCGGACGAAGCGACTAATCTTCTTACATAATTACTTTTGGAAGAAAAAAAATCCTCAACGCTTAAGAATCTGATCACTGTTTTGGTATCTATTGCTATTGCAGGATTGTTCCTTTGGTTAGCATTGCGAGGATTGGACTTTGACAAAATCAAAGGCTCCTTACAAAAAGCCAATTACCTTTGGGTCGCTTTCGCGGCAGTTTTTGGTGTTTCAGCTTATTGGTTCAGAGCCATCCGTTGGAATCTGTTGTTGGAACCTATGGGTCATAAGATCTCAAATACCAATTCACTTTGGTCACTTTCTTTCGGATATTTGATGAATCTAACCATTCCAAGGAGTGGTGAAGTTGCTCGTTCCACAGCGCTTTATGGTGTGGAAAAAGTTCCGGTTGATAAATCATTTGGAACGATTATTTTGGAAAGAGTTGTCGATTTGGTTTGTATGGGGATCTTCGCATTATTAACTTTGATTTTCAAATATGATGCGCTTTTGGCCTTCTACAAAGCGGCGACTCAACAAAAAAACCAAACGACACCGAAATCAGATTCAAACATAACTTACATTATCTTAGGTTGTGTAGTTTTTATCGTAATATTATTGCTCGTTTTCAGGAAATCATTACAAAAACTTTCTATTTATAATAAAGTTATCGACTTCGGAAAAGGAATTATTGAAGGTTTAAAATCTATTTTGACCTTAGAGCAAAAAGGAAAATTCATCCTTTACACAGCGGGAATCTGGATTTGCTATTTCTTCGCTTCTTATCTAGTTTGCTTTGCTTTGCCAGAGACCTCCAATTTTACACCGGCAGACGGCTGTTTCATCTTAGTCGTTGGAACATTGGGAATGATAATCCCAGCAAGTGGCGGAATTGGTGCTTTTAATTTGGCAATGAAATTTGGATTCACAGCCTTATTCATTTCGATGGGGAAAGACGCTGTAGAAGGTGGAGAATTGGGACTCGCCTACTCTTTCATCACATTGCCTCTTCAAATCTTAATTATGCTTGTAATGGGCTTGATCTCGATTCCGATGTTGGCGAGGAATAGGAAGATCTAACTCAGAATCATTTCAATCTTACTTCCTGTTTCTTCATCTTTAGTAATGTTCAGCGACATTGGGATTTTCTCTTTCAATTCTTCGACGTGCGAAATAATGCCGACGATTCGATTTTCTTTTTGCAGATTCATCAAGGTTTCAAAAACCAAATTCACAGATTCTGGGTCTTGTGTTCCAAAACCTTCATCAATAAAGAAAAAGTTCCTCTCCGATTTCGCCTGCGACTGTACACTTTCCGCCAAAGCCAACGCCAAACTCAAAGAAACCTGGAAACTCTGTCCGCCAGATAAAGTCTTTACACTTCGTGTTTTGCCCTCATTCAAATAATCAATGATTTCAAATTCATTCTTGTCATTGATTTGCAAACTGAGTTGGTTTCTTGTCATTCTATGGAATCTAATGTTTGCATTATCACAAAGTTGTTTCAGATAAATCGACGAAACATATTGCACAAAACCAGCGCCTTTGAAAAGATTAGAAAGTGTATCAAGATCCGCTTTTCTTAGTAATAATTTATTTTGCTCAAGAATCAATTCTTTCTTGGTTTCAAAGCTTTTCTGAAAATCCAAAAGTTGTTGTTCGATAATTGTCAACTGCTTTTGCAATTGAGAAATATTTTCCTGAGAAATCAAAAAATCATTCTCCTTTGCCACAAAATCCGATTCATCGAAATTGGACTCTTTCAATTTCAACTTTAAAGAATTAATGATTTCTTTCAGAGTACTAAAACTGATTTTAAAATCCTGTATTTCCTTCCTCGACGTCTGGATATCCAAATCCTGAGATAAAATAGTTTCTATTTCCTCAAGGTTTGAGAATGACGATTTTGATAAAACTGATTCTAAATTCTCATCAATTTCTCCCTTTGCTTTTTGAAGTTCATCAATCTGTTTTGAAATTTGAGAAAGCAACGTTTCCTTAGAAGCGACTTTCGGCGTTGTTTCCAACAAATCTTTTTGAAATTGCTTGTATTGATTTTCTACCGAACTATTTTTGATAGACAAATTTTCAGATTCACTCTTGATTTCTGACGAATTTGCGGATTCAAAATCTTTAAAATCGAGAACTTTCAAACTATGCTTTAAATCTGAAATAGAAGTTTCCAGACTGATTTTTTTATTCTTAAAATCAACGATCGCCTCTTCAAAACGTTTGGTTTCTTTTTGTTGATTTTCTAAAGTTTTCCGATGTTCATCAAGCAATTTCTCTGCAGAAGAAATTTTCTGTTCCAAGGCAAAAGCTTCGGTTTTTTGAGTGGAAAATTGAGTTTCATCTTCTTTATCAAATTGATTCCAAATGAATTGGTCAGAATGTAGTCTCCGTTTTTTATCAGATTCTTCTTTTTGATTTTCCAGTTCGACTTTTTGATTTTCCAAAAGCTGTTTCAGCTCCAGAATTTTCTCAATCTGTTTTTCGTCTGTTTTAATTTTCTCAATTGATTTTTCAATTTCAACAATTTCACCATTCAAACTTTTCATTGATTCCGAAACATTTTCTGAGACCAAAATCTCCGGATGTTCCAGCGAGCCACAAAGCGGACAAGGTTTTCCGTTCTCAATATTCTGAGCAAATTCTGACAGTTTTTGAACCAACTCCAAATGACTTTTCTTATTCTGATGATTCAGTTTTTTCTCATTCAAAACAATATTTCTGGAAGAAAATTCCTCTTTCCAGTTTTCTGGAAATTCATTCAGTAAGATTTGCTGTTTCGCAATTTCTTCAGATTTTGAAAGAATATTTTTTTGAAAATTAGACAATTCGGTTTGGTAGTTTTGCCTGATTTGAAACCAGCTTTCAACTTCCATCAGAATTTTAGTATCCGTTTTCTTCGACTTCAAATCCGAAATCGACTTAGATTCAACATCTATTGTTTTTTGAATCTCAATTTCCTTTTGTTTCGAATCTGAAATAGTTTTTTCGCCTTTTTCAATTCTTTCCAACAAGAGATTTTTTTGAGTTTTAAAATCCAAAACCTTAGAAACATTCAGCAAATCAACCGCTTTTTGTTTGCTGTTTTCAAGTTGAGCGAAATCATTTTCTAATGCCGAAATGTTCTGTTTTAATTGATTCAAAGTTTCAGAAAGCGCATCAAATTCACTCTTCGTTGATTCCTGAGTCTTTACATTTTGAGTGATTTCAGAAGACAAACGCTTCCTTTCCGTCAACAACGATTTGAAGTTTCTTTCCGCAGTTTCAAAAACTTCCAATCGCTGTTCAAGCTTCTGGAATTTTTCATTTTCTGTTTCTTTAATTATGAATTCGGCTTCTTTTATTTTAAGATTATCAAAATCGGTTTTGAGGTTTTTGAGTTTCTGAAAATTGGTTTCCAGCTGATTATGAACTTCTTTTTCTTTACCAAAATTAATTTTAGAAAGATTCAGTTCTTCATTTTTTTGATTGATAAGCTCTCCTGAAACTTCCTCAAAAGTTCCCAATTTTCCTTCGAGTTCTGCCAGGTCATATTTGGTTTCGGAAACTTTTGTTGAAACTTTATCCTGCAAATCGTATTTATGAAGTCCGAAGATTTCCTTCATCATTTGCGTTCGGTCTCTTGCGCCCAATTCCAGAAACTCCTTGAACTGACCTTGTGGAATGATAATCGTTCGCTTGAAATTCTCATAACTCAAACCCAGAATTTGAGAAGCATTCGTATGTTCCAGTGGAATCCACTCGCCATTTTTTTCTTCGTAAAAACAAGTGTTGTAAACTTTGACATCATCAAAACGTTTCGCATTTCTTCTGAATTCTCGGACTGTGCGAAACGTTCTGTTTTCATAATTCTGAAAATCAAACTCGATGAAAGACCGATTGCTACGGAGATTCATCATATTGTAAGCGCGACTGTCCTTGCTGTTCATCCTTTCAGTTTCACCATAAAGTGAAAAACTGACAGCCTCCAAAATTGAAGATTTTCCCGAACCGACTGCCCCAAAAATCCCGAACAAACCAGCTTGAGTCAGTTCAGAAAAGTCAATCGTTTGTCTGGTTTGATAGGAATAAAGTCCTTCTATGGTAAGTTTGAGTGGAAGCATTTTGGTCGTTGGTTGATTGTCTTTTGAATCTTAAAATTTTATCTTTCTTTAAATTAATTCTTTGAAAATATTCATCAGTCCGTCATTCGGTTCCTGATTGTGATTTTTCGATTTGAAGTAATCTTTGAACAAATCCTGAATGTCTTGATTCAGATTGATGCTTTTATCTGCTTCATTCGAATCGATGATGTCATATTTCAATTTCGGAATGAGATGAATAATGCCGTGATGGGTTTGGTAAAGCAACTTTCTATCTTCAGCTTTTAGAAAAGTGTCGCTTTCCAAAGTCAATTCTACCAAAGTTTCCGGATTATCTTGCAACCAAGAAATTGTATCTTCAATGTTATCAAAGGTTTTCCGGAAAAGCGGTTTTCCACTCTTTATTTCGACGGTTTTGGTTTGAGGATTTTCGGCAGGTTTCAAATCAATGATATTGACTGATTTTTTCTGTCCAGCTTCACTAAAACTGTAGCAAAGAGACGATGACGAATAAACCACAGGCTTCTCCAAAGTCCCAATATTCCGGAAGTTATGGAGATGTCCCAAAGCTGTGTACTGGATTTGTGATGGAATAATTTCCGTGTAAAGCAAGTCGGCGTTTCCGATCATAATTGGTTTTTCGCCTTCTGGTTCTTCGGGTTTTTCCGTTCCTCTTTTCATCATATACAGATGCGCCATCAGAACATTGATTCCGTTCTCGTCGCAATAAGTATCAGCTAGATTCTGCCACGTATAATGCAAAGAATTGCTGAGTGCGACTTCTTTATTGTCTTCTCCGAGATATTCCTTCAAACGGATTTCGTTGGCATAAGCCGTGTGAAGAATTCTTATTGGATAATCAAATTGGTTTAATTTGAGTTCAATGAATCCTTTATCAGTATTGATAATTTTAAAATGCTCCAGTTCGAAAATCGGAATTTCTGCGTTCGGATGACCAATCAAAATGATTCCACACTCTTTTGCCAAAGGATCTGGCGCATCAATCCTGTCTGGCGAATCGTGGTTTCCTGCAATAGCGACGACAGGACGTTTTCCGTTTTTGGAAAGCTGTTTCAGAGTCCTGTAAAATAACTCTACCGCTTCCGTAGCCGGATTGAAATTATCGAATAAATCGCCCGCAACGAGAACCAGATCTACCTCCTCGGCATCAGCAATCTCTACCAACTCATTCATTACAAGCTTTTGTTCTTCCAGACGGGAAAAATTTTCTAGACGTTTACCGAGATGCCAATCGGCGGTGTGAAGGATTTTCATAAGACAAATGTAAAAAAAATAAGCCTGAATTAAACTGAGGCTTATTTTTTAGTATTTTATAAATTTAGATGACTTCACGCCTGATTCTGTTGTGACCTTGATCATGTAGTTACCAACAGAGAGTGAGTTGACCTTGATCTTTGTGTCAGGTTTTTCTAAATGTAGAATCAACTTTCCAGATAGGTCCAGTATCTCTACTTTTATCAATTTTTCTGTGCTGTCCAGCTTTATATTTATAAAGTCTGAACTGGGATTAGGGTAGACAAGAATCCGTTCTTTATTAATATGATTCTCATCATTTACACTTAACCATGGCTCTAGCCCTTCCGAGATTATGGATTGCTCCAGTCCGCTATAATGCTCCATAATATTGCTAACATACAGCTCTTTTCCATTACCATAAAGCTCGGAAAGGTGTGCGGCACCATCACCTTTGCTATAAAACATATTGTCTTTGTTCACTTGGAAAGAGAAACTTGACACTCCAGCACTATTGAGCCTAACCAATGTTTTTGGTATTCCATCACTTGTTTCTCTTACGGTGTAGATATAATCATTGGCGCAAGCTAAACCGTATGAACTTATACTGGTGAGAGATCTGGTACCTAATGCAGTTCCGTCCGTTTTCCAAATCGAATTGTAGAATGGTTTGAAGTAGAGTAAGTTATTACATTTTCTAAACGGATCAGTTTGCTGCGAAAGATCATAGCCTATGGATTTGATAAAAACTGTTCCCGAAGTTGAACCATCTGTAGCGTACAAACTCGTAGCTGCCGATGAACCCATAGTGAGGAAATACAGTCTATCCTTGTAGATGATCGGATTATCATTGAGAGGTGTTGTAAGTTGTCTTAAAAGTGTTGCCGCAGTATTATTTTCTGTTCCAGCATACAAATTATATTGATTATAGCTTCCATCAGAAATATTAAAAATTACTTTGGAGTTGACCTCTCCTAGAATCCTTAGGTATTGCAAGTTAAAGAATGGAAAATCTATCGCCTTCTTGGTGCCCGCAACTGTTCCGTCTGTTTTCCATATGCTCAAATGGCTGCTGTCATCGAAAAAGGTAAAATAGAGTTCATTATTGATGAGTGCTGCATTACCATCATAATTATAAATTGAGGTGTTTCTTGGCTTTTCTGCTAATAGTGTGAAATGATTTGATGCAAGGTCATACTTATAAAGCTGGACATTGTATTCATTTCTTGTGGTGATGGCAATGTTCTGATCATTAAATTTGTACAGACCCATGATTGTACCGGTCGGAATCTTAATGACCGCTGAGGACTCTTTGGTACCGGAAGACTTATAAAACCAAAAACTTGTGCTATAGGTGATGTAATGATTTCCAACCGCAAGTTTTTTGTCCGGAAAGAAATTGTTATCTTGGAAATCTGACACAATGGTTGTGATCTTCGTATCCTGATTTCTTTTGACGATCTGATAGTAGCTATTGGTTCTGGCCATAAAATAATCATCTTTCCCAATGGTCAAATAATTAAAAGGAGCGCTGTCCGTTTCGTAATTGAGGTCTACTGTGAGCTCCTCTTCCTGATTGGAAAACTCATAGGAAAAGAGTTCGTTACCTTGATCATCAAAGTAGCCATTGTAGAAAATTTTTGTCCCAAACTCTAAAAATGGATAGGCATTATTATCATTGAAATTAATCTCTGAGAAGAAGTGTACAGGATATTTCATCTCTTTTGTGACCTGTCCGTCAAAGGCCAATATTGGATCTTTGTAGTACATCAGTTGTTCTTTTTGTAAGATCAAGTAGTTGCCTTCTGTCGAAACATTCAAGATCTTGTAGAAAGTGTTTTCTGCATCAAAGCTAACTTGGCTCACCGTTTGAAGGTCACTGCCGATTTTGACCATATTTTTATCTGTATCTACATAAATTTCATTTTTATAAAGATGCATTCCTGTAATATTATCCTGGATCTGCGTTATCACTTTAGTATTCTCAATGGTACCATCGCTGCTCCAGACTTTATTATTTTCTCCATTAAAGATTATTTTGTTGCCAAAAATCTTAGCGTTTGACAATATTCGTGTTTCAACTTCTTTGATCTTTTCTGTACCATCGATTGACCCATCTGTTTTCCACAAATACTTCTTACCATTCTCTGCGCCAACAAAATAGGTTTTACCCTGGTAGGCTATCATTTTATTGTTGCCATAAGAAGTATTGTCTCTTTCAAACGATCGGACAACACTTGTACCTTCTGCAGTACCATCTGTTTTGTAGAGGTTGTCTTTTCCATTGTAGTTGGCGTCATAGTCGTAGGACATAAATAGGATCTTACCATCGGTTTCTGTAAAAGAGCTGTCCGAATAAGTATTGAAATCACCAATCCTATGCGTACCATCCTCTGTCCCATCAGAAGACCAAAGAGTACTTTGAATCCTGAAAAAAAGTTTATTGCCAGTAACTACTATTTTCAACAGGTTATCATAGATAGTAGAAGAAGCATTCAGGTTGGAAACAAACTTGGTTCCTGCACTTGTCCCATCTGTTACCCAAAGCTGATTGACCAAAGGAAAAGTATTGGTTGCAATGAAGTACATCTGGTCATTATACAAGACAAAATTACTTTTGATACGAGATCCTGATTCTTGGAAGATCTGAAAGTTCTTTATTATCTCAGCACTGTTGTCTTCCGGATCATAGCTCCAAAGCTCATTGCCTCCGTTTTTATCTCCACGAAATCCTGAAAAATAGATCTTGTTTTTATATTTGATCAAATTAAGTGGATTTATATTTCCTTTATAATTTAATTCGTTCAAATTCGCAATCAGATTATTTTGTGAAGATGCTAGAAAAAAAGAAAATAGAATAATGAGTGAATAAAGTTTTTTCATCTTTTGATAAATTTAAAATTCTGTGTCTTATTGTTTATAAGAAAATTAATATTGTAGCTTCCTGTGGCTAAGTTTTTTACATCGATTCTTTTGGTATTGCTTAGAATACCACTTTTTACAATTCTTCCAATGACATCAATGATATCAAATCTTGCGTCCACTCGTATACCTCTTACAAGGATATGATCTGAGGCTGGATTTGGATATAAAGCAATGTTTTTAGCAGCTTCTTCATTTGTAGTCAGTACAACATCACTTTGATTGTATAAAATATTGAGCGTACTGTAATCTGCAACTATAATATCCTGAAGACCGTCATTATTAATGTCTCCAACACCCATACTTCCAGAGTTGATACTTGTAGTAATGCAATTGAATAATTGGTAATTAGAAAAAACATTATTCTTCGATGAGAAAACGCTTACATTATTAAAACCATAGTGAGCGGCGGCTATTTCGTTCTTGCCATCATTATTGAAGTCTGCAATTTCAATACTACCCGTATTGTTGTAAGCAGGTACTTTGATGTAACTGTAAAAAATATAATCATTAAAACTCGGGTACAAAATCTTAACAGAAGAATCACCTCCAGACTGCGTAATAACCAGATCATTAAGTCCATCATTATTAACATCTTTTACGGCAATATCATCCACCCAGTCATTCACATAGGTCTTAACGGGGACATCAAAGCCACCTTCCGCTTTTTGCCTATAAGTGAAAATCTGAGCTGTTCCTGGTGAGGCAAAAATAATATCATTTCTCCCATCATTATTAATATCAGCAACTCGGGATATCCCCAAAGTAGAAAGCTTATCTTGCGATGTGACACTGAATTTGGCAGGCTCTCCCACTTTCTGATAGGCAAAATACATTTTATTGTAACTGGTCAAAAGCAGATCATTGACATTGTCACCATTAAGCTCGCCAATTGTGATACCAACAGGAAATGGCAGATCCAAGACCTTAAAATCAGAAAAAGTCCCATCCGCTTTCATCATGTACGCACCAGTTGAAGTTGGAGTACTAATAAGTAGATCCGACAATCCATCTTGATTGATATCACCGAAGTTGATGGCACTTATCTTGGATTGATCGTTGCTGTAAATTTTTTGTGGCTGTGTGGACAAGGTTCCATTTGCATTCTGAAGAAAAATCGAGAGATAATTATTGTCATAGTATGAAACCAATACATCTGTTAAATCATCATGATTCAAATCTTGGATAACAACCCCAACTGGATCTTTTTCCAACGGAATGGTTATATTATTCTTGAAGGACAACTGAGAATTTACCTTGATGCCAAACAGCACCAAACTCGTCAGTAGAATTTTTTTCATGGTAGTTTTTGGCTAAAATAATTAAATTTATACATAAGTAAAAAATTACTTACACATTCCTTAAATTTGTCCTGTGAATCCCGACTTAGAACTTCAGCTCAAAACACTTCCATCGGAACCCGGCGTTTATCGTTATTATGATAAGAACGACCAGCTTTTGTATGTAGGAAAGGCAAAACATCTCAACAAGAGAGTCCTCTCCTACTTCAATAAAAACCAGAATGGTTACCGAACCAGAATTATGGTTTCGAAGATTCACAGATTGGAAACAACCGTTGTGAACAGTGAATATGACGCACTTTTATTGGAAAACAATCTGATAAAAGCACATCAGCCTTTCTATAACGTGATGCTGAAGGATGACAAAACCTATCCGTGGATTTGCATCAAGAATGAAGATTTTCCAAGAATATTTCTCACTCGAACCAAAATAAAAGACGGCTCAGAATATTTTGGTCCTTACGCCAAAGTAAAACCTGCGCGAGTTCTGCTTGATACAATTAAGAACCTTTATAAAATCAGAACGTGTAATCTGAATTTGGCACCCTCAAAAATCGCTGAAGGAAAATACCGTGTTTGCCTGGAATATCACATCAAAAATTGCAATGGCCCTTGTGAAGATCTGGAATCCAAGGAAGATTATGATGAAAAAGTAGAAGCTATAAGAGGCATTATTAAAGGTGATTTCCGGTTTGCCAAGAAATACTTGGAAGAAAGAATGTTCCGTTTCGCTTCGAATCTTGAGTTTGAGAAAGCGCAGATGATTAAGAATAACATTGAATCTTTGGAAAATTACCAGGAAAAACATACGGTTGTGAATCCAAGTATCGATGACGTGGATGTTTTTGGAATGACGAGCGATGAGACGGCGGCTTACATCAATTATTTCAAGATCAGAAATGGTTCTATCGTTCAAAGTTTCACTACTGAAATTAAAAAAGTTTTGGAGGAAACCGATGAAGATATGTTGGAGGAAGCGTTGGTGGAAATTCGTCAGAAATTTGATTCCACATCAAAAGAGATTTTGATTCCCTTTCATCTCGGTTTGGAAATCCCAAATGTCAAGTTGATCGTTCCAAAAGTGGGCGACAAAAAAAGAATCGTAGAACTTTCCGAAAAGAATGCAAAAGAATACAGACTTGAAAAACTGAAACAAGTCCAAATCATCGACCCAGAAAGACACACCAACAGAATAATGGCAGAGATGCAAAAATTGCTTCATATGCCTTTGGAACCAAGACACATCGAAGGTTTTGACAACTCGAATATTCAGGGAACCAATCCTGTTTCGGCGTGTGTGGTTTTCAAAGATGGGAAACCGAGCAAAGCGGATTACAGGATTTTCCATCCAAAAACTGTGGTTGGCCCGGATGATTTCAAAACGATGGAAGAAGTGATTTACCGTCGTTACCGAAGATTGCTGGATGAAGGTGATGACTTACCACAATTGATTTTGATTGATGGTGGTAAAGGACAATTATCTTCCGCTGTGAAAAGTTTGAAATTGCTTGGGCTTTACGGAAAAATCACGATTGTCGGGATTGCAAAACGTCTGGAGGAAATCTATTTCCCAGAAGATTCGATTCCTTTGTATATCGATAAAAAAGCTGAAACGCTGAAAATCCTTCAACGTGTGAGAGACGAAGCGCACCGTTTTGGTGTGAAACATCACAGAACCCGACGAACAAATTCGACCATCAAATCTGAACTGGAACAAATCCCAGGTGTTGGCCCAAAATCCATAGAACTGCTTCTTTCAAAACTGAAATCTGTCAAAAGAATCAAAGAAGCTGATATTGTTACCTTGGAAGAAATCCTTGGAAAAGTGAAGGCAAAAGTGGTTTGGACATTTTTTAATTCCTAAAGCAAAATGGGATGCTCTTATGAACATCCCACTTATTTTATTTCTTAATGACTTTCTTTGTCTCTATAAAATCATTTGTGTAAATCTTGATAAGATAAACACCTTTACTCAATTTCCCTAAATCTAAATTATCCGATTGATATTCTCCAATCTTAACACCTGAGTAATCATACATCTCAACTTTGTTAATTTTTGATTTGCTGTAAATTTTCAAATGATCAGCAGTCGGATTCGGAGAAACTGTAACATTTGAATGTCTTACACTTCCTATATTATCGGTGGAAAGAAAAGTTGGAAGATCTGTTTTGATATGGAATAGCTCACTTCCCGACTCAGCAGTTGTTGCTACAAAATAAAGATGACCATCAAATAGAAACATATCATCTATCGAGTCTGTTGCGGCTAACTGCTCGGCATTATCCATCGTGACATCGACTGTTGTTATACTTTGAGCAGTTCCACTTGTACGGAAAAGCTTGTTGCTATTTTCTCGTAAATAGTACATGTAATTATTTACGCAAGCTAGATCTTTGACTCTGTTGGTGTTGGAATAATCATTCATAAAGATGAGATTATTGGTATTACTTTCAGGATTCAAGCTCCAAAACGCATTGTATCTGTTTTCAAACGGTCCTGTTGCAAAATAGATTTGGTTACCACATTTCTGAAATTCGGAAACGTATGACATCCTATTATCACTCACGAGTGCAACAGGCGGATTCTGAAAATCATCAAATTTATACACCGTTCCGTAACCATTTTGAGATAATAGATAGAGTTTACCATCAATCACCTCGGGTTTTATCGAAACATTAATTTGTGTAAAAAAAGGAGTGTCTGTCGGCAGGATTATTTCCTTCACCGCATTTGTAAGTCCGTCGTAGGTCCAAAGTCTGTAATCTTTATTGATTAGTATTTTATTATCAAAAACTGTGAGTAATACCGGAATATTGTTGTTATTACCTGTATCCGGAATTGTAAACGGTGCCAGAGTGGTATTTTCAGTTGTTCCATCTGTTCTCCAAACCTCCAGTTTATTGTCAGCATTTTCAGCCATAAAATAGACGAATCCATTGTATAAGATAGTTTGTGTAAAACCATAACGAGTTCCAGAAGTTGGTAATTCTTTTAAAAGCGAAAGCTCTGTTCCGCTATTTTCGGTTTTCCATACTTTGATGGTCCTTCCGACGTCTGAACTGTAGGTTGTGAAAATCAATGTATTGTCCTTCAGGTTGCCAAACGAACTGCTTTCATCAATATTGTCATTCCCTGTCAGGACCAGTGCTTTTGTGTTCTCGAAAGTCCCGTCTGTTTTTGCAAGCGTCTTTGTGTAAGAAGTTGGTTTTTGATAATAATAATTCCCAACTTTGAAAAGAGTGCCATTTGGAATACCGTAAGAAAAATCACCATTATAATCAAAGTCTTTGATAAGCTGAGGCTGGCTATTTTTGTCCTCTAATGAATAGAATTCGTTTCCATTTTCGGCATTGCCAGCGGTAAAGATGAGTTTGTTATCACTATTGATATTAAAACTTTTTGGATTGCTGCCAGACGAGTGTTTACCGTCATGGAACAAAACAATCGACTGGGAGTTGAAGCTATATTGGAAGAACTCTCTCCCATATTTTCTATTTGTAAAGGGAAAGATAACTTTGCCAGCTTCTTCCACGCCATCATCCATCTTATCAGTTATGGGAATCAAATTTTCGGATTCGTCAAGTAACCAGTGTTTGTTGTATGTCGCGTTTCTGATGACCAGATTTTTATTAAGTGGAAAAGATTTATCGATATTTGGTGCATAATTATCCACCAACACGTCGGTTGCAGAAGTTCCTTGCAATGTTCCGTCTGTTCTCCATAGCCGATTGCTGTAATTGTTGATATGTGGAAAAAAATAAGCATAATTTCCATTTTTCATCATGATATCATGAACAGAAAAACTGGTAAACCCTTTTTGTGTATTCAATGAAATAGTATTCTGAGACGTTCCGTCAGTTGCCCAAAGATTATCTGTGGACTGAGAATTGGACGCTTTATAGACCAACTTATCATTTAGCAATACTCCGCCTGTGAAGTTTTTGGCTGGATAGATGAAAGTAGCTTTTTTTGAATTGATATCAAAAGACCACAACCCTTCCTTGCTGCTATTGGCATTCATCGCATAAAATATAAACTTATCTCCAACATTATAGCCATAAGCATCATGATAGATATATAGAATACCATTTGTCTCTGCATCTAAGATCCTAAAGGTCTCATTGCCAACACTTGCCCACATCTCATTAGAAAAATTCGGATTTTTTGCTGCAAAAACTAGATGGTTTTTGTGATACTCGATCCCTGGCGCTATCTCGCTTTTTATTTCTGGGATTATCTTGGTGCCTGCTGTGGTACCATCCGAAACATACAATCCCTTACTGGTTTTAATGTAAAGGATATTATTATCACAAGATTTCATTTCAAAGACAGAAGTATCCTGTGGAAACTCAAAAACCCTGTATGTACCGTTGGTTGTAGCATCTGTGGTCCAAAGTTCGTTATTTGGGGAATTGACAATGGTAAAGTAAACTTTATCATTTAGTTCCGAAAACCATGGGCTACTAGAAAAAAGCGAACTCCAACCCGTAACAATTTCTTTGACAGGAAAGCTTTTTTTTGTAGAAAAATCGTATGCCCAAATGACATTATCTTTACCATTGATATTATCTCCAGTGAATATTATTTTATCTTTATACTTAAAAAGATTTTTGCCATTTATACCGGTTTGGTAATTGATCTCAAAAACATCGGCGTTCACGTTTTGAGAAAATAGAGGAATCGAAAAAAGAGAAATTAAAAAAGTAAAGAAATACTTCATTGTTATTTGTTTTTATTAAGTCCGCAAATATAATAATAATGAGGATATTTGACTTAAAACAAACAAAAAGAAGTTATTACGATTTTTTCAATTCCTAAATCACTCAGCCATTCCCACAGCCTCTTTTTTGTAACCATTGCCGTCGAAAGCGGATTCCCTTTCTCCACAATTATCATTGATGATTGTAAATATCAACGTGTCATTGGCAATTTGATATTTATACAAGCCCTCCTCTCTTGAGTCGCAAGGAGAATTGCCTTCAATCTTTACCAATTTCAAAACACCTTGGTCCGTGAAAGAATATTTCATTTTTTCGATGACATTTCCTTGATAAAGCAGATCCAGATCGTCGGTATTAAATTTAAAAATAACCTCAGCAGGCGTTGGAATATTGGCAACACCTTTCCATTGCGTATTGGCCAAAGGATTTGTGGTTTGTTGTGAAAAACAAAATAGACTTGATAGAAATAACACCGCGATCAATGAATTTGTAATTGTTTTCATGACTTAAATTATTTGAGATTAAACAAATTAAAACCTGATAATCAATCAATTACCAACAATTAAAGTTAGTATTATAATCTGGACATCAAATATTATATCTCAATAATTTAAAATTGAAATCAATAAAGTTCCTATTCGGAATTTCAATCGTTAATTATTATCTTTGCAACCTAAATTTTAAACATGAACAAATACATAAAATTTGTAATTGCAGCAATCATTATCGCTTTGGGCGTTTACCTGATGTTCAACCGAAACATTGGTTGGGGCGTCGTTTTGGTCATTCTTTCTGCGATTCCAATTGCTCTGTTCTTCAAAAACGAAAATATCCTTTTAGCTTTTTGGCAACTTAGAAAACAAAACATGGAAAAAGCTTCGAAGTTTTTATCCAATATCACCAATTACCAATCTCAACTTCACAAAAGCCAATACGGTTATTTCCACTATCTGCAGGCATTGACAACCGCTCAGGACAATCCTCAAAAGACAGAGGGATTAATGAAAAAAGCATTGGATTACGGCTTGAATATGAAACACGACAGAGCCATGGCAAAATTAAACCTTGCCGCATCCGCCCTTTCCAAAGGAAGAAAATCTGAAGCTCAGAAACTTTTGGAGGAAGCAAAACAATTAGATTCTGCAGGCATGATGACCGATCAGATCAAAATGATCAAAGACCAGATGAAAATGCCTACAATGCAAAAACATATGCACAATCCTCACATGAGACAGAGAGGGAAATTCTAAGAATAAATATTTGTATTTATAATAAAAAGGGTTGAAGCTATTTTCAATCCTTTTTTATTTTTAGGAGCCGGGAACCTGCTTTCCACTATATCTTTTGCTCTTCGTTCCTCATCACAAAAGGATGCCGTTGCAATCAGGGCTATGATTCGCGTGTTTACATTTCCTGATTACTTTCGTAGCCATAGAATTTTGGGATTCTCCAATGGTATTTCACGGCCAGAGTTCTGATGGAAACAATCAGAAGGATGGTGAAGATCTGAACCAGCGTGTAAGATAAAATAGAATATTTCGACAACAATAAGAACGTTCCCCCACCAACAATACAAGCCGTTGCATAGATCTCCTTTCGGAAGATCAATGGAATTCGGTTAAGCAAAATATCGCGGATGATCCCGCCAAAACAACCCGTTATAGTTCCCAAAGTCAAACAGATCAAAGGATGAAAACCTAAAGTCAATCCTTTCTGAATCCCTATAATCGTAAACAATCCCAACCCAAAACTATCAAAGATAAACAGGGTCACTTTAAAGTTCTTCTCAATCGATTTGAAGATCATCGTAAACACACAGGTCGTCAAGATCAAAACAAAGGTCAAGAGATCTGTCATCCAAAAGACAGGAACATCCAAAAGTATATCTCTCACCGTTCCGCCACCAACCGATGTTACGAACGCAATGATCAAAACACCAAAAGGATCCAGACGTTTCTGCATCGCTGCAAAACTGCCCGACATCGAGAAAGAAATGGTTCCCAGGATTTCTATGATAAGATTGAATTGCTCGTGCACGTTTAATTATAATTGATTGTTGATAAATGATAAATGATGACGTTAGATGAAAAATAATCGTTAATAAAATCAATTATCGATTATCATTTATCATCTATAAACTCAGTTCCACCATCACCGGACAATGGTCGGAATGTTTGACTTCTGGGAGAATTACGGCTCTTGTCATTTTGTCTTTCAAAGGTTCGGAGACGAAGTTGTAATCCAAACGCCAGCCTTTGTTCCTTGCTCTGGAACCAGCTCTGTAACTCCACCAGGAATATTGGTCCGGCTGGTCATTGAAATGTCGGAAACTGTCTGTCAGACTATTTTCGTTCATAAACTTCGTCATCCATTCGCGTTCCATCGGGAGAAATCCGGAAGTGTTTGCCAAACCAATGGGATTATGAATATCAATCGCCTGATGACAGATATTGAAATCACCACTGATGATGAGATTCGGAATGGTCTTTCTGAGTTCTTTGATATATTCCAAAAAGTCAAAGCAGAACTGCATTTTGAATTCTAATCTTTCGATATTGGAAGCAGACGGAACGTAAACTGAAATCACGGAAAAACCATCAAAATCTGCGCGGATGATCCTGCCTTCGTTGTCATAACTTTCAATTCCGCAACCGGATTCTATGTGGTTCGGTTTCACTTTGGAAGCAATTCCTACACCACTGTAACCTTTTTTCACCGCAGAGTGCCAGTAACTGTGATAGCCTGCTTTTTCCAGACTTTCTATATCAATCTGGTCATTTCCTGCCTTACTTTCCTGGATACAAATAACATCCGGACTTGCGACGTTGAGCCAGCCGAGGAAGTCTTTTGTAAATGCAGCACGGATTCCGTTGACGTTGTAGGAAATGATTTTCATGGTTTATGAATTAGAATAAATGAGATAAATAATTACAATTGTGAAAACAGCTGCCAAAAGTACGACTTTCCATTTTCTTGAACCTTCATCTTCTATGAAAAGTGTGTTTTTCTGACTTTGAAATTTAGTCGGATTTTCCAGATATTCTTTTTCGTAAGCGATGAGTTCAGGTTTGTCTCCCATTATTCTTTTGACCTCAGCCCAATCAGGGTCGGAAGGAAACACCACTTTTTCGGGTTGATTGTTCAATTTTAATTTGACCGTGAGTTGTCCATTTTTACTGAACGTCTTCACAGAGACATTGCTGTTGCTGGAAGAATTATCTTCTGTATAATGGGTTTCTTTCCTCTGGATAGCTTCTACAATGTCTTTGGAATTTTTCAGACCTAGACCTGTTTTATCAAATACCAATTTGATGGCTTGCAACTTTTCATTTTGTTGGAGCAATTCTTCTATTTCTTGCTTATCAATGTTGTGTTCGTGTAGTAATGTGTCGATATCATTCATAATTTCAATTTTGTTTTTTCAAGATTTTGTGATTCAGAACAAATTCCGTTGACTTTCGGGAAATGATTTTCGTTATGTTTCAAAGTTAGGAATTTTGGTTTTGAATCTTCAAAAGAAATACCAAGTTGAAAAAAAAGTTTCGCTATAATGAAACTTTAATTTAACTTTGCAAAAACATAAATGAATGAAAAAACTTTTTGAAATTATATTTCTGGAAGAGGCTTTTGAATTTTTACGCGGACTTGACAAAAAACATTATGAAAAGATTCTTTATAATATTCGTACATCTCAAATGCAACACGACCCGGAACTTTTTAAAAAACTGACTGATGAAATTTGGGAATTCCGAACACTTTATCAAGGATTTCAATATAGATTGTTGGCATTTTGGGATAAAAATTCAGCCGCAGAAACTTTGATAATTTCAACACACGGATTTGTAAAAAAGCAAAGTAAAGTTCCTGCAAATGAAATTCAAAAAGCGGTAAAATCTAGAACAGAATATTTTGCAAACCAACAATTAAAAAATAAGAAAAAATGAAAACATTCACATTGGACGAAGTTCAAGATAAACTCATCGGAAAAGTTGGAACGCCAGAGCGCAATATTTTTGAATACGAACTTCAAATGGACTTAATTGGTAAAGCAATAAAGGAAACTAGAAAAGAAAGAAATCTTACTCAGGAACAATTGGGAAAGCTAATTGGCGTACAAAAAGCTCAAATTTCAAGGCTAGAAAGTAATGCAAGTAATGCGACAATTGATACTTTGATGAAAGTTTTTTCTGCTTTGAAAGCGAATGTTAAACTACAAGTAGAATTGCCAAATTTGAATATTAGCATTGGAAAATAAGTTCGGAATTCTGGATGCAATCGTCAAAAGAAATACCAAACCTCAACATAGCCCCGATAGGAACGGCATCCTTTTTTGCTTGTTTCGGAAATTCTGTGTGGATGACAAAACGTTGTAAAGCAAAAAAGATATAGTGGATAGCGGGATGGACTGGTGAAAAGAATGACAAATCGTCTTGCTCCTAAAACAAAAAAGGCGGAAAAAGCATTCGCTTCTTCCGCCCCGGTAAACCCAAATCAAATAAACTATGAAAAAACTACTTGGGTTCTAGGATACTTATCGGGATGATGACCTCCTCTAGGGAGATCCCACCGTGCTGATAAGTTTCTTTGTAATAATTCACAAAGTGATTATAGTTCTTTGGGTATGCTAAAAATATATTGTTCTTCGCAAATATATATTTTGAACTCAGATTTCCTTTTGGTAGAAATAGTTTGCCGGGATCGTTGACCGCCCAAACATCTTTGTCCTCATAGGTTAAACTTCGCCCGGTCTTGTATCTGATATTGGTAGAGGTTTCTCTGTCACCAACTACCTTACTAGGTTTTTTAACATAAATTGTGCCGTGATCGGTCGTGATCACCAATTTGAATCCACTTTCTGCAGCCAGTTTGATGATTTTCAGTAATGATGAATTCTCGAACCAGTTGTATGTAAGCGACCTGAAGGTTTTGTCGTCTCTAATCAATTGATTTACAATATTATTATCGGTTTTTGCGTGCGACAAAATATCGATAAAGTTGTAGACGATCACTAATAGATCATTGTTCTTGTGCTGGTTGAAGTCTTCCAGAATTTTTTTCTCAAAGTCTGAATTCAGGATCTTCAGATATTTCATGGATTTGCTGGATAATCCCAAACGTTTCATCTGGTCTTCCAGAAAGTCTCTTTCGAATTCGTTTTTGTTACCTTCTTCGTTGTCATTGAACCAGTTGTTAGGAAATCTTTTCTCGATTTCCGATGGCATCAATCCTGCGAAGAATGAGTTACGCGCATATTGTGTCGCCGTTGGCAAGATGCTGAAATAATAATCTTCGGAAGTTTTGTTGTAAAACTTTGTGAATAATGGTTCTATGACTTTCCACTGGTCATATCTCAAATTGTCCACCATTAGAAGAAGTACTTTCTCCTTTTCCAATTCCGGTTTCACTTTGTCTTTGAAAAGCGTGTGGCTCATCATCGGTTTATCGTTGCCGTGAAGCCAGTCTTCATAGTTATTTTCTATGAATTTTGAGAATTGGATGTTCGCTTCTTCTTTTTGATTTTGAAGCAGATCGGCGAACTCGTTGTCGGAGACTTTATCGAATTTTACTTCCCAATTCAGGATTTTCTTATAATATTCTGCCCAATCTTGATAAGTTCTCAAGTAAGATAATTCCATACTTAAGTTTCGGAATTCCTGCTGGTAATCAACGATTGTTTTTTGCTCAACAAGAGATTCACTTTGAAGGATTTTTTTGAGTGACAAAAGAACCTGATTTGGATTCACAGGTTTCAAGATATAATCCTCGATCTGCGAGCCAATCGCTTGTTCCATAATGTGTTCTTCTTCACTTTTGGTGACCATTACGATCTTGATCGCATTATCTTTTTCTTTGATCATTGGAATCGCTTCCAGACCAGAAATCCCAGGCATATTTTCGTCGAGAAGTGTCAGCACAAATTTTTGTTTTTCTATCAATTCCAAAGCCTCATTCACGTTGTTCACGGGGGTTACCGTGTAACCTTTGTTTTCCAAAAAGACAATATGAGGTTTGAGAAGATCTACTTCATCATCGATCCATAAAATTTTTCCTGACATATATTTTTATTTAGTTTTAAAGCATCAAAATTATGACCAAAATATCACAATAATATGTAAATAACAGAGGATGGGCGTTAAATATTAGTTAAAGGAAAAAATAAAAAAAACTTTGCCAGCGATGTGACAAAATTTTTGAATTTTCTTTAATTGGAAAAGCTGATCAATTCCTTTTTCTGAGCGTTGTAGAGATGGAACTCCAACATCTTGAAAGAATCTCTAGGAATGATAGTTACCCATTTTTTGTATTTGATGAACCATTTGTTTTGGATGCTCGCCAAACCTTTGGTAAGATAAGCTTCTACAAACGGATGCACGTGAAGGAAAAGCTTTCCTTTCTCCGTGGCCATAATGGTTCTGATGGAATCTTCCATCTTTTCGATGATCACGATCGGGGCGATGATCTCGCCGTCCTTATTCGGGTTTTCTTCGTTGGTCTCGATGCTTTTTTCTGCGCGAACACGCTGTCTTGTCATTTGGATCAGTCCAAACTTCGAAGGTGGTAAAATTTTGTGTCTTGCCTTGTCGCGTTTCATCTCGTCTCGGAAATGTTCGTACAATTCTTTTCTGTGTTCCGCATCGACCATATCAATAAAATCCACTACGATGATTCCGCCCATATCCCGAAGACGAAGTTGTCTGGCGATTTCTGTGGCCGCCATTTTATTGACAGTCAAAGCGTGCATTTTGTTGGTAGATGATGATGAAATGTTGTTCCCAGAATTCACATCCACCACGTGAAGTGCTTCTGTGTGCTCGATCACGAGGTAGGCACCTTTTGACGCAGGAATATTCACGTGTTTTCCGAAACTCTGTTTCAACTGTTTTTCAACATTGTAATATTCCAAAAGCGGAATATGAGAATCGTAGAACTGAACGATATTTTTTCTTTCAGGAGCAATGACCTCTATGTAAGCTTTCATATCTTCCACCATTTTTTCGTCATCACAGATGATGCTTACGAAATCCTGGTTGAAGTTGTCCCGAAGGATAGAGGATGCTTTGTCTTCCTCACTCAGAACCTTACTAGGAACTTTATTTTTCTGAATATTCTTGAAAGTCGTTTCCCACTTTTTCACCAGCTGATTCATATCATTATGAAGTTCAGCCACCTTTTTCCCTTCGGCCACCGTTCTGATGATGACACCAAAACCTTCTGGACGGATACTTTCGATCAAAGTTTTGAGACGTTCTTTTTCAGCACCGTCGCTCACCTTTTTGGAGATTGAAATTTTATTGTCAAAAGGGATCAAGACCAAAAATCTTCCCGTGAGAGAGATCTGCGTAGAGATACGCGGTCCTTTGGTAGAGATCGGTTCTTTTGTGATCTGAAGTAGTACAACATCGCCTGCAGTCAACACTTTGTCCACCGTTCCCATCTTATCGATGTCTTTGGCGTGTTCGGCATTTTTGAGACTTGGCGTCTGTTGTTTTTTGGAAAGTGTATTTTTCAGGAATTTCTGGTAAGACAGAAATTGAGGACCAAGATCCTGATAATGCAAAAATGCATCTTTGTCTGTTCCGATGCTTACAAAAGCAGCATTTAGGTTCGGGGCAAGTTTTTTTATTTTTCCTAAAAAAAGGTCTCCAACTACAAAATCGGATTTGGTTTTCTGCTCGTGAAGTTCAAAAAGGCGTCCATCTTCCAACAATGCGATCTTCGAAGCGTCTTCCTCATTGGAAATTATCAGTTCTTTCTTCATAACTTCATAAACTGGTTTTTTACTAAGATTAGGTTGTAAATATAAAACAAAAATATAGTTGGCAATAGAACCAACTATATTTATATGTGTAAGACGTTAAAATAATAAATTATTTCTTCTTGTGTCTGTTTGCTCTTCTTCTTTTCTTTCTTTTGTGAGTTGCAACCTTATGTCTCTTTCTTTTTTTTCCGCTTGGCATAATTTATATTTTTATACGTTAGTTATTTAATTATTTTACTGCAACTTTAGTTTTTACTTTCTCTACAAAAGTTTTTGAAGGTTTGAAAGCAGGAATATTATGAGCAGGAATTTCAATTGCTGTGTTCTTAGAAATGTTTCTTCCTGTCTTAGCCGCTCTTGTTTTGATGATAAAAGAACCAAAGCCTCTTAAGTAAACATTATCTCCATTATACATAGAGGTTCTGATTTCCTGCATGAATGCTTCTATAACTTTCTGTGTATCATTCTTTTCTACTCCCAGCTTGTTCGAGATGGTATTTACCAATTCTGCCTTTGTCATTTTATAATTTTCTTTATATTTTTGGTGTGCAAATATAAGATATATTTTTGAAAACAAACAAACAAAATGCTGATTTTCTTCACATTGGGAAAAAGCTAATAAAGTGGTACGATACTAATGCCAGAGAACTTCCTTGGAGAGAAAACCAACATCCTTATAATATATGGATATGCGAAATTCTTTTGCAGCAAACCCAGGTAAAACAGGGTCTCGGACATTACCTCAGATTCATAGAAAGATTCCCCAATGTTGAGGAATTGCATAAGGCTTCGGAAGATGAAGTTTTGCTTTACTGGAAAGGCTTGGGCTATTATTCACGCGCCATCAATCTTCACAAGGCGGCACATCAAATCATTGAGGAATTCGAAGGTAAATTCCCGACGCATTATCAAGATATTCTGAAACTGAAAGGCGTTGGAAAATACACCGCTGCGGCAGTCGCAAGTATTTGTTTTGATGAAAAAATTCCGGCGATCGATGGTAATTTCTACCGGGCTTTGTCAAGGATTTTCGCTGATGATTTTGATATGTCAAGCTCCAAAGCGTTTCAATATTTTACAGATTTGGCCTTATTGATCATGCCGGAAGACAAACCTGGGGATTTTAACCAAGCGATTATGGACATTGGGTCAGAGATTTGCAAGCCTAAAAATCCACTTTGCGGAGAATGCCCTGTGAATAATGATTGTATCGCCTACCAAACCGGAAGAATATCAGAATTTCCCGTTAAAACCAAAAAGACAAAAGTCACGGACTTGAGTTTGAAATATTACTTTATCAAATTTCAAAACCAGTTTCTCATCAAACAAAGAGGAAATGACTTCATCTGGAAGAAACTTTATGAATTTCCAATGTCAGTTCCAGAAAGTTGGGAAGAATTAATTATCAATTCGAAAATCATCAATCACAAACTGACACATAAAAATATGACAATCGAAATCAACACGATTGAACTGGAATCAAAAAAAGCTTTAGAGAGATTTGCCTCGGAAAATGATTTCATAATCGTGGATGAAAAGTTGGCGGACGAAAAATCTTTCCCGAAACCGTTGGAAACTTTTTATAAAAAACGAGACATAGCGGAAATTGGAAAATTGCCGTTTTAACTATTTTTAAATTGTTGCCCGAACTTCATTATATTTGCCGAGAATTTGGTTTCGAATATTTCGAATTAAATGGGAATGAAGCGTAATTCTTCAACTGTCCCCGCAACTGTAAATCGCATAAAAGAGATTTTGTAATCTTTGCCATTGTCTTTGATTAAGGATGAGAAGGCGCAAAATCAGCGAAAGTCAGGAGACCTGCCAAAATTAAAACAATGAATAAATGCTTTCGGAGGAAAAGCCTGATTCTATACACGTGTTGTGCTATATTTTCATGCCTTTTTTTCTGGAAGTTATTTTATAAACTTAATTATATCTTAATGAACAGAAAAGTATTTTTGGCTGGCGCCATGCTTACCATTGGTGCATCGTTTTTTGCCCAACAAAATGAGACCACTTCCATTGAAGAAGTGACTGTAGCTTCCAAAATCCCACAACAGCTTTACAAGACGGGAAAAAACGTAAAGCTTTTCACAGAAAAAGACCTGGAAAACTTCAAAGGCCAAACGCTGAATGATGTCTTGAACCAAGTCGCAGGTTTTCAAATCTCTGGAAACTTCAACAACCAATCAGAACCAAAATCTATGAAGATCAGAGGCGGAAAAAGCGCCAATGTTTTGATCCTTTTGGATGGCATTCCGTTGAAAGATGTTACCGGAAATGATTACACGGTTTCCGACCTTCGCCTGATCGCATTGGAAAGTGTAGAAAGCATCGAGGTTTTGAATGGTTCATCATCTGTTCTCTATGGTTCCAATGCTACGGTATCTGTCATTAACATCAAGACAAAAAAAACTTCTCAAAAAGAGATTGAAGGTGTGATCTCTGCAAGAGGCGGTTCTTTCAACACATTTTCCCAGAACGCTACAGTTAAAGGAAAACTTGACAAATTCAATTATCAAGTGAGCGGATTCAATGAAAAATCCCAAGGTATCTCTTCTGCAGAAGGCAATGATTCTTTTGACAAAGATGGCTGGGAGAAACAAAACGTCTCTGCCAATGTGGGTTATTCTGATGAGAAATTCAATGTCAATCTATCCGGAGGTTGGAATCATAATTTGTACAAATTTGACGAAGGTGCTTTTACAGACGGACTTTACAGAGGAAATGACAAGCAGTTTTTCGGTGGTTTGAATGCTGGCTTCAAATACAACAACGGAGAAGTGGTTTTCAATTCCAGATTTTCTGGGACAGACAGATTGGGTCAAAATTTTTATTCCGACAAGTACAATGACCAGTTTTCTTACACAGGAAAAAACCTGTTCTCAGAATTGTATAATTTCTATAAAGTAAATGACTTCTTCAATTTCACAGTTGGTGTCCAGTACGAAGATCAAAAAATGGGTGCTGCATCTTTGTCTTGGGAAGGCACATCATTAGAAGATGTACTTTTAAAGGATGACACAAAAATCTCTAACTTCGATGCTTTTGCAAAGGTTAATCTAAATTACAAAGGATTCAACTTGGATGCAGGCGCAAGAATGACAGACAACTCCAAATTCGGAAATCACTGGGTTTATTCTGTGAATCCTTACTATTTGGGCGAAACGGAAAATTTGTTTTTCAAAATCGGATATTCCTATGCGACCGCTTTTATTGCGCCTACGCTATATCAGAACTACGGTTCTTTGCCATACATCCTTCCAAATGCAGATCTAAAGCCTGAGACCAACCAGAGTCATGAGATCGACATGAGTATCGGTAACACTTCCAGATCATTTGTCGTGACCGCAAGCCTTTTCCAACGTCAGGAGAAAGATGTTTTCGCTTACCAAACAGTTGACTTTGTGACCTTCGCAGGCCAATATCTTAACGTTGACCAAAACAAGGCAAAAGGTTTTGAGATTGGTTTCGATTATGATATCAATCAATATGTTGGTTTTGGTGGTAACTTCAGCTACGTGGAAAAAGACGAAGAAGCTACGATGCTGCGTCAGCCAAAACAGAGAATCAACTCTTATGTTGAAGTGAAACCTTTCAAATCGACAAGATTGTACATCAATCACCAATTTGTTGGAACAAGAACCGATGCTTATTACGACTCTTCAACCTTCTCGACTGTCAATTTGATCAATAAAAAATTTCATATGTTTAATTTGAATATCAATCAAAAGATCACCGACAAAATTGAAGCATTTGCAAATGTTGGCAATCTTTTCAACACATCATATGTAGACATCGTCGGATACAAAACAAGACCTAGAAATTATACTGTTGGTGTGAGCTACCAGTTTTAATTTTCTTACATAGATGCTAAAATTCCCTATAAATAGGTTTTTATAAAAATTAATTTTTCATCATTTGTGTTTTTAGAGCCCTGTCATTCTTTATGGTAGGGCTCTTTTTTTATTTTTGATATGATATTAATTATGGTCCACACCAGTCATTCAGCATAAAATTTGCTTAATGCCAAGAAGAATAAAAACCTTAATTTTATAAAAAATTCACAATGAGGGAAAAGATCGTCATCATCGGAGGTGGTTTTGCAGGTTTACAATTAGCTCGAAATCTCAATAACCAAGGAAAATACAAGGTCATGGTCATTGACAAGATGAACCACCACATGTTCCAGCCATTATTCTACCAAGTAGCAACAGGGCGGATCGAGCCTTCCAACATCTCCTTCCCTTTCAGAAAAATTTTTCAACGATCAAAAAACATACAGTTTCGAATGACGGAAGTCAAAAACATCATTCCAGCAGAAAATAAAGTCATTGGCGAAGATGGTGTTTTCACGTACGATAAACTCGTGATCGCGACAGGTTGCAAAACCAACTTTTTTGGAAACGAAAAGATGCAGGATCTGGCTCTCGGAATGAAAAATACCCAGGAAGCGATTACGATAAGAAATCACATTCTAATGACTTTCGAAAAGATGATCATCGAAAGAAAAGCCAGTGATGATGGGAATTGGAATCTCGTAATTGTAGGAAGCGGACCTACTGGAGTTGAACTGGCGGGCGCATTTTCTGAGATGAAATCCAGCATATTACCAAGAGATTACCCAAGAATGAATTTCTCCGACCTTAACATCATTCTCATTAGTTCCAGCGACAAACCTTTGGATGCCATGAGTCAGGAATCTCAGGATGCTGCAGAGAAATACCTGGTTCAGTTAGGTGTCAATTTTATGAAAAACGAGCGCGTGACAGATTACGATGGCGAAGTGATCTATATGAAAAGCGGCAACTCTATCCCAACCAACAATGTCATCTGGGCAGCAGGCGTTACAGGAAATATCATCGATGACTTCAACAAAGAAAATCTGGTAAGAAACAGATACATCGTTGACCGATACAACAAAGTCAAAGGCTTCGACAACATCTTTGCGATTGGAGACATTGCCTATATGGAAACGCCAAAATATCCACAAGCACATCCTCAGTTGGCAAATGTGGCCATCAATCAAGGAAAAAATCTGGCTAGAAACTTCAAAAAGAATTCGGAAAAAGACTGGTCAGAATACGAATACATCGACCGTGGATCGATGGCTACAATTGGTAAACACCGCGCGGTTGTTGACCTTCCGAAATTTAAATTTCAGGGATTTCTTGCTTGGTATTTCTGGATGTTCTTACATTTGATGCTGATTCTGAGTGTCAGAAACAAGCTGGCGATATTCTTCAACTGGATGTGGAGTTATATCAACAAAGACTCTTCATTAAGGCTGATCATTGCGCCATCTAGGAAAAACGCTACAGAACAATAACATAATCGATAGTTGATAAATGATAATTGATTGCAATTCATCACTTATCATTCATCATTCATCATTTATAATTATGCGAATAGACATCATAAGCGTACTTCCGGAACTCATGGAAAGCCCGTTCCAAACCTCAATACTGAAAAGAGCGATGGAAAAAGGATTGGCCGAAGTACATTTCCACAACGTCAGAGATTGGAGTACCAACAAACACCGCAAAGTGGATGACGAACCTTACGGCGGCGGCGCAGGAATGATCATGACAGTCGAACCTTTGGACAACTGCATCTCCGACCTAAAATCGCAAAGAGATTACGACGAGATCATCTACCTCACACCAGAAGGTGAAACTTTGAACCAAAGAATTGCCAACACGCTTTCTATCAAAAAAAATCTAATTTTCCTTTGCGGACATTACAAAGGCGTTGACCAGCGAGTTCGTGACCTTCACATTACGAATGAAATTTCCATCGGTGATTATGTTTTGACAGGTGGAGAATTGGCAGCTTGCGTTTTGGCAGATTCCGTGATCCGACTTTTGCCAGGCGTTTTGAATGATGAGCAAAGTGCATTGACAGATAGTTTTCAGGACAATCTTCTTTCACCACCAATCTACACAAGACCAGAAACTTACAAAGGTTTATCTGTCCCGAAAATCTTATTGAGCGGTAACACTTCAGCCATCGAAGATTGGTTGCACGATGAAGCAGTGAGAGTGACAAAGGAAAGACGACCTGACCTTTTGGAATAATTCCAGGAATAAAAACAAAAACTTTTAACCAATTTCAAAAACACAAATGAGACATTTTTTCAAACTGGCTGGCTTTGTTGTCGCTTTTTCATTGACTTCTTGCAATGCAGACGCACAGCAAAAAGACAATTATTCTGTAAAAATAGACAGCTTGGTAAAAGCTACCAATCCTCGAAGTTTCAACGGTGTTGTTTTCATCCAACAAAATGGCAAGACAAAGTATGAAAAAGCGTATGGTTATGTAGATTTCAAAAAAAAAGCACCCCTGAAAATCTCTGACCGATTATCAACAATGTCCATCGCAAAACAGATTACCGCAACGCTTATTTTGCAGGAAGTAGAAAAAGGAACGATTGATTTACACGTACCTATTCGAAAATATCTGCCGGATTTTGATTATTCTTGGGCAGATACAATTACTGTTCATCACTTGCTGAATCATACTTCGGGATTATATAGCGATGATTTGAAACCGAATTTGAAACTCAAAACGGGAAAAGAATTCAGTTATTCTAATGTTGGATATTCTGTCGCGGGAATGGTTTTGGAAAAGCAAAGTGGGAAAACTTATAATGAATTAGTGACGGCCTTATTCAAAAAATGTAAAATGAATAGCAGCTCATATCCTACTGAAACTAGCTGTCAACTTCTGACAAAAGGACACACCATTAGAAAAGACGGAACGTTTAAGCTGAATGAAAAATCAGATTTCAATGCATCAAATTATTTCGCAAGTCATTTGATTGTGACTGCACCCGATTTAGCCAAATGGAACGAAGCTTTGCACAACGGTAAACTTTTGAAACCAGAAACTTATCAATTGATGACGAATTATTCCACAACCGCAACGCATCAACTTTTCGGCAAAAAGCCAATTGGTTATGGCTATGGTTTGAGAATCAATGATAAAGCTGACGTTTACGAAATTGGTCACACGGGTTTTCATCCTGGCGAAGGTTTTACGGCGGTCAATTTATATTATCCAAAGACTAAAACGAGTGTTATAGTAATGGAAAATGTAGCTAATGAAAATTTTGAGATTGCTTATTATTTTGAGCAGGAAATCAGAAAGATTGTGATGAATTCTAAACTTTTGAAATAATATTTTCGATGAAAAAACTAATTTTAATTCTCAGCCTTTCTCTTTTCCCAGTTCAGATATTTTCTCAAAATATAGATGAACTTCGGAAAGAGCTTAGTAAAATCATCACAACAAAAAATGCAACAGTCGGCGTTTCAATAAAAGGAATTGAAAACAAAGACACTTTGAGCATCAATGGAAATATGAACATGCCAATGATGAGCGTTTTCAAATTTCATATTGCGTTGGCGGTTTTGAATGAGGTCGATAAGGGTAAACTCAATTTGAAACAGAAAATTTTCATTAAAAAAGAAGATTTAAAAGAAGATACTTGGAGTCCGATTCGAGAAGAATTCCCTAATGGAAATATGGACTTGACTATAGACCAATTATTACGCTACACCGTTTCTCACAGCGATAATAATGGGTGTGACATTCTTTTGAAATTAATTGGCGGTATAGAAGCAGTTCAGAAACTCATCAATAAAAACGGAATAAAAGATTTCACCATCAAAGTTAATGAAGAACAAATGCGGACTTGGGAAAATCTTTACATCAATACAACAACGCCGATTGCTACGACAGAATTATTAGAAAAATTCTACAAAGGAAAAGTGCTGAAAAAAGCAACTACAAAATATCTCTATCAAATAATGGTGGAATGTTCCCGTGGAATTACCTGGATAAAAGCCGGACTTCCTGAAGGAACAGAATTGGCGCACAGAACAGGAATTTCCGGAACGAATGATGAAAATTTACGAGTTGCTATGAACGATATTGGCATAATAAAACTTCCGAACGGAAATCATTTTATCCTTTCCGTTTATCTGAAAAACATTACCGAATCAAGGGAAGATACCGAGAAAATAATTGCGGATATTACGAAAGCGACTTGGAATTATTTTATCCAGAAATAAACAGCTTTGATTTTGGAATAATTTATGATTTTCATATTCGAAATATACCTTTCTAAATATTTTTAGAGAGGTTTTTTATTTATTTTATTAATTATTATCTTTATTCAAAATTGGATTTATGCAGAAGACGGTTTACGATAAAAGTGAGTTGCGCAATTTTGTGAATGACAGTATTTCGGGGAAAGTGAAGACGCTTGAGTTTTACCTTAATTTTTCCTTGGAAGCCAGCCGAGACATCAAGAAAACTTCAAAATACGATTCGATAAGAGAAGAAATCCAGGAGGAAATTTATCTTCTAGACAAACAAATGGTGTCTCTGAAAAATATGCAACGCGAAATGAGAAGAGTTTTGAACTCCGTTTCCGATAAAGTGAAACTTGGCTCATTGGTCATCACAAACAAAGCACGCTTTTATATTTCGGTTTCCTTAGGAGAATTTTTCTTCGAAGGCGACCGCTTCTACGCCATCTCGCCAGAAAGTCCAATGGCGCAGACAATGATGGGAATGCAAGCCGGCGATTCTTTTATCCTCAACAGAATTGGGCAGGAAATTGTGGAGGTTTTTTAGAGTGATGGAAGTCGGAAGATGGATATTGGAAGTTTTCCAGCGTAAATCTTATCACTTTGTCCTTTTGCCTTGATTCCCGTATCTTTGATTATGGAAAACGCTAAAATTTTAAAAAACATCATAGAAGAGCGCAGAAGCATCTTCCCAAAAGATTACACCGACAAAGAAATCCTTCAACATATTCTTGACGAAATCCTAAGCAATGCCGTTCTGGCTCCCAATCACAAGCGTACGAAGCCTTGGCGTTTCAAAACGTTCAAAGGCGAGGAAAAACAAAAATTAGGATTGGAACTTCAAACCATTTATAAAAATTCGACGGCGGAAGCTCAGTTTCTGCAGAAGAAATATGATGATATTGGATTCAAAATTTCGAAGGCTAATGTGGTGGTTTCAATCGTGGTCAATTTCAGTGGGTTGGTTCCGGATTGGGAGGAGATTTCCGCAGTTTCTATGGCCGTTCAAAATATGTATTTGACTTGCACCGCCAATAATATAGGTTGCTATTGGAGTTCTCCAAAAATTGTTGAGCAACTTAAAAATTCTTTGACCATTGAAGAAAACCAACAATGTTTGGGATTGTTTTATATGGGAAGTTTGGATTAAATGAACATCTACAAGAATTTCAGCGAAGAAGAGTTGCTGATTGCCTACAACGAATTACTGGACAACTCCGGCAAAATCAATCGTGATATGCAGGAAATTCTAACTGAAAAAAGTTATAATGAAGAATTCTTTGCGAAGGCTAATCACAAAAAAGTTCTTGTTAAAGAAAAAGGAAGAATTGCTTTTGAAGTTAATAAGATGGTAGAAAAGGGGAATTTTTTTGAAGAGATAGAACCTACAATTTCATCCGATGTTTTAAATGATGATGAATTGTTTAACTTCATTTTAGCAAAATATATTATTTTTAAAAGCAATCACGAAAACGACAAAGTTGATAAGAAAACTTTGTACAAAAGCTTTTTGGGCTTATTTGTGGGAACTTTTGCAGGAATTTCGTTTCTCTACTTGATTGTAACTTTCCTTCAAGCATTTAGTTTCTTTTTCTTGATTCCAACTTATGTAGTTTGTTATTTGGTTATAAAAAAAATCACAGGCAAAACGCGAGATAATTTGGCCGTTTTTATTTCCACTTTTCTTGCCACGACTTTCTCTGCAATTATTAGTTTTCTATTTACTGAAGGTCTTTTTTAATTTTAAACTTCATCAATGCAAAAAGTTTAAATATTTTGGTCTCGTCGAGATTTACATTTGGAAAACCAACAATGTTTGGGATTATTTTATATGGGAAGTTTGGAGTAGGCTTAAATTTATTTGTAGGAGACGCTCGTTATCTTTAGTTTTGCGCAAAAACTACAAATTACCTATCCGTGAAAAAGACCTCTATCCTATTTTTCTTATTATTCGTTTGTTTTCTATTTTCTCAAAACAGAGAAGCAAATGACTGTGTCAATTACATTCAGATTTGTGGCAACCAAACCATTACACTCAATCCAAATGGATATGGAGTACAAGAGCTAAATCCCTCGAATGTTTGTCAAAGTAAAGAAAACAATTCTTTATGGTTAAAATTCACAGCTAAAACTACGGGAACGTTAGGATTTGACCTTATTCCGACAAGTAGTGCTATAGATGTGGATTACGATTTCTGGATCTTCGGACCAAACGTCTCTTGTGGTAATATTGGTTTCTCTGTCAGATGCTCTACAACTAATCCGGAAGCAGCCTTTCTTGTCAATAACCATACTGGGATGAGAGATTCTGAGCCTGCAGGAGATTTTTCTGAAGGACCGGGAGAATTGGGAGACGGCTATATCAAATCTATGGATGTGGTTGCAGGAGAATCTTATTTTTTAGTCATAGACAGACCGCAGGGCAATGGATCATTCTCACTTAACTGGACAGGAACTGCGATGCTGGAAGATCCATTTGGGACAGCGCCCAATGTTTTTGGGACAGTAGCCCCAATTGATGTATGTAATAGCAGTCTTTTATATGATTGTTCCACCTATAGCCCTTATATTCTAAATAGCAATCCAGAATTCGACATTACTTATTATGCGACATACGAAGATGCAACGTATGATGAGAACAGGATCACAACTCCTACTACACTTAGTAATCATGATTATTATTACAGAATTCAGAGCACGGTCACAGAATGTTTCCGGGTAGAGACAATCAAGGTCACTTGGAAACCTTTGACGTTGAATACGCCAGAACTGAAAGCTTGCAAAACCAGCAATGATGAAGGTATTTTTAATCTTACTTCGGCAAATCTTACTAGTGAAAGTATTGCAGATATCAAATATTACCTGACATTCCAAGATGCACAAGATCATATTCCAGGAACAGAAATACCAACACCTGGTCTTTATTCTTCAGTAGAAAAATCTGTCTTTGCATTGGTAAAAACAGTTTCCGGATGTGAAAACATTGCAGAGATTGTACTAAGTTTCTTCCCATTACCAAATGTTGACGCCAGTCTTTACGATGCAAGCCTTTGTGACAATGACCTCGATGGTTCTGTTAGTTTGAAATTCTCAGACATTACACCAACCATAATCATCAATCCTACTGATTTTGACGTTTATTATTATTTGTCCACGAGTCCAGGAACTGCATTGGCAAATGATTTTACATTCACTGCTGATAGAAATGTAATCGTAGAAGTGAGAAGTAAAAATGAATGCCCATCCGTCTTTGGGACCATCAATTTTAAAATTGCACCGCAAATTAAATTAAACCCTGTACAACCAATACAGATTTGCGACTCAGACCGTTCCGGAAATGAATTGGTGGACCTGAACGATTACACGGCCCTATTTACAACACAAGCCACCGCTACAGCATACGAGACACTAGCTGATGCAAAAAAAGATATCAATCGTATTTCTTTTTCACAAGATCTGAAAGTTAATAAAAGTTTTTTCTTTCGCTTTCAAAATAGTGTGGACTGTCCGAGTGTAGGAGAATTAAAATTAATATTCCAGAGTCCAAAAATTTCCAGTCTTTTACAAGATGTTATCATCTGCAAAGAAAACAGCATCGCGCTTGACGCAGGGCCTGGCTTTGATTCTTATGTATGGAGTTCCGGATCCACAAAATCTTCTTCTGGTGCTTTAAAAGTTGGTGATCATTGGGTAGACCTGACATTTGACCGTTGTACCACCAGACAAACTGTAAAAGTAATTGCGGAGGAAGAGGTCATCATTAAAATCCTGGAAATTGACAATGATAGATTGACAGTAACCGTAACTGGCGGAACAGCACCCTACGAATATTCTTTGGATGGTTTTACATGGCAATCGTCCAATATATTCAATAATATCCCCAAAGGTATTCAGCAGATCTATGTAAGAAGTTCCAAAAAATGTATCCCTTCTATACGTGAGTTTTCCAATATTAATCTTGTGAATGTGATCACGCCAAACGGGGACGGCAAAAACGATGTTTTGGACTATTCTGCTCTGAGACTGAAAAACAATGTCACTTTCAAGATCTTTGACCGTTTTGGTAGATTTGTATTCATAGGAAAAGACGGCAATTACATCTGGGATGGGAAAGATGGAAAAAAACTTCTTTCTACAGGCACATTCTGGTACACCTTGGAATGGACAGAGCCCGACACCGAAGTTATTCACAGATATAATTCTTGGATTTTGTTGAAAAACAGATAGATAATACTCAAAACACTTCCTAATTACCACAAAACCCCTAGCCCTGATTGAAGCGACATCCTTTTTTGCGTGGGAAAAGCTCTGGCAAAAAGATATAGCGGAAAGCAGGTTCCCGGCTCCTAAAAATCTAATGTAACAATATATCAATTTAACGATGTAGCAATATAATTTTCAAATTGGTAAATTATTAGATTTTCAAATTGTTACATTAAAATATTTTTCTATCTTTGCACACTTAATATTTAACCGGGACGTGTTCCCAAAATTTTAAAATTATATGTCAGTAAAAATCAGATTACAAAGACACGGATCTAAAGGGAAACCTTTTTTCCACATCGTGGTTGCAGATTCTAGAGCTAGAAGAGATGGTAGATTCATCGAAAAACTAGGGATCTATAACCCAATTACCAACCCTGCTACAATTGAATTGAACGTAGATTCTGCTGTACAATGGTTGAACAACGGTGCACAACCAACTGACACTGCAAGAGCTATCCTTTCTTACAAAGGTGCTTTGTACAAAAAACACCTTCAAGGTGGTGTTGCTAAAGGTGCTTTCGACGAAGCTGAAGCTGAAAAGAGATTCGGTGCTTGGTTGGAAAGTAAAGAAGCAAAAGTACTAGGTAAAGTTGAAGGTTTATCTACAGCAAAATCTGACGCTAAAAAAGCGGCTTTGGAAGCTGAAGCTAAAGTAAACCAAGCAAGAATTGATGCTGCTGCGAAAGCTGAAGCTGATGCAAAAGCTGCTGAAGAGGCTGCAAACGCACCTGCTGAAGAAGTTGCAACTGAAGAAACTGCTACTGAAGAACCAACTGCTGAAGCAGAAGGAACTGAAGAAACTCAGGCTTAATTCTTTACAAAAAGATACAATCTCAAAGACACGATAATCTCGTGTCTTTGTTGTTTAATAAAAAACCAATTTGTTTCCCCTACCCTAAAGGGAGCAAATTAATTTTGGACTTCGTCGAACCACTTCGCCACGTTTCTTCCACCCTTTAGGGCTGGGGAAAAGAAGAAAATTAATTTTTGAAATAATGAGAAAAGAAGACTGCTATTTTTTAGGAACCATCACCAGAACACACGGACTGCAGGGCAATGTGATCCTGAAACTGGACACAGACCAACCTGAAATGTACGATAAACTGACATCGATTTTTTTGGAAATCAATGGTTTGCTGGTTCCGTTTTTTGTTGAAAAACAGCAGTGGCAGAGAGGCGACACGAAAATCCTTTCTTTCAAAAATTCTTCCGAAGCTTTGGTCAACCAAACGATTGGCAAAGGTGTTTATCTTCCGCTTTCTACCCTACCTCCATTGACTGGGAAAAAATTCTATTATCACGAAGTTGTGGGTTTCGAAATCCGTGAAGAGGATGGAAAATCTTGTGGAACTATTGTTTCTATCAATGATATGACGGCTCAGAATTATTTCATTCTAGACCTTGCCGGAAAACAAATCATCATTCCGCTTATCAGAGATTGGATTTTGGAAGTAAATCGTGAGGAGAAATTCATCAAAATGTTTTTACCGGAAGGTTTGATGGATGTTTTCCTGATTCCTTCGAAAAAGGATGAATAATTCCTAAATCGAATTCTTCAGACTTTCTATTCTTTCCAACATACTATTGAAAAATCTTTTGCGGTCGCGCTGACCGGAAAAACTGAGCGATGTTGAGTTTTTGATTTGATGTTGAAAAAAATTCAGCGCATCATCACACGTACTTTGGTCATCCGTCATCATATAACCGAACATATTGTACGGAACGAAAAGTGATGATTTTTCTTCATTTTTAAATAAAATACTGTTGTTCAAAATCAGAATATCGTGGGCATAGATGTGAAAATTCTTGCTTTCATTTTCGGCTTTTTTCTCGATGCTTTTGATTAATATTTTCAGTTCTTCAAGAATTAATTTTGCCGTTTCCTTAGACAGAATTTCGATTTCTGAATAAAACAAAACCTGATTCAGAATGCTGGAAATTGTGGTGTTGTTCCAGATTTCTGTGACATTCAAATTCTCATAAAGACTTTTTAAATCTTCACTCTTGTCGGAATATCGTTCTAATTTGAAATCATCAAACGGTTGCATAAAGTCTTTTTCGTTCAAGAGATTCATCCAGACAAACAACTTAAACCTCGACAGGACTGAATCCGAAATCGTATAGAAAAACGGAATATCCTTCGCCGAATAATAAACCTCGGTTTCTTTGTTGATTTTAAAATCATTCAGAAGATGCAACGCGTCATCAAAATAATTGAGTAAATCCGTAACAGTTCTGATGGGTTTGGTTTTTTTTGCAATGATTTGGTTGTCGCCTTCCATAAAACTGTCGAGCGAAATATTGTAGAATTTTGCCAAAACCAGACTTTCTTCCAGAGAAAATTTAGATTTCATCGAGGTTCTTCGGTGCGCTGCGTCGTAACTGATGTTGAGAACATTGGCAATCTCATCGTTCAGAGATTTGTCTCCAATCTTGCTTCTGATCTGTTTCAATAAAAGTTCCTGATACATTTTTTGCGATTTTCACAAATTTAGAAAAAATAATAATTCTTTTCCGCATTGAGAAGCTTGAATTTCGAATATAATTTTACATCAGAATTAAAAGATAAAATTATGAAAACGAAAATATTAGGACTCGCTATTCTTCTGACAACGCTAACTTCTTGCGTCAGTTTTGACAGAAAATTAATCAAAGATGATTTGACAAAGATTTCTGAAAACAACTGGAAATCAATTGAAGGAAAATATGAATTCAAAGGTTATGACAACTCAAGTTCATTAATTTCAAAACCAAGCGAATCCATAGGAATTGCCAGAATGTTGGATTTGAAAAATCAAGGTTTGGAAGATTGCGACTTTTTGGAAATCAAATCTAAAAAATTGGAACCCAAACTTTATGAACTCGAATTGACATTATTCAAAAATGATTCGGTAAAACATTCGTACAAGCTGAACGCCACTTTGAAAAACGGAATTCTGACTTTGAAAAACAGAACGACAAAATGCACCGGAATCCCCTACTTTCTTGGCGGATGTGAGGTTTCCCAATCCAGAATCGGTTTGACGGCGGACAATAATCTTGTGATTCACAGCTACAACGACAACAACGGTTCTTTCCTTTTTCTAATGTGGGCTGGAAGAACGATTAATTATGCTGAAAAATTCAAACGTATTCAATAAACTTTTAAAACATTCATTATGAAAAAGTTACCATACATTCTCATCGCAACACGATTTCTACTTGCACCAATTATCTTCCTGCTGGCTTATTTTGAAATTGAAAATTCCCGGAATTTGATTTTAATATTAATGTACTTCGGATTGTTCACCGATATTTTTGATGGAATCATTGCCCGGCAAGTTGGTGTTTCATCAGAAAAACTAAGACGATTGGACAGCCAGACCGATTTAGTCTTTTGGTTATCGATTGGTTTCGCCACTTATTTTCTGAATCCCGAAATCATCCAAGAACATTGGAAAATTACCGCTTTGATTTTCATAATGGAAGCTTTGTGCTACATCGTCAGTCTTTGGAAATTCGGGAAAGAAATTTGTACGCACGCTTGGCTGGCAAAACTTTGGGGATTGAGTTTGCTCATCGCTTTCACTTCTCTCATTGGATTTTCGGAAGCTGGCTGGGCTTTTTATCTTTGCGTGATTTTGGGTTTCATCTCGCATTTGGATGTCATTTTGATTATTATGATCTTACCAAAATGGCAGTTTGATGTTCCAAGTTCCTATCACGCCTGGAAAATCCGAAACGGAAAACTATTGAAAAAATCTGTTTTGTTGAATTAAAAATTTCAAATAATTGAGAATTTTAACCATTAATTTTCAATCTAACATCTAAAGTCCAATATCTAATATCTATTTACAACGTTTTTTCGTAAATTTGCACTCACTAATTTTTGATAATGAACCGACAGACAATTAAAGACCTATTAGCAGATTACAAAAAAGTATTACACCACGACATTACCGTTCAGGGTTGGGTTCGGGCTTTCCGTTCCAATCGTTTTATCGCGCTAAATGATGGCTCTACGATTAATAATTTGCAAATCGTGGTTGATTTTGAAAGTTTTGATGAAGAAACAATCAAGAAAATCAATACGGCTTCGTCTTTGAAAATTGTAGGTGAAGTGGTGGAAAGCCAAGGCGCTGGACAAACGGTGGAAATCATTGCGAAAAAAATCACGATCCTGGGCGACAATTTCTTTGAGGAATTGCAGTCGACGATACTTCAGCCAAAGAAACACAGTTTGGAGAAATTGCGTGAGCAGGCGCATCTGAGATTCAGAACCAATGTTTTTGGGGCGGTTTTCAGAATCCGTCACTCGGTGAGTTTTGCGATTCACTCTTTCTTTAATCAAAATCAATTTTTCTACATCAACACGCCAATTATCACCGGAGCTGATGCGGAAGGCGCTGGCGAAATGTTCGGTGTTACCAATTTTGACCTTAATAATATGCCGAAAACCGAAGAAGGAGAAATCGATTTTTCTCAGGACTTTTTCGGAAAGAAAACCAATTTGACCGTTTCTGGTCAGCTTGAAGGCGAAACTGCAGCGATGGGATTGGGAAGAATTTATACTTTCGGACCAACTTTCCGTGCAGAAAACTCTAATACGACGCGTCACTTAGCCGAGTTTTGGATGATTGAGCCGGAAGTTGCGTTCAACAATCTTGAAAATAATATCGACCTTGCTGAGGATTTCTTGAAATATGTGATTCAGTACGTTTTGGACAACTGCAAAGACGATTTGGAGTTCCTAGACAAACGTTTCGAAGAAGAGCAGAAATCGAAACCTGAAAAAGACAGAGCCAAAGAAGGCTTGATTGAAAAACTTCAAAACGTGGTTGCGAAGCGTTTCAAAAGAGTTTCTTACACAGAAGCGATTGAGATTTTATTAAACTCAAAAGAAAATAAAAAAGGTAAATTCCAATATCCGATTGAGAAATGGGGAACCGATCTGCAGTCTGAGCACGAAAGATATTTGGTGGAGAAACACTTCGAAACGCCAGTTGTCCTTTTCGATTATCCGAAAGAAATCAAGGCTTTCTATATGAAACTGAATGACGACGGAAAAACGGTTGCAGCAATGGACGTTCTTTTCCCAGGAATCGGCGAAATCATCGGAGGTTCTGAAAGAGAAGCAAGACACGATGTTCTTCTTGAAAAAATGAAAGACTTCGGTGTTGATGAGCACGAACTTTGGTGGTATCTTGATACTAGAAAATTCGGTTCTGTGCCGCACGCTGGATTTGGTTTAGGTCTCGAAAGATTGGTACTTTTCGTAACCGGAATGACAAATATTAGAGATGTGATTCCTTTCCCAAGAACGCCTAAAAATGCAGAATTTTAAATTCAAAATATCAAAATCCCATTCATACCGAGTGGGATTTTTCATTTCAGAACATTCATAAAAAATTTAAATTCCTTACTTTTGAAAGTATTAAAATAAATCTCAATGAAAAAAATCAGCGTTTACATCCTGACTGTTGCAGCAACATTTTATCTTGGCAGTACCGTCAATGCCCAGAACAAAACCGCAGTCCAAAAATCCGTACAAACTAACACGTCAAAAGATGAGGGACTTAATATTTCTTATATGAACAAATCTGTACGACCTCAGGACGATTTCTATAATTATGTCAATGGAGGCTGGATGAAAACGGCCGTAATTCCATCGGACAAACCAAGCTGGGGCTCATTCAATGCTTTGAGGGAAGATGTAGATGTGGCATCATTGGATATTTTGAACAAAGTACTTTCTGAGAAATTCGCATCTAATTCCGAAGGTGAAAAAATCCAGGCGCTTTATGGAACTTTTATCGATTGGAATAAGAGAAATGCGGAAGGAATCAATCCTATCAAATCTCAGTTAACTAAAATCGATGCGATTAAAAATGTAAAAGATTTACAAAAGTACCTTATTGAAGCAACACCTTCCGGAGACAATCCCTTTTACGGATGGAGAGTTGGTGCAGATATGAAAAACTCTGTAATGAACGCCGTTTATCTTGGTGGGCCAAGCTTAGGTCTGGGTAAAGATTACTATCAAAAAGTGAATCAAGCCAATACCAAAACATTGGCAGAATACAAAAATTATGTTGCCAAACTGGAAACCGTTCTTGGAAACAAAAATCCAGATGCAACAGCTCAGCAAATTGTAGATTTCGAAAAAAAACTGGCGCAAGACCTTCTGACTTTGGAACAAGGCCGTGATGCAAATTTACGTTACAACCCTAAAACTGTCGAAGAATTAAAAGCTTTGGTGAGAAATGTCAATCTACCCGATTATCTGAAAACGGTTGGCGTCAACACAGACAAAGTCATCATTGGAGAATTAAAATACTATGAAAATATGGATTCATGGATGACGGATAAAAATATTGGTCTCATCAAAGAATACATGAAGTATGACCTTTTGAACAACAATGCAGGAAATCTTAATCAGGATTTGGATAATATCCGTTTCGATTTCTATTCCAAATATCTGCAAGGCCAACAAGAACAGCGTTCTATGGAAAAGCGAGGACTTGCCGTTATCAATGGCGTTTTGGGAGAAGCTTTTGGAAAGCTTTATGTTGAGAAGTATTTCCCGGCAGAAGCCAAACAAAAGATGGAAACTTACGTGGATTACATCAAAAAATCTTTCAAACTACACATAGAAAATATAGATTGGATGTCTCCCCTGACCCGAGAAAAAGCTTTGGAAAAGTTATCAAAATTCAAAGTGAAGATTGCCTATCCGGACAAATGGAAAGATTATTCTAAGTTAAATCTTCAATTAGCATCCAACAACGGAACTTACTACAATAATCTTCAGAAAATATCTGAATGGAGTTATGCTAAGAATCTTGATAAAATAGGAAAACCAGTAGATAAAACAGAATGGGGAATGTCGCCTCAAACGGTGAACGCTTATTACAGCTCTTCTAATAATGAGATTGTTTTCCCGGCTGCGATTTTGCAACCTCCGTTTTTCCATTTCAATGCTGACCCTGCGGTTAACTTTGGCGGAATTGGTGGCGTTATCGGTCACGAGATCTCTCACGGATTTGATGACAGCGGTTCTAGATTTGATGGCGATGGAAATTTAAACAATTGGTGGACGGAAAGTGACAGAAAAAACTTTGACGAAAAAGTGGGACAACTCGCTGCGCAATATGATAAATATGAGCCTGTGACAGGAAGTTTTGTCAATGGAAAATTCACAAGTGGTGAGAACATTGGAGATTTGGGAGGAATTAATGTCGCTTACACGGCATTGCAAATGTATCTGAAGGACCACGGAAATCCTGGAGCAATCAGTGGTTTGACGCAGGACCAAAGATTCTTTATGAGCTGGGCAACGGTTTGGAGAACCAAATCTACCGACAAGTATATGACCAATCAGGTGAAGACAGACCCACATTCTCCGGGTTATTACAGAAGCTTTGGACCTTTGGTCAATATGGACGCCTTTCAAAAAGCATTCGACATCAAACCAGGTGACAAACTCTATGTAGCTCCTGAGAAAAGAATAAAAATTTGGTAGAACAAAAGCAAAAAACCTTCAGAAAAATCTGAAGGTTTTTTGTTAACTTTTATTAACTCATCAAATATCGTGCTAAACTTGTTGTTTTTTGAAAATTATTTTTTAACTTCGTAAAGTTGATATTAATTGACAAACTCAAACATTATGCTAAAGCAAAATCTACAACTTAGACTCGGTCAAAAACTAGCTCCACAACAGATTCAATTGATGAAGCTGATACAACTTCACACTTTGGAATTTGAAGAAGAACTCGAAAGAGAGCTTGAGGAAAACCCTGCTTTGGAAAAAGTAAATGAAGAGGAAAGCAAAGAAGACGACTACACAGCCGCCGAAGAAGCTTATGAAAACGAAGGAACAGAAAGCATAGAAACGGATTTCGATGTCAACGATTATCTTTATGACGACGAACCAAATTATAAAACCGCCAGCAGCAACTATTCTGCAGACGACGAGGAATTTGACAATCAATCACTTTTAACGGAAGGACAAACGCTTTACGATTATCTTTTGGAACAAATCAGACTATCAACTGTTGAAGAAGAAGATTTGAAAATCTGCGAATATGTGATTGGAAACCTTGACACAGACGGCTATTTGAGAAGAGACATTAAATCTATCGTTGACGATTTGGCATTTTCCCAAGGCATTTATACAACCATTGAAAGAGTCACATATATTCTTGAAAATTATGTTCAGAAGCTGGATCCGCCAGGCGTTGGTGCAAGAGATTTGAGAGAATGTCTTTTGCTTCAAATCGAGAAAAAAGTGAGTTCAAATAAAACTGTAATTCTGGCAGGAAATATTTTGAGAAATCAGTTTGATGCCCTTGCCAATAAGCATTACAACAAAATCATTCAGAAATACGATATCGAGGAAGAGGATTTGAAAGATGCTTTGGAAGAGATTGCAAAACTTTCGCCTAAAGTTGGTGGAAACTTTGATACTCAAACGATTACAATTAATCAAGAAATTATTCCAGACTTTGTACTTCAAGTGAAAGACAACCAGGTTATTCCAACTTTGAATAACAAAAACGCACCTTCGCTTCGAGTTTCGGATGAGTATAAAGAAATTTTAACGACTTATTCTCACGATAAGAAATCGGCTGAACATAAGCAAGCTGCGCTTTTCATCAAGCAAAAACTGGATGCGGCAAAATGGTACATCGATGCGATCAACCAAAGACAGAATACACTTTTACAAACCATTACGGCAATTGTAAAACTTCAAAAAGATTATTTTATTTCTGGCGATGAGAAAAACATCAGACCAATGATTCTAAAAGACGTTGCTGATATTACTGGATTCGATATTTCTACAATCTCGAGAGTTGTGAAAAGTAAATACGCTGACACACCAAATGGAATTGTTTATTTGAAAAACCTTTTCTCAGATTCATTGACCAATGATGACGGTGAAGAAGTTTCAACTAAAGAAATCAAACAGCATTTGCAGGAAGCCATCGACAAAGAAAACAAAAGAAAACCTTGCACAGACGATGCTTTGGTAGGAATTCTTAAAGAAAAAGGTTACAACATCGCGAGAAGAACGATTGCAAAATACAGAGAACAACTCAACATTCCGGTCGCAAGATTGAGAAAAGAATTATAATAGACAGAATCCCGAATCAATTTCGGGATTTTTCTTTTCATATCATATAGAATGAATACAGGATTTGAAAAATCGTTAACATTCCCTTAAAGTTATTTAGAAAGATTACAAACTGTATTTTTGTGACATTTCTCAATGTTAGTTGGGTCAACTATTTTCTAAATTTGTGGAAATTCAAATAACAAACAGAATTATGGCAGGGATTACGTCTTCTATAGGCAGAAAATATGCTATGGCACTTTCAGCAATGTTTTTGCTGATCTTCTTGGTGATGCATTTGTCCACCAACATGATCTCAATCTTCAGTGAGGATGCGTTCAACGCCGCTTCCCATTTTATGGGATATAATCCGGCGGTTCAGTTTCTGATGCAACCGATTTTGATCTTTGCAGTTGTATTCCACTTCGTAATGGGATTTGTGCTGGAAATCAGAAACAACGGTGCGAGACCAGTGAAATATGCAATGAACCAAGGTTCTGCTAATTCTACTTGGATGTCTAGAAATATGATCATTTCAGGCGCTGTGATCTTAGCATTTATTGCCTTGCACTTTTACGATTTTTGGTTTCCAGAGATCAGCTACAAGTATATCCAAGGTAACAATCCAGACGAAGTAAGATATTGGGAAGAATTGCACCACAAGTTCCACGACCTTTGGAGAGTTGTACTTTACGTAATCGCATTCGTATTGTTAGGTCTGCATTTGGCACATGGATTCCAGTCTTCTTTCCAATCTATTGGAGCAAGACATCCTAAATACACGCCTTTCATCAAAGCGTTTGGAAACTGGTACTCTATTATCATTCCATTAGGATTTATCATCATCGCTATTTATCATTTCGTTACTCAATAATAATAAAATAAATTATGGGTTTAGATTCAAAAATTCCTGCTGGTCCGCTTAAGGATAAGTGGAAAAATCATAAAGATCACATGAACTTGGTTGCACCTAACAACCGGGACAAAATAGATATTATCATCATCGGAACAGGATTGGCCGGCGGTTCTGCTGCTGCAACTCTTGCCGAGCAAGGTTATAATGTAAAGGCATTCTGTTATCAGGATTCTCCTAGGAGAGCACACTCTATTGCTGCTCAAGGTGGTATCAACGCTGCTAAGAATTATCAAGGTGACGGAGATTCAACTTACAGATTGTTCTACGATACGATCAAAGGTGGAGATTACCGCGCCAGAGAAGGTAATGTTTACAGATTGGCAGAAGTTTCTGCTAATATCATTGACCAATGTGTGGCACAAGGTGTTCCATTTGGAAGAGAATATGGCGGACAATTGGACAACCGTTCATTTGGAGGTGTTCAGGTAAAAAGAACTTTCTACGCAAAAGGACAAACCGGACAACAGTTATTATTAGGAGCCTATTCTGCAATGAGCCGTCAAATCGGTAAAGGTAGGATCAAAATGCACAACCGTCATGAGATGCTAGATCTTGTGATCGTTGACGGAAAAGCAAGAGGAATTATCGCAAGAAACCTTGTAACAGGAGAAATCGAAAAACATTCTGCACACGCAGTTGTTATTGCTTCCGGAGGTTACGGAAATGTTTATTTCCTTTCTACCAATGCAATGGGATCCAATGTTTCTGCAGCTTGGAAAATTCATAAAAAAGGAGCGTATTTCGCAAATCCTTGTTATGTTCAGATCCACCCTACTTGTATTCCGGTTCACGGAACGCAACAGTCCAAATTGACCTTGATGTCAGAATCTCTTAGAAACTCCGGAAGAATCTGGGTTCCTAAAAATATTGAAGATTCTGTTGCCATCAGAGAAGGAAGATTGAGACCAGAAAATATCGCTGAAGAAAACAGAGATTATTATCTTGAAAGAAGATATCCTGCATTTGGGAACTTGGTTCCTAGAGACGTAGCTTCCAGAGCTGGAAAAGAGCGTTGCGATGCTGGATACGGAATCGAAAACAATGATACGAAGGAAGGCGTTTACCTAGATTTCTCTACAGAGATCATGAAAAAAGGTAAAGAAGCCGCTATCGAAAAACATATTCATAATCCAACAGATCAGCAGATCTATGATCTTGGGAAAGCTTGGATCGAGGAAAAATACGGTAACTTATTCGTCATGTACGAGAAGATTACCGCCGATGATCCTTATAAAACACCGATGAAGATCTATCCAGCGGTTCACTACACAATGGGTGGCGTTTGGGTTGATTATAACCTTCAGTCTACAATTCCTGGATGTTTCGTAATTGGAGAAGCTAACTTCTCAGATCACGGTGCCAACAGACTTGGAGCTTCTGCTTTGATGCAAGGTTTGGCAGACGGCTATTTCGTTCTACCTTACACGATTGCAGATTATCTTTCTGCAGACATCAGAACTGGAAAGATCTCTACTGATACACCAGAATTCAACGAAGCTGAAAAAGAGATCAAAGAAAAAATTAATTTCTTCTTGACCAATAAAGGAACGCACACAGTCGATCATTTCCACAAACAATTGGGCCACATCATGTGGAACAAAGTTGGAATGGGAAGAACGCCTGAAGGTCTTAGAGAAGCGATCAAAGAGATCGAAGAAGTAAGAAACAACTTCTGGAAAGATGTCCGTGTTCCTGGTGATTCTGACAATATGAATCCAGAATTGGAGAAAGCTTTCAGAGTAGCTGATTTCTTGGAATTAGGACAATTGATGGCGATTGACGCGCTGAACAGAAATGAATCTTGTGGAGGACATTTCCGTGAAGACCATGCAACACCAGAAGGTGAGGCAGAACGTGACGATGTGAATTACAAATACGTTGCAGCTTGGGAATACAAAGGTATGGACATCAATCAATCTGTAGTGCACAAAGAAGACCTTGTGTATGAGAACATTGAAGTTAAAGCAAGAAGTTACAAATAATCTCCATTCAAAAATATATATAAAATGAGTGCAAAAAAAGGCTTAAATCTTACGCTGAAAATTTGGAGACAAAAAAACAATAAAACAAAAGGTCAGTTCGAAACCTATAAGATCTCTGATGTTTCTACGGATTCTTCATTCCTGGAAATGTTGGATATACTGAACGAGCAGTTGATCAACGACGGGAAAGACCCTGTTGCCTTCGACCACGATTGTCGCGAGGGAATCTGCGGAATGTGTTCACTTTACATCAATGGTAGAGCGCACGGACCAGATACAGGAATCACGACTTGCCAGCTGCATATGCGTCATTTCAAAGATGGCGAAACCATCCACATCGAACCTTGGAGAAGCGCTGCTTTTCCGGTGATCAAAGATTTGGTGGTAGACAGATCTGCATTTGACAGAGTAATGGCTGCCGGTGGATTCGTTTCTGTGAATACTTCTGGAAACACTTTGGATGCCAACGCAATCCTGGTTCCGAAAGAAGACGCTGACAAAGCGATGGATGCTGCGGCGTGTATCGGTTGTGGTGCTTGCGTTGCTTCTTGTAAAAACGGCTCAGCAATGCTGTTCGTTGGAGCAAAAGTATCTCAGTTCGCATTGTTGCCTCAAGGTCGTGTAGAAGCTACCAGAAGAGTCCTGAATATGGTAAAAGCAATGGACGAAGAAGGATTCGGAAACTGTTCCAACACCGGTGCTTGTGAAGTAGAATGTCCGAAAGGAATCTCTCTAGAGAACATCGCAAGAATGAACAGAGAATATGCATCTGCAAACCTTAAAACTGCAAATCCATAAGCAAGATTTTAGAAGTTAGATATTAGACTTCTTTCAAAATACAAATCCGGTTGAGTTTTTCAATCGGATTTTTTTGTGGATTATAATTTGGGCAGCTTTTCCGTCTTCCGTTCCCAATCTTTTTGCCTTTGCTTTTCCAGCCGCAAAAAAGGATTTCCACTCAAGCCGGGCTGCGTATTTCAGGACAAAACAACATTTGTCTATAAAATGGAAACCCGTTCAAAATCTGAAACTTTGAACGGGTTTTAATATCTAAAAATTAATCTGCAAAATTTGCTAAATCTGCGACAAACAATCTTTTACAAATCAAAAACGCTCGGCCTTTTCGTCACAATACAATCCTTTATCCAAAGCATAAAAGCCAACCCAAGATAAAACAAAAAGAAAATCCCAGCCGTCGCAAATGTAGAATAAATAAAGAAAACACGCAGTTTCGAAACAGGAATTCCAAGTTTGGTACCATATCTTGTGAGCACGCCAAACCATTCTCTTTCCATTTTGTGGCGCATACCGTTGATTACAATTGGCTCTTTCATTTTGGATTTGTTACTTTAATCTGGGCTCTTCAAAAGTTGAAAACCGATACTGCAATTTAAGCATTTTTTCTGAGTGCAAAATGTTTTGTATTGGTAAAGAAAAGCTTGTGTCTTCAACGCATTTTCGAACTTCACACCCAAGTTTTTCCATTCATCAAGAATAGAATTCTTCTCCGATTTCAGGTATTTATAAAAATCAAAAATATCATCTACTATTTCAGGATTGTGATTCTTTTGATAGAAATACTTGATGGGCAGAATCGCATTGATGATAATCAAATCGATGAAATCTTTGCTCAACAATTTCTGATTTTCGACAGACGAAATCTTCCCAAAATTAAAATGATTATCCCAATATTCCGAAGCAGAAATATTCTCGAAAATCAAATACAAATCATCAATCGTTTTAGCCTCAATAATCTTCGAAAAGAGATTCGGTTGAGAATGATAAAGATTCGCCAATTGCGAAAGCCGAATCGTAGGGAAATTTGGTGGACGAAGTTTGGAGAATTTTGGAGCGATTCTAACTTCATTAATATTAAATTTAATCTTCAAAAAATCAAATTCCCGTTTCCAGACTTTCATCATTTCATCTTTAGGCTCATCAAGAAAATTACAAATCCCAAATAATAAAGCTTCCAACTGAACTTTATTCTGTTTTATTTTTTGAATGACAGAAAAGTCCAAACTTTCAGCTAATTGGAGGAAAATCTCAGCGTTGACTTTCAATCCAAAAGTGTAAGCCAATTGTTGAAACAGAACGGCTTCGTAATTATTTTGATTCTTCTTCAAAGACAATTCCAGAGATTCAGATTTTAAATCTAATTTCTTGAGCAAAACTTCTTCTTCAAAAAACAATGGAATTTTATCCTTATCAAACAAATCTTCGCAAGGAATAAACGAATGTTCTTCCCTCAAATTTTGATGCTTCTGAATCAAAGTTTCATCAATATAATCCTTGAGTTCCAAAGTGGGAATCTGCTGGTTTTCCAATTCCGGAATATCGCAATCATTGATGTAAACGGCGTGAAGAATCAAATTTCCAAACTCGGGATTTCCGGAATGGTTGTGGAAAAACCAATCGGAAGCTTTGGTGTGAATCTCGATGTTTCCGGCGAAAATGATGTCGTCAATTTTAATCTTTGCAAACAAAAAATCCGGTCCCGAATTCTTGTTCCATTCGCCAAAGTCTAAGATTTCAATACTCTTTCCATTGACGGAAACAAAATCGAAACACCGGAATTTCTTAAAATTCCAGAGATATTGTAATATTTCTTCATTCATTTGTGTGTGTGATTTTCTTTAAACAAAAACCCTTTCAAAGTAAATACTTCGAAAGCGTTAAGTTATAAAAATTTTGGAAATTTCTAAATATTTTTAACAGCGAAAAGAAGTAATAAAGTTTAACGCAAAGTCCGCAAAGATTTTTTTTGCAATTATTGAGAATTTTTTAAGATTCGCAAAGACGTAAAACTCATCAAAGATTATCAACGAAATTCTTTGTAACAATAACATTCCGTAGAAATCTCGACAGCGAAGTTTAGATTCCTACGGAATGACAAACGTTGTGTTTATAGACAACTGTTTTTGTATGCTGAATCTGCAGCCCGACTTGAACGGAAATCCTTTTTTGCTTCTACTTAAGTTCTATTTAGACTGAAATCGTCTGCAAAAAAGATTGGGAGTGGAAGGCGGAAAAGCTGCCCACATTATTTTAATTCCCAGCGTCAATCAACTTCGCTTCTTCAAACTTCGCAATCGTGGTTTCATACATTTCGATGTAGATTGGAAGGATATTTTTGAGGTCAAATTTCAGTGCTTGTGCTTTGGCATTCTTTTTCATTTCGGCAAGAAGGTCTTCATTGCTCAAAAGCTTGATGCAATAATTGGACATCGCTTCCACATTCCCGATTTCAGCCAGGAAACCAGTTTCACCCTGAATATTAACTTCTGGAATTCCACCAGCATTACTACTGATTACGGGCGTTTTTGCAGCCATCGCCTCCAAAGCCGCCAATCCGAAACTTTCCTGCTCGGAAGGCAAAAGAAAGACGTCTGAAAGTTGTAGAATTCTGTAAAGATCATTCACTTTTCCGAGTAATTTTATTTTCCCAATCAATTCTGGATTTTCTTCTAAAAACTGGTTGATTTTCTCCATTTCCGGACCTTCGCCAATGACAATCAATTTTGATTGTACTTTTCTGTTGACATTCTTGAAAATCTCCAAAACATCCTGAATCCTTTTCACAGGACGCAGATTGGAAACGTGAATCAGGATTTTTTCGTCGTCGCTGGCAAACTGTTCTCTCTGGCAGGTTTTACAATCTTCATCAAAAACCGAATTATCAATAAAATTGGTAATCACCTGAATCTCTTTGTGAATATTAAAAAACTGAAGGGTGTCTTTTTTCAGACTTTCGGAAACGGAAGTTATCGTATCACTCTGATTGATAGAGAATTCGACTGCGTGTTTGTAACTTGGATGTTGTCCAACCAGGGTAATATCTGTCCCGTGAAGTGTCGTTACCAAAGGCACATCTTTGTGTTCTGCCTTCAACATTTGCTTCGCGGTGAACGCGGCGTAAGCGTAAGGAATCGCATAATGCGCGTGCAATATATCCAGTTTGTAAAGATTCACAACGCGATAAATCATCGATGACAATGCGATATCGTAAGGCTGATATTGGAACAGCGGATAAGTCTGAACATTTACTTTGTGGAAGAAAATATTCGGATTGGTAACGTCCAAACGTGCTGGCAATGCAGAACTTATGAAATGAACTTCATAGCCTTTGTCGGCCAGACTCATCCCTAATTCTGTTGCAACAATTCCGCTTCCGCCGTAGGTTGGATAGCAAAGTATACCTATTTTCATTTTTTTATGTACAATGTATTATGTAAAAAGTACAATGACTTTTTTGTTGATTTATTTAAAAAATAATACTTCAAATTTACTCAATTACAGTCTTGGAATTTTTCGTTTCCGAACTATTTTTTCTATCAGTTTGATTGGTTGGAATTTTAGTGTCAACATCCATTCCCATTCCGAATTTTAAGTTGTCGTTTACCAAAACCGGAAGTCTTCCCCATATTTTTGTCTGTCCTAAAAGTCCATTGGCTGTTGCTTTCATCGCGTCGTCATTATTTTCATAAGAAACTAATACTGTGGAAACTTTTGAAATATCAATGTCTTTCAAAGCATAAGGACTTCCAAAAACATCAAGAATGACAGTTTGATTTTTGCTTAAATCTGAAAGAATCTTCTTGCCTGAATCTGAGATTTTATAAGGTTTGTAGGCTGTGGAATTATCCTTGTGAAAACCAACAATCACTTTTGAGTTGGCTGGAATTGAATTGATGTCTGACGCTTTTTTAAGAATTACTGTTGTTCCTGTATTCAATTGGTTGAGGAAAGTTTCGTAAGCCGCTTCTTCCAATGGAACGTAATAATAAGTTTCTTTGCAATCGAGAGGTAACAGTTTTTTGTCATCTTTAATTAACGTCAAAGCGTTGGAATACATTTTCTGGGCAATCTCGGAATGTGAATCGTTGTTCAGATCATCATTGATATTTTCCGGATTGACGTTCGAATATTGATCAAGACCTAAAAAATATTTGGTCAACAAAATTTTCTTCACGCTCTCCTCTACTCTACTTTGTGGAATTTCTTTATTATCAATCGCTTTTTGAATCAATCTTTTTCCTGTCGCAACATCTTGTGAAAACAACATAATATCATTACCTGCTTTGAAAGCCAACGCATCCAATTCTCCCGCTTTGAATTTGTTCGCCACCGCGCCCATATTGAGCGCATCGGTGATAATCAAACCTTTGTAGCCGTATTTTTCTTTCAAAAGTCCTGTAACAATTTTCTTTGAAATTGAAGCTGGAATTCCTTTTTTGCTTTCAAGACTTGGAACGTAAAGGTGAGCGACCATTACGCCTCCAATTCCTTTGTCCATCAACGCTTTGAATGGTGCTAACTCGGTTTTTTCCAATCGTTCTATATTGTGGGAAACAACTGGTAAATCCAAGTGAGAATCTGTATCTGTGTCGCCGTGACCAGGGAAATGTTTAATCGCTGCCAAAATCTTATTATCCTGTAAACCATTGGAATATGCCAAAGCGGAACTTACCACATTATTCACATCAGAACCGAAACTTCTGTTGCCGATGATTGGATTGTTTGGATTCGTATTCACATCCACAACGGGCGCAAAATCCCAATTGATGCCCATTCTCTTGCAATCTTCGGCAATTTTGGATGACATATCGTGAATGAGATTCTTATCCTGAATCGCTCCCAAAGTGATTGCCCACGGATATTTGTGCGCTTTTGCAATCCTCTGGAAAACGCCCCATTCTGCATCCATCCCGATCATCAACGGCACTTTTGACTGGGATTGGAACTCATTGACCAAATTAATTTCTCTCGCTGCATCATCTTGCATTAATATCAATCCACCGATTTTATCATTCAAAACAATGTTTCGGATCTGATTGATGTGCGCTTTGTCTTTATTGGTGTAAAGTGCAACGATGAAAAGCTGACCGATTTTTTCCTCTTGTGAAAGTGCGTTGTAGGTTTTATCCACCCAATCATTTGCTTTTTTGAGGTCGGAACTGGAAAGATTTTTTGGTTGGTACTGAGGGAAATAAAACTGCGAAATAAAAGTTATTATTATAAGACTTAACCTTTTCATTTTTTTGATATCTAAAATTTAGAAAACTTTCCATAAAGATATTAAATCCGCTGAAAATGGCTATTTTTATGGTCTGTTATTTGTAATAAAATTTATAACGTAAATATTAAACCTATGAAAAAGTTTCTTCCCCTTTTATTATTACTGATTTCCAGTATATTTATCTTCAGCTGTAAAGACGATGACGACGATGTACAAGTACAAGTAGATTATCCTGCAGTTTATGACCTTAATGTAAATTTCAAATTCAACGATACTGATGGTTGGTTTTATGATCAGGCGTTCAACAATCCACTTTTGGATCAGGATTATGTCTTAATCTTTAGACAAGCTGGCACAGAAAACGGAGCTGTTGTTTGGCAACAAATCCCTAGAACATTGTACCTTGATCAAGGCGAATTAGACTATGACTTTGATTTCAGTAAAAATGATTTCCTTATCTATGCAGGTGGAACCTACGATATCAGCACGACACCACAGTATTTGAACAATCAAAGATTTAGAGTAGTTTTAGTGCCTGCCGTTTTCGGTAAAAATGCTAATACTGAGGACATCAAGAAAATGTCTTACGAAGAAGTTATCTCAAAATATAATATCGATGACAGTAAAGTTGGAACTTTGTAATTCAACTTTCTTTAATAAATTTAAAACCATTTGGAAATTTCTGAATGGTTTTTTTATTGGCAAAAATAAATAATACCAAATCAGTATGAATTAACCTTTTTATTATTAAATTTGTTAACCATTAATCAAAAAAAATATTACAATATGTCTATAAAACTTGGCGACACAGCTCCGGATTTTGATGCAGAAAGCAGTCTTGGAAAACTTAATTTTTATGATTACCTAGGTGATTCCTGGGGAATCTTATTTTCACATCCAGCAGATTACACACCAGTCTGCACGACGGAGCTTGGTAAGACATCAGAATTGAAACCCGAATTCGATAAAAGAAATACAAAAGTAATTGCCTTGAGTGTTGACGGAATCGATAATCACAAAGGCTGGATCCTTGACATCAATGAAACTCAAAATACGAAAGTGGAATTTCCTATCATTGCTGATCAGGACAAAAAAGTGTCTGAATTGTATGACTTCATCCATCCCAATGCGAGCGCAAGCCTTACCGTAAGATCCTTGTTGATCATCGATCCAAATAAAAAAGTAAGATTGATCATCACTTATCCTGCTTCCACGGGCCGAAATTTCACAGAGATATTAAGAGTCCTGGACTCTCTACAATTGGTCGACGGTTACGGTGTTGCAACACCTGTTGACTGGAAAGACGGGGACGATGTGATCATTCCACCAGCAGTTTCTCAGGAAGATGCGGAGAAAAAATTCACTAAAGGTGTGAAGGTCATCAAACCATATTTGCGGTATACTCCTCAACCCAATAAATAAATTGAATTAAAACTAAAAAGGTCAGAATTGCTTCTGACCTTTTTCTATTTTATTAATGAAAGTATAATCAAATTAATTGGCAGAGAATACCTCGTTGGAAAATTCGCCATTACTTTTTGGCATTTCTATGATGATATTTCCATTTTCATAATAACCGATCGTGGACTCTCCAGAGCCCAATTTCACTCTGTAAACGTCTTTTTTAGCAGTAGATTTGAATGTTGCGAAAGGCACAGAACTATTTCCATCTACCAAAATAAACTGATCGTCTGCAATCTGGATCTTTTGCAAGGATAGATTACCTTTTGTATATCTTTGAGCCGTTGAAGTTTGCGTAACTGTTTGCTTCGGCTGAACAACTTCTACAGATCTATCTGTTTCTTGTGGCTTACTTATTTCCTGAGGTTTTGAATCTGCAAGATTTTCAATTTTCGAAGAAGGGTTTGAAACCGGAATTTTGACCAATGCTTGTTTCAACGCATCCTGATATCCAGGTTCAAATTCTTTGATCGCACTGTTCCCTTTTTCTGCCAATACAACTTGATTGCTACAATCTTTGAATTGAAGGATCAGTTTGTTTCTGAACATACTTTTTTCATTTAGGACATCTGCGTTCAAAACTTTGCATGCATTTGAAAGTGCATCTGCTGGCCAATTGGATTTGTTCTCTGATAGAATCGTATATTTCTTACCTTTCAAAGCCTTTTCAAGGATCATATTCAATCCATAAGATCGATCTTCTTTGAAATCTGTCAATTCCGATGGAACCGAAATATACCTATAATCAGAAACGGTCTGAGCTTTTATTAATGTTATTAAAATGATTGATAGTAGAGTTGCTATTTTTTTCATATGATGGACTTTATTTTTTAATGAATTTATGCGAATATGAAATGCCTGAGCTTGTTTTGACTTCTATCATGTAAACCCCTCTGTTCATCTTAGAAACATCAATATTTTGATCTTCTCCAAGATATTTGCCCTCCAAAATTATTTTTCCACTAAAATCATAGATCACAAATGAGTCTATTTTCTTTGCTGACTCATTTCTTATTTTTATTAAATCAGTGGCAGGATTTGGATACAGATAAATTTGGCTTTTCCCATTACCCTGAATACTTTCAGATGTTGCAAGATCTAGTTCCGAAATAACTTCAAATAACTCATAACCATTCTCCTCTGTTTTGTAATTGAAGTATAGTTTTTCCCCGTCGGTGCCTATTTCGCTTATGTAGTTTGCCTTGTTATTGTTGTAGTAAAGCGTGTATTTTTTTGCAGTATTTTCATTTTTTTCAACTCTAAAAAGGTCAGGATTAGCGTTGACGAAGAATGTATCTTTCAGACAAACCTGTCCTCTCATATACAAAGCATATATATTATTCATGGATGTATTATTATATTTGATCTCCGCTGGAGCACCTATGCCATCATATGCAAAAATGCCTTGTCCGATTTTGCCCATGAACAATCGCCCACCACAAGCACTGAAGTACAGTCTTTCATTGGTTTCAAAATCTTTTACTACAGACACCCCAGTTTTATCTATGGTCATCAATACGCCATTCGCATCAAAATAGATCTTACCTTTATACATTACTGATTGATTCGGATAATAATTTCCCGTAATCAAATCATAATTGGTGTTGTTCGATAAATCAATATAACTAAATCTGTCTTGAAAATTACCAGAGAATGGATTGTAGGTAAAGAATATTTTGTTGTCTGATAGTCCTAAAAACAAATAACGACCTTGGCCCTTATTGATGGTTGTAATGATTTTTGTATTTATCAAGCTTCCATCTGTTCTCAAAAAATTGGTGGATCCATCATAATTTGACACCATAAAATAAGCCCAATTATCATCAGTCACTGAAATATCCAAATTTTCGTTATTAGAAGCATTATTGGTGGTACTGTAATAGGTCTTGAGAAGTATTGGAGCCTGCCAATCATTATTGACGACCCAAATCTTTGTCTCATATTGGCTCGAGTTATAAGTCAAATAGACCAATTGGTTTTTGATGATCTTGTACGACATGATCTGGTCATTGATTGGACCTGCCAACTGTAAGGATGAACCTTCATTGACTGTTGTCCTGTAAAAAGAACTACCATTGGCATAATAGAAATGTTCTCCCAAAGAAAATATCGTATTCTTAATGGGATAGACATTAAATTCGCCTGTTGGCGTGGTAGTGAAATTGCTTAATTGTGTAACAGAATCTTGGTTTCTTTTCTTTACAAAAAACTGATATCTCTGACTATCATCTTTTGCCAAGAAAATCAAGTTATTGGATTCATCATTTGTAAAAAGTCTTGGGTCTCCACTCCCTTTGAGGTTGGCATCTTGTGTGAGACTAATGGCGCCATTGGTTTTACTAATTTTGTACAACTCTCTATCATTAGCTGCTTTTTGACTTGCAAAATAAATGTGATCTCCGACTGAAGCAAAATTGGACTTGTCAGAAGACACTAGGATCTTAAATTTTTTGTCTCCTCCATTATATAACCACATATCAGCAGAGGTAGTGGCATTACTTGGAAGACCTGCAAGTAGAAAGCCAGAATCATCAAGTGATTTTAGAATTACAGAATTTGAATTTTCAAAATCAACTTGAGTCAAGTTAAGATCGCTATCTAATGAAAGTACTTTGTTATCTGTTGTATTAAAGAAAAGTTTGTTATTAAGCGCGTAAGAAGTAGAACTGATATTTCCGTTGTATTCCTGTGGGAAGTCTTTTACAAATTCCAAATCTGTCTCAGTTATTTTATATAATTTTCTATTAATGACATAGATCAAATCATTACCCAATTTCCCACAGATTGAATTGATTGCATTGGTACTTGTATTTGAATTAAAGATGACACTATTATTCTTAGAAAGTAAATCAAAAGCAAATAATTTATATTTGTAATCAGAATCTGAAATACTGTAGTATAATTTGTTGTTATCTAAGGTAAGCTGAAGATTGTAATAAAAAGTATAGTAGATAAAGTTGTTGGTTGAAAGTATTTCTGTACCACTCAGTGTTCCATCTGTCTTTACAAGTTTTATATCCAAACCATTTTTTACGAAGAAATAGCTGTAGTTTACATCTTGGACAATATTACTAATGATGTTGCCCGATGTTAATTTGACAGGTTCAGCTCCATCCTCTCCAATTGCATAAGTATTTTGGTCGTTATAATAATCTCGAGAAAAGATCAACCTATTTTTAAATACTTTTGAAACAGTGAAATCATCAAAGTAGGTAGAAAAAGTAAAGATCTTCGTTGTACCTGATTCCGTACCGTCTGTTCGCCAGAGTTGAGCATTGTCGTAATAACCTGTTTTGGAAAGAAACATGGCAGTATTATTACTCAATTTATAAATTCTAGAAGTAATTCCTGGGTAGAGATATGAGCTATTGACTTTCTTCACAAGATTTACTTTGTTATCACTAGGATCATACATAAAAAGGTTTCTACCTTCATAAGAAGATTCACCGCTTGCACTACTGTACAAGATCTTATTATTAAACTCAACCATCCCTTTTGGGTCACTGGATCCAGAAGTATTGGTTTCTATGAGTTTTGAATCTAAAATTTCCTGAGAAAAAAACAAATTGGAAATAAAGATCAAGGAAAGCGTAAAATTTTTGATCATATGTTATAGTTATTAGTTTCTAAAGCCTTGCATATCCAATTTCAAAGAAAAGAAATTGGAGTAAAAATTGGAACCTCCGATGCCAGAATTGGTGATCGCATAGTCCAACGTTAAACCTTTATATTTGATTCCAATTCCCGCGCTCGGCTGGAAAGAAACTTTACGTTTCAGATCCTCGATATCGGAAATTGTTTGAAATCTGTTGAAACCTAATCTTACGAATATCATATCCTGAAAGATCAACTCACCACCTGCATACGGCGTAATGCTCGCAAAATCTGTAGAAACTAAAGCAGCCGTTTTTGCAAAATCTATATTGACTCCCGCTTCTGGCAATAATTTCAGATCTCTATTGAACTCAAATGTTTTACTGATACCAATATTAAGTTTTGGCATCGTGATCTCCATCTTGTCCGTTGGCGCCGGATTGAATTCTTCGCCATTCACAACTGCGGATAACTCTTCCTGATTGATGGTCCAGAAATTGACCGTCGTCGTTGCATCTCTCAGCATAAAACCATAATTCCAATCTGTATCTGAGTGGTAGATCGCACCAACATCAAAACCGAAACCATAACCGCTTGCAAATTTTCCGACATTTCTGTAAACAATTTTTGCCGTTGCTCCGACGTCTAATTTCTGATTTCCGTTCGGATGAAAAGCATATGAAAATAAAGCTGCATAATCTGAAGTAGAAAAAGAACTGATCTTATCATAATCAATATTACCTTCGGAATCAATTAATTGTGTTGTATTAAGGATATTATCGACGCCTAATCTCACCAATGAAATTGCGAAAACACCGTTCCCGTAATCCAAAGGTTTGGCGTAAGAGAGATAGTCATATTTTGCGATGGATTCGAAGTATTCTGCGTGCATTGCCGCCACTTGCCAGTCTCGGTCGATCTTCATCAAACCAGCAGGATTCCACATCGGAGAATAGACATCATCCTGATTGGAAACCACTGCGCCGCCCATTGCAAGACCTCTTGCGCCGGCTCCAATATTCAGGAACTCATTGGAATATTTCCTGATGATCTGTGCATCAGAAAACTGGACTAAAGTGATAAGTAAAAAAAATAAAATTCTTTTCATTAATTTGTGTTTACAGAGTTTCAGTTTCTGTAATGGCAGCTCCTTTTTTTCGTCTCGATTTGATGATCCCATTGACCACGATCGAAGCGATCATTACGAAAGAAGCGCCATAAAAAATAGGACTCATATGCTCTGATGCTCCAAAGATAAAAAAAGCTAGGATAATCCCGTAAACCGGTTCCAAATTCACTGTTAAGATCAATGTAAATGGCGAAATGAACTTCATCAATTTCACACTTTCAAACATTGGATAAGCTGTAAAGACAGAAGCCAGCAATAGTACTAACGCAATATCGGTATAACTTATTTCGCTGACAGAAGAAATTTGTCCTGTGAAAAGAAAAAAGAGACTAATGACCAACCAACCACCGGCGATCTCATAAAAAATAATATTTCCAGAACTGGTTTTTCCAAAGATCTTTCCATTGAAAACAGAAAATATCGTCCCGCAAAACGCACAGAGAATTCCGTAAATGATCCCTTCTTTATATTTAAGTTCCGCGTTGAAAATCAAAGAGATACAAACTACGATGATAAGACCGATAATCACTTCTACCCAATCTGGTTTTCTGCGATAGACTAGAGGTTCTATCAAGGATGCAAATAATGTTGATAAGGAGAGACAAGACAAAGCGATAGAAACATTTGAAACTTTGATGGATTGGAAAAAGAAAAGCCAGTGAAAAGCCATGACACTTCCAATTGCTACCAATTGAAGTAAAAGATTCTTAGAAACCTTGATACTTTCTTTTTTGATCAATCTTATATATAAATAAAGAAAAACGGCCGCAAACAACATTCTGTAGAAAACGAGAACTTGTGCCTCGGCCAAGATCAATTTTCCCAAAATGGCTGTAAAACCCCACAAAAACACGATAAAGTGCAACCTCAGCAAATAAGAATTCTTCATTGGAACTATTGATTTTCAGTTTGCAAAATTAGGATAAATATTACAGATTTTATGTTTAAAACTAGGATCAGCTACGAATTTGGTCATAAAAAATCCGCATAATTGGATTATACGGATCTTTTAATAAAGAACTTATTAAAATAACATAAACTAACTAAAAATTTAATGTATTTGGATTAGTAACGTAGAAAAGCCAATTATATTTTATTTTAAATTCTAAAATTACGAATGAGCTTTTCTGCTTTGTGATTATTTAAAATATTTTATCTTTAGAGCCAAAGAAAATCAAAATGGATTTAGAATTCAACAAAAGAGAAGATATCAACAAACTGAAATATTCTGACATCAAGAAAACCTTGTCAACAATCAAATTGGGCGGCGGCGAAAAATCGCTCCAAAAACAACGTGACCAAGGAAAAATGACTGTCCGAGAAAGATTGGAATATCTTTTCGATAAAAATTCTGAATCGATAGAAATCGGCGCTTTCGCCGGTTACGAGATGTATGAAGAACAAGGCGGATGTCCTGCTGGCGGCGTTGTGGTCATGATGGGCTATGTTTCCGGCAGACAATGTATCGTGGTCGCCAATGACGCAACCGTCAAAGCTGGCGCTTGGTTCCCGATCACAGGAAAGAAAAATCTGAGAGCTCAGGAAATCGCGATGGAAAACCGCTTGCCTATCATTTATCTTGTGGATTCCGCGGGTGTTTTCCTACCAATGCAGGACGAGATCTTCCCAGACAAAGAAATGTTTGGGAGAATTTTCCGAAACAATGCTAAGATGAGTTCCTCAGGAATTGTCCAGATCTCTGCAATTATGGGAAGTTGTGTGGCTGGTGGCGCTTATCTCCCGATCATGAGTGACGAAGCGATGATCGTCGATAAAACAGGAAGTATTTTTCTAGCCGGAAGTTATCTAGTGAAAGCAGCCATCGGAGAATCCATTGACAATGAAGCGTTGGGCGGCGCAACCATGCACAGCTCTATCTCTGGTGTTGTAGATTACAAAGCCAAAGACGACAAGGATGCTTTGAACAGAATTAAAAACATAATGAAATCCCTTGGAGACTTCGATAAAGCTGGATTTGACCGAATAGAAAGTGCACCTCCAAAAGAAAATCCAGATAATATCTTTGGAATCATGCCTGCCATCAGGTCTGAGCAATATGATACCTTAGAAATCATAAAATGTCTAGTCGATCATTCTGAATACGAAGAATACAAACCAGATTATGGTAAAAGTATTATTTGCTGTACAGCAAGAGTTGATGGCTGGAGCGTGGGAATCGTTGCCAATCAGAGAAAACTGGTAAAAAGTGGTAAAGGCGAAATGCAGTTCGGTGGTGTGATCTATTCCGATTCTGCTGACAAGGCGACAAGGTTCATTGCCAATTGTAATCAGAGAAAAATTCCCTTGGTTTTCCTACAGGACGTGACCGGCTTCATGGTTGGTTCCAAGTCTGAACAAGGCGGAATCATCAAGGATGGTGCAAAAATGGTGAATGCGGTGGCGAATTCTGTAGTTCCAAAATTCACGATCATTACAGGAAATTCTTACGGTGCGGGAAATTATGCGATGTGCGGAAAAGCCTATGATCCAAGATTGATCGTTGCCTGGCCTTGGGCAGAACTAGCTGTGATGGGCGGTTCGCAAGCCGGAAAAGTATTGCTTCAAATTCAGGAATCTGCGCTCAAAAAGCAAGGAAAGGAAATCACTGACGAAGACAGAAAAGAATTACTGGACAGAATATTGAAAGATTACACAAGACAAACCCAACCAACTTACGCAGCTGCGAGACTTTGGACAGATGCCATCATCAACCCTGTGGATACCCGAAAATGGATCAGCATGGGAATCGAGGCTGCAAATCATTCTCCGATCACAGAAAAATTCAATCTGGGTGTGATTCAGGTGTAAAAATTGTTTTACATTTGCAGAACACACATAGATACCGATGAAAAAATATTTAACTCTGGCTGCAGGATTCCTGGCAACCATTTCCTTTGGGCAATGTACTATTGTCGGAAGCAGCACAATCAAGATCAATGAAACAGCCCCTTTTTCTGTAAATGCGAAAGCACAATGTGAAGAATGCTACTCATGGAAACCATCCCCTGATCAAAACTTTACAGTTGATGGAAATACAAAATCGAATGTGATAAATGTCAAGGCTGCGAATCCCGGACAAGGCACAATTTCGGTTTCAATCCTTAGCGATAAAGGATTGTTGCAATGTGAAAAGACCATTGATGTTTTTGATGCAAAGCAAGATCTAACAGATAAAAATTGCGGTGTTTTCATTGATGATTTCAAAGAGGTAAAGGTTACAGAATCTGTCATTTCATTTTTCCCAAACGAGAATTCCAATGATTATCTTTACAAATGGGCAGTCTCCTATATCAATGGTGATACTCAGGAGTCAACAGAGAAAATACCTCAATTCTTTTTTTCTGACATCAATTACATCACTTCGGTCAAACTAAAGATCACGACCAAAACGCCGTTATGTTCTGTAACACTTTCTAAAAAATTCGAGCAGAGTTATTGGAAACCAACTTCGGCAAATTTCGGAAGTATAGAACAGAAGGCCTATTCTCAAGGAAGTTATAGTGATTATGTAAAAAAGGACAATATCAACAACGGTCAAAAATAAATAGAATCAACCTTATTTGAATCTTTAAAACTTCCAACATTGGGAGTTTTTTTATGTCTTTAAATCAAACAAATTTTAATAAAATTAAAATAATTTTTAACTTTATTAAAATAATTATTACATTTGTACAACAAAATTAAAGAAATGAAACTGCCAATCGTTTGCCCAAGCTGCGATCACACACTGAATGTAAGCCAAATGAAATGTCCTTCCTGCGCCACCCAAGTGAATGGAGATTACGAGCTTCCCGTACTTTTGAAACTGAGCAGAGACGATCAGGAATTTGTACTCAAATTCTTGCTTTCCAGCGGAAGCATCAAGGAAATGGCAAAGCAGGCTGAACTCTCCTACCCGACTATGAGAAACAAAATGGACGACCTCATCGAAAAAGTTAAAAAACTTCAAAACTAAAAGCTATGACCTGGAAAACTATTTTCAATCCGTTTGGACGATTTGATGAGAAACATATTCTGATGGTCGGAATTGTATTTTTTATCTTTAATATTTTCGGTTGTTATTATGCTGGAAATGTGAACGACAGTATTTTCCACTTTGCTCACCTCGAAGATGGGCAAACGATATGGGATATTGCAAGAATTAACTCACTGAGTTCGGTATTTGCCATCGTCTTTTTATTTGCCTTTGCTTACCTTCTTAATAATAAAACCAGACTCATCGATATCATCAATACTGTTTTGATCGCTGCCATTCCATTAATTGTCATCATGCCGATCTCAGGACTGTCATTTTTGAAGAATGCCACACAAAGCATCACAAAAAGTGCCGGTGATCCAAATCAAATAGAGATGATAAATTTGGTACTGATCATAGCTTTTGGATTTTTGACATTACCATTTCTGATTTACAGTTTCGTCCTATACTACAACGGATTCAAGACGGCTACCAACATCAAAAAGTGGCAACATATTGTTCTCTTCGCTGTTGTTTCATTGATATTGACCATAGTGAGTCAAACCATTCTATAATCGGAATTTAAAACAATCAAATTGCTTTTCTCTAAATTTTCTAGCCAGATCCAGTTGGCTGGTGGTTTCTTACGACCCTAAACAAATCTAAAATTTTACATATGAAAACCAAACTATTATGGGTGCTGATTTTATTAGCACAGACTTTTTACGCCCAAGATTTAACAGGTTCCTGGAAAGGCGAGCTCGACCTCGGTGGAACACAACTGCCTCTGATCTTTAATATTAAAAAAGAAAACAACACCTATACATCTTCCGCAAGAAGTCCAAAACAAGGTGACAAGATCATTACTGTTGATAAGACAGAGTTCACCAATAATGAACTTATTTTTGAAATGAATGAGTTGGACGCTTCCTACAAAGGACAATACAAAGCAGACCATTTTGAAGGAACATTCACACAAAGAGGCCGTTCATTCCCAATGAATCTTTTTAAAAATAATGGTACCGAAAAATCAAACCCGAAAGATGAGAAACTGAAAGACATCGGAAACCGTGAGATCAATACGGCGAAACTGAATGATTACTTCAATTATCTCACTCAGAACAAACAAGGCATCGGTAGTATTTCCATCTTCAGAAAAGGAAAGGAAGTTTATCAAAATGATTTCGGGCAAGATCAATTACCGAATGTAAAATGGGATTCTAACACCCGTTATCAAGTGGGTTCTGTCAGTAAGTTATTCACTGCGATCATGCTGATGCAGCAAGTGGAAAAAGGAAAACTGAACCTTTCCGATAAACTTTCCAAATATTATCCAGACGTTCCAAATGCAGATAAGATCACGATAGAAACAATAATGAATCACACAAGCGGATTAGGCGATTATGCTGGAGAACATTATCAATGGCTGTTCAAAAGACCAGTTGGTGACAAAGTTATCCTTGACACGATCAACGCTCAAGGTGTGGAATTTCAACCTGGTGAGAAAACAAGATATTCCAATTCTGGTTATTATTTGTTGAGCAGAATATTGGAGAAAGTGGCAAAGAAACCTTACAATGTTCTGTTGAAAGAAAATATCACGAGCAAAGCTGGAATGAAAAACACTTTTTCTGTGCTTGATGATCCTAAAAATGTCTTTAGAGGATACGAAAATGAAAACGGAATCTGGAAAGAAGTAGAGGATTTTGATTTTCACAATTGCGTTGGTGTGGGCGACATCGTTTCTACGCCGAATGACTTGAATATCTTAATTAATGCTTTATTTAATGGAAAATTTGTAAAGAAGGAAACGCTGGATAAGATGATGCCGAAACCTGGATCTAAAGTGGTTTTCGGATTGGGAATGATGGCTGTGCCTTTCTACAATCAGGTTTCTTTTGGTCACGGTGGCGACACGGCTGGTTCACACGCTGTTACATCTTACAGTAAAAAAGAAGATTACTCGGTTTCTATGGTCATCAACGGCGAGAATTATCCGCACAACACACTATCTATCGGTGTTCTGAACATCATCTATGATCAGGATTTTGAATTTCCGAAATTTGAAAATACCAAAGAAACGGCGGCTTACAATGGAGAACTTAAAAAATACATTGGCGATTACACTTCACCCGACATTCCTTTGGACCTGAAGATCTTTGTAAATGGCGACAAGTTATTTGCACAAGGAAAAGGCCAAGCAGAGTTTCCTTTGGAACTGGTTGAGAAAGACCAATTCGGATTCGAAAAGGCTGGCATCAAGATCAATTTCTTTCCAGAAAAAAATCAGATGCAGCTTCTCCAGAATGGAAAAACGTATAATTTCACAAAGAAGTAAACGATAAAAAACACAATTATGATAAAATTTTATTTCTTGATAACTTTGAAAGTCTGTATCTCACTTCCAATATTGGTCTTTATCAAATAAATCCCAGTCGAAAGTGTGCTCATATCAATCGTATTGGCGTCTTTGTTAGATTTGATCAATTGTCCCGCAACATTATAAATTGAAATCGAATTCACTTTTTCGCTGCTTGACAAGGTCAAAATATCTTTTACCGGATTTGGATAATATTTGAATGACACTTTATTGACATCCGAAACAGCCAATCTTCCAATATTCAGACTGTAATCTTCTACCTGACCGTAATAGGAATTACCACACGCTCCCTTTGGCCAGAATCACAAAAGTAGAAGGTGAATTAACTTTAAGTAGTCTTAATCTTGTATTTCCGATCACTGCATTATCTGGTACCTTGATGTTAAGTTCTGCCGACATATCATCCATTCCTGTGCTTCCTTTCACAAAACCAACTCTGTTGACATCTTTTGTCAGGTTCTGAGCATCATTGACCTGGGCATTTACATTCACTGCAAACACCAAAAATAACAGCAAAGAAAAAATTCTGACCAGCATTTTCTGAAAAACCAAAGACAAGGTTTAAAGATAAAAAATTATAAGATCAATCCAATTTAAAAGAACATTGAAATCCAATCAATTTTCCAGGACTTTTCCAACAATCCTTTTTCGGTGTTGAACGCCCCAATCGGCTAGATTCTCAATGACTTTTTTCAAAGTATAACCATATTCCGTCAGTTCATACTCCACACTAATTGGTTGGGCTTTCAGAACAGTTCTTTTTACCAGTTGATTAATTTCCAGATCCTTCAGTTCGCTACTTAGCATTTTCGCAGAGATCCCTTCTATTTCTTTCTGCAAATCAGAAAATCTCATCTTATCGTAGCACAAAGCCGCGATGATATGAATTTTCCATCGGCCTTTCAAAACATCCATCGTATCTTGAACCGCCATCATATTGGTCTTACAGCATTTTATTTTCATAAGTTTTCTTTTATTTAATCAATTATACATCTTGACATATGATAAGAAATCAAATTTACAAATCACACAACAATCTAATTATCAATTACGTAACTTTTTTGTAATAATAACTTTTTGTAACCTTATTACAAAAATAAACTTTTCTTGATTAACTTTGCTCATTCAAATTAAAATACTATCAGAATATGAGTTTATTAGAAGACTTGAACTGGCGTTACGCAACAAAGAAAATGAACGGCGAACCCGTTCCTCAAGATAAAGTAGATTATATCGTGGAAGCTGCAAGATTGGCTCCTTCATCATCTGGTTTGCAACCTTACAGATTATTCGTAATCACCAACAAAGAATTATTGGAAAAAATTCAACCCATCGCTTATGACCAAGCTCAGATTACGGATGGTTCTCACCTTTTGGTTTGGGCAGCTTGGGACGGCTATTCCCACAACAGCATTTCTGAAGTTTTCGAGAAAACCACGAAAGAAAGAGGAATTCCAACAGAAGCGATGGATGATTACAAAGCGAGACTTTGGGGAATGTACGAACCTCTTGGAAGCGAATGGCACGCAACCCACGCTGCAAAACAAGCTTATATCTCATTCGGATTAGCAATTGCTGCAGCAGCTGAACAAAAAGTGGACGCAACACCAATGGAAGGTTTTAACAATCAAGCTCTTGACGAATTGTTAGGATTTACTGAAAAAGGATTGAAAAGCGTTGTGATTCTACCTTTAGGTTACAGAGACACAAGCGGAGACTGGCTGGTAAATCTGAAAAAATACAGAACACCAACCGAAGAATTCATCACAGAAATCAGATAAATTAAAAAGCGACCTGAAACTTCAGGTCGCTTTTTAATTTATCTTTTATCTAGAAGTCTATTTTCTAGGCTTAATATCCTAACAATTTAAGAACATCTTCCGCCCTTTGTTCTTCGCGGAAAAGCTCGTATGTGAAGTTTCCATCTTCGTCCTTATCAATCAAAATATGTTTTGGCTGAGGCATCAGACAGTGGTGAACACCGCCATAACCGCCAATAGTTTCCTGATAAGCGCCCGTATGAAAAAATCCGATGTACAAAGCTTTTGTCTCATTGAAAACCGGAAGATAAATCGCATTTGTATGTTGCTCCGAATTGTAGTAATCATCTGAATCACAAGTCAATCCACCAAGAAAAACCCTTTCGTAAGAATCCTCCCAACGGTTAAGCGGCAACATTATGAAGTGACGGGAAATTGCCCAGGTATCAGGTAAAGTCGTCATAAAAGAAGAATCAATCATATTCCATTTTTCTCTGTCGTTTTGACGTTTCTGAGAAATAATTTTATATAAATGTCCACCACTTTCTCCAACAGTAAAGCTTCCGAATTCAGTGTAGATATTTGGTTCTTCTACACCTTCTTCTTCGCAGAATTTCTTGATTTGAGAGACAATCTCATTGACCATATACTGATAGTCATAATCGAAATTAAGCGAAGTTTTAATTGGAAAACCACCACCAATATTAAGTGAATCAACTTCCGGTGCAATCTTTTTCAATCTTGCATAAACACGAAGACATTTGTACAATTCGTTCCAATAATAAGCCGTGTCTTTGATTCCCGTATTGATGAAAAAGTGAAGCATTTTCAGCCTAGCATTCGGATGTTCAGCAATTTTTTGACTGTAATAAGGAATAATATCCTTGTATCCAATTCCTAATCTTGAGGTATAAAATTCGAATTTTGGCTCTTCCTCAGAAGCAATTCTGATTCCGATGTCAAAAGTTCTGTCGATACTTTCCGTCAATTTATCCAACTCTCTATAGTTATCAAGAATCGGCGTAATATTTTCGAAACCTTTATTAATTAGCTCAGAAATCTTTGCCAAATAATCGTCAGTTTTGAAACCGTTACAGATTACTTCGATACTTTTATCAACTTTACCTTTGTCATAAAGCGACTTCACAATATCCATATCGTAAGCCGAAGATGTTTCCAGGCTAATGTCATTTTTCAATGCTTCTTCTACAACAAATGCAAAATGGCTGGACTTTGTGCAATAGCAATATTTGTAATTTTTCTGGTAATCGTTCTTTTCAAAAGCTTCTTTGAACCAGAATTTTGCCCTTTCTATATTCTGAGATATTTTTGGTAAATAATTGAACTTCAAAGGAGTCCCGAATTTTTCCACAACCTCCATCAGATTGATATCGTGGAATTTCAGATTATTTTCTTCTACACTGAATTCTTCAGTCGGAAAATAAAGCGTTTGGTCAATTAGTTCAGAATATTTTATTTTCATTTCTGGCTAAAAAAATTTAATTGTTTTACGATGCAAAAATGATGAAATAAACTGAATTTCTACGTTAATAAATGTATAAAAAATGATGACAAAAAACTTTATGAAAAATTGCGTGAAAATTTACATTATAGTAAAAATACAACCACTGAAGTTTGTTCAGATATTTAAATAAAATAGGTATTTTGAAATACATTAAGCTATTATTGTTGAATGCTATGCTTCTGATTTGGCAAGAATTGTAGTAATTCTACGACCGAAAAAATAAGTTTCCGGTTCTATCTTTGGTATATTAAAATCAGGAAATAAATTCATTATTAATATTTAAAATTTAGAAATCATGGCAAACAATTCACGAGCGATCCTAAAATTCAATGGTGGATCCGAACAAAAAATTCTTAAACTGAATTACGGCGTATCAAGAAACACAGATGTCTCAGGTCGAGTGGCATCCGATCCTTCTAATGCATTAATCAAAATTACTGTGGAAGCTACAGAAGATTCTGGTATTTTGGAAAGTTTACTGAATGGTAAATACAAACCAACCAGTGGTGAGGTAACATTTAACAAATCTCACGAAGAAGGAACATTGACTACATTGAAATGGGAAAATGGCTATGTGATACAGCACGAAGTAGATTATGATGCTCTGAATGAGGATAATATGTTTATCAGTTTTATCGTGAGTGCAGAGAAAATCGAGTACGGTAATTCTGCTTACGACGGAATCTGGCCGGGAGCAAAATAGTCCCTTAGATTTTTACTATTCTAAAAAAAACTGCAATTAATACTAAATCCTGATGAATGTACTGAAAAGTAATTGCGTCAGGATTTTTTCTTAAAATCAGGTTCGGAATTGCAAAATTTGCATAAAAATTGTTCCTTACTTACAGAGCAAAGCCAACATTCGCAAGTTACTTGTCTAAATCACAAAAACAGAAGTGATGTTTCGAGATTCAAAAAACCTCAATACCGCAAGCCAATCGTGGACAACAGCTGACCAGGAAGATGGCTCAATGCAAAATGATAAGCTTTGGAAAAAGCAACCAACGTCAAAGATCTACAATTCCAATGCAATAGACGTGAATCAAATTTTTGGAATCAACCGAGTTGTAGGACTCAAAATTATTGTCGAGGGAACAGTCATCAATCATTACAATCATTTTTCTCTGAATCAAAGTGCTTGCAAACACCATTCTTTTGAGCTCAAACTGCCACACGATGCTTTAGAAAAATCGGAAAATCATGAACTGAATGAAGCTCAAAATTTTCTTGGGAAGAGACTCACAGTCGTTTTCAGTTATAAAGGTGTGCCTGATGGACCCGAAAGAACATTTGTTGGAGTCATCCTGAGTGTGGAATACGAACAGGAAGAAGGAAATTTAGGAATCATTGTACTTTCCGGATACAGTCCTACGATTCTTTTGGATGCCGCACCACACACGCAAAGCTTTGGAGGTTCATCTTCCGTAAGCCTGAACACGATTGCCGATGCCGTTATAAAAGAAGCGCTCAACAACAATTATGACTTCCGTATCGATTGCGGTTATGTGAAAAACATCAGCTACTCATCTCAATACAATGAAACGCATTACAATTATCTTGCTAGAATGGCGGAGGCATACGGCGAACAGTTCTTTTATGATGGTGAAGTGTTGCATTTCGGAACATTACCGCCACCAGAAGATCCGCTTCGTTTGATCTATAAAAGCAACATCTCAGATGTAAAATTAAAAATGAAAGCAACGCATGTCAATCCTACATTTTATGGCTACAACAGCAGTAAAAACGAAAAATTGACCACAGGCAAATCTACTGTAAAACATGTTTCGGATATTGCAAACCGAGCGCAACAGATTGCAGAAAAAACCTTTACCACACCATCACTCCGCATAGCACCCATAAGATCATCAACTTCTATGGATATCGCTGCTTCACAAAAAGGAGCAGCAGGCAGCAAAGTTGCAGAAGTTTTTGTAACGTCAGGAAAAACATCAATCCCTTTTCTTTATCCCGGCTGTACAGCAGAAATTAATATGAGAAAGAAAGACAGCAGTCAAACATCTTACTTTACGAAGTTGATCATTACCGAAACCCAACACGAGGTAGATGGTAAGGGAAATTACCAGGGAACTTTTGAAGCCATCGCTGCAGACAGCGGATTTCTGCCTCGTCCAGAATTTGAATATCCAAATGCAGAAACGCAAATGGCGACCGTAATTTCCAATACAGACCCTCAAAATCAGGGCAGAGTGCAAGTGCGTTTTGACTGGCAATTGCATGAGACCACAGATTTTATACGCGTTATGACGCCGGACGCTGGGAGCAGTGAAAAAGTGAGCAAAAACAGAGGATTTATGGCAATCCCCGAGATTGGCGATCAGGTAATGGTCGATTTTATCCACAATCATCCGGATCGTCCTTTTGTGATGGGCGGATTGTTCCACGGGAAAGTTGCAGGAGGCGGCGGAAGCGGAAATAATATCAAAAGTATCAGTAGTAAGAGTGGAAATATTATCCAGTTTAATGACATCAACGGTATTGAAATAAAAGACCGGAACGGAAATCACGTGACCTTGAGCGGAACAGGAGATGTAACTACTTCGGTAAGCAATAATGCAACGGAAAATGTTGGCGTCATGCATTCCATTAATGTGGGGAGTAAGGAAGGCGGCGGCTCCAATGCCGTTCTAAAAATGGACAATGCTGGAAATGTAAGCATTACTTGTGACAAAGAAATAAAGTTTGAAACAGGAACAAGTTCAATGACAATGAAATCAGACGGAACGATTGAAATTTCTGGCAAAAAAATATCTATAATAGGCGAAGATGTTTTGCTTGGAGGAACTAAATTAGCAACTGTAGGTTCCAGTGGAGAAGGAAGTGTCAAAATAACGGGAGGAACTGATGTAACGATTAAAGCAACAGAAGTAGATATTAATTAATATGGAGTTTACAAAATACAATATTCAAAAAGAAGACACCATAGAATCCATCGCCACTAAGCATAAAATAAGCGTAAATGAGCTATTGGATTTTCATAATGCAAATTCAACTTTGACTCAGCAGTTTTTTGGAAGCACAATTCCGATTCATATTGATGAATTGATTGTTCCTCTATTTTTAGAAAAAAAAGAAAAAGGCATTTCGGATTCTGTCAACTTTGAGCAAAAAGCGCGATATAGATGTGAGCAAACGGTTGTAATGAAGTTGAATGGCATAATTCATAGTCATGCAGATACAAAAAGAGAATTTGTAGTCGAAAAAAGGAAAACAAAAAATAATCAAATTGTAAAAATAAAATTAACAGAAAATATCATTGATGCCTATCAAAAACAACTGGAACTTGCTCTAAAACTTGTTTGCGAAATAGATATGATAAAGTCTGATGTCTTAGTTAATTTAAATCAAAATGGAAAAATAAGCAACATTTTAAATCATAATGAAATCATCCAAAAGTGGCATCACAAGAAGAATCAGTATGAAAATGATTTCACTTTTATGAGAGACTCCAATTCTAAACAAGATTTCAAAAATTTTTTAAACATTACAGACTTACAAATTGTAAGTGAGGAAAATCTTATCAATTATTTATATTCAAAACTATTTTTTGACGTATTTTTTGACAAATATCTAGTAAATGACAATTTTTTAGATGACTACTCTCGGACTTTTTACTCTCAACTATTTGATGGTTATGCTGTAAAACTAAATTTCACACAAAATATATTATCAGAAAGTCCGTCTGATGTTGCAATACGAAAAGTAAGCTCATTCTCAAAATCTGATTTGGATAATGAATTTTTGGAAAAACAATATGATAATAAATTTAAACCAATTGTAAAGTACAGATTCTCGGAATACAATTTTAGTGTAAGAGAAAGATGCATAATAAATACTGATGAAAATTGGATTGAAAGTTCAGACATTACAATCATTGAGGAAGTAAAAAACAATGTGCAGGTATTAATAGATTATAAATTACGAAAAATAGAATAACGATGGCAGAATCGTATATACCTGAAGGAACTAGTGTCATTTGTACATTAATGCAGAAAGGTCCAAACAAAATCGGGCTCATTGAGGGTAGAAAATCTCACGTTTTATACAAAGGTGGCAATGCCCCATTACTAAACGAATTAGATAAAAAAATAGACGAATCGTTCAATTGCAAAAACGCATCAAAATTTTGGGGAGGACTTCAAGCTTTGTGTGTAGGAATAGCGATAGGTGCTTTGATTGTAGCCGCAGTTGCAGCAACAGTTCTTACGGGCGGAGCGGCGGCTGTTTTTCTTATTGCCGCTGGCGCCACTGCAGGCACAAGCCTTGTTGCAGGCGTTGTGGGCTTATATAAAATGGCTCATGACTGCGATGCAACAAAAGATTCACAGTGGCAACTATTGCATGACACAGTGAAAATCGAGGGGCAAAAAGCAGTTCTGAACAGATCTTTTATTAGTTGCAATAAAGGAGGAAAAGTAACTATAATTATTGATCCTGTAATTGCACAAAATGCAGCAGAGATATTAATAAATAATAACGAAAACGAGGTTGCTGCACACATGACAAGCCAATTTGTGATGGGGGTTATTACGGGTGCTACTTCTGCATCTCCTGCTGCATTAGCTGTCGCTTCTCCTTTAGCAGTTTATTCTTATGCAGATGCAGAGAACAAGGAACAAGAACAGCGATCTAAAAACCAAGGAAGAGATCCTTTTTGGACACAAGCAGGTGACGCTGCTAAAGACGAAGGCAGAGATGCAGCCTTGGGTCTACCGGGGGATTTTTATGAAGAAGTGACCGAAGTGACCGCAAACAACCAAGCTGTTCAAAGAGAGGTGATAGAGTTTGGGCAGCAAGCAGCAACTAGAGAAGCCGCAGGAGATGCTGCAGGTGCTTTAAATGCCAGAATTGCGCAGCAAATAGCAAGTAACTCTTTTAAAACGCCATGGAAAGGTTTGCTAAAAGGGTTAGGAATAGGCCTTGCCGCAGGGGTGGTAAACTTTGGAATAGATCAATGGTCGAACTCTTTTGAGGATAGAATGCATAAAGGTTCAAGAGATGAAATAAGAGATTCCGATGAATTAGATGAAAATAATAATAATATTGGAATCATAGCAACAGATGTATGAAAAATTTAGGGATACCATATGCCATAGGATATATTTTGGCAGGATTAGTTCTTCTACCACTATTAATAATTGGTATCAACAAATTATTTTTTCAAGGAAATGATGCTGATAAAAATATTGATCAGTATTTAAATAACATGAAAAATATAAGAATTCATTTGAATGAAAATGATAAAATAATAAGAGGTTATGAAAGGTACACCGCTTTTCTATCAAAAGGTAGAGATGGAATTATTCATATTGATGTAAATACTTTTTTCTCTACAGAATATAAAAAATATTTCTCATTTCGGATGGCAAATATCGGAGACAACTTTTATTATGCATTTGACAATCATATTAAAAAGTTAGGATTTATTGTAACCGTCAACAAAGACGACCTACAAAATCCAAAAATGGGAACAAAGGAACACCCAATTCCCGTATTTCGTGTTATTGGCGACGAAAAGCCAATCCGTCTTTGGCACACTGGAAAAAATGGAGAAACGGTTTACGAAAACTACGACATTACCCAACAGCAATACGAAAACAGCGTGTATTGCCATTTGAAATATGTAATGTCTAAAGAAGAATTCGAAGAAAGGTTTGAAAAACAGAAGTAAAAATTCAGATGTTTCTTATGCCAGTGTGAGCAAACAATTGTTACCAAACTAAACGGAATTCCTACAAATACTGCAAAAACAAAAAGAGAATTTCTTGTAAAAAAGCAAACAGAAGATGAAAATATTTTTTTTACAATTTCTATCACAGATCAGATTATTGAAACAAATCCTAATCAGTATCAAGAAGCGATAGAACTAGTTTCTGAACTTGATTGGGTTAAATGCGACGGAATTGTACTGAAAGTAAATTCCCTTACTGGAAACATCGAAAAAATAGTCAATCACGAAGAAATTATTAATAAATGGTGTGAACACAAAAAAAAGCTAGAAAACAAATACGCTTTCATAAGAAATCCCAAAGGGAGTGATGGTATTAAAAAATTCATTCAAACTGCAGAGCAACAGATTGTGAACGAAAAAACGCTACTTGAGGATTTGGAAACCAAAATGTTTTTCGATATTTTTTTTAACAAATATCTTGTTAATGCGAAAGATAAAATGGATGCTTTTACCCGAAATTTTTATTCTCAATTGTTTATTGGAGAAAAAATTGAATTGAAAATAAATCAAAACTTACTTCGGGAAAGTGAAGATAAAATATTAATAAGAAAGGTAAGCTCAATAAATGATACACTAAGAAAATCTGCAAAATTTGCTGATATGTATGATGAGAGGTACAAACCAATTCTACAGTACAAATTTTCCGAGTATAATGCCAGTTTGAGGGAAAGAGTTGTTTATGACGAAAATTTGAATGTACCAGAGGAGGGCGAAGTAACTATCATTGAAGAGATAAAAAACAATATCCAGCTACTTGTGAGTTATAACTTTAGAAAAATCGAATAATGGCAAATTCTTATATCATACAGGGTACCAATGTAGTTTGTACCAATATGCAGGTTCCCGAACCTCTAAAAGTTGGTGTTTCCAGAACTAATACCAATATTGTACATACCAATAAAGCCCAATATTTTTTGAATATTAAGGATCGAAAAATTAGTGAATCCTTCAAATGCAAAATGGCGGCAAAAAAATGGTGCGGTTTAGCATTATTGTGTGCTGGTTTAGCAATTGGCGGTGCTATTTTGCTTACCGTTGCAACGGGTGGTTTGGCAGCTCCAGCTTTGATAGCACTTGCTGCAACTGTAACTACCGCCGGTGTGGCCGTAGCAGCCACAGGTGCTGTAGTAGCAATTGGAATAGGCATTTACAAAGAAGTCCACGATTGCGATGTTACTTTATCAACACAATGGGAGAGATTTCACGATTCTGTAAAATTTCAAGGACAAAATGCGCTGTTGAACTCCTCCATTATGAATTGTCCACAAGGAGGTGTAGTAACTTTAATTGTAGATCCTGTGATCGCACAACAAGCCGCTGAATTTATAAGCAATAACAACCGAAAAGAGATTCTGGCACAAGGTCTTAGCAAATTGGGAGTGGGTATTATTGGGGGACTTACTGGTGGAGCAAACGGACTTGGTGTGAGCTTGGCAATAGGTTTTGATATTTTGTTTGAGGATGGAGAGAGCGAAAGATTTGATCTGGCTAAAGAAACAAAGGAATCTGGTATAGAAACCGGATCAGGCTTATTAATAGATGGTGGCCAGGAAATAAATGACATCAGAAAGCTCACTGCCCACAATCAGGGGGTACAAAGAAACATTACGCAGTTTTCTACCGAAGCAGCGCAAGCAAGAGCTGCAGGCGACGCTTCCAGAGCCTGGAGCAGAGAATTGGCTGCAGAGATGGAAGCAAGTGCTTTTAAGGATTTTGATCCTTCAGGTCTTAAAAACATAGGAATTGGTCTTGGCGGTGCTGTTGCAGGTTTTGTACTGGAACAGGCTGTGAATCAGTATAAAGATAATTTGTATAGAGATTCAATAAAAATGCTTTCAAATTCTGAGATTGCAGATTCTAAAAACAATATAGGTGTAATAGCAACGGAAAGATAAAATGAATATGAAAAATATGGGTTACGTTATCGGTTTGGTTATTGGGATTCCACTATTTATTTTGGTTGCTAATTTTTTCTTCTTTCGAGGGAATGCTCCAAGTGAAACAGAAGTATTGAATTATATAAAAAACTCAAATGTTGATACCATAATTCTTCCGCAAAATGTACAAGAAAATTCCGAACAATATATTAAAGGTTTAAGTCGGCGTGGGAGACCATCGGGATTTCTAGATAAATATCCTTTTTTTGATAAAAAAAATAATAAACATTTTGTTATGTTAATAATTAATTTTCTAGATAACACTTCTGTAATGAGGTCACTTGTACTTCGACGTAATGAAGAAGGCGATAAAATCTCCGTTCGCATCAATCAAGACCAACTCAATAACCCAAAATATGGCACCAAAGAAAATCCGGTTCCTGTTTTTCCAATAGATATTTTAAATGCAAAATGGGACTCTGATATTAGCCAATTTCACGTTTCAGAAGAATTGAATAAAATATTTGTAGAGCAATATCTCAAACACTTTATGCCAAAAGAAGAATTTAAAGAAATGTTTAGAAAATAAATCCTCAATTAAATTTCTATTAAAAAAATGGGCTATGTTATTGGATTGGTAATTGGAATTCCTTTATTTATTTTACTGGCAATTAAAAAAAACAACAAATAAAAGTTCATCAATTTTCCGATTATAAAGTGGATATTAGGATTCATAGAACAATAGATTTTAAAACGAAATTAGTAGTAGATGGTAGAATTACTAGTTCCATCAAAAGATGAAAAATATGAAAAAGAGTAAATTTGAATTTTATGGTGTTGATTCTAAAACAGAATTGTCCATAGGACTCATCGCAGGCTTATCACTCATAGTCGTGTGGTTTGGTCTGCTGCTGTTCTATTACGAATATTTCCAGTTAGATTCTGTGTTACGTATTTCCAAAAGAATTTTTTTCCTGTGTCTCCTCATTTATCTTTTTTTGCCAAAGAGCAAAATATTAAAATTAAAGTGGGCACAAGTTTTTTAACTCCATTTTCAACAAAAGAGGATTTGCGAATAATAGACGGATTTGTAGAATTTATTTCTCCTTTTCTGAAAAATAATTTTGATAATAAAATCAAAAAAGCGATTCATTTTGAAAACCAAGGCATTTATTTAAAAAATATTTGATGAAAGAATATAAATTCAAAGGTTTAGACAATAGGCAAATATAAAATCAGGAATTGTAGTAGCAGTTATAATTACAGTGCCATTTGGCCTCACTTCTTTAATGAGAAAATAAAAACCTGTTTTTCAGCTATTTTTTCATTCAGTGCTGAATTTCTATTATTAGTAAAACCTTTTTCAAATCAAAAAGAAACCTATAATCAAGGATATAGAATCATTAATTTATCAAAAAACAATTAATTATGGGAATTTATTTGCCGGATAAAGTATACACTGTTTGTATGAACCAACTCGGTACAGAATACAAACAGCTCACAATTGACAATGAATTAAGACCTAAAGCAAATCAAACCGTAAAATTAGGTTCGGAAAGCCGTATATTTCTGTCAAAATTAGTCACTATGGGAGTAATTGCCATATAGAAATAGGTAAAATAAAAAAATAAGGTTATACGATTGGATTGCTGATAGGGAGGAAAAATAAGCAGCCGGTTTTATTGATTACTTCCCAACAAAAATAAGCAAATCTCCTTCTTTGTATTTAACAGAAACTTCCTGATTCTCTGCAATATTCCGAGTTCCAATTCTTTCTCCCAACATCAGATCTTCTTTATGTAAAGGCCATTTCAATCCTATAGTTTCAATATTTTTAGCAATTGGAAATGGCATTAATGAAATCATCTTGTCCTTCACATCAGAAATTGCGAATTCTTTTGGAATAAAATAATAGGACGAATAATTATCAAAAAATCTGAGTTTCAAGTTATCTTTAAAGAAAAAAGCGACGCTCAAGTTTCCTAAAAAATGGTCTTGTTCTCCTCCACTTGCGCCGTAAACATCAATATTTTCAAAGCCTTTTTCAAAAATTAATTCCAAAGCTTTGTGGAAATCAGTTTTATTTTGGTCGGGCGTTTCGATAATTTCAAAACCGTGAACTTTGGATTGAAGAATTTCTTCGTCATTTGAATGAGAATCAAAATCGCCGGAAATAAAATCCAATTTTTCTAATGGAAAATTCAATTCTCTTAAATAATGAAAAGCACCGTCAGTACAAGCAATCAACTCATAATCTGACAGATTTGGAAATTCTTTTGGTGGTTCGCCGTTGATGAAAAGTAAGGCCTTTTTCATTAATGAAAATTTTCAAATCTAACTTCTATCATTAGGATTCCAATATTCCTCCGACTCATTATTTAACTTAGAAACATATCTTGCCAAAACGAATAGATAATCCGACAAACGATTTAGATATTTGATTAATTCCGCTCGCACTTCTTCCGATTGATTTAGGAAAACCAAACTGCGTTCTGCTCTTCTGCAAACCGTTCTTGCGACGTGAAGAAAAGTTGCTGCTTTCCCACCGCCTGGCAAAATGAAATATTGCAAAGGTTCCACTTTCTCTTCCATCGCATCCATCCAAGTTTCCAATTCTTCGATTTCTTTGTCAGAAATCACGAGTGGTAATCTGGCTTTTCCATTCGCCAAAAACAATTTATCAATCGGCGTTGAAGCTTCCGAACCAACTGTAAAAAGGTCAAACTGGATTTTTTTGAGTTGAGAAATCACTTCTTCATCGTTTATATGAGATTTTGCAACGCCAATGTTGGCATTCAGTTCATCGATGTTGCCATAAGATTCTACTCGTGCGCTGGCTTTGGAGACTCTGCTTCCACCGTAAAGTCCGGTTTCGCCTTTGTCGCCGGTTTTTGTGTATATTTTCATTTTCTGTTTTTATGAAAGTTTAAAATTAAGGTTTTTATTTTTGAACGCGCAGATTTTTGAACCACAAAAGTCATAAAAGCAGTAGCTCTTATTAGTAATTCAAAAGCGCAAAAAAGAAAAGTGTTTGAAAGATTATCTTATTCTTTCTCTACAATTCTTTTGTGCCTTTTGTGGTTAATTAATCTAAAACTGAATGGTTAATTTTTATGTCGTTTTTATATTTTTCTTAAATTGCTGTAATAAAAAAGCCATTTCAAAAAACCACCAATCTCATTCATATTTATCAGCAGTTGCGGCGCTTCATCAAGCCTTACCGAATGATGATTTTCGTGACTTTAGCTTTGACTTTCATCGGCGCATTATTCGCTCAGGTCAATCCTTTGGTTTTGAAATATACTGTGGACGAAGTGACAAAACTGACTCAACTTCCGAATCCAATGAAAGAAGGAATTCACGTTCTGACGCTCATTTCAATCATACTTTTAGGAAAAGAATTGGCGAATATTTTCATTCAGTTTGGGCAGAAATTTTATGGCGAAAAGATTAGAATTAATGTCAGTTCCGAACTCGCACAAGAAGCCATCAACAAAATCCTGACGTACCGAATCGCCTATTACAACGACGAAAACCACGAATCTGGAAAACTTCAAATCCGCATCGACCGAGGAATTGAAAGTTTGACGAAACTCGTTCAGAACTTTTTCATCGATATTCTTCCGCTTTTTTCAACAGCCTTCATTGCATTGGTTGTGATGTATATGCAGAACATTTATGTTGGTTTGGTTTCAACTTTTGTGATTCCGATTTACTTTTATGTCACCTCAAGACAGGCAAAAAAATTAGGAAACGTCAGACGAACGCTCAGAAATCAGCGTGAACAGAAAACTTCCGGACTTTTGAATTTGATTAATTCCATAATGGTTATCAAAAGTTTTGTCCGTGAAAAATTTGAAGGAAGCAAGCAATACAATCTTCAGATGAAGCTGATGGAAAGCCAACTTTACACGAGACGAACCAGTTTTATTTATGACGGTTTGAAGACTTTTATTGAGCAATTCGGTGTCGTTTTGATTATCCTTTTAACGGTTTATTTGGTTCTTGATCAGCAAATGACGATTGGTGCGATTACGCTTCACATTATGTTGTTCAACAATGTTTCTGCGCCTATTCGTCAGCTTCACAGAATTTATGATGATATGAATGACGCTTTTATTTACGCCGAAGGTTATTTTGAAATCCTGAATGCCGACGAAGAAACCGAACCAAGCGGAACCATCAACAATATCCCAATCAAAGGAAATTTCGAAATCAAAAATGTGGATTTCACTTATCCAAACGGGATGAAAGCGCTTCACAATGTGTCCCTTAAAATCGAAAACGGAAAAACGACCGCTTTGGTTGGTTTAAGTGGCGCTGGAAAATCTACGATTATCAATTTGCTTTGTAAATTCTACGAACCAGATTCCGGCGAAATCCTTTTGGATGGCAACAATCTGAATGATTTTGATAATGATTTTCTGCGTGATGACCTTGGTTTGGTGCTTCAAAAAAATCACATTTTCAAAGGAAGTATTGAGGATAATATCCGTTACGGAAATCTGGAAGCCACTTTGGACCAGATCAAAGAAGCAGCAACAAAAGCCTATCTCCACGAGCAGATTATGGATTTGCCGGAAGCTTACAACCACGACGCCACGCAACTTTCCGGCGGTCAGCAACAGAGAATTGCCATCGCCAGATTGTTCCTGAAAAATCCACCCATTATTTTTCTTGACGAACCAACTGCCAGTCTGGACGCCATCGCCACGGAACAGACTAAAAATTCTCTTGACGCAATAAAACAAGGAAGAACCGTCGTGATTATTTCACATTCGTTATCGCAGATTTTGGATTCGGATATGATTTATGTGATGAAAAAAGGCGCAGTGGTGGAAAACGGAACACACGAGGAACTCTATGAAAAAGACGGGACTTACCGAGAAATCTTCGATGCGTCTGCAAGAAGTCTGAATCTTGATAGATTGGTGAAAACTTATAAAGATGAATGAAGACCATTACATTAAAAAAATAGACCGCGTCACTTCGATTCTTATGCAGTTGCAAAGCAAGCCGATTGTGCGTGCGCAGGATTTGGCGGATAAATTTGAAGTGAGTGTACGAACAATTTATAGAGATATTAAAACTTTGGAAAATGCCGGTATTCCGATTTTTGGGGAAGCTGGTTCCGGCTATTCGTTGGTCGATGGTTACAAACTTCCGCCTGTGATGTTTAACAAAGAGGAAGTTTTGAGTTTCATTACCGCAGAAAAACTAATGCAGAATTATTCCCACGAAAGTCTCGGTTCTCATTACAATTCGGCAATGGAAAAAGTAAAATCCGTCCTTCGAAGTTCAGAGAAAAATCTGGTGACCGATATTGAAAATCAAATCAATATCTATTCTTATCAGCCGGAAAAAACGGATTCGATTAAAAATATTATTCCGACAATTCTGGAAAGCATTTCTGAGAAAACGCAACTGAAAATCAATTATGAAAGTGCAAAAACCGAAGCTTCGGAAAGGATTATTGAAGCGGTTGGGATTTTTTATGAGTTCAATTATTGGTATGTAATGGCGTTTTGTACGATGCGAAAAGATTACCGACAATTCCGGGTTGACAGGATTTTGAAAATCATTAAAACCGAAAATCCTTTTCATCAGGAATATGGAAAAGTCGGAGATTACAAGCAAAAATCAAATACAGAAAAAGTACAGGTCAAAATTTTGGTCGAGAAGAAAATAATGCCTCATATTATGCACTCGATGAAATATAATGGTTGGATTGCCGATGAAGAAACGGAAAACGGAATGCTCATCACCTTTGAAACAAGCTGGATTGATGAAGGTTTTCCGCGCTGGTTGATTACCTTTGCGGATTATGCGGAGATTATCGAACCGGAATATCTCAAGGATACAATGGCTGACTTAATCCAAAACATTTCAAAAAAATTAAATTAAAAAATATGAAGTCTTTACTTATAAGAAGTTTTCTATTGATGACAATCGCTTATTCTACGGCACTTTCCGCGTGTTCAGCATTTCTGTTGCGGGGAAAAGACCATTGCGTGGTTGGATTCAATGAAAACTGGAAAACGATGCCCGGAATGATTGTGGTAAACAAACGTGATGTTTTGAAAAGAAATATCAGCTGGGAAAATCTGACCACCGACAATTTGAATTCCAAAAAACAATGGACATCGAAATATGGTTCGGTGACGTTCAATCTTTTAGGCTATGATTTCCCTTGTTATGGCGTGAATGAAAAAGGACTTTTCCTGGTGGAACTTTACCTTGAGGAAACTTCGAAAGTTGTAAATCCAAAACAACCGAATCTATTTTGGGCGCAATGGATTCAGTATCAATTGGATAATTATAAAACCGTAAAAGAAGTCGTTGACAATCTGAACAAAGGTCCGAACATCGATTGGTGGCCAAATGCCGCAGGAAGTCATTTTTTCCTGACTGATGCGAAAGGAAATGCAACAACGATTGCTTTGCTAGATGGAAAATACAAAGTGCTGACTGACAAAGAAATGCCGATGCCACTTTTGTGCAACAACCAATATAAAAAAGATTTTGACAAGGCTAAGAAATTTGATTTTCTGGGCGGAAATGAGAAGTTCGATTATGATAAAAGTGGAAATTGGGACGACCGCTACAACCGAGCTTATTATATGCTTCAAAATTACAAATACGACGGAAAACCAGTAGATTACGCCTGGAATATTCTGAATTCTGTGCACGCCGGCGAATGGCAAACCGTGATTGATGCTAAGAATATGAACTTATTTTTCCGTTCAGATTTAAAGAAAGAAATTAAGAAAATCGATTTGACAAAATTTGATTTTTCAAAGAATTCAACAGTGAAATATCTGGACATTCATACCGATGAATTGGGCGAAGTGAATCAGGATTTCCAACCGCTGACATTGAGTAAAAATAATGAATACGTGGAAAAAGGCTTCCCGATTGGTTATGATAACAAGGAATTCGGAACGTCGGAAACTTTTGCAAAACTCAAGGAAAACATTGTGAAATTCTTCAGTAATATTTTACCTAATTAAACTTTGTAATCTTTAAACCACAAAAGTCACAAAAGCTTTAGAGTTTTCTTTTGTGACTTTTGTGGTTTCATTAATATAAAAAGAGCTTTCAGAAAATCCTGAAAGCGCTTTGCTTTTTTATCTTTCTCTTTCCCAGAAAAATGGAGGCTCGATTCCCAAAGCTCTCAGGTAAACGTAAGATTGACCACGGTGATGAATCTCATTATCAACGAAATAAAGAATATTCTGATAAATAGGAAATTCATATTGTCCAAACAAATTGAAAGTTTCCTGAAAACGTTCTTCCGAAATCTGACTAAAATATTCATTGATGACTTCCGTCTGTTCGTCCCATTTTGAAAGGATTTCAACTTTTGTAGTTGGTTGGAAAGCTTCTTCGTCGAAAGTATTTTCCGAACCGTCAACAATGGCTTTCAAAGCTGGTCCGGCGATTGCCAAAAGTTCAAGTGTCAATTTGGAAAATGGTCTCATTCCACCGATTGAAAATTCGAATAAATCTTTCTCAGGAAAAGCTTCTATTACTCTTCTGGTTAGATTTCTGTGGCCTTGCCAATAGATTAAAAGTTGTTGTGAGTTGAGGACTGTGGCTGTTGCATTCATATTAGTTTGTTTTATTTGATACAAATGTACAGCGAGGTTGTGACAGTAGTTTGTCAGGAGGAATTTTAAAATTATCGCAAAGGCGCAAAAAAAATTAATCATAGAAAAAAGAAAGTCGCAAAGTTTTCCTTTGCGACTTTAAGTAATATTTTTAGAAATCTTCTGCCTTTGCGTTAGAACTATATCTTCTCAAACCTAAAATTCTCCCCAAGATAAGCTTTCCTAACATCCGGATCGTTCGCCAGATCTTCAGGAATTCCCTCTTTCAGAATTTTCCCTTCGAACATAATGTACGTTTTGTTGGTAATCGCCAAAGTCTGCTGAACGTTGTGGTCGGTAATCAAAATCCCGATATTTTTCTCCACCAGAGACCTGACGATTTTCTGAATATCCTCCACCGCAATCGGGTCAACACCCGCGAACGGCTCATCCAAAAGGATAAAATTCGGACTTGTCGCCAAGCATCGCGCGATTTCCGTACGGCGTCTTTCACCTCCGGAAAGCAAATCGCCACGGTTTTTACGCACGTGTTCTAGGTGGAATTCCTCAATCAGTTCGTCGCATTTTTTCTGCTGTTCTTTTTTGGAAAGCTTCGTCAGTTGCAAAACGCCAAGAATATTATCTTCCACAGACAACTTCCGGAAAACCGATGCTTCCTGCGCCAAATAACCAATTCCATTTTGCGCACGCTTGTACATCGCGTCCTGCGTAATATTTTGTTTATCAAGAAAAACATTGCCTAAAGTGGGTTTTACCAATCCAACAATCATATAAAACGACGTTGTCTTTCCTGCACCATTTGGCCCCAAAAGTCCGACGATTTCGCCTTGCTGAACTTCCAATGACACGCCTTTCACCACCTTTTTCGGTCCGTATTCCTTGATTAAATTTTCTCCTCGTAAAATCATAAAACAAAGATATAGAAATTTTTATCTTCTTATTACAACAAATTTGGGCGTGACCCTAGCCAGCGCAAAGGCCAGCGCTCGGGTCGGGCTTTCCGTTACAAGTCCTCACTCGTTGCCTCGCTCCGGGCTTTCCACTACACCCGAGGCTTTAGCCGAACTGTACGAAGTAAATCCCTTACGCGCTTCGCCTCGATTGAACATTCAACTTTTTACGACGGACATTTTACATTGTACATTATACATTGTACATTTGTGAAAAATTTCCAAAAATGCTGATAGAAAGCCTTCAAAACGAAAAAATCAAAAGACTGACCAGACTTCTCACCAAAAATCAGGAAAGAAGAAAAGCAGGCGTTTTCATCGTGGAAGGTCAGCAGGAAAACGAACGCGCTTTGGAATTTGGGAATCTACCCGAAGAATATTATATCTGCGAAAATATCTTCAAAGGGAAATTGCCAACGACAAAAATCCATTACGTTTCAGAAAAATTGTACGAGAAAATCGCTTATCGCGGAACAACAGAAGGAATTATCGGAATTTACAAATTGGAATCAAGAACTTTAGAAGATTTCAAACCCAAAAAGGATTCTGCAATTATCATTTTGGAAAGTGTAGAAAAACCGGGAAATCTTGGCGCCATTTTGAGAAGTTGCGAAGCATTCGGAATCAATGCTTTAATTGTGACCGACCCAAAAACAGATTTTTACAATCCAAATGTGATTCGCTCCAGCGTTGGCTGCCTTTTCGGAATGAATATTTTCCAAGCTTCAAACGATGAAACTTTGGAATTCCTGAAAATCAATGAGTATCAAATCTTCACTACTTTTATGAGTGAGGACGCAAGACATATTCAGGAAAAGAATTTGAAAAGCAAATCGGCCGTTTTATTCGGAACAGAACATTCCGGTTTGAGCGACTTCTGGAAACAAAAAGGAGAAAACGTTCTCGTCCCAATGGCAGGAACCATCGACTCATTGAATTTGAGTAATGCTGCAGCGATTACCTGTTATGAAATCCTTAGACAGAAATTAGAGAAATAAAAAAACCGCTTCTCGAAAGAAACGGTTTCATATATCTTAAAAGTTTAAGATTATTTTACTTTAGCAGCAGCAGAATCAACTTTAGCAGCAGCGGAATCAACTTTTACAGCAGCAGAATCAACTTTAGCAGCAGCAGAGTCAAGAGTTGCAACAGCAGTTGAATCAACGTTAGCAGAATCAGCAGAAGTAGTTTCTACGTTTTCAGTTTTTTTACAAGCTACAAGAGCGAAAGCAGCAATAGCAGCTACGAATAATGACTTTTTCATAATAATAAAATTTAAATTGTTAGTTAATAGATGTTCTCTTTTGAACGGGACAAAATTACATCGATAAATAAATTTTGTTTTTGAATATTAATTGTAATATATTTGTAAAACAAGATTTACAAATTAAGATAACTGTAAATCAACAAATTAAGCATAAATAGAATTTTGACCGATATAGAATTTTTATATTTCCAAAACTTAAAAAAAGCCGTTCAGGATAAATATCTTGAATCACATTCCCCGTCTTTTGATGATATTTCCAAATGGAAAGGTATTGATATCATTTATTTCCAGGAAGATCTGAGACAAAAAGCTAAAGGAAATATCAGCGAAAAAACTTTTTATACCTATTTCAAGAACAATGCACACGAAAAGATACCAAGAATTGATATGCTCAATATCCTTTCTGTGTATGTGGGTTTCAATTCTTGGTCAGAATTCAGAAAGAAAAATCCGATTGCCGAACAAAAAAAATTCATAGAGACCACCAACGTTCCGGTTATCAATGAAGCAATTGCTACTGATAACCAAGAAGCAATGCCAATCTCAAAACCGGAAATACCAGTTGACAATCAAACTTCTTATGATATCAATCAAAATATCAACTTCAGCAATAATGAAAGTAAACCTAATTTCCTAAAGCGATATCTATGGTTGGGAATTTCCGTATTCCTTTTTGCTATTGTCCTTATTTTGGTTTTTTATGATAATCTTTTTTATAAAAAATACACTTACGCCTTTACAGATGCAGACAGAAACTCATCTATCAAAGGTGAATTGGACGTAAAGATCATCCGTGACAATGAATCACCCATTCTTTTCAAAGTAAAACCGAACTCACCTTTCGTCTACGAGACAAAAAGCAAAAAACTAAAGATGGTGATCTCTTCACCTTTTTACAAGACAGATGTAGTAACAAGAGACCTTACAAATGCGCCAGAATCAGAAAACATAGAATTGAAGCCGAACGATTATGCAATTCAGCTTTTTTATTATTCAAAATCAATTAAAGATTTCAAGAAAAAGACATATCAACTGAATCGCCTGATCAGTGACAAAGCCTTGATCTATCAGGTGGTCGATAGTGATATCTATGGCATAGAAACTTTGGACAAACAAAAATACATCTCGCTGGTTACACTTCCTACGACTTCTCTTGAGAACCTAGAAGTGATCGACTCTCAAATGGAAAATGGAAAAATCGTCATGATCAAATTCAAAATCACAGAAGATGAAAAATCAAAATAAATTTTATTGGTGGACCTTATTTCTATCAATGATCATCTCAGGATTTATCTCCTGCAACAAGAAGTACGAAGGCGAGGACAACTCTCTGGAAACCATAAGAAACGCCAACAACAGGGTGACTTACACCAAGTCAAGTTTGGATAGTTTACAGGCGATCAATCTTATAACAACTCAAAAAGTTCAAGATCTATTAGACCTATCAACACTCTATACATCCGGAAACAAGGATACAGAGATAGATTCTGTGATCTACACGCAAATGCAGGCGCACTTTATGACCAAAGATTCCAATAACTTGAAACCTTTGCTAAAAGAAATGGATAGTTTGAAAGTGAGATTCGCAAAAGTGAATAATCTAAAGACTACAAAATCCGTTGTTGATAAAGACACCCTCGATTTTGCAAACTTCGATGTCGAATATTACGACAAGAAAAGAACTTACATCACGACAGTCAACCGGAAAGCGCAATACATGCTGAAAGCCTCGCCGGTGAAATTCCAGAAAGAGTTCAAATTCTACTTCAATAATTTCTATAAACAAGAAACAGACAGTATAAAAATAACAAAACCCGCTAATTAGCGGGTTTTGTTTTAATTAAATCTGGGATTTAATTATTTTTTGATTTCTTCTTTAACAGCTTTCTCGTCAGCTTTTACTTCAGCTTTAGCAGAATCAGCAGTAGCTTTTACAGAATCAACTACAGCAGTTTTTGTAGAATCAATTGCAGTGATAGCAGAATCAGCAGTAGCGTCAACAGAATCAACAGCAGCAGATTCTACTTTATCAGTTTTTTTACAAGCTACAAGAGAGATAGCAGCGATAGCAGCTACGAATAATGACTTTTTCATGTTCTTAAAATTTAAATTAATTATTATTATATTATTGTTGTCTTAATTAATTATCGAGTTATAATTACAAGACAAAATTAGCACCGTCTGACAAAAATCATTAAAAAATAGCTTGTAATAAGCTTGTAAAAATAGTTTACAAATAAATAATATTGATTATCAACTACTTAATCAAAATTTTAAAATTTCAATTGGTGTAATCAGACCGTCCAATTGAACATCTCTTTCATACACATCAGCGATAATTTCATTGGGAGGAAAGAAATTAAGTCCTATTTTATTTTTAATATTTGAATACGCATTAAAGAATTGGTCATAGAAACCTTTTCCATATCCTACTCTATCCCCAAATTTATCACAATATAGCAAAGGCGTTAAAACATAGTCCAGCTCTACGTTTGAAGCAATATTTGAAATAGGTTCTATGATTCCCCAACTATTGATTTCAAATTTAGAATCGGGAAAAATCTCAACAGAGATGATTTTTTCACCTTGAATTTTCGGAACAAAAACTCTCATTCTACTGTCAAAAAAATAATCGATGAAAATCTGAGTATTAACTTCGTTAAACTTTTCAATCGATAAAAAAATATTAACATTTTGATTTTCAATAGGATTAAATTGTAAAATAAAATTTTCCAGCAGTTTTTTGGACAAAAAATTGACCTCATCTTGCGATAAGGCCATTCTTTTTGCTTTGTAAAGTGTTCTAAGTTCGTTTTTTGTGAGACTTAAATTCATCTTTATTTTATATGATTTTATACAATTTATCAGATAATCTAACTCTAAAAGGAAGTTCAAAAGTAATTTGGTCTGCAGCTTTTGCAGTTTGAACCGAATTTCCGTCAACAACTATTTCATTAATAACAATCTCTTGCTCTCCAGTTGTTGGTCCGGAAATCAAAACTTTGTCACCAACAGAAAGTTCATTTGAAAGTAAAAACTGAGCAATCTGGGACTTGGTATAATAATGTTCTGCCTTTCCAATCAAGCTTTTCTTCATTTTTATCTTCTGACGAATATCTTTTGCCTTGGCCAAAGGTTTATCTATCAAATCACCGGAATTTTTAAACTTCAAAGCTTCAGATTTACCTTTTCGGAACACTTTATTCCCAACTTGAAGTCCTTTTCTCAACGCCAACTGCTCTTCCACTGGTAAATGGATTATTTCCAAACATTCCGAAGAACAGGTATTTTCCATAATCGCCTTACAATCATCACATTGAATAAACAACAAATGACAAGCATCATTCGCACAATTCGTGTGATTGTCACAAGGTTTTCCGCACTGGTGGCATTGCGCAATGATATCATCCGTGATTCTTTCGCCCAATCTGTGGTCAAACACAAAATTCTTCCCAACAAATTTACTTTCAACACCTTCTTCCTTTACCTGACGCGCATATTCGATAATTCCGCCTTCCAATTGGTACACATTTTTGAAACCCTGATGTTTAAAATACGCACTCGCCTTCTCACAACGGATTCCGCCAGTACAATACATCAACAGGTTTTTATCTTCCTTGAAATCCTGCAATTGCTCATTGATAATCGGCAAACTTTCTCGGAAATTCTCAACATCAGGTGTAATTGCCCCTTCAAAATGCCCCACTTCACTCTCATAATGATTCCTGAAATCTACCACAATCGTATCCGGATTTGCCAGCAGATCATTGAATTCCTGAGCTTTCAAATGGATTCCTTTATTCGTCACATCAAAAGTCTCATCATTCAAACCATCCGCAACGATCTTATGTCGGACCTTAATAGTCAGCTTCAAAAACGAGTGATTATCCTGCTCCACTGCCACATTCAGACGAATGCCTTTCATAAAATCGTAAGCTTCCAAAGTTTCACGGAAAGTCTCAAATTGATCCGCCGGAACACTCATCTGAGCGTTGATTCCTTCGTGCGCCACATAGATACGGCCGAGCGCATCCAGGGCGTTCCAGGCTATAAATAAATCGTCACGAAATTTCTTTGGGTTTTCAATTTTGGCATACGCATAGAAAGACAATGTAAGGCGTTCCTTACCAGCTTCATCAATAAGTCTGGCTCTTTCTTCTGCGCTTAAGGTGTTGTACAGTTGCATGCTATAAACGTTTTAAGTGAGAAAAATAATGGCGCAAAGATAAGGAATTTGGGCGAAAGTTTTCAGTTGACAGTTATCAGTATTTGGGCGTGCCCCTCGCCAGCACTAATGCCACCGCTCGGGTCGGGCTATCCGCTACAATCTTTTTCCCACACCAATTCCCCCCGCAAAAAAGGATTTCCACTACTATCCCTCACGCATTAGCAATTCCACGTTTCAATAATTAGGTTCAAAACAATATATCTTTATTATATTTACGTCATTAAAATATTAAAAATGAAGAAAGTCTTATTTTCTGTTGTTATGATGACAGCAGTTTTCTCACAAAACACTTATGCTCAAGAAATTACACTCGATAAAATCTATTCCGGCTATTACCGCGGAAAAGGAATCGCAGGAATTGCATCTCTGAATGACGGCGAAAACTACGCTACCATCGAGAAAGACGGCATTGCAAAATACAATTACAAAACGTCTCAGAAATCCGGAAATATCGTAGATGGAAAATTCGAATCGTATATTTTCTCTGCCGACGAATCCAAAACCTTGTTGCAAAAAGAAAGTGAGTCGATTTACAGACATTCATTTTTGGGAAAATTTGATGTCAAGGATTTGAAATCAAATAAAGTAACTCCTCTTAATAACGGCAACTATATCCAAGAACCAAAATTCTCTCCGGACGGAAGCAAAGTCGCTTTCATCGTTGATAATAATTTGTTCTATCAGGATTTGACTTCTGGAAAAATCACGCAAATTACAAATGATGGAAAGAAAAATTCTATCATCAACGGCCTTGGAGATTGGGTTTATGAAGAGGAATTTGGTCACGCAGATTATTATCAATGGAACAAAGCTGGAGACGCAATCGTTTTCGTGAAATTTGACGAATCGAAAGTTCCGGAAATTTATATCCCAATCTACGGAAAATCGCTCTATCCAACCGAAATGCGATACAAATATCCAAAAGCAGGTGAAACCAACTCAACTGTTTCTGCTAATCTTTATCAATTAAATTCAGGAAAAACAACTGCGTTAAATATTGCAGGATTTGAGAATCATTACATTCCTCAAATCTGGCAAACCAATGACGCAAACGAAATTGTCATCGCAACAAGCAACAGACATCACAGCAAAGTCGATTTAATTAAAGTGGATACAAAATCCGGAAACTTAACCAAATTGTTCTCAGAAACCGACAACGCCTGGATAGAAACCGACAATCTGACTTTGGAATTCTTGGATGACAATTCTTTCCTTTGGGCTTCCGAGCGCGATGGTTACAGACAATTGTATTGGTACGATAAATCTGGAAAACTAAAAAAACAAGTCGCAAAAGGAAATTGGGAAATCACAGATTACTATGGTTACAATCCAAAAACCAAGGAAGCTTACATCCAAACGACAGAAAAAGGAAGCTTGAACAAAGTAGTTACCAAACTGAATATCAATTCCGGAAAAACTACGTTGATTTCTTATCCTGAAGGGAATAACTCGGCAAGTTTCAGCAAGACTTTTAATTATTTTATCAATACAAATTCTACAGCTGGAACACCTTATAAATATGTCTTGAAAGATGCTTCCGGAAAGGAAATCAAAGAACTTCAAAACAACAATGAATTGCTTTCTAAACTTCAGAAAGACAGTTTTGTTACGAAAGAATTCATCACCATTCCAAATTCTGCGGGCGATCAACTGAATGCTTGGATCATCAAACCAAAAAACTTTGACCCGAACAAAAAATATCCATTATTTATGTTCCAATATTCTGGCCCAGGTTCTCAGCAGGTTTCGAACTCTTGGGATGGCGGAAACGCAATCTGGTTCGAAATGTTGGCCCAAAAAGGTTACGTTGTAGCTTGCGTGGACGGACGAGGAACTGGTTTCAAAGGTTCGAAATTCAAAAAAGTAATTTACAAACAGCTTGGGAAATATGAAATCGAAGACCAAATCTCTTCCGCACAGTGGTTTGGAAATCAATCTTATATCGACAAATCAAGAATCGGAATCTTCGGATGGAGTTTTGGTGGCTATATGAGTTCATTGGCGATGACAAAAGGTGCAGATGTTTTCAAATTGGGAATTGCTGTTGCGCCGGTGACAAACTGGAGATATTATGACAGCGTTTACACAGAAAAATTTCTGCAAACACCACAGGAAAACCCTGAAGGTTATGACCAAAATTCACCAACGACTTTTGCAAAACTGTTGAAAGGTAAATTCTTATTAATTCACGGAACAGCGGATGACAACGTGCATTTCCAGAACTCAATGGAGTTTTCCGAGGCTTTGATTCAGAATAAAAAGCAATTTGATTTTATGGCTTATCCGGACAAGAACCACGGTATTTTTGGTGGACAAACCAGACCTCAGCTTTATGAGAAAATGACGAATTTTATTTTGGAGAATTTATAGGAGGCTAGAAGTCGGAAGACCGAAGCTGGAAGATAAAAAAACCGCAGAAGATATTTCTTTTGCGGTTTTTTATTTAATATTGATGAGAACTTCTATTATCAATCAAAGAAATTAGAAATATTTTTCCATTAATTTCTTGATAAACTAACGAATTATTTTTATCAATCAGACATTTTCTAAAGTTCAAAATTTTTGACTTTGGACAAATTTCAGTATTGTCCGTTATTCTAGTAATTAAATTATCAAAATTATTTTCGAAATTTTCGATTTCACTGGATGACCAATTATCAAAGAGATAATCCAAAATCTTGAAATAATTTCTTAAAACCTCATCCGACCAAACAACTTCCATCATTTTGATTTTTCCAAAAGATAATTTTTGATTCTTTGTTTTGCTTCTTCGTGAGAATAAGTTTTTCCATTTTCAATATCTTTAAGACCTTTCTTAATTGATTCTTTTTGAGATTCAGTTAAATTTTCTGACCAATCTTTTGAATCTTTATTTTCATATTTGGTTTTCAAAAAATCTACAAAGTCATTCACTTCTTCATATAAATCTTCTGGAAGTGTTTTGATATTAGCTTCTAAATGTTTTATCGTGATTGGCATTTTGACAACTTTTCATCAAAGTTATTAAAATTTTTTAATTCATTTTAAAATTCTATTTTTACGACGCAAGAAAAATAAATTATATGAAAAAACATCCTAAAGGCCTACCCTATCTATTTTTCACAGAAATGTGGGAACGTTTTGGTTATTATTTGATTTTGGGGATTTTTGTCCTTTATGTTATTGAACCGAACGGCGACAAAGGCGGACTTGGATTGCCAGATAAAATGGCTGATGATGTTTTCGGAACTTACATCGCATTGACTTATTTGACACCTTTTCTCGGTGGTTTTCTTGCAGAAAGACTTTTTGGCTACATCAAATCCATTTATCTTGGTGGCGTTTTGATGGCAGCTGGTTATATTGGTTTGGGAATATTCAAAGAATTGCCATTATTTTACGGTTCATTAGGATTAATTATCATTGGAAATGGTTTTTTCAAACCGACGATTTCTACGATTTTGGGGAATCTTTACTCTGAAGAACCTTATAAAAAAAATAAAGATACGGGCTACAATATTTTCTATATGGGAATCAATATTGGGGCGTTTATCTGCAACATTATTGCTGCTTATATGCGAAATAGATTTGGCTGGGGCGAAGCATTCATCGCAGCCGGAGTCGGGATGTTGATTGGTTTGGTAATTTTCAGCTTCGGATTGAAGCATATCCGTCACGCTTGCGAAATGAAAGCTGCGAAAGAAGGCGACAGCAAGATTTCTGACGTTTTATTAAAAGTCTTTTTACCAGCTTTAATTGTTGGTGCCATTGGTTGGGTAATTCCAGGCAATATCTTTGGGAGTGATAGTACAGACGCGTTTATTTTCGCTTGTGTCCCTGTGATTTATTTCTATGTTTCACTTTACTTCAAAGCACATCAGGACGAGAAAAGGTCTATTGGCGCTTTGCTGATGATATTCCTGGTGTGTATGTTTTTCTGGGCGATTTTCAAACAGAACGGAACGGCCCTGACACGTTGGGCAAATTACTATACCGACAGAAGTATTCCTGAGAAATTAGTTGAACCAATGCGTGGCATTTATATGCTTGATGGAAAGGATGGAACAACCGGAAAATCCTTTGAAGACAAAGAAGTCGCCGTTTATGATGACCAATTCCGTTCTCAGAAAAATGAAGCTGGCGAGACCATCAAAGTGTCTGGTAAAGACGTTTATTTTAAAAACATTAATCCAGAAGAACGTGCTCAATTAGCTACAAATCCTAAACAGGAAGTTTACCTTTTCAATACCGAACTTTTCCAATCCGTGAATCCGTTTTGGGTAATTGTCCTCACGCCAGTGATTGTCGGATTCTGGGCATTATTCAGAAAGCGTGGAAAAGAACCAACGACGCCTACCAAAATCATGATAGGCCTTTTCATTACAGCATTATCCTGCCTTGTGATGGTAGGCGCTGTGTTTGCCGGACAAAACGGAGCTGTAAAAGTATCACCACTTTGGCTGGTTGCCAGTTACGGTGTTGTGACGATTGGAGAACTTTGCCTTTCACCGATGGGATTGTCTGTGGTTTCAAAATTGTCACCAGCAAGATTGACAGCCTTGATGATGGGTGGCTTTTTCCTTGCCAACTCTGTTGGGAACAAACTTTCCGGAATCCTTGCCAGCACTTGGTACAATTATGAAAATAAAGAATATTACTTCCTTGTCAATTTCGCCTTGTTGATTTTCGCTTTTGTTTTAGGGATTTTTATGTTGAAGTTTCTAAATAAAGTGATGAAGGAAAATGGTGTGGATTAAATAAAATCCAAGATACTAGACTCAAGACATTAGACTAAAATCATTTCGAATTATCGAATTATCGCAGCCCGACTTGAACGGAGCTCATTTTTTGTGGCCGGAAAAGCGATGGCAAAAAATAGCGGGAGTGGAAGGCGGAAAAGCTGCCCAAATTACTATTCAGTTATATTTTCTGAAAAGCCAATCTAGGCGTTCCATCTGCCACATAGATGATTCCGCATTTTTCGTAGCCTAATTTTTCCAAAACCTTTTGCATCGGAATATTAGTTTCGTGCGTATCGATTCTAATGTTCGGGAATTGGGAGAAACACCATTCGAAGCAGAATTTTGCGACGCCTTTTGCTTTTCCGTTGGATGCCAATCTGTGGATGACGCCGTATTTTTCGTCATTCAGCCAAGCGCCATTTTCAATTACTGCATAATTTGGGTCGGCACCGATAATGAAATCAAATGTCGCAACAACCTCATCATCTTCAAAAATCAAAAAATTAAATCCATTCTCAATGCTTTCCAACATCAAGTCCCTGGAAGGATAACCATTGGTCCATTGGATTAAGTTTCCGCTTTCTCGCATCAGCTGTCTGGCTGTGTCTATACAGCTCATTATTTGGTTGATATCTTCGGGATTTGATTTTCTGATTTCCATAATTTTAAGATTATCGGGTGTAATTGTGTTAATCGGCTGCAATTTAGCTTTCCCGTTTATGAAAAAAAACTATATTTGTTACCTTTAAGAAAATTTAACAATTAAAATATGGATACAGCGGTACAAGCTAAACAAAAGCATCCAAAAGGTCTTTGGGTATTATTCGGCACGGAAATGTGGGAGCGTTTTAATTTTTACGGAATGAGGGCATTGTTGACGCTCTTTATGGTAAATTCTCTCCTTATTAAAGAGGCAGATGCGGCAATTATTTATGGTGGCTTTTTAGCATTGTGTTATTTGACTCCACTATTGGGCGGTTTCATCGCTGATAAGTATATTGGAAACAGAAATGCCATTTTGGTGGGCGGTAGTTTGATGGCGATTGGACAATTACTTTTGTTCTTCAGTGCCTCGACATTTTCCACTAATCTTGGCGGTGCGAAAGGATTGATGTGGTTCGCACTGTTCGTGATCATCTTCGGAAACGGATTCTTCAAACCGAATATTTCATCGATGGTGGGAAGTCTTTATCCAAAACAGGAGAAATCTAAACTGGATTCTGCTTTTACGATTTTCTATATGGGAATCAACATCGGAGCGTTTTTGGGTCAGTTCATCTGTCCTTATTTAGGCGATGTGAAAGATGCCGGAGGCGTGAGAGATATTTTCGCTTTCAAATGGGGATTCTTAGCGGCTTCTATCGCCATGATGGTAGGAACTGTCACTTTCTTTATCCTTAAAAACAAATATGTTGTAACACCGGAAGGCCGACCAATTGGTGGTTTACCAAAAAACAACACGAGCGAGGATTTTGAAGAAGGCGAAACACAAACGGCTAAATTCTCTGGTCAAAATATGGGAATCGCAGCATTGTTATTTGTAGCGCTTTTCTTTGTTTTCAGATATATTTTGGTGAGCGAATTTGGTTTCAGCTCTGTGGGAATGGGACAATTGATCAAAGGAATTATCTATCCATTCATCTACGCAGCCGGGATTTCATTGGCATTCTTGATCATGAGCTCTGCCGAAAATAAAGTAGAGAGACAAAGAATCTGGGTAATCTATATCGTATCATTCTTTATCATATTCTTCTGGGCAGCTTTTGAGCAGGCTGGTTCATCATTGACCTTCATTGCTGACAACCAAACCGACAGAGATATCTTTGGCTGGAATATGCCGCCATCTATGGTTCAAATCTTCAACGGAATGTTTGTTGTGGCTTTGGCTTTACCATTCAGTTTGCTTTGGGATAAATTGAGAGCACAAGGAAAAGAGCCCGTTTCGCCAATGAAGCAGGCGATTGGTTTGGCATTGATTGCTTTATCCTATTTCATCATCGCTTACAACGTAAAAGACCTTGGCAACACCGGACTATTGGCTATCAAATGGCTAATGTTACTATATCTGATCCAGACAATGGGTGAACTTTGTTTATCACCAATCGGCTTATCTTTGGTAGGAAAATTGGCGCCAAAGAGATTTGCATCTTTATTATATGGGGTTTTCTTTATCTCTAATGCCGCTGGTTATGCATTAGCAGGTTCATTGGGAGCAATCATCCCAGCAACAGGAGACAAATTTGTAAAAGCAGAAAAACTAGGTGTTAATCTTCAAGACGTTTTAGACAAAAAAGTAACCTTGACACCTGAGCAGGTCGCTTTGTTCGAAAAAGAGCAATTACCAATCGCCAACACTACTTTCGCAGGCGTTGAGATCCATAACTTGTTTGAGTTCTTTATGGTATTCGTAGTACTTTGTGGAATTGCTTCTGTGATTTTGGCAATCCTATCTCCGAGATTAAAGAAAATGATGCACGGACTGAGTTAAAATCCGACCAACATAAAATTATAAAACCACCGAATATTCGGTGGTTTTTTGTTAAATTCGTATGATGGAAATCTCAGAAGATTCTTTGTTTCTTTCCGTAAAAGAAATTATAAACCAATCGCGCGAACGTGTTTTTCGACTTGCGAATTCTACGCTATTGCTTTCTTATTGGCAGATTGGACAAATTATCGTTGAAGATGAGCAGCAAGGAAAGGGACGTGCAACTTATGGAAAATTTGTCTTGAAAAATCTTTCAAAAAAATTGACTTTAGAGTTTGGGAAAGGTTTTGATTATACGAATCTATCTAATATGAGGAAGTTTTATCAAGCTTTTCCAATTGTTGACACATTGTCTCAACAATTGAGTTGGTCACATTACAGATTGCTGTCAACTCAAGAAAATAAAGAAAAAAGGGAATACTATCTTGAAGAAGCAGTCCAAAATAATTGGAATGTTCGCGACCTAAAGAGACAAATCAATTCCCTTGCCTATGAAAGAGTTATTCAGCATAAAAAATCTCCCGTTGAAAATATTAACAGTGTTTTAAAAGACCCGTATATTTTTGAATTTTTGGGTTTGAAAACTGATGAAAAAATATCAGAACAAGAAATCGAAACTGCAATCATCGACCATATTCAGAAATTCTTGCTGGAGTTTGGGAAAGGTTTTGCTTTCGTAGCGAGACAACTTCATATTGCCACAGACACATCAGATTTCTACATCGATTTGGTTTTCTACAACTACATTCTAAAATGTTTCGTCATTATTGATTTAAAAACTGGCGAGCTTTCTCATCAGGACATTGGTCAAATAGATATGTACGTCAGAATGTACGATGATTTGAAACGAAACGAAGGCGATAATCCTACAATCGGAATTTTACTTTGCTCAGAAAAGGATGAAACCATAGTAAAATATTCTGTCCTTAATGATAAAAACAATCTGTTCGCAAGCAAATATCTGCTCTATCTTCCGAAGGAGGAAGAGCTTAAACAAATCATCGACCAAGATAGAATTCGTTTTGAGCTCGAACAAGAAGATAAAAAATCAAAATAATAAATGCGTGACACACTAGGTCACAAATTAAATCAATTGTCATCAATCATCTATGAACTTAACTCTCGAACAAATACAGGATTTCAAAGGAAAATATCCAAAACAAATCTGGTCACTCTTTTTCTCCGAAATGTGGGAACGATTCTGCTTCTACGGAATGCGCGGAATGCTGGTTTTCTTTATGATTTCTCAACTTAAATTCGATGATGAGCAAGCGAACTTACAATACGGTGCAACGCAGGCCTTTGTTTATGCTTTTACATTTGTGGGCGGCATATTTGCTGATAAGATTCTAGGCTTTAGGAAATCTCTATTTTGGGGTGGATTGCTGATGATTGTTGGAAGTTTGATTTTAGCAACCAATCCACACGATTATTTCTTCCTCGGGATTTCGTTTACCGTCGTAGGAACAGGTTTTTTCAAACCGAATATTTCCACAATGGTGGGGAAATTATACAGATCCGGAGATTCCAGAACCGATGCCGGATTTTCGCTTTTCTATGCGGGAATCAATCTGGGAGCGCTTTTAGGCGGTTATCTATGTATTGCCATTGGAAAAGGCGAAATGTTATCACACCTAATCCCAGAACACAAAAGATGGAATGTGGCTTTCGGTTTGGCCGCAATTGTAATGGTGGTTTCTTTAATTAATTTCATTTTTACGCAAAGACAGTTGGGTCCCATCGGACTTCAACCTCAAAAATTGAACTCCGACGGCACTTTCTCACCTTTAGCAAAATGGAATGAGTACAGCGTCTATATTTTATCATTGATTTTTGTTCCATTAATTATGATAATGGTCTCCGTCCCACAATACACCGATTATTTTATGTGGACTGTCGGACCTTTGACCTTGATTTATTTGTTTTATGAAATGACAAAAGTGACGTCATCCGAAAGAAACAAACTTTGGGCGGCCTTGGTTTTCATTATTTTCTCCATCGTTTTCTGGGGAATCTACGAGCAATCTGGAGGTTCATTAAGCATTTTTGCTGCAAACAATCTCAACAAAGATTTATTAGGATTAGACCCAAATGGCGTGAATAATTCCGGAGGTGCTTTCTTCATTATTTTCCTTGCGCCAATCGTTGGTTTGCTGTGGATTTGGCTTAGCAAAAGAAAATTGGAACCAAATACATTAATCAAATTTGGTTTAGGATTCATCTTTCTTGGTTTGGGATATTACGTCCTTTTCGCAACCAAATTCTTTGCAACTTTACAAGGAATCACTTCTCTTAATATTTTTACAATTGCCTTGCTAGTAATCACTTTCGGCGAATTGTGCCTTTCGCCTATCGGATTATCGATTATGACGAAGCTTTCTACAGAAAAACTACAGGGAATGATGATGGGAATGTGGTTTTTGGCTTCCGCTTACGGACAATACGTGGCTGGACAAATTGGTGCAGGAATGGCAAAAGTAAAAACTGGCGCCAACAATTACGACGCACTCATCACTTACACCGATGGATACAAACAATTAGGTTTATACGCCCTGATTGCAGGCGTTGTGCTAATTTTGATTTCCCCACTCGTGAAAAAACTAATGCAAGAGGTGAGATAATGATTTAACTAAAGTCCATTTCAACAATCCAAACACAGATGAAAAAAAATACATTTTTACTTATTCTCCTTCTGATTCCAATCTTTGGGTTTTCGCAAGTCCAATGGATGACGATTGCCCAAGCGCTGGAAGCTCAGAAAAAGGCCCCTAAAAAAATATTGATTGATTTCTATGCTGACTGGTGCGAGCCGTGCAAAGAAATGGACAAAAAAACCTACAACCATCCCGAAATCGCCAAGATCATCAATGACAGTTTTTATGCTGTGAAGTTTGAAAGCGATGGCAACGAAGCTGTAAATTTCCTAGGACACAAATTCGCAAACCCCGAATACAAAGGCAAAAAAGGCAAATCCACACTTCATCAGTTTTCGAAATATATGAACATCAATATGATTCCGACGATGATTTTCCTTGATGAAAAAACCGACCCTATCACAAGTCTTTCCGGATTCTTAAAAGCGAAAGAAGTGGAACCATACTTTACAATGATTGCCTCCGACGAATACAAAACCATCAAATCCAGACAGGAATGGGAAGGTTATCAGAAGAAATTCAGGTCGAAGATCAAGGAATGATTTTTCAGAAGTGAGATATTAGAATTTAGATGTTAGATTTTGCAAAGTGATGAAACATTCTATTCCTATAAATTCATAAAATTTCCCGAAATTCGTCGGAACAAATTTTCCTTTCTTGGCATTAGAAACTTCCATAGAATTTCTCAAAGGCATCGGCACCGAACGCGCAAAACTCATCAGAAACGTGTTGGGGATTTCGACTGTGGAAGATTTGCTCACTTTTTACCCGATCAGATACATCGATAAAAGTAAAATTCACAAGATTGGAAATATCGCCAAAGATACAGAAACAGATATCCAGCTGAAGGGAAAAATCACGGACATTCAGGAAGTGGTTTACGAGAAAGGGAAACGATTGTCTGCTAAATTCCGCGACGAGACCGGAACGATGGATCTCGTCTGGTTCCGATATACGAATTGGATGAAAGAAGCGATTCCACTCAATCAAGAAATCTTCATTTTTGGAAAAGTCAATTTTTTTAATGGAAACTTCTCGATGCCTCATCCGGAAATCGAGGTTGATGAGAAAAAAGCTTTGCAAGGGACGCTTCTCCCGGTTTATCCAGGAAGTGAAAAGCTGACGAAAAGAGGCATTACGAATAAATTATTTCAAACCGTTATTTTTAATCTTCTGAAAGATCTACCCAATTTGATTCAGGAAAATCTGCCAGATTACTTGATGAAATCGATGAAGTTGATAGGAAGACTGAATTCCTTTTATTTCATTCATTTCCCTAAAGATTTAAAACAATTTGATGAAGCCAACAGACGATTGAAGTTTGAGGAAGCTTTCTTTTTCCAACTTGGTTACGGCTTGAAGAAACTTCATCAAAAAACAAAGTCCTTCGGAAATCCGTTTCCAATCGTCGGCGAATATTTCACCAATTTTTACGAAAATAATCTTCCGTTTGAACTCACGAATGCTCAAAAACGCGTTCTGAAAGAAATCAGGATCGATATGAAACGGTCGACCCAAATGAACCGATTGCTTCAAGGCGACGTTGGTTCGGGGAAAACAATGGTGGCGTTATTAACTATGCTGATTGCGATGGACAACGGTTTCCAATCTTGTTTGATGGCGCCGACGGAAATATTGGCTCAGCAACATTTTAATTCAATCAAAGAATTACTACAAAATACGAATATCAACGTCCGACTTTTGACCGGTTCTTCCAAAACTGCGGAAAGAAAAATCATCCACGAAGAATTGGAAAACGGGCAACTTTCTATACTGATTGGAACGCACGCACTTTTGGAGGACAAAGTAAAATTCCAGAATCTTGGTTTGGCAATTATTGACGAACAGCACAGATTTGGTGTAGCTCAGCGGGCGAAACTATGGGCAAAAAATAATATTCCACCCCATATTCTAGTAATGACTGCAACGCCGATTCCACGGACTTTGGCGATGAGTTTTTATTCCGATTTGGATGTGTCTGTGATTGATGAAATGCCGGTCGGAAGAAAACCAATCATCACCGCTCACAGACGGGAAAAAGACCGACTTTCGGTTTATAATTTCTGCCGGGAAGAGATTGAGAAAGGCCGACAGATCTATTTCGTCTATCCGCTCATCGAGGAATCTGAGACTTTGGATTACAAGAATCTAATGGAAGGTTTGGAAAGCGTAATGAACTTTTTCAAAAGTTACAATGTGACGATGGTTCACGGTAGAATGAAGCCTGCTGAGAAAGATGCGAATATGCAATATTTTGCTTCCGGACAGGCACAAATTATGGTGGCGACAACTGTAATTGAAGTTGGCGTGAACGTTCCGAATGCGTCTGTAATGGTCATTGAAAGTTCGGAGCGATTCGGATTGTCACAGCTTCACCAGTTGCGTGGACGCGTTGGTAGAGGCGCAGAACAAAGTTATTGCATCCTGATGACGGGCGATAAACTAAGCAAAGAAAGCCGAACCAGAATCAAAACGATGGTGGCGACGACGGACGGTTTCAAAATCTCGGAAGTGGATATGGAATTGCGTGGACCTGGCGATATTCTCGGGACTCAGCAAAGTGGTGTTGTGGATTTTAAAAAGTTGAGTTTGATAGAAGATTCTGCCATCATCAAAGCTTCAAAACTGGCTGTGGAAAAGATATTGGAACAAGATGCACTTCTCACGCGTCCCGACAATCAGATGATGAAGCAATATTACATCAAGCAATATAAAGGGAAAAATAAGTGGTCGCAGATTAGCTAAATCCATTAAGAATGTACTCCCAACATCTGGATAGTGACCCGCATCAATCGTTAATTCATTTGCAAATAGTTTTCAGACACGGCCGTAAAGTGCTGATATTAAACAAAATGTACTTGATTGCCTCAACTAAATGGTTGATTCCCTTCACGAAGTGACTGATTTCCTCAACTAAGCGGTTGAATGCTTTAACTGAATGATTGGATGGCTCAACAGAATGGTTGGCTGATTTAACTGACCGGTTGAGCGCCTTCACAAAATGGTTTGTTGCCACAACTGAATAGTTATTTGCAACTACCTAATCAATTTATACCTCTGAAAACCAATTCAAATAATTTCAAACATCAAAAAAAGTCTGCTACGAATAGCAGACTTCTTAAAATTTAAAAATAGTATATGAAGAAAAATTTACTCTCAGGCATTCTGCTTGATTTCGTTCTGCGACAAATCTAAAATTATACTTGACATCAAACTTTAATGAATCATTATCCCTTTATTAATAATACTTAAGAATCAATTCAGGTAAGTTTCAATGAGAATTCACATCTGCATAACCTTACTTTTATTAATCGATTTTGGATATCATTTTTATATCATTAATGAACTTAAAATCAGTACTTAAACAAAACGACCAAGTTTTATTCTGATAAATTAAAATCTTGAAGTTTTAAAGTTGTTCATCGTCTATTCATTTTACAACATTAAATCCGGGGAAAAATCAATCACAAAAAAAAGCATCTGCGGAGTTGGCAAATGCTTTATAAGTTATTTAGCGATGATGAATTCCATCAAATAATCGTCCATCACATAGCTGTTTCCAATATCAAAAATGGCTACGTCATAAACTTTGAACCCTTGTGATTCGTAGAATTTTTTGGCGTCGTTATTTTTATTGACCGTTAAAGTCAATCTTTTGTCACCAGCTTTTTCGGTTTCAGTTTTTACAAATTCTAAGGCTTTTTTTCCAAGTCCTTTCCCTTGCGCTTCCTTCAGAAAATAGATCCGGTGAAGTTTTGTAGTTTCTGGTTCGTTATGAAATTCGAAGCCGATAAATCCTAAGAAAACCTCATCTTCCTGAATCAAATAATATTGATAGTTTGGATTTTTGAAATGGGTTTTCAAAGTGGATTCAGAATACATCAAACCTAACATATAATCAATTTGCTTTTGCTCTAAAATATGGGCGTAAGTGGAATTCCAAGATTTTTTTGCAAGGTGTTGGATTGTGGGAATATCGTTTTCTGTGGCTTTGATAATCATAAAATTGTATAATGTATAATGTATAATGTATAATGTAAAAAATAAATCAATTCAGGTTAGAAAATTTCTTTGATGATTTCTAACGATCTCGGTTCGCGGAAATCAGTGAAATGGTAATGGAAATAAACCAATATCGAATCCAGGAAATTCTGTTTTTCAGCTCTACTCAGTTTGATACTGTATGGATCTTGTGATGTGATCAAGTCTTTCCATATGTCAGAAATCGTTTTGTCAAAAAAATGATGCATTTCTATATCTTCGAAGTTTCCGGTTTCGGGATTGAGGAACGTTTTGTCTGAGAATAGAGGCTGTAAACCCTGTTGTTTCAATAGTCTGAAAATAAAGATCAAATGTGATTGGAAATTATCAATCTGAAGTTGACTCAGGAAAATGGAAATCTCAGAATAGATGCCAACGTTTTGATTTTCATTCCTCAACACCTGATTCAGCAAATCCGATATAAAAAACAAAATAGAATTTTTACGAATATCCGAACTGAAAAGATCTATGTTTTTCTGCTCGATTTTCTGAACGTTTTGGATGCTTTTTTTCTTATCGGAAGTGTAAAGCAATAATTCATTTAATGGAAAAAGGAAAGCCTTCTTTTTGTTCTTCGGAGCGTAGATTCCTTTTGCAAAGAAACTTTCGAAGCCATTTTCCCTACAAAAACAATGGAGAACAGCATCGTGATCTCCATATTTTGTATAAGACAGTAAAAAAACTTCTTGTGTCATCAAGAATAGATGTTAGAAATTAGATTTTAGAAGTTAGATTAGACTTATTTTAATTCACTACAGCAATTTTCGCTGTGGCCGTATCGGTTCCGTCCTCGTTGGTCATCAAGACATAATAGATTCCGGAGGCTACTCTCACGCCTCTTTGGTTGTTGAGATTCCATTCGAAATAACCGCCATTTGCCACCGCAGAATGTACGAGATTCCCGGCTGCATCTGTGATTCTAATATTGGTTTTAGCTGCAAGGCCTCTTATTCTTACATTTCCTTTGAATTGCGAGTAAACAACAGGATTTGGATAGACCAGAACATCTCCAAAGTTAGAGGTAACATCTGTCACATCACCCTGATAAACAACGATTCCATTTATGGTTGCGAAATACACTTTTCCTGTCTTATTATCCACTTGGATGTCTGTCACACTATCATTTGGCAATGGGGAATTAGATTTTGTGAAATGATATATCGTCTTGTCGCCGTTAGGACTTAGATAGAATACACCTCCGCCATCCACAGACACCCATTTTTGATTGCCTGTATCTGCTGTGATCTGTAAAATGTTAGCATCACGGAACAATTCTTCTGCCAGTCCGTTTTCCTCTATGATGATGGCGTCTGTCTGAGGATTATCTTCCAGTACTGCAGATTTTGGGTTGGATAATATCCTTAATCCTTCTCTACTTCCGATCCAAAGGTCATCATTATTATCAATCGATAAAGAAACTGTACCATTTACCGGCAAGTTATTACTCATCTTTAAAACTTTGAAGCTATCATCAGAGCTATTGGCAGGAGAATTATTATAATTGTAGATCATTGCACCTCCATCACTGTAGAAAGGCGCCGCAATATAGATGACCCCATCTTTTGCAACAGGTTTTTGGACACCTCCTATATTAAAGGTTGTAAATGGAGTTGAACCGAATGCATCGTTAGATCTATTAAAAACATAAAAACTAGAATTTGCACAATTCCCAGATAAAGAGGGCACCGTACACTGAACACTGCAGAAAAGATTATTCTGACCATCAAAAACAAGTCCTACGGGTTTATAATAAAACTGACTGTTAGGATTAAAAGAATATTTTTTAACAAAGTCATTATTATTCATTTTGTAAACCCCTTGTGCCGCTCCAGAAGTATATGTAAAATTGGTGAAATAAACCTCGGTGGGATTAGATGGATCGGGGACCACATCTAAAATATTATAGCCGGATGGATTATTGAGGAAATATTGAGGATAGATCCACTTTGAACCATCATAATGATAGTAACCTAGGTTTTTACCGGAATCCGCATCTTTATTTCCTGACGCGACCCAGATTTGGCCATTTAATAATGAAATTTTATTGGATGCACTATTGTAAGGACCATCTGGTTTCAAACTATTTTTTTGTTCGTTGTAGATCCCAGACAACTTGGTTCCCGTGAACAAAGCGCCATTGGAAACCAAAGCCGTATTGATGTCTTCGCCAGCATTGAAATTCTTCTGCTGTACTCCATTTGTGCTGTAAATATAAACCTGAGTTTTGTCCGTGACAATGATCTGACTATCTGTAACTCTCAAATCCTGAACATCTGTAAATGTTCTTGGGACTTGTGCAAATGTTGATCCTGTGCCATAGCTCACTTGCGTACTTGTTGAAAACGCGATACTTGCCGACGCATCGATTTTTTTAAATGAACCTGAAACTAGATTTGTCCAAGTTGTGTATACTGGAAACGTGGCATTGATCTCATGAGATTTTATCCCTGAATTGGTTGCCACATATATTGTATTTTCTTTTAAAACTGCAGCATTGGCAGCGAGATAAGCTCCACCTGTTGAAAAGAAAGCCGTGTCTCCAAACTCTCTTCTAGCAATATTGAAAACCGAAACGCCATACCCAGCAGAAACGATAGCTTTATCACCATTAATAGAAATATGATTGATTTTCTTAGTACCATTATATCCTGTTGCAAGCGGTATATCCACAATCAGAAAAATACCGTTGGGCGTGATAACATCCATATTACCGTTCTGGTAACCAACTATTCCTGTCTGTGTCGCAGCATTGTAATCGAATGCCGATATCTTGACCTCGTGGAGGCCATTTGCTTTGGATAATTTTTTGACCTCCCCAGTTCCTGGATAATAGTAGAAAACACCATTCTCCGTGGCCGCGATCAATCTGTCATTATCTTCCCTGATAGTAAGAACATTGTTATAGGAAAACAGATCGCTCCATTTGGTTGTGGTTTGAGCGTATGAAAGCACTGTTACATACAACAATAAAAGTGATAAAATTTTCTTCATCCTAAGCTATTATGTTTTCATCTATTAACTGATTATTCCACGAAATATTTTTCACATCTTTATTTTTATCGAAATAAAAATCCAATCTCCCCAATAAAATACCGGCCCAGCCTACTTGATTCACTATCACATTCTTGTGTTCCTTATTTTGAAAAGTAAGAGGTTCCGGTAAAAATGTATGTGTGTGACCACCGAGGATCAAATCGATCCCTGAGGTTTTTGCCGCCAAATGCTTGTCTGACATCTTCTCCGGTTCATCCTTGTAATCAAAGCCAATGTGTGAAAGGCAGATTACCAGGTCACATTTTTTATCCTTTCTCAAAAAGTCTGCATAATGTTGTGCTATTTCTATCGGATCATGGTAAATCGTCTCTGCATAATTTTTCTTTCCAACTAATCCATTGAGTTCTATTCCGACAGCGAAGATCCCAATTCTTATTCCATCTTTCACGAAGATCTTGTAATCTTCTGTCTTGCCATCCAGGACCGTGTTTTTAAAATCATAATTGGAGCAGATGAAGGGGAATTTTGCGTTTGGTAAAACTTTCAGAAAACCTTCCAGGCCATTGTCAAAATCGTGGTTTCCCATGGTAGAAGCATCATACTTCATCATGCTCATCAGTTTGAACTCAAGCTCGCCTCCAAAAAAGTTGAAGTAAGGTGTTCCTTGGAAAATGTCACCTGAATCCAATAGCAACACATTCTTCTCCTCACTTCTGATTTTTTGAATTAATGAAGCTCTTCTTGCAAAACCGCCTTGGTTGGGATTCTTGGTATAAGACGCATCAAAAGGTTCTATCCTGCTGTGCTGGTCATTGGTATGCAAAATTGTCAATTTGTGAGCCGACTCTTTTTTCAGAATATCAAATTGTTCTGCGAGCAAAAGATTGGGAGCAAGCGTCAAAGCAAGACTTCCTCCACTTATATATTTTAAGAATTCTTTTCTTTGCATTATTCCTGTACTTTTTTGTCCTTGAAAATTAATCTTACATCATCTGGTGTAGAAACCTCAGGATTTTGCTTGAACTTTTCTAAGAAAAGGTCACGCATCTTAAGACCTGTCGAGATCATTTCGCCTTTTCCGAAAAAGAACATATTATCTCCGCCCAATGCCAAATAATCGGATGTTGCGATGTAATAGGTTTTGTTTGGTTCAATACTTTTTCCGTTGATCAATTTTTTAGAAAGACTTCCGTTATCGGTCTCAATAACGAGATGTGACACTGGATTATTTTTCTTGGTCTTCAAATAATAATCGAACAAGCCTTCTACCTCTTTTCCATTAATTTTAATAATGACGATCTCATTCTCAAAAGGCATCACTTCGTAGATCTGTTTTGCAAGGATATCACCTTTCGGGATGATGGTTCGTATTCCGCCAATATTGATGACAGCTGCATCTATCGGAGGAATGTTATTTTTTTTTGCCCACTCATCGGCACCTTGGAAAGTGTAATCTGCAAGAAGATTTCCGAGATTGCTATTGTCTCCGGACTTTGTAAGTTCTACGTTGGTATGGGAGATCTTGGTATTCATTTGACCTTCCAGTTCGTGTTTGTAAGGTTGGATGATCGCATCCATCGCTTTATCTTCTGGTAGCTGATCGGTAATGTAGATGTTTTTTTCGGTATGAATATTTGCAATGTTAAGTGGTGCTTTACAGCCAACCAACAGCAATCCAATGATCCCGAATCCAAAAAACTTGTTTTTCATTGAAGGAAAATATGGATACAAATCTAAGGATTTTAGCGTTTTAAAACTAACTAATTCAGAATTAGATCATTCAAAAAAAAGATTCATTTTTATCCGAAAACAAAGAACAATATAATCTTTGTGCTTTCATTTAAAATAAATTAAATTTGGGAAAATTAAATTTAATATAAAAATGGGTCAGTTAAAAGGCGTAGGTGTGGCTTTGGTAACACCTTTCAATGAAGATCTTTCTGTAGATTTTGATTCTCTTACCAAATTAATCGATTATAATATAGACAACGGGACCAACTTTCTGGTTGTCTTGGGAACTACAGCCGAGGCTGCAACGCTTTCCAAGGAGGAAAAGGACAAGGTCATTGCGCATATCACAAAGATCAACAACAACAGACTGCCTTTGGTTTTGGGAATCGGTGGAAACAATACAGCGGAAGTAAAACAACAGATCCTGGATACCGATCTTTCGGACTTCGATGCGGTGTTGTCTGTTTCTCCTTATTATAACAAACCAAATCAGGAAGGACTTTATCAGCACTACAAAGCTTTGGCAGAAACTGGAGCCAAGATCATCATCTACAATGTTCCTGGAAGAACGGGACAAAATGTAGAAGCTTCTACAACTTTGCGTTTGGCAAATGAGTTCCCAAACCTTTTCATGGTAAAAGAAGCAGCACCAAACATTTTACAATACTTCGACATCCTTAGACAAAAACCGGATAACTTCTCTCTAATGTCTGGCGACGACGAATATACTTTGCCAGTAACTTTAGCTGGAGGTGACGGCGTAATTTCCGTAATTGGTCAGGCTTATCCAAAAGAATTTTCTACAATGGTAAAGTTTGCGCTTAGCCGTGAAGTTGACGAAGCTTACAAGATCCACAATTCATTAGTGGAAATCACAAGATTGATATTTGCTGAAGGTAATCCGTGTGGTGTAAAAACTATTCTTGCCGAGAAAGGGATCATCAAAAATTATCTAAGACTACCTCTTGTCGCAGCCTCTGAAGGTTTGCAGGAAAAGATCAGACAAGAAATGGAGAAAATCTAATTTACAAAAACTAATAACCTAAAAATACATATGGAAACTAAGAACATGAAGCGCTATGCCTTTTCTTTTCAGGGAAAAGGAGGAGATTACTTTGGGGTCGTGGTTGTCAATTGGCTTTTGACGGTCATCACACTTGGACTTTACTATCCTTGGGCAAAAGAAAGGACTTTGAAATACCTATATTCCCACACCAACTTGGAAGGCGATAATTTCCAATTTACAGGAACAGGGAAGGAAATGTTCGTTGGTTTCATCAAAGTATTCGGAACTTTTGTAGCATTATACGCCGGAATATTTATTGCCGCAAAAACACAGAATTCTGTGTTAATGGTCATATTCATCATTGTCTTTTATGCATTGCTAATCGGTATCATTCCATTTGCGATCCATGGTTTTTATAAATACAGAATGTCGCGCACATCTTGGCGAGGTGTGAGATTTGGATACAGAGGTGACAGAGGAACATTGGTAAAGATCTATTTTAAGGATCTGCTCCTGTCCATTGTCACTTTAGGTCTTTATGGTTTTTGGATGACAATCGACCTTAGAAATTACACCTTGAGTAATATCAAATTTGGGAATGCAGAATTCAAGTACAACGCCAAAGGTTCAGAATATTTTTTCCTTAATTTGAAAGGCATATTCCTGACTTACATCACATTGGGCATCTACAGCTTTTGGTTCCAAAGGGACATTCTGAGATTCTATTTGGATCATTTGACACTTAACAACGGTAATGAAAAAGTGAGATTCCAATCCAAGTTGACGCCTGGCGACATCTTTGAATTGACAATCATCAATATGTTGATCATCATTTTCACCTTAGGAATTGGTTATGCATTCGTGGAAGTGAGAACTTTGACCAAACTTTTCAGCAATATAGAAATTGTCGGAAATATCGACCTTGACGCTTTGAAACAAACGGAAGCCGAGTACAAAAATGCCTTTGGCGATGAAGCTTTGGACGCGATGGACCTTTCCGGAATCATCTAAATGAAACTTTCTACACCAGCAAAATATTTTGATGGCAAAACTTCCAGACCCTATCTTTTGGATCTGGAAGTTTTTCTTGGTGAGCAGATTTCTTATTATTTCGAGAACAAAAGATCAGTCTGGAAATTTCAGGATATCAAGTTTGAAAAAATTGGAGATCATCTGATTATCACCAGAAAGGACAATCTTTCGGAAAGTCTAAAAATTGATAATGCTGAAGTTGCAAATACCATTTACCAATCTGCAAAACAATCCAGAAATATCTCTTGGTATCATACACTTCTCGACCTTGGCCCGAAATTTTACCTTACAGCCACAGTTGCGACGTTTACTTTGATTGCCTGTTTTTACATTTTCATCATTCCTTGGATCGGTGAAAAAGTAACGGATCTGATGCCGCTAAGTTTTGATGAAGAAATTGGTGACAGAAGTTTTCAGCAGATCAGATCATTTTCTAATATTGATGAAAAACGTTCTGCCAAACTTCAAAACTTTGCGGATCACATTGATTTTGGAACCCATCGGAAACTTAACTTCAAAGTTATCGATGATAAGGAGATCAATGCTTTGGCTTTACCCAATGGAACTATTGTAGTTTACACAGGTCTTCTTTCTAAAATTGAGAATTACGAAGAACTGGCCGCACTTTTGGGGCATGAGGCAACACACGTCAAGGAAAGACACAGCACAAAAACCTTGGCAAGAAGTCTCGCTGGTTATCTTGTAGTTTCGGTCGTAGTCGGCGATGTGAATGGCGTTATGACAAGTCTCGCCGACAATGCGAACCAGCTGAATAACCTTTCGTTCTCCAGAGCATTTGAATCATCTTCCGACCTTGGATCTTATGAAATTTTGAAAAAGAATAAAATCGACCCTGATGGAATGTATCAACTCTTCAAAACGCTCAAGACAAGTCATGACGGAGAAATTCCCGAACTCTTATCTAGCCATCCTTTGACAGATGATAGGATCAAGTTTTCAAAATCGCTTTTAGACAAAAAAGAATACAAGTTTGAAAAAAATTCGGAATTGGAAAATGCTTTTAAAAGACTAAAAGAAAATCCTTAATAAAATAAAGAAGGTTCAGAAATTTCTGAACCTTTTACTTTACATATCTAATCTGATCTTATAAACATCCGACCCATTTCTCGCAATACCTTCTTCAAAAAAACCATTGTTCTGAGGAATCAATTCTATAAAATCGAAACTTTTACAATCTTTTGGCAATCCTGCAAATACGAGTGTAAACCAATATTCTTTCCCATGCGGAACATCTGTCCAGGTTGGGAACAAACTGATGTTCTCGAAGTGGATAAGTTTGGAAATATGGTCAGAATTCCTGTCTATCAAATAAGTGGATGACCATATCCTGATCTTCTCTTCCAAAAAAAACTGAGATTTGTAGCAGCAATGCAAGATCACCTGCTTTTCCTCTATCGTCTCCGATTGAAGTTGGCGAAGGATCTCTTCATCGATCTTTGGTTTTACAATTGTTTCGCTCATTTAAATTCTCTTTGATAAAAGATGTTGAGATCCTTTACTCATTTCCCTAGTTTTACCTTCGTCCAAGAAACCACATTTCAGATACAGATTGTAAGCACTTTTATTATTGAAGTTGACAGCCAAGACAATTTCTGTACAAGGTGGAAAATTCTCTTTGATAAAATCAGAAACGATGACCATTGCTGTTTTTCCAACTCCTTTACCTTGATACTCAAGATTAATAGATAACGACCTGAGCAAAGTAGAGTTTACATTTTCTGTCAAATCAAATTTATCTTCTCCGAAATCGAGGACGAAGAATCCAACCGCTTTGTCATTAAAAAAAATACTAACTGGAAATTTGTCTCCTGTATTTTTCTCTTTTATAATTTCCAAAGTTGCTTTCGGCATTGCCGTGAATTGGCTTTGTTCATCGTCCAACGTGTAATTCGTAAGATCGATAAAGTCCTCGGGTTTATAAAAAGCTAAAGTGGTCATTAATATTCCAGTTCTAATTTCTCCTTAGAATAATCTCTTATTTCGTTGATCAATTCAGGATATTCTGCCAGTTTTTTACCGTAGCTCGGAACCATTTCTACCAATTTATCTTTCCAATCGGTTTTCAGTTTATCGGCAAAGCAATTTTCCAAAACCATGATCATTGCAAATGCAGAGGTACTTGCACCAGGAGAAGCGCCTAAAAGTGAAGCGATGTTTTTGTCTTTGTTCACGACCACTTCAGTTCCAAATTCTAATCTTCCACCTTCGAAACGGTCTTTTTTGATGATCTGAACTCTTTGTCCGGCTTGCATCAATTCCCAATCTTTTTCCTGAGCATCGGTCACAAAGTCTCTTAAATGCGACATTCTTTGAGATTTGTTCATCGTCACCTGTTGGATCAGATATCTGGTCAAAGGCATGTTGTGCCACCAAACACCGAATAAAGATCTTATATTTTTGAAGTTCACACTTTCTGGAAGATCAAGATAACTGCCCTCTCTCAAAAACTTGGTCGAGAATCCCGCGAAAGGGCCAAACAATAATGCTTTTTCTCCATCAATAATTCTAAGATCCAAGTGAGGGACAGACATTGGTGGTGCGCCTACTGTAGCTTGCGTGTAAACTTTCGCCTGGTGTTTTTCTACCAATTCAGGATTTCTGCTGACCAGCCATTGTCCACTGATCGGGAATCCACCGTAGCCTTTACTTTCTTCAATCCCAGAACTGTCCAAAAGTGGCAAGGCATAACCGCCAGCACCAATGAAAACGAAATCTGCATTCACGGTTTGTTTGTGAAGGTTTTTTCTGTCGTTCACTTTCAAATTCCAGCTTCCTTTTCCGTCTGCATCGATGTCTTTAACTTCGTGGTAGGTGAAAACTTCTACTGACTCGGTCTTGTCCAGATGTTCTATCAATTTAACCGTTAACTTTCCAAAGTCCACATCAGTTCCCAGATCCATTTTGGTTGCAGCCAATTGATCGGAAGCCATTCTTTTTTGCATCATTAATGGGATCCATTCTGTCAGTTTCTCATGGTCATCGGAAAATTCCATTCCTTGGAATAGTGGTGATTTTAGAAGTGCATCATGTCTTTTTTTAAGATAATTGACATCCTTCTCTCCAAAAACGAAACTCATGTGTGGACAAGAATTGATGAATTCTTTTGGATTATCAATGATTCCTTTGTTGATCAGGTAAGACCAGAATTGCTTGGAAACTTCGAATTGTTCAGCAATATATTCTGCCTTTTTGATATCGATCTTACCGTCTTTTTCCGGTGTATAATTTAGTTCACAAAAAGCGGAATGTCCTGTTCCTGCGTTGTTCCATGCAGACGAACTTTCCTTGGCTACTTTTTCCAGTCTTTCGAAGATTGCAATTTCCAATGTTGGATCAAACTCGTGGAGCATCGTTGCCAATGTTGCACTCATGATCCCACCACCGACCAGTACAACATCGTATTTAGGTTTCGGATTCATTTTTAATTAAATTTTTCGAATACAAAAATACTGAATCTTGTTATTTTTCACGCCCTTTATGAATGATAAATTGACTTACCATTTGTTAAGAAATCTCAAATAAGGCTTTAAAATCTTTTCTGAAATTTTAAATCATTAATTTTGCATCGCTTTTGGAAAATCAAAGCAAAAAGAATGAAAGCTTTAAAAACACTTAATCCATATTTCTGGAAACATCGCGTGCTATTATTTTGGGGATTTTTATTCATTATTCTCAGTAATTTCTTTGCGATATACAAGATCCAATATATCGGACAAACCATCAATATCATTGAGAAAAATTACTCAACAATCAAATTATCTGACGAAGCAGGACTTATAGAGAACGTCCAAAACAACTGGGCTTATTTTAGGATCATTTTCATCAATTCAGGAATTTTGATCGTTTGTTCATTGCTCTCCGGATTTTTCACCTTTATGATGCGACAGACCATCATCGTAGCATCTAGAAGAATCGAGTACGAACTGAAAAACAAGATCTACACACACTATCAGGAATTATCTGTCACCGATTATAAAAAAACGACCATTGGCGACTTAATGAACCGATTGAGCGAGGATGTGGTCGCCATCAGAATGTACCTTGGTCCTGGCGTGATGTACGTTGTGAATCTCATTATCCTATTGATCATCACGAGTATTTATATGTTCATGACCGATGTTCAGATGACGCTTTGGACTTTGGTTCCACTGCCGATTCTCTCTTTCGGAATTTATAAAGTGAGTGACATCATCAACAAGAAATCGAAGGTGATGCAAAAGAGTCAATCAGGGATTTCAACTTTTGTACAAGATAGTTTCTCGGGAATCCGCGTTGTAAAGTTCTTTAGTAAAGAAAGGTATATCGAGAAAAACTACGGCATCAAAGTCAAAGATTATCAGGACAAAGCACTTGACCTTGCAAGAACTGAGGCTTACTTCTTCACAATCATTCTTTTCGTTGTCGGACTTTTGAATGTCGCTATTCTCTACATCGGCGGGCAGAAATATATTGCCGGCGAAATGAGTGTAGGAACCATTGCCGACTTTTTCATGTACATCAACATGCTGATCTTCCCTTTCTCGATGCTAGGTTGGGTCACTTCCGTCAATCAAAGAGCAGAAGCGAGTATGCAGCGTGTGAACGAATTTATGAATGTAAAATCTGATATCATCAATACAAATTCAGAAAACTATCCCATAAACGGCGAAATTGAATTCCGAAATGTAAGTTATACTTATCCAAATACAGGAATCAAAGCTGTTGATAACCTTAGCTTCAAAGTTGACGCCGGAAAATCCCTTGCGATCATGGGGAAAACCGGAAGCGGTAAATCTACCATCGCGCAACTGATCTGCAGATTGATCGATCCAGACGAAGGCGAAATTCTCATCGACGGAAAAAATCTGAAAACCCACAATTTGAAACTTTACCGTGACCAATTGGGCTACACACCGCAGGAAAGTTATCTTTTCTCCGATACTATCGAGAACAATATCGGCTTTGCGATTGACAAGCCAAACCGCAGCTTGGTGGTAGAAATGGCGAAAAAAGCAGACGTTCACAAAAACATAGAAGAGTTCAAAGAACAGTACGAAACAATGGTGGGCGAACGGGGCGTAATGCTGTCTGGTGGGCAGAAACAGAGGATTTGCATCGCCAGGGCCATGATAAAACAACCGAATATCTTGATCTTCGATGATTGCCTATCTGCCTTGGATACGGAGACCGAAGAGAATATTCTTCAAAACATCGATAAAGACCTTAAAACAACGACATCCATTATCATAACTCATAGAGAATCAAGCGCAAAGCGAGCTGATGATATCTTATATTTGAACTGATTTTACCGCTAAATCGTTAATGATATTATCAAAATTTTAAGAAATTCGCTCAATTTAAAGGTTTTTTTAACAAAACATTTTGAATTTCGGAGAATTCTGTTATATTTGTTAATACAGATTTCTAAAAAATAAATAACGATGAGTGAATTTAAAGAACGACATGAGAATGAGATTTTCACTAAGGTGTTGAAAGCAGGCAGAAGAACGTATTTCTTTGATGTGCGGGAGACGAAAGCGGGTGATTACTATTTGACCATTACAGAAAGCAAAAAGAATTTTGGGGAAAATGGAGAAGCAACTTTTGAAAAACATAAGATCTACCTTTACAAAGAGGATTTCAAAAGTTTCCAAGAACTATTCAATGAATCTACAGACTTTATCATCCAACAGAAAGGTGAAGATGTGATCTCTGAGAGACATGACAAAGATTTCAAATCAAAATCTTTTACCATAGAATCTGACGACGAGGTTTAGAAAATTAGAAAAGACAAACGCATCTACACAGATGCGTTTTTTTGTTTGTAATATCTCGACAGTTCCCAAACTAGGAAAGATGCTAAGATCAATTGATACCATTCAAAATCCAACTTGAATCTCATATTGGCAGCGTGTCCGATCATGTAGGGGAAAGAAAAATTAGCAAAGAACAGAAGCGAAAACCAAAACAACAGTCTGGACCTCTTGTACAAAAAGACTAGAGATACGATTGTCATTAGATTTAGAATAACGACATAAACCTTGCGTCCCATCAATACTGACAGGCTGTTGTCATAAAAATATTTGGGAGGTACAAACCAAAGACAAAGGAAATTGCTAGCTGCTTTTTTGATAAAGTAATGCGGTTTACCATGAGTAACTCTTTCAACTTCCTTTTTGTAGGTTTCTTCCATCGCAAACTCATTGACTTCATCCCTCATTTGGTAGAGATAATGATCTCTCTCGAAAGGGATCAATTTGAGATCATCCAACAACTGCCCTTTCTCCGTAAATCCATAATATATATTTTGCCAAGTGGGTGATTTGGACAAAACCACCTTATCAAAGACACCATAATTCCTGATGACCCAAGGCGAATATAGAAGCCCAGTAACAAGTAGTAGACAGGAAAAATGTTTTAAAGTAATTTTTTTGAGCACCAAAAGTGCTAAAAGCATCAAACAACATAACGGTACTATAACGACCTGTGTGAGGAATAATAAAGCGGTGACAATACCTAACATTACAATACTTGTATTCTTAATTTCTACCGTAAACCAAATCCTGAAATACAAATAAAACCATAAAAGAAGAATGCTTATAAAAATATTGGAAGCCTCTATGATTCCTGGATAAAGAAAATACGCCGGTGACAAGAGAAATAAAAAACCAGAAATAATACCCATCTTTTCATTTCCGAACATCCTTATGATCTTATACAAAAGTACAGGTGTGAAAAAACTTAATATAGCTTGCGTGATCGCTATAGCTAAAAGTGCATGACTTCCCAAAAGCCATAGAAAAAAACTTATAAAAAAAGGATAGACTGGTAATTTGAAAGCCGTTCCGCCTTGCGCCACAAATTCTGAATATTGGTGATATTCGACGATATTTTTTGCTATCGTAAAATCTTCCAAGGTCAAAAACTCTTTTTGTATCATCGTTACATAAAGAATTTTGAGAACAACAATGAAAATGTTCGCTATCAATAAATTCCTGTATGATAAGAGAGAACTCAGTTTTATGAACATCGCAAAGATTTGAATAGGTAATTTAAAAAAATATTCTTGAATAATAAAAAAGCGCATCCTAAAAAGAATGCGCTTTTAATTTGGGGTGAATGAGGGGTCTCGAACCCCCGACCTCCGGAACCACAATCCGGCGCTCTAACCAACTGAGCTACAATCACCGTTTTTGCGTGTGCAAATATAGTACTTTATCGTTTAATTGCAAATAATTCCTTCAAAATTTTTGAGTGCAACCAATTTTTCTGTGGTAAAACCTTCAGCAAATTCTACTCCAGAAAGCCTTCCCAAGTCTTGAGCCCTGTAAGTCAAACTTTCAAGGAAATCCTTTGTAGCAATAGGTGTAACAGGTTCTTTGGATTCTGGATTATAGAATTGAGTTTTGTAAGCCAGGCAAGCTTCTATTTTTTTATCCAAAAAACCAGTAATATCTATCACAAATTCTGGCACCACATTTTTCCATTGGATATAATGGAAGATATGTTTGGGTCTCCAAACTTCCTGTAACTCGTTATTATCATATGTTTCAATTTTTTTAAGGCCTGCCAGGAAACAAGCATCCGAAACCAATTTTGCTGCTTTTGCATGATCTGGGTGTCGATCATCTATGGCGTTTGCCAACACAATTTCTGGTCTGTATTTTCTGATCTTTTCTACGATCTTCAGTTGGTATTCTTCAGAATTAGTAAGGAAGCCATCTTTTAGTTTTAGATTTTCCCTTGCACTTATGCCTAATATCTTTGCTGCATTTTTAGCTTCTTCGGCTCTAGTCTCTGCAGTTCCTCTGGTCCCTAATTCTCCTTCGGTCAAATCGATCACACTGACCGTTTTTCCTTCGGATATCAATTTAACAATAGTTCCACCACACCCTAATTCTACATCATCCGGATGAGCGCCTATGGCTAGAAAATCACATTTCATATACTGTTTTTTATTGGTCTTACTTATGTAATCACTGTTAAGCGATTTCATTTTTAATTAATGCAAAATTACTAAAAACAAAACTTCCCAATCTTATGAATTGGGAAGTTTGATATGTATCTCGGTGAGATTATTGATTAAGTGCTTTTTGCAATGCAAGTGCATCTGCATACGTTGGATTCAGCGCCAATGATTTTTCAATATTAGCTTTTGCTTTTTCCTTATCACTGTCTTTAGCTATAAATGCGATTGCAAAGTACGCATAAGACATTGTTTCTTTATTCGTTTCCTGATCGGTCGCGGGTTTTGCCAACAAAATATCAATATACTTTTGATAAGCAGCAGATGCCAATTCTTGGCTTCCCGCTTGCTGATAAGCATAACCTTGGCTATAATAAGCCGGCTCCCAAGTAGGAAGAAGCGTGATCATTTTTTGCCAAGTTAAGATAGCACCATTCCAGTTTTTGATATCTTGGTATGCTTGTGCCAATTTGTAGATCGCATCTGTATCTTGAGCGTTTGCTGCAACTTTAGTCTTCAAAGCTTCAATCTCCGGAGATGTACCACCTGCATCAGCTGTAATACCTACCAATCCGCCTTTGATCTTTGCTAACTCTTCGTCCCAGTTCAAAGTTTCGTCTTTTGCATTCTTCGCAATAGCAATCTTTTGTTGAACTGTAGATTCAAGTTGTGCTTTTTTAGCTGCATCTTTCTCATCTTTTGCCAATCCTGCCGCGATAAGACCTTGTAAACCTTCGTCAGAAGCTTGTACTCTGGATTTATCGGCCTGAGACAAGAAAGTACCGATGCTTTGCTGAGCTTCTGCATACTTAGCTTCTCCATATTGGATGTAAGCTCTTAATTTGTATTTGATTGGATCATTTACTTTATCAAAAACAGAATCTAATGTTGTTTTTGCATTAGCATAATCTTCATTGGTAAAATAAAGTTTTGCAATCTCCAACTGAGTATATGGATCCTCATCAGCATACTTCGTGTAGTTGATCAAATTCTGAGTTGCCTCAGCATTTTTCTGATATTTGATATTGAAACCCGCCAAAGCTTTGTAAGCTGGTGCGTAAGTTGGATCTACAGCAATCGCTTTATCGATGTTCGTTTTCGCTTGTTGCCACTGTTGTGCAGCAATCCAAAGTGTACCTTTTCTTGTATAAACTGAAGCCTTATTTTTTGCCACAGCTTCTGCTTTATCATAAGCAGTCATTGCGTTTCCTGGATCCTTCTTGATTCTGTATGCATCACCCAAAGCATAATAGTAGTTCGCAGGAACTCCCGCTTTTTGAGACTTTTCGATTGCTTTGTTCAAGAAACCGATAGCCAGATCAGGTGAACTATTTTTTTCAAACAATGTCAAAGCTTCACCAGCACGGAAAAGTACCTCTGCATCTTTCTCTCTAGAATCTTTTACGATCTGCTGAATCTCTGCGACAGCAGATTTATCTCCTTTACCTAGTTTTATAGAAGCCAAACCTAATTTGTTCAAATAACTTTTGGCATCAGTTGCAAGCCCCTTATTGAAACTCTCCTGAGCCAAATCAAAATTAGGATCGAACTGTGTTAAATATGTGTTACCTAAATAGAAGTAATTGCTTGCTTCTTTAGGATTTTGATTAATAAGGTCTGTGTAATTTTGTTTTGCCTTTGCATATTTTTGACTATCTACAAAGTTAATCCCGTCTTGTACAGATTGTGCAAAACTAAAACTTGTAAAAAAGCCTACCGTAGCTGTAACAACAATTTTTTTTGATAAATTCATTCTATTCTCTTTTTTCATTTTTCTTAACTGATAAATTTTGGTTTTATCGACAATATTTAGACCAAAATAGATAATTATATTTAATTCTTCTGTTAAATAAATATTAAAAATTGGCTTATCTCATTTGAACTTCCCTTTTAAAAATATTGTAAGGTTGTAACCCTTCTTTTTCTACAATAATCTGACCCAATTGCTGGCAAGAAAATCTAATGAAACCATTTCCTAAACCGTAATATGCTTCATTGGTAATGAAATATAAAACCCGGGTAAATGGATAACTCATATCTTTCAATGTATCAGTAGAAACATCATAAGATTTATTATTTTTTATGACCTTCAGAACTTTCAGCTCATTTCTAAGTTTTTCCGCTTCTACTCCGAAAGGTCTGCTGATTGTATTGTAGCTGATAACACCAATTTTATCAGGATAATTTTTAAGCTGTTCCGCAACATTTTCGTTTCCATTAATGATAGAAAACTTTAATTCAGAAGGATTTTTATTAAACTTTTGAGCAATAAAATTTAAGTTACTGGAATTAACGCCGTCAAAAATTAATCTCTTTTTATCAGAATTCAAATCAGCATAAATTTCTTCCATTGAAATAGACTCTAAAGGCGAATCTTTAGGTACAACAAACAGTACAGCATCTGCAGCAAATTTTGCAGGCTTCCAAGGAAGATCTATCTTTTTGTCATAAGCTTCTTTTTCCTTTTTGGAAAGTTCCCTAGACATAACAATTACTCGTGCTTTCTTATCCAACAGATCCAGAAGACCTAAATCTTCTTTCTTAATAACCAGATTAATTTTTGTCTTTGGATTAAGTGCGGTGTATCTTTCAACTAAAGCTTCTGCTACACTTTTAAAAGATTCGTCGGCTTCTATGGTAATTTCGCCTTTGTTAGGATTATCTATGTCCTTATCTTTTGAACACGAATAGATCAAAGCAAAACTTGCGATGATCAGAAAAAATATTTTTTTCATTCTGATTTATCATTTTTGAGTACAATTATTGCTCTCACAAACCTAAAAATACCATACACCAAAAGTAATGCACCTAGAGGATAAGCGATATCGGATTCTGTAATCTGCTTATATCTGTAAACCAAAATAAAAACACCAAATGCGATGTAGAAAAATCCTACAACTAAAGAAAGCCATTTATACATAAAAACAAATTTAATAAAAAAAGAGAAGTTATAAAAACTTCTCTTTTGTATAATACATTACTATTTTATTCCTTATTGGAAATTCATTGTAACTGGGAATCTAAATCTAGATCTTACAGGCTGTCCGTTAACTTTACCAGGAGTCCATTTTGTTCTCAATCCTTTAACGGTTGCTTCCGCTTCCTTGTTAAAGTCAGAATTTGAGCCCGAGGCTTTTACCTGCGTAAGAGACCCGTCCTTTTCAACAACAAATGTCACTTCTGTTTTCAAAGTACCTTCACCTTCCAAACTTCCTGAATCAAAATTATTCTGGAATTTATTTCTGAATGAATTGATACCTCCAGGATATTCTGCTGCCTGATCTACTGATTCGTAAACCTCATTAGTCACTGGCTTCACCTCTGCTGTCACTACTTTACCAGTTCCTGGGGGCGGTGGCGGTGGCGTGTAAGTTGGTGTTTTCACACCCTCTTGATTGTTAAGACCAGTCGTCGTTTCCAACTGTTTTGTAATTGGCGGCGGTGGAGTCTCGATCTTTGGAGCTTTCTTAGGTTCCGGAACTACGTTCTGAATTACCTCCTGTTTCTCTTCCTCTTTTGGTGGAGGTGGTGGAGGTGGTTCTTCTTCCTTAGGTTGTTCTAAAATGGGTTGTTCTTCCAAAATATTAACCAAGTTTGCATCCACTTCTACTTTATCTTTAGCATTCATCTGTTGAATCTTAAGATAGATCAAAGGAGATACAGCAAGAAGGATAAAGAAAGCGGTCCCAATTAAGAATGATTTTGTAAGCACATTGGCATATCTTGTCCTAAGGTCATATGCTCCGTATTCTTTATTTCTATTTTCAAATACAATCTCATCAAGAGAAAGATCGTACTTCAAATTTTCGTCTGCCATTTTAATATTATTAAATATGATACTTGTAGTGGAACTATTCTCCTACTTTCTTTTTGTAAATAGCTTCTTCCCACGGTTTGATATCGGTAACCCCATATCTTTCGTTTTTGGTAATAGCCATTTCATCTAGAATGTCTACAAAGTTTTTATATACTGCATCGTCCGTTGGCTTGATAATTACTGTGAACTTTTCTTTATCAGATGCTCCGGCTTTTGCTCTCTCTATTACTTTCGTAATACCTTCTCTATCAAAATTGGTTTCAACAAGAGTTTGCTCATTAAGACCTGCTTGATCCAACTGATGGTAAAATATCTTGTTATCTTTCCCTATAATGATAGAAATTGAATTATTCAATTTGATTTCTGTTTCAGGCTGTTGTTTAGGATCCTTAGGTTTTGCTGGAAGACCAAGGTCCATCACATTTGGTTTACTAAATGTTGTGGTGAACATAAAGAACATCAACATCAAGAAATTCAAATCAACCATCGGTGTCATATCTACACGTGGATTCTGCTTTTTCGAGCGGACCTTGCCGCCTTTCCCGGAATCCTCTTTTACTTGTACTTCTGCCATTTCTCGAATTAATTTGTTTTAGCTTCTTGTGATGTGATCAACCAGAATTTAAGAAAATCAATATCTCTTAAACCTTCAAATAAACCTTTCACTTTTGGGTATTTTGTAGTTACATCACCTTTGATCGCTAACTTGTAGTTAGGATTAACTGCTAAACTTTGCTGTACCCAATCAATCAATTGTTTATTTGTACTATCCATCGGAACTCCTTCCGTCGCTTTGTAAGCTTTTTGTTTTTCTGCAGGCAGATTCAAAAAACTTTTCAGCTGCCCCATTGGCACTCCTACTGATTCTAATTTTGCAAACGCAACTTTTTCTGGGTTTGTGAAAGTCATATTATACTTTGCTCCCATTTTGTCCAAAAGCTGTAATTTTTCTGTACCGTTATCTACGGGTTGAAAATAAAACACACCGTTTGGATCAACATTTACTGTCATTAGACTTGCATCAGGAAGTATTTTCTCTGATATAGAAGAAGGCGGTTTTATCTGTGCCACATCGGGCTTTTTGAACTGGGTAGTCATAATGAAGAATGTAAGAAGTAAAAATGTCACATCACACATTGCTGTCATATCCAGAGCTACACCATGTCTTTTTGGTTTAATTCTCGCCATTGTTTTGTCTATTTAACTATTTGATGAAATTTAAAATGTAAAATACATTTTATAAGACGCTCAATTTCTTAATGAAATTCAGCAAAAGATTGTTGGATGCTCATAGAGATTTCGTCAATCTTGTAAGTCAAACCATCAATTTTAGATGTGAAATAGTTATAAAGAATAATCGCGATTGCAGAAGTACCAATACCTAAAGCTGTATTCATCAATGCTTCAGAGATACCAATTGATAGTGCAGCAGCATCTGGTGTTCCACCTGCTTCTCCTAACGCCTGGAATGAACGGATCATACCTAGTACAGTTCCCAACAATGCTACCAAAGTGGCAACAGTACCTAGTGTAGAAAGAATGTTCATATTTTTCTCCAACATTGGCATTTCAAGAGTTGTAGCTTCTTCAATCGCTTTGTTAAGACCAGCCATTTTCTGTTCTTTATCAAGAGTTGTGTCGTGAGCCAAAGCTTTGTAAGTCGTAAGACCTTCTTTCACAACGTTTCCGATAGAACCTTGCTGTCTGTCGCACTCTTCAAGAGCCTCGTCAACTTTGTTGTTGTTTAATAAACTTCTGATTTTCAAAACGAAATTATCAACATTTCCGTTTCCTGAAGCTTTGCTTAAAACGATTGCTCTCTCGATAGAGAAAACGATCACGATGATCATAAAAGTAATCAAAACAGGAACAAGAACTCCTCCCATATAGATAACTCCTAATCCGTGTGGATGTAACTCCGTCCCTTTGATATCAGCAAAAGCTACTGAAGCTGTACCGGCAGTACGCGCATCCTCCTGAAAGTTAGATGGGTTACCTAATACAAATAAAAAGATTGCAATACCAATAGCGAATAAAATTGGTATAATTACCGCAGGATTAAGACCTCCCTTTTTTCTAGCAACTACTTGCTCGTCTGTGTTTGAAACATTCATTTCCATATTAAAACTAAATTATAATTGTTAAATTTTATTCTGTAAAATAAAGTCAAATTATTTAAAAATGCAAACTAAATAATGTTACTTTTTGTTTTTTTTGTCAATGCAATCGAGACCGCATTCGTATATTATTAAAATTAAACTTATTTTTTATCAATTTATTATCAATCTTTCCAAACATTATAAAATATAACCAAAAATTGTGAATTATTTTTATGTTTTCCGATTCAATAATTACATTTATAATATATAATAAATTTTTGTTAAATTTTAAAAACGCCCCATTTCATTGCTTACTTATGAGACAATATTAATGATTTTCTTGGGAACAAAGATGAAATTTTTCACCGTTTTGCCTTCCAAGTATCTTTTTGCATTCTGATTCTCCAAAATTATTTTTTCAACTTCGTCCTTTTGTAAATCAGAAGCCAATTTAATTTTGAATTTCATTTTTCCGTTAAAACTTACTGGGTAATCTATCTCATCTTCTACTAGATAAGCTTCATCGAGAATTGGAAACTTCTCGAACTCTATAGACGAATTATTTCCCAGCAAATTCCATACCTCTTCACAGATGTGTGGCGCATAAGGCGAGATTATTATTGCCAATGGCTCCAGAATCGCTCTCTTATTACATTTCAACTTTTGTAACTCATTGACTGCTATCATAAATGACGACACTGAGGTATTGAAAGAAAAATTCTCGATATCAAAAAGCACTTTCTTGATTAATGTATGCAGAATCTTGAATTCCGCTTTTGTAGGCTCTTCATCAGAAACTTCAAACGTATCGCCATCGAAATAAAGATTCCAGAATTTTTTCAGGAAACCATAAACTCCGCTTAGGCCTTGCGTGTTCCAAGGCTTGGATTGTTCTAATGGACCCAGAAACATTTCATACAATCTTAAACCGTCCGCGCCATATTCGTTACAGATATCATCCGGATTAACGACATTGTATTTGGATTTTGACATTTTTTCAACTTCACGGTCTGTAATATATTTTCCATTATCTGTAATTACAATAGCATCAAAAAATTCTTTATTATATAGTTCATTATTTCTAAACATTTCTACATCAAGCTCGTCCGTAGTTCCTTTTAATAAAGAAATATTAATATGAAATCTTTGAGGAGAAAACCCTTTGAATTTTTCTATATCGATACTTGTTTTTTCTTTAATCTGTTTTATAACTTCTTCCTCATACTTTTCACTTATGACAAAAGCTTCTTTCACTTCTTTTCCGTCAGGATTTATATGAAAATCGAGATATTTTGAAGGAATAACTAAATTTAACCTTTTCTTTTCAAGGTTTTTATCTTTTAAGTCATATTGATTAGCATCAAGAAAAATTCTATACCCAAAAGCACTCATTCCCAAAATCATTCCTTGATTAATCAATTTTTGGAAAGGCTCATTTTGTTCAATGTAACCTCTGTCTTTCAAAAACATATTCCAAAAACGGGAATATAGCAAATGTCCTGTTGCGTGCTCGCTTCCACCGATGTACAAATCAACTTGTCCCCAATAATCGGTCAATTCTTTTTTAGCAAAAACTTCGTCATCATTCGGGTCCATATATCTTAGGAAATACCACGAACTTCCTGCCCAACCTGGCATTGTGGATAATTCTAATGGGAAAACGGTTTTATCATCAATCAAATCCGTATCAACCACTTTCTGATTTGCTTCGTCCCACGCAAATGTTTTTGCATTTCCTAATGGCGGGTCGCCGTCTTCTGTTGGTAGATATTTTTCGACTTCAGGAAGTTCCAAAGGCAAAGCGGAATTTGGTAAAGTGTACGGCATTCCATCCTTATAATAGATAGGAACCGGCTCGCCCCAATATCTTTGTCTGGAGAAAATCGCATCACGCTGTCTGTAATTAGTTGTTCCGTGACCAATTCCTCGGTTTTCGATTTCAGCAATTATTTTGGATTTTGCATCCTTATAATTAAGGCCATTCAGGAAATCAGAATTCACACAAACCGAATCCTTAGAATCGTACGCTTCTTCCTGAACATCCACATCAGACTCTACAACCTTGATGATTTCCAGATTAAATTTCTTAGCAAATCTATGGTCACGTTCGTCGTGCGCAGGGACAGCCATTACAGCACCAGTTCCGTAACCCATCAACACATAATCCGAAATATAAACTGGAATATTCTTCCCAGTAAATGGATTGATGGCATAACTTCCCGTGAAAGCACCACTCACGTTTTTCACGTCAGCCATTCTATCACGTTCAGTTTTTTTTGACGTTTCTTCTATATATTGGTCAACCTCAACTTTTTGTTCTGCTGTTGTTAAATATTGAACCAAAGGATTTTCCGGTGCCAAAACCATAAAGGTTGCTCCGAAAATCGTGTCGGGACGGGTTGTAAAAACTTCAATCGTTTCTCCGTTTTCAGTTGAGAATCTTACCTGCGCACCTTGAGATTTTCCAATCCAATATTCCTGAGCATCTTTCAAAGGTTGAGGCCAGTCCAAAGTTTTCAAACCTTGTAACAATCTTTCCGAGTATGCAGAAATCCTCATACTCCACTGCATCATTTTCTTTTGGAAAACAGGATAACCGCCTCGTTCGGATTTTCCATCCTTGATTTCGTCGTTCGCCAAAACGGTTCCCAATGCTGGACACCAGTTCACAGTTGTTTCTGCACGGAAAGCCAGACGATAATTTAATAATATTTCTTCTTTCTTAATTTCAGAATAATTTTTCCATTCATCTGAAGTGAAATTCAATTCCTCATTTTGATTGGCATTCAAACCTTCTGTTCCTTTTTCATCAAAATGTTTGATCAAAGTTTCGATAGATTCAGCCTTGTCTGTATCTGTATTGTACCAAGAGTGAAACAATTGAATGAAAATCCATTGCGTCCATTTATAATAAGAAGCGTCCGAAGTTCTCACTTCCCTGCTCCAGTCAAATGAAAACCCGATTTTTCTTAATTGCTCCTCGTATCTCGTGATATTTTGTTCAGTCGTAATTGCAGGATGCGTTCCGGTTTGTATCGCATACTGCTCAGCAGGAAGTCCAAAACTGTCATAACCAACAGGATGCAAAACGTTGAAACCCTGATGCCTTTTGAATCGCGCATAGATATCCGACGCGATGTATCCAAGCGGATGCCCCACGTGAAGTCCCGCTCCGGATGGGTACGGAAACATATCGAGGACGTAGAATTTCGGTTTATCGGTTGAGTCGGAAGTCTTGTAAGTTTGGTTGTCTTCCCAGTATTTCTGCCACTTTTTTTCTATCTGCTGATGGTCGTAAAACATTCTATAAAGTAAGAATTAGTAATGAATAATTTTTTTAAGATTCACAAAGTTAAGATTTTGAAATAAATAGACAATTTTAAATTTTCGGATTCACTTTTCCACAATAATAATTATTTGGGCAGCTATTTCCGCCTTCCGCTCCCAATCTTTTTTGCAGACGGTTTCAGTTAAGTTGAACCTGATTACACGCAAAAAAGGATTTCCGCTCAAGTCGGGGCGCAGATTCCAGCTTCGAATCAACATTTGTCATTCAAAAAGAAGTGAAGCATATAAAAGATAAAGTCTTTGACTCCGCTCACACTGACAACTTCAAAAACCCGTTAGTATTAGAGATGTCACACTGAGCGGAGTCGAAGTGTTTTCATTACCAAAAGTCTATTATCTGAAAAATCATTATCTTAAAGTCTATATCTTTATCTTTGTAAAAAATCGAAAGTGCCGGAAATCTCAATCATCACACCGAGTTACAATTCTTCAAAATATTTGGATGAAACCATCAATTCTGTCCTCAATCAAACTTTCAAAGATTGGGAATGGCTGATTACTGATGATTGTTCCACAGACAATTCCGTAGAGATTCTGGAAGAACAAAATGACCCAAGAATCAAAGTTTTCAAAGCGAAGAAAAATGGCGGCGCAGGACACGCAAGAAATATTTCTTTGGAAAATGCTACCGGAAGATTTATCACATTTCTGGATGCCGATGATTTTTGGGAATCGAATTTCCTCGAAGAAATGGTCAACTTTATGAAATCTGAAAATGCAGAACTCGCCTACTCCACTTATTCCCGTTGCGACGAAAATCTGAATCCTACAATCGGTGATTTTGAAGCAGACACGATTGTCAATTTCAATAATCTCTTGAGAACCTGCAGATTATCTTTACTTTCGTCAATGTACGATTCCAAAAGAGTTGGAAAATTCTACTTTCCAGAAGGCACAAAACGCGAAGACCACGTGATGTGGCTGGAACTTTTGAAGAAAATTCCACAAGGAAAACCTTTAAAAAAAACCTTATCAAAATACAGAATGTTGCCAAACAGCGTTTCCCGAAACAAATCAAACATTATGAAAGACCAATATCTGGTTTACAAAGATTATATGAAATTTTCCACTTTGAAATCCCTGTATTATACAGCGAATTGGGCGTTTAACGGTTTTATCAAATATTCAAAAATCTTCAATTAATGGAATATTCAAAAGAATTCAAGCAGGCTTTGAGCGAATTTTCGCCGGCCGAAAAAGATAAATTGATTTTCCGATTGCTGAAGAAAGACAAATTGCTTTCCAAGAAACTCTATTTCGAATTGATTGACCTAGAAACCGTTGACGACAAACGAGATGCAATGGAAGAAATCATTCATGAAAAAGTTTCGTTGGCTTCAAAATATATTGCAAATCAAAAATATTTTCTCGTTCTCATCAGAAAAATAAGTGCTGAAATCACTGAACACGTGAAAATCACGACGGATAAATTTGGCGACGTTTCCTTGAATTTATTTTTAATCAATGAAATATTAGAACACAACGAAAAACTTGGAACACAAAGATTCGACAACGTCTACAAACTCTATATTTATCTCATCAACAAAATCTTCAAAGCCCTGACCTTGACCAAAAAACTGGATGAAGATTATTGGATGGAAATCGATGAATTTTTGGAAAACCTCAATGAAAAAATCGATGGCAATATTTATTTCCAGAAACTTTGCATCAATAATGGTTTAGATTTCAACTGGTTGAAAAGTGAAAACATTCCCGACCATTTTGAATTGATTGTGAAAGGAATTAAGAGTGAGGGATTTTTGAGGTAATATTTTAATCACAAAGACACCAAGCTCTTCACAAAGAACACAATTAAGCTTTTGAGGAAATGAAAATAGCAAACCTTGTGTAAAAACTTTGTGAACCTTGTGTTTAAATCAATATTTTCTTCAAAATAATCTCCGTAGAATTTGGCTGAGATTTCACAAAATCACCCGCATTTTTCGACATTTCTTTCAGGTAAGAAACTTCGCCTTCTTCGGCTGACAAATCTTTTTTCATCACTTCCTCGATGAAAGCAGCTGCGGTCACAAAATCGTCAAAGTGTTTTCCGCCTTTGGCTGCAACCAAATTATCTGCTTCCGGATTTTTTTTATACTGATTTCCAAAAATGACTGGAACGTCATAAACTGCAGCTTCCAAAATATTGTGCAATCCTGCCGTATGAAAACCGCCGCCAACAACCGCCAAATCTGCGTAAGAATATAATTTTGAAAGCTTTCCAATACTGTCGATGATGAGAATTTGATAATTCGAAGTTTGAAGCGTTGGAGAATTGGAAAGAGCACTGTAAAGAATGGCGTTCGGAAATAATTTTAACAAATGCGGAATGCGATGCAAATCGTGAGGCGCGATGGCAAATTTGGTTTCAGGAAGTTTTTTGACCAAGAGTTGGGCGATATCTTCCTCAGTTTGCCAAGAACTTCCGAAAACAATCAATTTCTGACTGCCTTTAAACTCTTCAATAAAATCGAGATGATTATCTCTATCCAAGAACTGTTTCACGCGGTCAAATCTTGTATCGCCGGAAACGGAGGAATTTATCAATCCGATATTTTTTGCCAGAGCTGAAGATTTGATGGTTTGATGAAAAAACCAGTTGATGTTATTTTTCAGTTGTTTGGCGAACCATTTTCCATAATTTTCAAAGAAAATCTGATGTTCATAAAACAAAGCAGAAATCACATAAATTTTTGTTTCTCTATTTTTCAGTTCAATTAAAAGATTGTACCAATAATCATATTTCACAGTGAAGAAAATCTGACAATCGAAGCTGGAAACAAATTCCTGAATTTCTTTATTTTTATCAAAAGGCAAATAACAAATTGCGTCTGCCATATGTTTTTTCTTCTTCACATTTTCATAACCGGAAGGTGAAAAGAACGTGATTAACACTTTATAATCCGGAAAATGTTCCTTCAGTTTCTCGAGAACTGGTAAACCTTGTTCGTATTCACCTAAGCTGGAAGCATGCATCCACAGGACTTTATCTTCTCGGGAAAAAGCATTTCTTACAATTTCCAAAGACTGTTTTCTGCCTCGGATTCCTTTTTTGGTTTTGCCATCGATGAGTGCAAAGACCTTCATCCCGAAAATCATCAGGCGGACGAAAAGATTGTATAGAGATTTCATCTTTTATTTTTCTAATGCAAATCTATCATTATTTGTGGAAGGATTGGATATGACCAAGAATTCCAAATCATTTTCTGTGTCATTTTCTATCAAATGAATTTGATTTGGCAGAATATGAAATCCTGAATTGGCGTAAACTTCATAAATATTCTCGTCTCTGTGAAATCTTGCTTTTCCTTTGAGAATAAAGAAAAACTGTTGTGCATTTCTGTGAAAATGAAGTTGCTCTTTCGTTTTTGGAGGCATCATTTCTTGTTTGATAGAAAGGTTTTCTGAGTTTAATAAAACCCAGCTGTCACAATTATTTCCCCAAATGTAATGCTCGGAATTTTCTTTTGAATTTATCATCGTTTGTTTTTCTGATTCAGGCAAATTTAATTATTAAGTAAGGATAACATTAAAATCTAAACGCAAAGTTCGCCAAGATTTTTTGAAATTATTGAAAATACTTTAGATTCGCAAAGACGTAAAACTCACCAAAGAAATACGAATTATTAAAACGTAATTTTGTCATTCCGTAGGAATCTAAACCGTCTAGATTCCTACGGAATGACAAAACAGCATTTCAATGCTGAATCTTGTTTTGTACTGAAACCCGCAGCCCGACTTGAGTGGAAATCCTTTTTTGCTTGTAATCAGGTTCAACTTAACTGGAATCGTGAGCAAAAAAGATTGGGAACGGAAGGCGGAAATAGCTGCCCAAATAAATCAAATCATAAGTTGTTGAAAATTATTGTAAAAAAGTTTTCAAATACTTGTGAAGCAAAATAAAAGCTGTATATTTGCAATCTGAAAATTTAATAGTAATTACGAACTAAATATATTAGTGATGAGTAAAAGAACATTCCAACCATCTGAGAGAAAAAGAAGAAACAAACACGGTTTCCGTGAAAGAATGTCTACACCAAACGGAAGACGAGTGTTGGCAGCTAGAAGAGCGAAAGGAAGAAAGAGCTTAACTGTTAGTGCATCTCGCGCTAAGAGATAATTTCTTCAAAAATTATCATATACAAAAAGTGTCTGGACATTGTTTCAGACATTTTTTGTTGTTAAAATTTCCCAAAATTGAAAGCAGGAAAATAAGTTTTTGCTATTTTTGATTTTCACAACCTTCAACTTGAAATTATGCCGCATAGAAACGACCCGGGAGTAGATATTATAGATTTGAGCAACGCTAAGATTGTTCAGAAAAACTTCACCGTCCTGAATGATGTTGACCTTCATATCAAGAAAGGGAAATTCTGCTACCTTATCGGAAAAACTGGCTCTGGAAAGAGTTCTCTTTTGAAAGTTCTTTACGGACAATTGCCTTTGCAAGGCGGAAGCGGACAGGTTGCCGGTTTCGATTTGAAGAAATTGAAGCAGTCAGAAGTTCCCAACTTGAGAAGAAAATTAGGAATCGTTTTTCAGGATTTTCAGCTTTTACCAGACAGAAATATTGAGAAAAATCTTCTTTTTGTCCTACAAGCGACTGGCTGGAAAGATAAATTGAAAATGGAAGCGAGAATTGATGAAGTTCTATCCAGCGTTGGGATGAAAACTAAAAAGCACAAAATGCCTCATCAGCTTTCTGGTGGAGAACAACAGCGTGCTGCGATTGCGAGAGCGTTGTTAAACCATCCAGAATTAATCCTTGCGGATGAGCCAACGGGAAATCTTGACCCAGAGACTTCCAACGATATTATGACACTTCTAAAGAATCTTGCGGAGGAAAACCATTGCGCAGTGGTGATGGCAACGCACGATTATCATATGATTCAGAATTATCCTGGCGAAGCAATCCGTTGTGAGAATGGACAGGTTTCTGTTTTGGATACGGCGGAACTTTTTGAATAATTATAGAAGTTAGAGATTAGAATTTAGATGTTAGATTTAGATTCTAATGTTTTTAAAATATAGAACCTTTCTGAAAATTTCAGAGAGGTTTTTTTGTGAATTGATGGAAGTCTTTTGTAAGTTCGAGATATTCATCAGAGTAAACTCTTGGAGATTTTTCTATGACGAAGTTTTCTATTTTAGCTTCTGAATTTTTAAATGAATATTCTAAAACTAAACGTTTCGGTTCCGAGGTTTTTATGCCTTTAATAATGACTTTTCTTTGGAGAAATAAATTATTGTTAAAACAAATCTCAGTGAATTCCTTCTCGGAATCGATTGGAATGATGACTGTGAAAAGTCCATTTTCGGAAAGTAATTGACTTGATTTTTTGATTAAATCAGAGAAATTCAATTCTAATCTTTGTCTTGCGAGAATATCTTTTTCGGATGAATTGATTTCAAAATATGGAGGATTTGAAATGATTAAATCAAATTTCTCCTCAGTTTCGAAGTTCTTTAAATCTTGAAGTTGGCTTTTGATTCTATCAGAAAAAGGAGAATTTATGAAATTGGTTTGAGAAATATTGACTGCTTCAGAATTAATATCGATTGCTAAAATCTTAGCTTCTGGGTTTCTTTGAGCAAGCATTAATGAAACAATTCCGGTTCCTGTACCTATTTCCAAAACTTTCTTCGCTTCGGAAACATTAGCTAAAGCGCCGAGCAAAACTGCATCTGTTCCCACTCGGAAAACGTCAGCGTTTTGTTGAATATCAAACTGTTGAAATCGAAAAGGTTTCATTAATTACATATTTGAAGGCATAGAAATCGTGAAGGTCGCGCCTTTGTCAACTTCAGAAACCACGGTGATTGTGCCATTGTAATCTTCCACCATTCGTTTCACCATTGTGAGTCCGATTCCCATTCCGCTGTTTTTGGAAGTGAAATTCGGGTCAAAAATCCTATCGAGTTTATCAGTCGGAATCCCAACTCCATTATCCTGAACGGTAATTTTGATTCGCTTTTCGATTTTCTCGAGGTCAACGTTGATGACGGATTTTCTATCATCGGACTTTGCCTGACTGGCGTTGGTCACGAGATTGGTAATGATCCTGGTCAGATAATCTTTATCGATTTTCATCCGGATATCATCGTGATTGGCGTGGACAAAAATATTTTCGTCACTGAAAATCGTGAGCGAATTTCGAACTTCCTTATTCAAAGAAATTTCTTCATCCGTCTTTTCCGGTAATTGCGCAAATTGAGAAAACGCACTCGCTACTCTACTGATAACATCGATTTGACCGATGACAATCTCACTTAGATTCTTAACTTTATTGGTAATATTCGGGTCGTTCGGGTCAAACTTTCTCTCGAAGTTTTGCATCATCAACTTCATCGGTGTCAACGGATTTTTGACTTCGTGAGCAACCTGCTTAGCCATTTCCTGCCAGGCGGATTGCTTTTCGATGTAGCTTAATCGTTCGCGCTGGTCGGCAATTTCGGCAATCATTTTATTATAAGCTTTCACCAAGGCATTCAGCTCATCATTTTTATAATATTTGATGGGTTGCAGATTTTTATCAAACAAATTAATCCTGCTAATCATCGATGTAAACCTGACAATAGCTTCCGTCAAATTGTTGGAAATAATCCAACTGAGCCAAATACTGAAAATGATAATCAAAATATTAACGCCAATAATATAAGCAAAGTAATGCTTGAAAACTTCCATATAAGCGCTCTCGTTGTGATAATACGGAAAATAGATATAGCCAATATCTTCCAGCATATTGTTTTTCAGAACCATATAAGAAGAGACGATACTCGCGTCCAATTTCTCGTCATAGGATTTGTCGTCGTATTGTTTTCCGTTTTTGCGTATTTCATTCAGGACATTGGCAGGCATTTTCTTTTGCTCCACAAGATTTGGGTCTTTGTTGGAGAGGAGATAATTTCCTTTCAGGTCATAAATGATAATATCGTGCTTGTTGATATCCGCAATCTCGTAGATTTCGTTCTCCAAAACCTTCGGAATATCATAGGTCTGAACCTGAGAATGGCCCAGCGCATAATCCAAAGAAGCCAAAAGCGCCTGTGATTTGTTCTGCATATCGGTCTTGCTCACCTTCTTAGCATTGTCCCGAAGAATTACGAAAGACAAAGCCGCCGAAGTGACAACACTCAAGATACAAATTGTGAGAAAGCCGATGAAAACCCTGTTTCTTAATCGGTAACCTTTATAATCACTTAATGGCATTCTGTTTTTTCAATAGTTTGGCAACGTACTTTCCGATAATATCGAATTCCAGATTTACCACATCGTCTTTCTGCAGGTTTTTCATATTCGTGAACTCCCAGGTGTACGGAATTATCGCCACAGAAAACTTCCCGTCTCCGCTCTCAGCAACCGTCAAGCTTATACCATTCACCGTAATTGAGCCTTGCGGAACAGTTGTATATTCAGCAGATTCGTCGTAATTGATGGTAATGAAATAACTTCCGTCCTGATTTTCGATGCTTTCCACAGTTCCCGTTTTGTCCACGTGACCTTGCACGATGTGTCCGTCCAGTCTTCCTTCGAAGCGCAAACAACGTTCCAAATTGACTTCCGTACCCACATTCCAAAAATTAAGATTGGTTTTTTCCAGCGTTTCGTTTATGGCCGTCACTTTATAAGTATTCTCCGTAATTTCAACAACCGTAAGACAGCAGCCGTTGTGAGCCAGACTTTGGTCGATTTTCAGCTCCTGAGTGAAAGGTCCGCTCAGCGTAAAATCTATATTACTTTCGTTTCTGTCAATTTTTTCTACTTTTCCCGTAGCTTCAATGATTCCTGTAAACATTCTTTCTTAATATTTTTAAATTTTTAGGAGCTGTTTCCCGCTTTCCACTATATCTTTTTCGCCATCGCTTTTTTCAAGCCACCGCAGAAAAAGGATGCCGTTGCAATCGGGGCTATGGGCTTTGTCATCCGTAGAAACTTTAGCCATTTAAATTAGCATCCGTTTCATAAGAAAAACTACCTAAAAAATTGTAATTTTGTAAATTCTTTATAAATGTCAAAGATAAACAAATGAGCTCCAAACACCATAAAATCAGAGTAGGAATTTCAATCGGCGATTTCAACGGAATCGGTCCGGAAATCATCCTCAAATCTCTGAAAGATAAATCCATCACAGACTTTTTTACGCCCGTCATCTTTGGTTCAGGAAAATTGTTCACTTATCAGAAAAATGTTTTTAAACTTCAGACCAATTTCAATTACATCAACGAAGCGAAAGAAGCTCAGGCGGGGAAGATCAATATGGTGAATCTGACCAAGGAGAACAGCAATATAGAATTTGGAGTCCCGACGGAAGAATCCACAAAAATGGCCATCGACTCTTTGAACGCAGCAACAGAAGCGCTATTAAACAAAGACATCGACGTTCTTGTAACAGCGCCAATCAACAAAGACGAAATGATGAAATATGGTTTTGCTCACGCAGGCCACACCGGATATTTCGAGGAAAAAGCAGGCAAAAAAGCCGTAATGTTTATGGTCAGCGAAGGTTTGAAAGTTGCTGTTTCCACGCATCACATTCCGGTTTCGGACATTGTAAATCACATAACGAAAGACAATATCAAAAAACAAGTGAAACAATTGGTTGCTACATTGAAAGAAGATTTCTGCGTAGAAAAGCCAAAGATTGCCGTTCTCGGACTCAATCCTCACGCTGGCGACGGTGGCGTTATCGGAAAAGAAGAAATCGAAATCATTCAGCCTGCTATTCAGGATTTATTTGACGAAGGCATTATGGCTTTCGGTCCTTATCCGGCGGATAGTTTTTTCCAACCAGAGAAATATAAAGCATTCGACGCAGTTTTAGCGATGTATCACGACCAAGGTTTGGCGCCATTCAAAACGATTGCTTACGAAGAAGGCGTGAACTACACTGCTGGCTTGCCTTTTATCAGAACTTCGCCGGACCACGGCGTTGCCTATGATATTGCGGGGAAAAATATCGCAGATGAGACTTCATTTTCCGAAGCAATTTTCACAGCCATCGATATTTTCAAAAGCCGAGACGAATATCAGGAATTGAGAGCGCATCGCCTCCGCCCGAAAGCGACACACGCAAACCACGGAGTAGACGAAGATTTACCGAAGGAAAGCTAAAACTTTCTTCAAAATTGAGACATTAAAATAAGTTTTTGGAGGACTAATTTTTTGCAATTCAAGTATTTCCAAAAAATATTTTGTTATTTGAAAAAATTAAATTATTTTTGCAAACCATTTTTATGGACAGATTTAGAAACTACGACATTGCTTTTGTAGGCTTAAAAGCTGGAAAGCACGATTTCAATTACGAAATCAATCAGGAGTTCTTTGATTTATTTGAGACTGAACAAGAGTTTTTCAACCCGGAAATTAGTGTAAATGTTCTTTTGGACAAGCATACTACATTTTTGGAATTCATATTCAAAGTTTCAGGAACGGTTCAATTGATTTGCGACATTAGCAATGATGAATTTTCCGAAAACATAGAAAATGACTTGAAAGTTCTTGTGAAATTTGGAGAAGAATACGATGACAGTAACGAGGATGTTATTACCATCAACAGAAAAGACAGCGATTTCAACATCGCAAACCTTATCTACGAAACGGTGGTTTTATCAATTCCAATGAAGAAAGTAGCACCTTCTGTAAAAGACAATGATGAATATCAGAATCTTTTAGATAAATACAGTCCAAAAATAATCGAGGAAGAAGAGGAACAAGTTGACCCACGATGGGCAGCTTTGAAGAAATTAAAAGATAACAATTAAGAAATAACAATATAATTCGAAAGAATTTTTTAAAAAGTACTAACAAATGGCACATCCTAAAAGAAGACAGTCGTCTACAAGAAGAGATAAAAGAAGAACACACTACAAAGCTGTAGTTCCTCAATTGGCTAAAGACGCAACGTCTGGCGAAATGCACCTATACCACAGAGCGCACTGGCACGAAGGAAAACTTTATTACAGAGGAAAAGTTGTAGTAGAGAAAACTGTAGAAACTATAGAAGAAAACTAAGAATTATCTTTGATAATCTTATACTTAGCATAAAAAACCACTCGGATTTTATTAATTTGGGTGGTTTTTTATTATATTTGGCGTTCAAAACATTTAAAATTTTATGGATATAAAAGACATTCAGAATCTTGTAAGATTTGTAGCAAAAGCAGGAGTTTCCGAAGTGAAATATAAAAATAAAGACTTCGAAATCTACATCAAAACACCACTTGGAGGCGAGCCTGTAAGCTATGTAACACCACAAGTTTCTTATCAAACTCCTTTTTCTGCACCGGCTGCAAGTCTAGTTTCTGCTTCTAACGATAATTCTGAAGCAGCAAATGCTGCCGATGACAGCAAATATATTACTATCAAATCTCCGATGATCGGGACTTTCTATAGAAAACCATCTCCAGACAAAGAGGTTTTTGCAAACGTAGGCGATTCTGTAACAGAAGGAAAAGTAGTTTGTGTGATCGAAGCGATGAAGCTTTTCAACCAGATCGAATCAGAAGTTAGCGGAAAAATCGTGAAAATCTTGGTAGAAGATGCTTCTCCTGTAGAATATGATCAACCATTATTTTTAGTAGACCCTTCTTAATATAATTGATAGATGATGATTGATAAGTGATGATTTTCACTTTATCTCAATTTTTAATTCTTAATTTTTAATTATAAAAAGATGTTCAAAAAAATATTGATCGCAAACCGTGGCGAGATCGCAATGCGAATTTTGCGTACGGCCAAAGAAATGGGCATAAAAACAGTAGCTGTTTATTCAACTGCTGACAAAGACAGTCTTCACGTTCGTTTTGCGGACGAGGCTGTTTGTATTGGTCCGCCAATGAGCAAAGATTCTTATCTTAAAATACCAAATATCATTGCTGCTGCAGAAATTACAAATGCAGACGCGATCCATCCAGGTTACGGTTTCTTATCAGAGAATGCAAATTTCTCAAGGATCTGTGCTAAGAATGGCATCAAATTCATTGGAGCAAGTCCTGAGCAAATCGAAAAAATGGGAGACAAAGCTACGGCTAAAGCAACCATGAAAGCAGCTGGAATCCCTTGTGTTCCAGGTTCTGAAGGTTTGATCGATTCTTACGAAGATGCTAAGAAAACTGCTCTGGTTGTTGGTTATCCGGTGATGATCAAAGCAACTGCCGGTGGTGGTGGAAAAGGAATGAGAGCTGTTTGGAAAGAAGAAGATCTGAAAGAACATTGGGATTCAGCAATCCAAGAAGCTGTAGCGGCTTTTGGAAACGGCGGAATGTACATGGAAAAACTGATCGAAGAGCCAAGACACATCGAGATCCAGGTTGCTGGAGATCAATTTGGTAAAGCTTGTCACCTTTCCGAAAGAGATTGCTCTATCCAAAGAAGAAATCAAAAACTAATTGAGGAAACGCCTTCTCCTTTTATGACGGATGAACTTCGTGAAAAAATGGGAGCTGCGGCTGTAAAAGCAGCAGAATATATTTCTTACGAAGGTGTTGGAACAATAGAATTTTTGGTGGACAAACACAGAAATTTCTATTTCATGGAAATGAATACGAGAATCCAGGTTGAGCATCCAATTACGGAACAAGTTGTTGATTTTGACTTGATCCGTGAGCAAATTCTTCTAGCTGCCGGAACGCCCATCAGTGGAAAAAATTATTATCCGAAAAGACATTCTATCGAGTGTAGAATCAATGCGGAAGATCCTTATGCTGATTTCCGACCATCTCCGGGAAAAATCACTGAACTTAATATTCCTGGTGGAAATGGTGTAAGAGTTGACACTCACGTATATTCTGGATACACGATCCCATCCAACTACGATTCTATGATCGCTAAATTGATTGTTACTGCTCAAACCAGAGAAGAATCGATTGCGAAAATGAAACGTGCTCTGGAAGAGTTCTATATTGAAGGAGTGAAAACTACGATTCCTTTCCACAGACAATTATTGGAGAACGAAGATTTCCTTGCTGGAAACTACACGACCAAGTTTATGGAAGACTTCGTGATGGACAGAAGTTTCGATAATCATATCTAGAAATTATCATTAATAAAGATATAAATGCCTGACTTTAAAAGTTGGGCATTTTTATTACCGTCTATTGAATTCAAATTTATTATTTTTACAAAAATTAAAAGTTATGTCAACAGCAGTTCAGGAAAAAAACTCACAATACTTCATCGACCTCGAAAACCAATATGGCGCGCACAATTACCATCCACTTCCAGTGGTTTTGGACAAAGGTGAAGGTGTTTTTGTTTGGGATGTAGAAGGTAAGAAATATTATGATTTCCTATCCGCCTACTCTGCTGTCAATCAAGGACATTCTCATCCAAAAATTGTGGAAGCATTGGTCAATCAAGCTAAAAAATTGGCTTTGACATCAAGAGCTTTTTACAATTCAAATCTTGGAGAATACGAGAAAAAGATCACAACGCTTTTCGGATTTGATAAAGTCCTTCCGATGAATTCTGGTGCTGAAGCTGTAGAAACAGCTGTAAAATTAGCCAGAAAATGGAGTTATGAAGTCAAAGGAATCTCTGAAAACGCTGCAAAAATTGTAGTTTGTGAAAACAACTTTCACGGAAGAACAACAACAATCGTTTCTTTTTCTAACGATCCAGATGCCAACCAGAATTACGGACCTTTCACGCCAGGATTTGTAAAAATCCCTTACAATGATCTGAATGCATTAGAAGAAACGTTTAAAAATGATGCTCAAAATATTGCTGCATTTTTAGTTGAACCAATTCAAGGTGAAGCTGGCGTTTACGTTCCAGACCAAAATTACCTCAAAAATGCTTCACAACTTTGTAAAAAATACAACGTACTTTTCATCGCAGACGAAGTGCAAACCGGGATTGCAAGAACTGGTAAATTGATAGCTTGTCATCACGAAAATGTTCAGCCAGATATTTTAATTTTAGGAAAAGCACTTTCCGGCGGAATGTATCCTGTTTCCGCAGTCTTAGCCAATGACGAGATCATGAATGTCATCAAACCAGGACAACACGGTTCAACTTTCGGTGGAAATCCGATTGCTTGCGCTGTTGCAATTGCTGCATTGGATGTTGTGGCAGATGAAAATTTATCAGAAAGATCTGAAGAACTAGGAAAACTCTTCCGTTCTGAAATTGAAAAATTAATTGAGAAAACAGACTTGATCACGAAAGTTCGTGGAAAAGGTTTGTTGAACGCAATTTTAATTAACGATTCTCCGGACAGCAAAACGGCTTGGAATCTTTGCGTTAAACTAAAAGAAAACGGATTGCTTGCAAAGCCAACACACGGAAACATCATTAGACTTGCACCTCCATTGGTCATTACCGAAGAGCAACTTTTGGATTGTGTTAAAATTATTGAGAAAACAGTATTAGAATTTCAAACGTCGTAGTTTGTATGAAAATTCTGATCATTCAAAAGAAATTCATGGGAGACATCTTGGTCACCTCTACCGTTATACCTTTGCTGAAAAAAAAATATCCGGACGCTGAGATTACTTTTCTTTTAGATGAGAACTATAGACAGATCTTGATTGGAAACCCCTTTTGGGACCATTTGATCTTTTGGAATAAGGAGAATTTTTCGGAAATGCTTTTCGATATTAGAAATCGAAAGTTTGATGTCGTCATAGACCTTTATTCCAAGATCGACACAGGATTCTTGACCTTCTTTTCCGGAGCGGAAAAAAGAATTGGCTTTTTTAAAAAGTACACGCAAATTTTTTATAATTATCCCATCAAAAGAAAGAAAGAATCTATATCAAAGAATATCACTTTGGCTATCGAGCATCGCTTGCAACTTTTAGAACCTCTTGGCATTTCTTTCCAAGAGGTTTTTCCTAAGACTTTTCTTTTGGATGAAGAAATTGAAAATGCTAAAAAACTCCTTGCTGACCATCAGCTCACCGAAAGTGATGATCTGATTATGATCAGTACATTTGGTAGTAATGAAATAAAGACCTATCCAATAGAATACATGGCGAATGTATTGGATCAAATTGTTGATATCGCACCGCAGTCAAAACTTCTTTGCAATTATCTGCCACATCAAAAAGAAAAGTTCATCAAGTTATTTGGTCTGATCTCTCAGAAAACCCAGAATGCTGTTATAAAAGATTTCGAAACAAAGGATCTAAGGGAATTTTCAGCGGTTACGAGTCTCTGTAAATGTTTGATTGGTAACGAAGGTGGCGCGACCAATGTCAGCAAGTCTTTGGGCATTCCTACATTCACTATTTTTGCACCTCATATAGAACCAAAAGGTTGGGCTTGGACAAGTCAACCGGATTTGGATAGATTTTTGCATTTAAACGACTTTGTGAAAGATTCAAAAGATTACAAGGATTTCAAACCCGAGTTTTTGAAGCTTTTTTTGAAGGAATTTTTAGAAAATGTCACGAAATCACATCCATAAATGTTTTAATAATCAGGGAAAAACAAAACTTCTAAAAGTAGAATGACAGAAAGTAAAAAGATTATATTACTCATAACCTTTGACAATTGGGGATACAACCAATATATTGCAGATGCTTTGGAAGAGAAATCTCATACGGTAAAACACATTAATTTTCATCAATTCCAATATCAATATCCCAGCGCTGGGCATAAGATATTTAATTTTTTCACTAAAAATTTGGGAATTGCAAATCTGAAATACATCCATTACCATAAGGTGATCTTGAAAGAACTGGAAAACATCAAAAATATTGACACTTCGATTTTCATCAAGGCTGATTTTCTTTCTCCGAAAACAATTCGGGAGATAAATGCGCGTTCAAAAAAATCGGTCTTGATCATCAGTGATTCTATCAACAGATATCCTAAGACGAAAAACATACTGCATCTTTTCGATCGTGTCTTTTCCTTTGAGAAAAAAGATTGCGAACGTTACAAATTGGACTTCAAAACCAATTTTATTTACAAATATATCGAAGAGGCAAAAACAAATCTTAAACATAAGGTATTCAACATCAGCTCGTTTGACAAAAGATTTCCTATATTTCAAAAAATAGCAAGATGTTTGGCAGAGAAAAAAATCGATTATAAGATCATCATTTTTACCAATAAAAATATTGATGATCCCTATTTGGAATTCTCAAAAAAACCTTTGTCAATATCAGAGATCAATAAGATCATGCAAGATTCAGAGGTCTTGTTGGATATCCACAGAGATTGCCAGCAAGGTTTGAGTTTCCGTGTCTTTGAAAGCTTAGGTTTCCAGAAGAAACTGGTAACCACCAACAAAGATATCGTTAACTATGATTTCTACAATCCCCAAAACATCTTTGTCATCAAAGATATCAACGACATCAATATTCCAGAACATTTTTTCAAAAGCCCTTACATTGCTGTTTCAAAGCAGATTATCAATAAATATCTAATAGAAAATTGGGTGGATGAGCTAATTCATTGATCTAATTTTTGGAATTGATTATTAATAATCCCAATTTTGTGTTTTAAATAAACAATTGTACAGTAACAGGTTTTTGCTAAAAATTTAATGATAAATTATAAAAGTCATTCAAAGATCATCATATTTTGTCCACCCAAAAAAGTTACGGGCGGGCCAGAAGCCTTGCACCAGTTATCTCATAAGCTGCATAAAATAGGCCTGAAGAATGTTTTCATGCATTATCTTCCAAAACGGCCAAATCCAAAAGCCGCGAACTATGCTATATATGACTCAAAGGAGATCAACATTGTACAAGATCATCCCGACAATATCATGATCATCCCAGAATCTATGACTTTTCTGATCAAAAAATATCCGAAAAGCCAAAAAATCGTATGGTGGTTGAGTGTAGAATTCTATAAAATATTGGTGGATTACAGAGTAAGGAAACAAAATATTTTCAAGAAATTATTCTACAAACAGTTTGACAAAGAATATCATTTTGAACCTCTACCCAATGTTTTCCATTGGGCACAATCATTCAGGTCAAGTCTATATCTCAAGGAGCATCATATCCCGGAAAGTCAAATCGATCATGTGTGTGATTATATCAATCCTATTTTTCTGCATGATAGTAGACAAATCAAAAAAAACCTTCGCAACAATAAAATTTTGTATAATCCAAAGAAGGGAAAAGAGGAGATTGCTTTGCTAATCCAGAATTCGCCCGAATTGGAATGGGTTCCGATTCAAAACATGACTGCAGATCAAATCAAAGAATTGATGTCACAATCATTGCTTTATGTTGATTTTGGAGAAAATCCGGGACGTGACAAGATGCTAAGAGAATCTGTTTCTCAGGATTGTTGCATTGTCTCCGGAAAAAATGGATCATCAAAATACTATGAAGACCTGATGATCCCAGATGACTATAAATTTGAATTTAGTGAAGACATAATCACTGAAATCATTTCTAAAATAAAGGCAATTTTGGAAAACTATCAGGGGCATATTGCAGATTTTATCATTTACAAAAATGAAGTGATGAAGGAAGAGATTGTTTTTGAGGATAAGTTGAAAGAAATTTTCAAGTTATGAATCCAAGGAAAATTACCATCATCTACCCGTTTGCATATGGTTATATTGACCTGGTTGTTAAGGAATTGAAATCACATTCGAATATTACTGTAACAGAGATCAAGACCGACACTATTAAATATCAATATCCAAATCCTTTTGCAAAAACCTGGAATGGCATCACAAAACTTTTTGGAAAGAACATCAAGAAAGAATATTTCAGGAATCAAATACTTGGTCAAGTTAGGGAGAAACAGGATATTACATTCATTATACGACCTGATCTTTTTGACGTTTCTTTGTTGGAAAAACTAAAAAAAAAGACTGAAAATTTCATTGCTTACTATTACGATAGTTGTAAAAAGTATCCAAAACAGGTGGATCTAATTCCTTTTTTTGATGAGATCTATTCTTATGAAAATGAAGATATAGAGAAATATAACTTTATTGAGACTTCAAATTTCATCTACGATGAATCGATTGTAACAGAAGATATTAGATATGATATTTTTAATATTTCATCTTATGATTCCAGAATCGATGAGATCAACAGGATTGCAAATGCTTTATCTGATGCGGGACTCAAAATCTATTTCATATTATTCTACTTCAAAAAATTATCGTTTCCCAATCTTATTTCTGTCACAGAATATCTTTCTCTTAAAGAAACAAAAAAACTGATTTCTGAGTCCAGATCTATGCTTGATGTCCAGCGAATTGACCAGAATGGCTTATCTTTTCGTACATTTGAAAGTCTCGGTTATCGAAAAAAGTTGATCACAACCAACAAAATGGTAAGGGAATACGACTTCTATCATCCGAATAATATTCTTGTTATCAACAGTAATAAAATTGACACAAACGAAATAAAAGACTTTTTGAGATTACCTTATGTGGAAATTCCGCAAGACATCCTCAAGAAATACAATTTGAAAAGTTTCACAGAAAAAATATTCAAGATCTAAGATGGGAATTAAAAGAAAAATAAAGAATTACATTCACATTAAAAAGCATTATCCGCTCTCGGAAAAAATAATTGCTCACGATGTAGAAAAAAAAACAATCTTGATTGTTGAGAGTCAGATTCCCACTTTTGATAAAGATTCTGCATCTAACAGGATCACTGAGATTGCGAAATTTTTAGCAAAGCATTATAACGTTTATCTAATGGATTGGCGAAAAGCAATCCCTGACGTAGATTCCAAAAAATATATCCGAAACCTCAATGACCATAATGTAATTGTTTACACGCCTTTCATTAATAAATTTGGTATTTTGAAAGGTAAGAAACATTTCATCAATGATCTACTTCCCAAGATTGATCATGTCTGGTGTCACAGACCCGAACTTTTCGAATATTATCTGGATTTTTTCAGAAGCAAGGCTCCAAAAGCGAAAATAATCTACGACATGGTAGATATCCACTACTTGAGAATGGAAAGAGGTCTTGAGATAAAATATGATAAGAAAAGAGCAAAAGAAGTAGAATATTATAAACATATTGAAACAGAACTTAGTAAAAAGGCGGACAAAATCGCAGTGATCAGTGACAAAGAGAAAGAATTCATGAGGGCTTTTGTAAACGAGTCAAAACTTTTCACTGTAAGCAATGTCCATAATCTGAAAGTCAAACCGGAAGACATGCCTGGTTTTGAAAAAAGAAGCGGCATCTTTTTCATCGGCACTTTTTTACATGACCCGAATGTAGATGCGGTAGAAATTTTGCATCAAAAAATAATGCCTTTGGTTTGGAAAACGTTACCTGATCTGAAAATCTCGATCATTGGTTCAGAAGCTCCAGAGTCCATTTTAAAAATGAATTCCGAGAGGTTCGAAGTGGTTGGCTATGTTGAAGACATCATTCCGTACTATAAAAAATGTTTTGCATCTGTCTCTCCTTTAAGATTTGGCGCAGGTGTGAAAGGAAAGATAGGGCAAGCTTTGGAATATACACTTCCTGTTTTGACGACCGAAATCGGGGCAGAAGGTATGTTTCTTCAAAACGGGTCAACTGCACTAATTGCAGGAAATGATGATTATCAGACATTCGCAGATAATATTATTAAGATCTGTACAGATAAAAATACCTGGGAAAAGCTACACAACAATTCTGAAAAAGCCATTTTTCCGTTTTCTATTGAGGCTCAGAAAGAAGAGATCTTTCAAATGTTAAAATAATATTGCATGCACAAATTAATTCTATTTATTAAGAGTTATCGTCCCGATTTTAACAATACTGAAAATTTACTGAAATCGATTCAAAAGTACAATTGCGATAATATACCTGTCTATCTTTCTGTTAATGATATTGATTATGACTATTTCAAAGAAAATTTGAAATATCCTACTGCGAAAATATTGAGAGATAGCGAAATATTCGAATATCCTCCCGATGATGGTTGGAGATATCAGCAAATCATTAAGTCTAATCTTTATCGTTTAAATATTTGCGAAAATTATCTTTGCATAGATTCGGACTCAGAATTTATCAGAAACTTTTATTATTCTGATTTTATGTATAATGAGAGTACACCTTATACCATCATGCACGAATCAAAAGGGTTTTTAGAAACTATGGAAAACATAGGGATAGATTCTGAAAATATATTTTTCAAAGAAGCATTACGAATTACCAGACCTTTTTTTGGAAATACTGGAAAGGAATGGGATTATGGTCCGTCACCCTATCTTTGGAATTGCAATGTATGGAGACATTTCAATGAAGTTTTTTTAAAAAATCAAAATATCAGTTTTATCGATTTTTTTAATAAAATAGACAAAAAAACACCACCCTCGGAATGTGTTATTTATGGAGAGTATCTACTTAAAACAAAACTAATTGATATTTTACCAATCGAAGGGCTTTTTAAAGTTTATCATTATCAGAAACAGTTTAAGTTAGAGAAGAAATTTCATAACCTAGAAAAGTTGAAAAAAAATTACATCGGGATCATCTTTCAAAGTAACTGGTCAAATAGAAGAAAAAAATGGTATAAGTTTTTATAAATGCAGGATGAAATAATTTCTTCAACTCGATTCTAACTGTCAAAATAAAAAATGGCTTTTATTTTTTTTATAAAACTCCAAAAAATCATTAGATCATAAACGAAAAAGCCGTTTTACAAAAATGTAGAACGGCTTTTTTATTTAATCTTACTCTCTATCATACTCATCCTCCAATCTCACAATATCGTCTTCACCAAAGTAAGTTCCTGTCTGTACTTCTATGAAAACAACTGGTTTGTCTGTAAGATTCATGATTCTATGTTTTGCTCCTAATGGGATGAAGATACTCTGTCCGTAAGCCAAAGGAATCTCTTCGCCGTCCAGAACGATTGTTGCATTACCTTCGATAATTGTCCACTGTTCCTGTCTTTTGTGATGGAACTGGTAAGATAATTTCTGCCCAGGATTGACTTCAATCCTTTTCAATTTATAATGAGGTTCATCTGCTAACACAAAATATTTCCCCCAAGGTCTTTCGCCTATTTCTAACATCGTTTTTATTTTAATTAACAAAAATAGTATTTCGAAAAAGATTAACCAAATTCAAAAGGCAAAATGCTCAGAATTTCTTAATTTTGCACCACAATTTTTTAGTCGTTCAGATGGCTTTTAAAAATCAATATTAATTATGAAAAAAGTAAGAGTGCGATTTGCACCCAGCCCAACAGGCGCTTTACATCTTGGAGGTGTACGAACTGCTTTGTATGATTATCTTTTCACTAAGAATCAAGGCGGTGAATTTGTTCTTAGAATCGAAGATACAGATACGGCAAGATATGTAGAAGGTGCTGAAGATTATATCATGAATTCTCTGGAGTGGTGCGGAATCATTCCTGACGAAAGCCCAAGAGTTGGCGGACCATACGCACCTTACAGACAATCTGAAAGAAGAGACATCTACGACAGATACAAAGAGCAGATCCTAAAAACAGATTATGCGTACTTGGCTTTTGACACGCCAGAGGAATTGGATGCGATCCGTAAAGACTTCGAAGCGAAAGGTGATGTTTTCTCGTACAATCATCAGACCAGACAACAACTTAAAAATAGCATTTCTCTTTCTCAGGAAGAAGTTCAGAAATTATTGGATGCAAATGTTCCCTATGTAGTTCGTTTCAAAATGCCGGTTGACAGAACTTTGAATCTTCAGGATATCATCAGAGGAAATTTTTCAGTAAATACAAATACTTTGGATGACAAGGTTTTAATTAAAAATGACGGAATGCCAACTTACCATTTTGCGAATGTAGTTGATGATTTCGAAATGAAAATCTCTCATGTGATCCGAGGTGAAGAATGGCTACCATCGATGCCTTTGCACGTTTTACTATATGAGGCAATGAATTGGGAAGCTCCGGAATTCGCTCACTTATCATTAATTTTAAAACCAGAAGGTAAAGGAAAATTAAGCAAAAGAGATGGCGCAAAATTCGGATTTCCGGTTTTCCCTATGAATTTCAAAGATCCTGAAAGCGACGAGATCTGGAAAGGCTACAAGGAATCCGGTTATTTTCCGGAAGCTTTTATTAATATGACAGCTCTTCTAGGCTGGACACCTGCAAATGACAGAGAAATCGTTTCTATGGACGAGATGATCGCTGAATTTGACCTTCATAAAGTTCATAAAGCGGGCGCAAGATTCGATCCTCAGAAAGCAAAATGGTTTAACCAGGAATATCTTAAAACTAAATCTAATGAAGAAGTTTTAGAATTATTAAAAGAAGTTGAAGAAGTAAAAGCTTTAAATATTTCTGATGATAAACTTTTGAAAATCGTTTCATTGATGAAAGAAAGAGCAACATTCGTCATTGATATTTACAACGATGGAAAATTCTTCTTTGAGGCGCCAACTTCTTACGACGAAAAAGCATTGAAGAAAGCCTGGAACGATACAACTTCTGCTATTTTAAAAGACTTTGCCGCTAAATTGGAAACTTCAGAATTTGATCCTGAAACTTTGAAAGAAGCCATCCATCATTTTGCTGAAGAACATTCTTTGGGAATGGGGAAAGTCATGATGCCACTTCGATTAGCATTAGTTGGTGAATTGAAAGGACCTGACGTTCCTGATATTATGAACATTATCGGCAAAGAAGAAACTTTGAAAAGGATAGAAAAAGCAATTGGCTCAAATTAATTACCTTTTTCAAAATCGATTTATAAAAAAAACATTATTTTTGAGGGTTTAATCCAAACAAAACATGGAATATTTAGAATTTGAACAACCTGTAAAGGAATTGATAGATCAGTACGAAAAATGTGTGCAACTTGGTACAGAAAGCGGCATTGATGTAGATGAATCCTGCAAAAAGATCAAAACAAAAATAGAAGAAACTAAGAAAAAAATATACGGAAACCTGACGCCTTGGCAAAGAGTTCAGTTATCGAGACATCCGGATAGACCTTACACGCTTGATTACATCAACGGTTTGGCAGATGAAGGTAGTTTTGTGGAACTTCACGGTGACAGAAACTTCGGTGACGACCCAGCAATGATCGGCGGAATTGCCAGCATCAGTGGAAACACAGTCATGCTTATCGGAACTCAGAAAGGAAGAACGACCAAAGAACGCCAGCACAGACGTTTCGGAATGTCGAATCCTGAGGGATACAGAAAGGCTTTACGTTTGATGAAGTTAGCAGAGAAATTCAACATCCCTGTGGTAACTTTGATCGACACACCTGGTGCATATCCAGGATTGGAGGCTGAAGAGCGTGGACAAGGTGAAGCGATTGCCAGAAACATCTTCGAAATGTGTTCTCTTAAAGTGCCAATCATAACGATTATCATTGGTGAAGGTGCAAGTGGTGGCGCATTGGGAATTGGTGTTGGGAACAAAGTTTACATGATGGAAAACACCTGGTATTCTGTGATCTCTCCGGAAAACTGTTCAGCGATCCTTTGGAGAAGCTGGGAATACAAAGAAACGGCTGCAACGACAATGAAGTTGACAGCGGAAGATATGCTGAAACAAGAATTGATAGACGGCATCATTCCAGAGCCATTAGGAGGTGCGCATTATGACGCTGCGACTACTTATGAAAATGTGAAGAAAGTGCTGTTAAAAGACATTAAAACATTATCTAAGCAAGCGCCAGAGAAATTGGTGAACGACCGTCAGGAGAAATTCATTGCGATGGGAGAATTCAAAGGGTAACAGTTGGCAATTTGCTTTTGGCTTAACACCTTTTAAACCTAATAAAATATAACCCTTTCAGAGTTTGAAACTTTGGAAGGGTTTTTATTTGTCTATATATGAATGAATGGAAATCTTGAATTCGTAAAACCAATGTTCAATATTGCGAAGCTGCAGCCCGACTTGAGTGGAGCTCTTTTTTGGATTGGGAAAAGCCTTGGCAAAAAAAGCGGGAACGGAAGGCGGAAATAGCTGCCCAAATAATTTTAAAGATTTAAATCAATTCAATTATAAATACAAAAAAAGCGGCTTCAAAATTTGAAACCGCTTTTCTATTTTAGATAAAATCCTTCAATTATTCAGCATCGAAATCAGCATCTGCGTCTGCAGAAACTTTTTCGCCTTCTTCTTTAGATTTTTCTTTGTCTGCTTTTCTTTGAGATAAACCTTCTTTGATAGATTCTGAAACTACGCTCAACAACATATCAATAGATTTGGAAGCATCATCATTTCCTGGGATTACGAAATCCACTTTTCTTGGATCTGAGTTGGTATCTACGATACCGAAAACTGGGATACCCAATTTTTTAGCTTCAGTCACTGCGATGTGCTCTCTCATAATGTCAACTACAAAAATAGCTGAAGGAAGACGAACCATGTCTGAGATAGAACCTAAGTTTTTCTCAAGATTTGCTCTTTGACGATCCACTTGTAGTCTCTCTTTTTTGGATAAAGTTTCGAAAGTACCGTCTTTCTTCATTTTATCGATAGAGTTCATTTTCTTAACTGCTTTTCTGATAGTTACAAAGTTGGTAAGCATACCACCTGGCCATCTTTCTGTAATATAAGGCATGTTAAGTTCAGCAGCGTGTTTTGCTACTACTTCTTTCGCTTGCTTTTTAGTAGCCACGAAAAGAACTTTTTTACCTGCAGAAGTTAATTTTTCCAAAGCTACACAAGCCTCGTCCAATTTAACAGCTGTTTTATGTAAATCTACGATGTGAATACCGTTTTTCTCCATGAAAATGTATGGAGCCATATTTGGATTCCACTTTCTAGTCATGTGACCGAAGTGTACGCCAGCCTCTAAAAGGTCTTTTACATTTGCTTTTGCCATGTTTTCTTGTTTTTTGTTAGTTTACTTTCCGCTTTTCCGCAATCAACTTTACTTTAGATGGGAGTAAAGTTTGGATGCTAAACGTAACGGGCAATATTTTGTTGATAAATAGAACCAAGAGTCGAGAACCAAGAAGAAAACATAAAGTCCTGAATCTTGTGTCTGAAATCTTGAATCCTGAAATTAACGTTTTGAGAACTGGAATCTCTTTCTTGCTTTTTTCTGACCGAATTTCTTTCTCTCAACCATTCTTGCATCTCTAGTAAGCAATCCGTGTGGCTTAAGAACCAAACGATATTCCTCATTGATCGCGCATAATGCTCTAGAAACTCCTAGTCTGATAGCCTCAGCTTGTCCAGTGATCCCTCCTCCGAAAACATTCACTTTAAGATCATATTGATCAACAGTTTCTGTCAACAAAAATGGCTGATTCACTTTATAAACCAAAACATCCGTACAGAAATAAGTTTTAGCATCTTTACCGTTTATGCTAATAACGCCAGTTCCTGGCTTAACAAAAACTCTTGCAACAGAAGTTTTTCTTCTTCCGATTTTGTGTACTGTAGACATATTAATTATTTGAATTCGTTAACATTGATTACTTTAGGCTGCTGAGCTTCATGTTTGTGTTCTGTTCCTTCATATAAATAAAGGTTTTTGAACAAAGCAGAACCTAGTCTGTTTTTAGGAAGCATCCCTTTGATAGATCTTTCCAAAACTTTCAGTTCGTCTTTTTTCTTAAGCTCCTCAGCAGTCATAAACTTCTGACCACCAGGATATCCTGTATGCCAGATGTAAGTTTTATCTGCCCACTTGTTTCCGGAAAGTGTAACTTTCCCAGCGTTCAAAACGATCACATTGTCTCCGCAATCTGCGTGAGGTGTGAAGTTCGTTTTGTGCTTACCTCTCAAAATCTTTGCAACGGTAGAAGCTAATCTTCCCAACGGTTGCCCAGCAGCGTCTACAACAACCCATTCTTTATTTGCTGTAGCCTTGTTTGCCGATACTGTTTTGTAACTTAATGTATTCACAATTTATCGTTTACGATTAAACATAATTTTCCCTTACGGGTGTGCAAAGGTAGCAAAATTTTTTCGCCTGAAAAATTTATCTGTAAAAAAGATTTTAAATTTCTAATAATTAATGAGTTATTGATCCAGATTTATTCTGAAGTCTTTAAAATTAATTAATATGAAGTCTATTATATAAGTGTCCTTTTTTATATTTTTGGTGAAAATTCTAAAATGAGCCACGGAAAACTGAGAGAAGAAAAAGACTGCCTGAATTGCGGACATACAGTTGAGGAAAAGTACTGCCCCAATTGTGGACAGCAAAACATCCAGACCAGACAGCCTTTTCATTATCTGTTCACGCATTTTGTAGAAGACTTTACGCATTACGACGGGCAATTCTGGGGAACTCTCAAAAACCTGCTCTTCAAACCCGGGAAACTCACGACCACTTATCTGGAAGGAAAACGTCAGATATTTGTTCCGCCAGTTAAGCTATACATATTTGTCAGTTTCATCACGTTCTTCCTTTTTGCTTTATTTCCGCCGTTCAATATCAATTTTGAAGGAAAGGGATCCTCTAAATTATTACCTCAAAAAAGCAAAATCACCGAATTACAGAAAGCCATTACCGATGCTAGGGCTAAGGAAAAACTAGAATATAAGGACAGTCTATATATTAATAAACTCAACGCTGTCCTCCAGGATTCTGCCAAACTAAATGAGATAGAGGGGACATTTGACATGAACAAGTCTTTGGATGACGACATAAAAGTTTCTGGGTACAACAACAAAAAGTCTTTTGATTCTGCAGCTGCAAAAAACCCGTCATCTTTTGATTTTATAAATATTCCATTTGCCCATAAATATTTCGAGCTCAAAGAAAAAGGGATTAAAAAAGGCGATATTCTTAAAAAATTATTCGAAACCTCTTTTCACAATCTTCCAAAAGCACTTTTCATCTACCTGCCGATTTTCGCCTTGTTTTTATGGATATTCCATAATAAGAAGAAATGGTGGTATTTTGACCACGGTATTTTCACCTTACATTACTTTGCGTTTTTACTTCTTAACATTCTGATTTTTTCGTTCCTGAACAAATTAACAGACTTTACTGACATTGGTTTTATTAATGGACTCATCCGTTTTATAATGTTAGTTTTTATGATTTACAGTGCAGTCTATTTCTTCATAGCACATCGCAGAGTATATCATTCTCACGGCGTCGTCAGTTTAATCATCGGCTTTATACTGTTTTCAATCAATTTGACCGCATTCTTATTCTTAGTTGTTGGACTGGGAATGATAAGTTTCCTGATGATTCATTAAACAAAATAAAAAAGCCAGATTTCCTAAGAAGTCTGGCTTTTTAAATTATATAATTAAGTTTAATACCTCAACGATTTGCTTTCCCTAAAACTCGCTATCATATAATAAGCTACGAAAACTGTAGAAAATTTGATGATGGAGGAAATCGCAGTCTCAAAATCAAAACGAATCAATCCTAAAACAACAAGGAAAATAATGCCTATAAAGGAAATTCCCATTTTCTTTGGCAAAGCCCAATCCGGATGGTCAACGAAATAAGCCAATCCCCAACCGATTCCAAAAGCAGAAGCCACATAAAGTTCTACCCAAAAATCCACTGGACTTCCCGTAAGACGTCTCAAGAAAAAACTAATTAACGTTCCGACCACAAAATACATCAGCGCTTTTACCATTTCAAATCATTTTTGCAAAAGTAAGAATTGTAAATTTTATAATGTCTCGAAACCACAAAATAAAATCAAATTAGAAATATTTCCAAAAGAGCAAAAAAGGAAAGGTTTTAATTTCACTCATCTTTTTTGAACTTTTGAAAAGCTAAAAACAATATCGCTTTGGTGACTTTTGTGGTTTAAAATTAAAATCAATCAACACCAAAATCTCCTCAACAAAATTCCTTAGATTTGTGTAAACGATATTTTTATGCGCGAAGTTCGGCTGAATTCTATTCTGGATAATGACTTTTACAAAATCACAATGCAAAATGCAGTCGTGAAATTATTTACCAACGAAATTGTAAAATACGAATTCATCAACCGCGGAAAGCACGAGTTTCCGGAAGGTTTTGCAGACGAACTCAGAAAATCTGTCAACGCAATGGCAGAACTGAAACTTACCAAGGACGAAAAAAAATACCTGAAAGTTACCTGCCCTTATCTAGCCCTTCCCTACCTCGATTTTCTGGAAGGTTTTCATTACGACCCTTCCGAAGTGAAGATTGAACAAATCGGCAATGAACTGAAAGTTTCCGTCGAAGGACTTTGGTACAGAACGATTCTTTGGGAAGTTCCTTTGCTGGCACTTATTAGTGAACTGCATTACGAAATGAATCATCTGGAAAGGCAAACCAACGAAGAAGTCATTGACAAAACCGTGGAAAAAGCCGTACATCTCACAGAACTTGGTGTTCCGTTTGCTGAGTTTGGGACTCGAAGAAGACATTCCTACAAAGTTCATAGACTGGTAATGGATGCTTTGATTCAGGACAAGAAATCAACTTTCACTGGAACTTCGAATGTTCATTTAGCAATGCTTTACAATGTAAAACCAATCGGTACACACGCGCACGAATGGTTTATGTTTCACGCGGCGGAATTTGGTTTCAAGATGGCGAATTCTATCGCGTTGGAAAATTGGGTGGATGTTTACCGTGGTGATTTGGGTGTTGCGCTTTCCGATACTTATACCACGGAAGTTTTCTTCCAACAGTTTGATAAAAAATTTGCGAAGTTGTTTGACGGCGTTCGTCACGACAGCGGCGACCCTTTGGAATTTGCGGACAAAACGATTGCGCATTATCAGAAACAAGGCATCAATCCACTATTCAAATACATCATTTTCTCAGATGGTTTGAATCTCGAGAAAGTGGAAGAAATCACGAATTACTGCAAAGGAAGAATCGGAATCTCTTTCGGAATCGGAACCAATCTTACGAATGACGTTGGACTCAAACCAATGAACATCGTGATGAAACTCATCAGCGTAAAAGGCATTAATAATGAATGGATTCCAACCGTGAAACTCTCCGACGAAAAAGGAAAATATACTGGCGACCCGAAAATGATCGAGTTGGCGAAGGAGTTTTTGAGGATTAAGTAAAATGTAAACAAATCAAAGAAGTCCATTAAAATGACAACTTTTCCAGTAACAGCTTCAACATTATCAGAAACAGATTTAGGAAATTTTATTAAAGAAAAATATCGATTTAATGAAAATTCTGAGTGTAAGCTGTTCCGAACTGGCGTAAATCACACTTACTTTTTGTCAGACTCCCAAAGTAAATTTGTTATCAGGGTTTATTGTCATCAATGGAGAACGAAAATAGAAATCCAAGAGGAATTAGAACTTTTAAAGTTACTTCAAAACCATAATCTTTCGATTTCATTTCCAATTCCTGATAAGGCGGGAAATTACATTCAGGAAATAAATGCGCCGGAAGGACTTCGATATGCTGTTGTTTTCTCATTTGCAGAAGGCGAAAAAATGAGATTTATGACCAATGAAACCTGCTTTGCCATTGGTTCACTTATAGCTAAAATCCATAATATTACAGCAACAAAAAAAATCGAAAGGATAAATTACGATTCTGATGTTCTTTTGAATAAACCTTGTGATTATCTGAAATCTTATTTTTCTGAAGATTTGGACGAAATGAAATATCTGAAGGAAATTAGTGCCAATATATCCGGGAATTTTAAAGAAAGTAATTTGTCTGAAAATCAAAAAGGAATTGTACATCTGGATATTTGGTACGATAATTTGAGTGTTAATTCCAACAATGAAATTACCATTTTCGACTTTGATAATTGTGGAAACGGATTGCTAATTTTAGACATTGGCTATTTCTGCAAACAATTATTTTTTATTGAATCTGACAAAAAAGTATATGAATCAAAAGTTGAAAGTTTCTTGAATGGCTACAGAAAAGAGAGAAATCTGTCGGATAATGAACTTAAATTGATTCCGGCCGCTGGAGCATCAATTTTTGTATTTTATCTTGGTGTTCAGGCTCAGAGATTTGATTGGTCCAATATATTTTTTACTGAAAACTATCTTAAAATGTTTGTTGGGAGAATAAAAAATTGGATAGACTATTACGAGGCTAATGAAGAAACAATAACTACAAATGGTTTAGCGTGACGCCTATTTTTCATTAATCATTCCACTTCTACTATATATTATCATTATCCCGACAACTTTCTTTTTAATAAATTTAAAATCTTAAAAAAAATAAAATTAGCGAAGGAGTTTTTAAGAATAAAGTAATATGACAACATAACTTAACAATGGGAATGCAATTGATTTTGTGTTCCCATTTTTTATCTAAAATATCAAGTCATCAAACAAATGTTAATTTTATTTAAAATTAATTTCTGTATCGAAAAAAAAAATTAAATTTACAATAAGTGAAAGTTTAAAATTTAAATGCCGGAAAAATCAACAAAAATCCTTTTGGCATTAATTTTACTGCTTAAAAAAAACATAAATTAATTTAATACTATGAGAAAAACAATTAAAATCGCTGCTCTTGCCTTAATGGTTTCAATGACGGCTGTTTCTTGTAAAAAGAAAGTCTCTGATGCAGAATTGACATCACAGGCAACTACCGTGATCACTTCTTACCCTGGAACTTCTGTGGAAGTGAAAGAAGGAAAAGCACACCTTAGCGGGGTTTTTGCAACCGAAGCTGACAAACAAGCCGCTATCGCAGCACTTAAAAAAGTGGAAGGCGTGAAAGATGTTCACGATATGGCTACTGTAGCACCCGTGGCTGCTCCCGTAGAAGTGAATATGGTAGACGCTGCTGTTCTAGCGAAAGTAAACACAGCTCTGAAAGATATCCAAGGTGTGAAAGCTGAAGATGTTGCCGGAACTTTGACATTGACAGGAACTACAACTGCTGCTAACGCAAGAAAAGTAAAAGAGTCTGTAGATGCTTTGAAAATTGGTAAATACGATAACAAAATAACAGTTAAATAATTATGAGCTTACAAGATAAATACGCAAGTGTAGTTTCTGCAGCTCAGTCTGCTGGACTTTCTGACCTTTCTGTTCAAGAGCAGGATGGCGTTTTGTACATCACAGGAAAAGCGGCTAACAGCGCTTCGAAAGATTCTGTTTGGAACGCTTTGGGCGCTATCGATTCTTCTTATACTGCGACCGACATCAATATCGATGTTCAGGTTTCTGGATTGGCAGCTGGTGCTTCTTTGACGGTTGCAACAGATGATTCTAATCTTAATATCCGTCAGGAACCATCTACGGATGCGGCGGTTGTTGGAAAAGCAGTAAAAGGGGAAACAGTGACGTTAGTAGAGCAATCTTCTGACGACTGGTGGAAAATCAAAACAGCTGATGGCGAAGAAGGTTATGCTTATGCAAGATATTTGAAAGCTTAATTTCAAAACGATTTAAAATCATATTAAAACCTCTGAATTTCAGGGGTTTTTTCTATTTTTAACAATTGGCATTTAACATTGGTCTTATTTCCAATCTAACTTCTAACCATTAAAAACTATTGATGAGAAAACTCCTTTTTCTTTTGATTCTGATTTGCCTGAGACTAAGTGCCCAAACTTACAACGTGAGCGGAAAAGTGACCGACAATAATAATTCGCCATTGGAAAACGCAACGGTTTCATTAATCAAACAAAAAGATTCTTCCATCATCAATTTTACCGGAACTAATAAAAACGGGAATTTCAGCTTTAAAGTTCCAACCCAAAACGAGCCTTCGTTTCTACAAATTACAGGCGATAAACTCAAAACCTATTCTAAAAAGTTTGAGGTCATTAATAAGGATGAAGAACTTGGAAGTATCAAATTAACAAAAGATTTGATAACGAGTATCGAAGAAGTTCAAATTACCGTTTCGCCTGTCAAAATCAAAAAAGATACAGTTGAATATACAGCGTCCTATTTGAAAGTGAAACCTGATGCGAAAATTGATGAATTACTGAAGGAAATTCCTGGCGTAGAAACGGATGAAGACGGAAAAATCACAATTAATGGAAAACCTGTCAATAAAATTCTCATCAACGGGAAACCGTTTTTCAACAAAGACGGAACGATTGCTCTGCAGACTTTTCCCGCAGACATCATCAAGAAAATCCAATTCACAACTTCGAAAACCAAGGAAGAAGAATTCACAGGAAGAACGTCGAAATCCGACAGTATGACGGTCAACTTCAATATCGATGAAAAGAATAACAAAGGAAATCTCAACAATCTGAGTCTCGGTTACGGAAGCAACAAACGTTATGAAGGCAATCTTTTTATGACAAGATTCCAGAAAGACCGCAACATTGCATTGATAGCCGCTTCCAATAACATCAACACCACCGGATTTTCCGTCGATCGCTTTTTTGACAGCGGCACCAAAAGTAAAAATTCTGCCGTGAATGGTCGCGCCGCCAACAGCGGAATTCTACGAACTTCGATGATTGGAATTAATTATGCGGATAAAATCGGTGATAAATTAGATCTGGAAAAACTCAGTCTGCAATATAATGACAGCAACTTGGAAACCTATTCCAAAACGTCGAGGACGACTTTTCTACCAGATTATAAATTGGATAAGAACTCGGAGCGGAATGGAAATTCGGACACGCGGAAATTCAATGCGAGTACGGATGCCAATATTAAAATCGATTCTCTGACAGACGTCACGATTTCTGCCAATTTTGCGAACACTTCTGTTGATAATGTGAGTGACAGCAATACTTTTACACTTCGGGACGACGAGAACCTGAACAGTAGTAAAATTTCTGTGAGAGGCAATTCTGAGAACAACAACTTCAGTCCGACGATTGGTTTGACGAGGCGGTTCAAAAATGAAAGACGGTCACTTTCGGCTTCCATCAATAATACGTTTGCGCAAAGTGTGAACCGGAATTACAACCTTCAGGAAACCTTGTTTTTCCAAACGCCTGAAGATAATGATTACCGAAATCAGTTTTCTCAAACCAAAAATTCCAGAAATAGTTTCGGAGCTGACTTCAAATATTTTGAGCCGATCTCAGATTCGGCGACGGTTTCTTTGGAAATGAATTTTGACCATCAGAATTTGAGCAATGAAAGAATCGTGAATGATTTTGACACTAATTCAAATGAATATTCAATTTATAATTCATTGTTATCGAATACATTAAATCAAAATAATGATTTTCTGAATACAGAAATCAATTACAACCTCAACAAAGAAAAACTGACGTTCCGCGCTGGCGCGAACCTTAATTATTCCAAACTTGACGTCAATTCCATTTACAATCAGGAAAATACGCCGCTTAAAAAGAATTTTGTTTTGCCCGAATATAGTTTGATGTTCCAGTACAAATTCACAAGAAGCAAGAGCCTGAGAATTACGAACAACGCCAATTACACGATTCCGGCGGCAATGGAACTGAATCCTTTTATTGATATTTCAAATCCGCTAATCACAGTTCAGGGAAATAAAGATTTGAAAAGTACTTGGCAAAACTCGACGAACATTAACTATAATTCTAATGATGTGGCAAGAGGAATCAACTTTTTTGCCTCGATGAATTTCCGTTATATCAATAATGACATTGTGGATTTTTCTTACTTTGATGAGTCCGGGAAACAGTTCAGCACTTACGCCAACATCAGCGGAAACAAGCGTGCGAACTTCAACACGTCGTTTTCCAAAAGTTACAAATGGAACGGAAACCGTTTGAGAATTGCGCCAACTTTCTCCACAAGTTACAGCTACAGAAAAGGTTTTGTAGATGCCACGCAATTCACGAATGAGATTTATACGCTTTATCCAAGACTGAATGTGACGCTCAATTGGAAAGACATTATGGATGTCCGCTCGTCCTTCGGAATCAATTATTCTTACTCGCATTACACCAATTACAGTCTGGATAAAACGAAAATTGCCAACCAAACGGTCAATATCGGAACGACCAATTATTTCCTGAAAAAGGACCTTTTTTGGGAAAATGATTTCCGATACGCGAACAATTCCAACATTTCTGCAGGTTTCAACCGAGCGTCTTATTTCTGGAATTCAAGTTTGACTTATCAATTTTATAAAAAACAGATGATGTTGAAATTCAAAGTTTATGATTTGCTGAATCAGCGTCAAAATATCACAAGAACGATTGGAGATAATTATGTAGAGGATAAAGAAGAACTGATTTTGCGACGTTACTTTATGCTGACTTTGATTTTTAAATTCAATAAAATCGGTGGCGGCAAATCTTAAAAATCAATTTATTTTCCCCAACCCTAAAGAGAGTAAATTGATTTTTCGCTCCCTTTAGGGCTGGGGAAAACGAAAAATTAATTGACGTTTATAACTTAATACAAAACCTCTTTTGTCAAAATACTTTCAATATTATCCGGGTAATTGACCTCGATCAAATTCTCAGCATTGATCCAATTCCTGATTTTGGTCGAATCCAATTTGGTCGAATTGGCAACGCCCATTTTTTCCAGCGCAAAAGCATTACATTCCTGTTCGTATTGATTTTCGATGGGGATCACGAATAATTTTTTGTCCATAAACATCGCTTCAGCAGGTGTTTCGAAGCCGGCGTTGCAAAGGATTCCTTCACAAGATTCGAATAGTTCCAGATATTTCTTCTCATCAATCGGGAAAATCTCGACATTGTTGAACTTCTGATGTTGCTTGGCATATTTAGAAAAAACCTTCCATTGGACATCAATTCTCGTCAGGAAATTAGTGATCACTTCATCCGAAAAACTAGGAAGATAAACGAGATAATGCCCCTGATTTGTCGGATTCAGATTTCTGATTTTTTGTCTGATGACCGGCTTTTTGATATGCGAATTATAATTCTCGAAATGAAAACCGATCTTCTTTTTACACGGCACATAATGATTTAGGATCAAACTTCCCAGCCAATCCTTTTTCTCAGGTTTCGGCGTTTCTTTAAAGGTCAAAGAAGCTTGATGACTGAGTTCCACAATTGGTAGGTTTTTTAATTTTGCAGCCCAACCCGTCAATGGTTCAAAATCATTGATAATCAAATCATAAGCAGACAAATCTAAATCCTTGATAACTTTCGCCGCCTTGCAGAAATTATTTTCCATAAAAGTCTTTTTATAGGATAATCCGCCTGTTTTATTATAAAGTAAGGAAACACCTTTGAAACGGAAATCGATATCAAAATCCGATTTCAACTGCGTCTGATGGCCGCTTATCAAAGTATCTACCAATGCGTGTTTTTTGAGAATCGGAATGATTTCCTGAGCTCTGGCGAGATGTCCGTTTCCTGTGCCTTGGAAGGCGTATAATATTTTCATTATTTGTGTTTTTATATTATTTGAGTCACGATTTTCATTAGTTCCTCATTATTCATTTCTTTTAATTCCTCAGGTTCATCATCAGTTAAAGTGTGCTTTTCATCTTCATAAACAAACAATTTCCATTCGCCATTTTGATATTCCAAAGCAGAGAGATTTTCCACCCAATCGCCGGAATTCAAGTAAGTACATTTTCCCTTTTTACCAATTACTTCACGAATTTGAGGCTGATGAATGTGTCCGCAAATCACGTAATCGAAGTTATTTTCTATTGCCAATTCGGAAGCCGTCAGTTCAAAATCACCGATATATTTCACCGCTTTTTTGACATTATTCTTAATCTTCTTTGAGAATGAATATTTCTCCCTTCCGATTTTCTCAAGAAACCAATTCACGAGATTGTTAAATGCAATTAGCAAATCATAACCTTGTCCGCCCAATTTCGCAATCCATTTGGAATGCTGAACAGACGCATCGAAAACATCGCCGTGAAAAATCCACGCTTTCTTGTCTCCGAGTTTCAAAACATGTTTGTTGCACAACTTCAGTTTTCCCAATTCAAAATCGGTAAAGTTCCGGAATGCCTCGTCGTGATTGCCTGTGATGTAGAAAACCTCCGATTCTTTGGTCGCAAATGATATTAATTTCTTTACTACTTTGAGATGCGATTTCGGGAAATAAGATTTCTTGAATTGCCAAATATCAATGATGTCGCCATTTAGAATCAAAGTTTTCGGACGGATGGAATTGAGATAACGCAATAATTCTTTCGCCTTGCAACCGTAAGTTCCAAGATGCACATCAGAAATAATGACAATTTCAACATCTCTTTTCATATTTGGATTAAGGGCGATTTCATTCACAATCAGATTTATACAAAGAACGATTTCTAATTTGAACTGTGCGTGAATGCTATTTTATATTTGATGATGCGAAACCCGATGAATTTGCTGATTGTCTTAATATTAATTTAAAAAATAAGTGGTTATTCTCTCAAAAATATTAGTTTTGTTCAGTTACAATTTACATTGGACATAAAAACTGTTTTGAGTTTCAATCGCTGTGAATTTTATCGCAAAGATTTTGATTGCTGAAAATAGTTCTAGGAAGCAGAGGTTTTGCTAAAGCAAATTGATGAAGCGAGCGCTTAGACAACGAATTCATTCGTTTCTTTGCTCTCTAAATATTGAGCCGCAAAAAAGAAACCCTTGCGTTAAAAAAATTAAAAGTTATAATAAAAGTTATGAAAGGTCAGAATAAACTGTTTATCGCAATTATCGTCGCATTGATTTTGGGCGTTATTTTAGGAGGAATCGTCCACACCAGTTATCCGGAATCAAATGCAGAATTTGCAAAGAACATCAAGTTGCTGGGAACGGTTTTTATCCGCCTGATTCAGATGATCATTGCGCCGTTGGTTTTCTCAACCTTGGTTGTAGGAATTGCAAAGATGGGTGACATCAAAATGGTGGGACGCGTTGGAACAAAGGCGATGCTTTGGTTTATCTCGGCTTCTCTGGTTTCATTGTCGATTGGTTTGGTTTTGGTCAATTGGCTGGAACCTGGTCACGTGACACAACTTCCGATTCAGGATGTCTCGTCCGCTTCTGACATTGTAAAAAACAGCAAAGGATTTTCTGCGGAAGACTTTGTGACGCACATCATTCCGAAAAGTTTATTCGAAGCTTTTGCTACTAATGAAGTTCTTCAAATCGTGGTTTTCTCCGTGATGTTCGGGATTGCGCTTTCTGCAATGGGCGAAGATTATGTAAAACCAGTTATTAAAGGCTTAGACATTATCGCTCACGCCATTTTGAAAATGGTAGGATACATTATGTGGGTTGCGCCGTTGGGTGTTTTCGGAGCGATTTCTGCGGTCGTTGCCACGAATGGTTTTGAGATTTTCAAAGTCTATGCAATTTACCTGAGAGATTTCTTTTTCGCACTCGGCATTCTTTGGCTGGTGCTTTTATTAGTTGGTTATATGATTCTCGGCAACCGACTTTTCGAATTGTTGAGAAGAATCAAAGAACCTTTGTTGATTGCATTTTCTACCACAAGTTCCGAAGCCGTTTTCCCGAAATTGGTAGAAGAACTGGAAAGATTTGGTTGCAACAGCAGGATTGTTTCTTTCATTTTGCCTTTGGGCTATTCCTTCAATCTGGACGGAAGTATGATGTATATGACCTTCGCCTCGATTTTCATCGCACAGATTTACGGCATCGATATGCCACTGGGACAACAAATCATAATGCTTTTGGTCTTAATGTTAACAAGTAAAGGAATCGCTGGCGTTCCCAGAGCGAGTCTGGTAATCATCGTCGCTGCGTGTGGAATGTTTGATATTCCGGTGGAAGGCATTGCTTTGATTTTACCAATCGACCATTTCTGCGATATGGGAAGAAGTATGACAAATGTGTTGGGTAATGCTTTGGCAACGTCTGCTGTGAGTAAGTGGGAGGGACAGTTGGAGAGTTAGTCTAAAAGTTTGTCTTATGGATATTGACATTAAGATAAGAACTCTTCGAGTAAAATTAAGAAAAAATTCTAAAGAAATTATAAAAGATGTTTTAGAAAGACATCTGCCTAGAATTACTTCAACCGCAAAATCAAAACAAGAACTTTGTGCTTTTTGTGCAAACAAAAATAATCTTACAAAAGAACACGTATTACCAAAATGGACATTTGAAAACTGTACTGAAAAATTCTTTGTCACGGGAATAAATGGGAGCGAACATACATATAATAAAACAACGATTCCTGTTTGTGCAGAATGTAATAATAATTTATTAGGGAGTTTTGAAAGCTATATAATATCTGTCTTAAGTAAGACTGATTTATCAAAATATTTTTTTACTGATGACGAATTACAAAATATAATCCGTTGGTTAGAGATTACTGAATATAAATTTCAACTTTTGGAAATTCGCAGGAAGTATATAAAATCAAAATCAGCAGCTTACATAGAATATTTAAGAGATGTTCCTATTTCAATTATGCGACAAGATATTGATTACTCGCCAAGTAAAGCAATAGGTCAAATTAGAATCGCTCAGAGAAGAGTAACAGAAAAATCTAAAGTTAACAATAAGAATTCTTTAGTAGTATTTAAAACAACAAATAAAAGTTTCCATTTTTTCCATCATTTGAATGATTTTATTTTCTTAGAATTACCTAAGTATAATATCGCATTATTTTATTTTTATTCTCGAAAATTTGAAAACGTGGAAGTTGCGAAAGACGAAGCAATGAAAATTATAAACAAATTTTATAATTAATAAAATAATCCCTTTGTTTGGATTCTTTCAGAATGACAAAATTGTGTTTAAACGATGTAATAAATCCAAGCTCACAATTGTCCTTATGTCGTAAACCGATAACTAATGAAACAAGCCTTCTTAATCCTATTCTTTTTAAATCTTTCATTTTTAGGATTTTGTCAAAAAACAGAGCAAACAAAATCCATCGACAATTACCTGCAAGACGTGATGAAAACTTATGAGATTCCAGGTTTGGCGGTTGGTGTTGTAAAGAACGATAAAATAATTTTTCAAAAATATTACGGCAGAGAAAACTTGGAATCTGATAAAAAAGTGGATTCCAATTCGCTTTTCAGGGTTTATTCTACCACGAAACTGATTACCAATGTTGCTGTTTTCCAACTGATTGAAAAGGGACAACTTTCGCTTGACGATAAAATCTCGAAGTATTTTGACAATCTTCCAAAAGAATGGCAAGATGTGAAAATTAAGAATCTTCTGTCGCATTCATCTGGCATTCCGGATTTTGAACGAAATAATTTACCCACAAATCTTTCCAATGCTGACGTTTTTGAACGACTATCCAAAGAAAAAATTGAATTCGAGACGGGAAATCAGTACAGTTATAATCAGACCAATTATCTGCTTTTGGCGATGACTATCGAAAAAATTACAGGACAAAAGTTTGAAGATCATGTTTTGAAAAATCAATTTTCTGATGCTAAGAATAAAATCATATTCAATTCTGATTCTTTTGAAGAAATCCCGAATCGCATTCAGTTTTACAGATATAATGATTCTCTGAAACAGTATAAAAAATCCACGCATGTTGGAGGTTTGAGAGCTCACCCTGCGAATGGACTGGCAATTTCCCTTCCCGATTTTCTGCAATGGAGCATCCATTTGGATAAAAATCAATTCCTGAAAGACGAGACGAAAAAGCTGATGTGGAAACCGTTTGATTACACCAATAAACAAAATGTTTTTGCACACGGCTGGGAAATTACCAAAACTGGAAATATAATGTCTTATGGGTTTTCCGGCGGAAATGTAAGCGCTTACAGCATTTTCCCGGAGAATGATTTGTCTATCATTTTTATGTCTAACGGTTACAAATACAATTCTTTTCCTCCTTTATATATTATAGTCAACCATATTGCAGGGTTGGTAGATAAACAATTGGCCAATCCGTATTGGTCAAGAGAAGAATCGGTAGCTTCTGAAATTATCAATAAGCCTGATGTCAAAAAAGAGATTTATGGTTATCGGATTGAGAATGATAAAGTGATTTTCACTTACAAAGTCCCAAAAGATTTAAACTCTGAAGCTATTGATAAAATGTCTGTTGCAGGTTCATTCAATGATTGGAATCCTGGGAATACAGCTTATCTAATGGTTTTAAAAGACAAAAATACGTTTGAATTGGTTCTGCCTAAATCTCAATTTGAGAAAGGCAAGACTTACGAGTTTCGATTTGTGATGAACAAAAATGGCTGGTTCACGACGCCTTACAGCGCACTCAACACCAATGGAAAACCTGATGATAATAATTTGACTTTGAAGGTTGATTAATCATATCTTAATTTTGAAAACACTTCGACTCCGCTTAGTGTGACATCGCTAATACTAATGCAGTAATTCAACAGTGTCAGTCTGAGCGGAGTCGAAGACTTGTATCTATTAAAAACATCCCTTATTGCATTTAGATTGACTTCGTCGAACCACTTTGTTAGGTTTCCTACGGAATGACAAAATTGTATTTTATTGACAAAATCTTGATTTGAAGTGGAAATTCCTAGCCCTGATGGTAGTGGAAATCCCACAGCAAGCGATGGGAAAGCGAAGGCGCGAGGAATTGCAACGGACAGCAGGTTCCCGGCTCCTAAAATGAGTTGGAGTGTGGAAGCTTTTGAGAGTTGGTGAGTTTTTACGTTACGCTTACATCTCGAACACTAATACGCTCCAACCCTCCGACCCAACATGCCTGTCAAAAATCATCAGCATAGACAAAATCACAAATCGTATTGATACTAAATTAATTTTAAAATCCGTAAATTTGCAGGATCAAGAATCAAAATTTTTATGCCGACGAAATCAAAAGTTCAGGAATTCCTGAAAGAAATAGAAGTGGAAGACCTGGTAAGTAATTTTCAGGTGATGGGAGACGATATCTATATTGATATGACGTCCCATTCTCCGGCAATGCACGAGAAAAAGAAACTGGAAGTGGCTATGAAGCAGGCATTTGCTTCGGAATTTGGAGAGCAGATCAATCTTAAATTGAAGATTACTTCTCCGGAATTACCTGCAACGCCAGTAACAAACGAAATCAAAGGAAAGCAAATCGCTGGAATTCAAAATATAATCGCAATCGCTTCCGGAAAAGGTGGCGTTGGGAAATCTACGGTCGCGGCGAACCTTGCGGTGACGTTGGCAAAAATGGGTTTCAAAGTTGGATTGCTGGATGCGGATATCTACGGACCGTCTGTACCGACAATGCTTGATACAGAAGGTCAAAAACCAATTTCTGTGGAAGTGAATGGCAGAAACCTAATGAAACCAATCGAGAATTACGGTGTGAAAATGCTGTCAATTGGTTATTTCTCAGGTGCAAACCAAGCGGTTGTCTGGAGAGGACCAATGGCTTCGAAAGCGTTGAATCAGATGATTCGTGATGCAGATTGGGGCGAATTGGATTTCTTGTTGATTGACCTTCCTCCGGGAACTGGTGACATTCATTTGTCTATCATTCAGGAAGTTCCAGTGACTGGAGCGGTGATTGTGAGTACGCCTCAACACGTTGCTTTAGCAGATGTGAGAAAGGGAATCGCAATGTTCAATATGGAAAGTATCAACATTCCGGTTTTGGGATTGATAGAAAATATGGCTTATTTCACACCGGAAGAGTTACCTGAGAATAAATATTATATCTTTGGCAAACAAGGTGCTCAGTTTATGGCAGAGGATCTGGGAATTCCGGTTTTGGGAGAGATCCCATTGATTCAGAGTATCAGAGAAGCTGGTGACGTTGGAAGACCAGCGGCGCTTCAGGAAAACTCTAAGATTTCTGAGATTTACATCAAGACTGCTCAGAATATGGTAGAAAGTCTTGTTGAAAGAAACAAAAATCTACCTGCAACCGAAGCCGTTAAAATTACAACGATGGCTGGTTGTTCTCCGAAAAAGTAGTTCGGAGTCATTAAAAGGAAAATATATAAAATGGATAATAATACAAATCAAATTCAGGAAGAACTGGTAACCAAAGTGATGGATGCTTTGGAAAGTATCCGTCCGTTTTTGCAGAAAGACGGTGGCGATATCGAATTGGTTGATGTTCAGGAGAAGAAAGTGTTCGTAAAACTTTTGGGAAGCTGCTCTAGTTGCGGCATCAGTAGTTCTACGATGAAGCTGGGTGTAGAAAGCACCATCAAGCAACACGCTCCGGAGATTGAAGAAGTCATCAGCGTTTAAAAAATAAAAATCCCGATTCAAAACTGAATCGGGATTTTTTTTATTCTACTATTTCAGCATCCTGAATTTCATGATTGCCTTTTCTAAGTTGACTTTCCCAAAGCAGGAATTTATCCACTTCTTTCATCAACATTGGAATAGCCAAAGCTAATATTGCCAAATCATCCAAAGCACCTACAACAGGCACAAAATCCGGGATGATATCAATTGGCGAGATGACATAGATTAAAGCCAAAGCTGGAATTAATACATCCGTGAATTTCATTTTATATTCGCCTCGGTACCATAGTTTGAACATTCGAACAACAGAAGGAATCTTTTGGAGGAATCCTTTGTGTTTGATGGCTTCTTGAGCCAGTTTTAATTTTGAATATTTCATTTTTGTGTTTGTTTTTTATTTTTCGACTAATCAAATTTCGCAAATTCTATTCCAATCAAATCATAGAAAATCGTAATGTTTTGTTAATTAATCACTAAGTCAATCGGTCAGTCAGTTTTGCAAATTGTTTCTCTGCACTTTTTCCTTCGTAAAGGATATCATAAACCGCATTGATAATCGGTAATTTCAACTTCTTCTCCTCACAAATCGAGTAAATCCCTTTCGTAGCGTAATAACCTTCTGCGACCATACTCATCGATTGGATGGCAGATTTTACCGTATAGCCTTTTCCAATTAAGTTTCCAAGATTTCTATTTCTTGAGAATAAGGAATAGGCTGTTACAATCAAATCGCCTAAATAAGCGCTGTCATTCACATCTCTTTTCTCGGGATAAATGGATTCCAGAAAAATTTCCATTTCTCGAATAGCATTGGAAACATAAACCGCAATGAAGTTGTCTCCATAACCCAAACCGCTTGCAATCCCCGCTCCTATTGCGTAGATGTTTTTCAGAATTGCAGAATATTCGTTTCCGAGTATATCGCAGCTTGTATTGACCTTAATATAATATGACGACAAAATGCTCTGTAAAACCTCCGCATCTTCTTTGGAAGCAACAGCAACCGTCAAATAAGACAATCTTTCCATTGCAACCTCTTCTGCGTGACAAGGACCAGCAATCACCGCTTGATTTTTGAATCCGATTTTGAATTGGTCTTTCAAATAATGTGCAACGATATCATTGTGTTTCGGAACTATCCCTTTGATGGCTGAACAAAACAACTTGTCCTGATATTCGCAGGTCAGTTTCTCCATGGATTCCGCCAAATAGATGGAAGGAACCGCCAAAATGATCACATCAGAATTGGACACTAGTTCGTTGATATCAGTTGTTATCTGGAGTTTTTTCAGATTGAAAGAAACGGTAGTTAAATAAGTGGGGTTGTGCCCACGCTGTTCTATGGCGCCTTTCACGAATTCGTTTCGGACGCACCAGTTCACGGTTTTACAGTTTTCTGCAAGCATTTTTACAATGGCTGTTGCAAAACTTCCGCTTCCCAAAACGCCTACACGTACATTTTTAGATGATTTAGTCGATTTCTTAGTCATTCTTTATCTGCATTTTCAATTATAAATATCTATTACTTTCCAAGATTACAAATCTAATGTAATTTGTGAATTTACCTAAATCTAAATTCCATTTTACAATATTTTAAGAATAATTAACTTTTATTAATCTAATTTACATTCATAATACCGATTAACATTGATAAAAATAAAATTTTATTACTTTTGCAGTCCATTTTAAAAATGAATTAATGGTCCAATTTCTGAAATCAAAAAAGAAAAAAAACATAGTTCTTATTCTATTATTGATTGCTTGCTTTGTTCAGGCTTTGATCATCGCCAAATTATACAATAGTGCGGATGATAAAGTTTACCAGGTCAACCTTGTGAAAATCAATAATGAGAAGGACAGCGTCGACCACCTCCAACTGAAAACCGATCTGGCAGTTGTCGATCAAAGCATCAGAAGCATCGATGGATTCTTGAAATCGAAAAACGTATCTGACCTTAGAATCGAAAAACTAGCGCAAGACAGTCTTCAGAACGAGGTTTATCTTGCAAAAGTCAGCAACCGCTACAGCCAATACCTGATCGACCTGGAACAAAAATTACAGCAGGTTCCTTTGGGAATTCCGACCGATGGTTACATTTCCTCTAATTTTGGAATCAGAAAAAATCCAATTCCACCGAAAGTTGATCTTTCAAAAACAGAACATCCATCACACATTGCTGAGGAAAAAGACAGCTTAGGAAATGTCATCAAAAGACAGGCAATCGTAAAAGAAGACAAAAACGCATCCAGCAATGCACCAGCTGAGAAAGACCAAATGCAGTTCCACAAAGGTCTGGACGTTGCCGTAGCTTACGGAAGTCCTGTAAAAGGCGCTGCATCTGGAAAAGTGATTTTCGCTGGCGTAAAAGGTGGTTATGGCAATTGTGTCATCATAGAACACGGGAATGGTTTGGCGACACTTTATGGCCATCTATCCGAGATTTTGGTTGAAGCGAATGACCGAGTGAAAGTAGGCCAAATCATCGCAAAATCTGGTAATACTGGACGATCCACGGGACCTCATCTTCATTATGAAGTTCATAAAAATAATCAACCGATCAATCCAAGGTTATTTTTGAATTTTTAAAATCATCTAACAATGAACTTTTTGAATTTGGAATATTTGAAAAATGGGTCTGAGATTCAGAAAAGGATATTTCAGGTTTTAGAAAATAGTCAGATCTTTCAAAAACTTAAATCTTACAAACCGATTCTTGCGGGGACTTTTCCTATTGGAATCAATATTGATGGAAGTGACCTTGATATTATTCTGGAAACTCGTGATCTTGAAACTTTAAAGAAATTATTGATCAGTGAATTTCAGGATCAAAAGCAATTCAGCATCAATTTGATTGAAATCAATGAAGTAGAATCTCTGATCTGCAAATTCCAACTGGGAGAATTTCCTGTGGAGCTATTTGCCCAAAACCAACCGACCCTTCTTCAAAATGCTTATCTACACATGATAAAGGAGTTTGAAATTCTTGAAAATGAGGGTGATGAATTTCGAAAAAAAATCATTGAACTTAAAAAACTCGGTTTGAAAACCGAACCTGCATTCGCCAAATTGTTAGGATTAAGCGGAAATCCTTACGTTGAACTTTTAAAGTATCAGTCATAAAAAAAGCGACCCAAATCTGGATCGCTTTTTTATTTATCATTGAGAATTAATTATTTCTTCAATTCTTCAAGAAACTCGTCGTGAGAGATCACAGTTTCTTTCTTTTTAGATTTTTCCAAGATCACATCTTTCAATTTTGCCATAGCAACTTCAGAAGAGATCTGTCTTACTTGGTTTTCGTCTTTCAACATTTCTGCTGCATATTTCTGAACTTCATCGTCACCCAAGTGGTGGATTCCGTAGATTGCTAGTTGGTTTCTTACCAATTGCTCAGCTTGTCCAAGAACTTCTGCATAGTCTAATTGGATATCATTATCGTTCATCAATTTCCCTTCTAGGATCTGACCTTTGATAATGTTTTTCTCGTTTTCAAGGATCTCTTTTGCTTGCTCTTCAGAAGTGATGTTCTGGTTTGAGAACAACAACCATTTGATTAAGAAAGCTTCAGGTAATTTGATCTCTTCTTTCTCATTTACTTGTTGAAGGATCTTGTTTACGAAATGAACATCAGCATTTTGTTGGAAATATTCGTCCAATTCAGTTTTCACTCTAGCTTTCAATTCTTCTTCAGTTGTGATCACGTCTTTACCGTAAACTTTGTCGAACAATTCCTGGTCAAGTTCTGCCAATTTCAATCCGTAGATATCTTTTACAGTCACTTCAACCTCGTTGTGGTGAAGGTGTTCTGCATCTTCTTTGGAGAATCCTAATTGAGTTGCCAATTCTTCTTTAGCTTGTAGGTCTTCTTTAGAAACTTTTACAGATTCGTCTTTTTTCAATTTTTTCACCAAATCGTAAGCTTCTTTCTGATCTTTAGAAATAGTTACGTTTTTTGGAGCGTGGTTGTGCTCACCTTCTGCACCTTCTTCTACAACTTGAGAGATTTCCAAAGCTACATAAGATTCTTTACCAATTTTTTCTTCTGGCAATCTTTCTGCGAAACGCTTTTGCATATTCTCAACACTTGTAGAGATCTCTTTGTCAGAAGCTTCTACTTTGTAATGAGGCGCTTCATATTTAGCAAGATCAACAGTGAATTCTGGCTCATATCCAACTTCAAAAGCTACAGAAAGAGATTCTGCATTGTGATTGAAATCGTTTACTGGCTGAGGAACTGGCTGACCTACCAATCTAAGTTTGTTCTCGTTTACATAACCGTTCAACGCTTCAGAAACCTGTTTGTTGATCTCTTCGAAAGCGATGCCAGCTTCATATTGTTTTTTAACCATACTCAATGGCACTTTCCCTTTTCTGAATCCAGGAACCTGCGCATTCTTTGCATAGTTTAGTAGTTGCTTTTCAACTTTTTCTTTATAATCAGATTTTTCCAATGTTACCGTAAGCAATGCACTTACATCGTCATGGTTTGTAGCTGTAACGTTCATTAATTGAAATTTTTAGGTTGCAAAAGTAGTCAAATTCTAAGGAACTTCAAAATTAAATGCACGCCTGGTTTTTATAAAAAATCATAAAGTTTCATTAAAAAAATAAAGATGCCTTAAAAAAGACATCTTTATTTTCAATATAAATATGAAATATGGGATTAATGTGCATCAACTGTGATATCAACATCGGTCTCGCCACCTGTAGTTTGACCTAACTGGTTAGCAGCTGAAGGATAATTTTGGTTAACAGTTGCAGGACCGTGGATCAATTTGATATTCATTTTTCCAGTTTCCTGAGCAGAATTAACAGTCCATTCTGTTCTAAGACCCAGTTTTTGCCCGTCTGTTCTTACGATATCATTTGCTGCTCTTAACACAACAATGTCCGCATTGGCAGGACCAAATGTGATGAAGTGGTGATCTTTCTCCTCCTCGATCTCATCAGAAGAATGGTAATGGTCGTCGTGCTTGATCTGGAAATCTAATACAGCCGAGTAAGTATCACCTGCGTGCAAATGCAAATGTCCGTCTGCAACTCCAGAAATCACGTTTACAATTTGAACATCAGACGCATCTGCTTTATTCGTAAGCGTTAAAACTACTTTTCCTATTTCGTCGTGCTCGTGAACATCTTCTGGAACAGCGTCGTCGTCATTTCTACAAGAGAAGATGAAAAGTGAAACTAATAGGACTAATGTAATATTGATGAATTTTTTCATTTTGATTTAAATTTTAAGTTGTTGTTATTAAAAATTGTATTTCAGAGTCACCACGAAATTTCTTCCTGGCTCGAACATATAATATCTGAGTCTGTTCAGATATTCCTTGTACTCTGTGTTAAATAGGTTGTTGATCCTGAAATTAAAATTCAGGTTTTTGAATAGGTCTGCTCCAATGGAAGCATTAAATAAAGTATATGCCGCCGGCGTAGAACTGAAGTCAACGGTTTCATTATACTCTACGCCGTCTTTAATAAATGTCACTGGAAGATTTCTTATCGGGAAACGATTTTGTTTGAATGTATTTTCATTCTCAAGACTGACGTAGAAATTTTTAGGTTTGCTGAGATTGATCTCGATTGAATTTCGAAGTTTTCCCGGCATCATTAAGATCAACGGCTCATCATTCGAAAGGTCGTCACCTCTCAAAATACTGAAACCTGATTTCCATTTTAGATTATCCAAAATATTAAGCTCTGCATCTGCATCCAAACCATAAATTCTAGCTTTGATTTGTTGATACGACCAAACCGGAAAAACGCCTCTGTTCGTATTCAAAACACTTGTCGGGATCTGGTTGACGAAATTGTCAGACATCATCACGTAAGGATTTGCCTCGATGTGAAGACCTCTCAACACATCGAAATGACCTGCCAAGGAAAGATTCACATTATAAACCGTTTCTTTTTTGATGTTAAGATTTCCTTCTTCCATCACAGCGGCTGAGTGGTGCAATCCGTCTGAAAAAAGTTCCGCCGCATTCGGCGTTCTGTCCGCTCTGGAAAGGTTTAACTTCAATTCAAAATTCTGAATAGGCTTATAATCCAACCCGAAATTTGCTGAGAAATTATGATAATCCAAAATTGGTCTTGTTAAAATTCTGCTTCCTGATTCACTCACAAAAAACTCAGGGAAAATGTCTGCATAATTGTCATTCCATTTATCGGCATCATAATATTTGTAAGCGTCATATCGGCTGAAGTCATACCTAACCGCAGCTTCTGCATTCAGTTTTGAATTGAATCGATATTTAAAAACAGAAAACGCGCCTGCGTCATATCGATAATAATCCGGAATCAAACGTCTCGCTTTTGTAGCCGGATCTGGGAAATTATCCTGAAAACTTCCGGAAATTCCACTTTCCAAACTCCAGTCCGAACGTTCTATCAAATGAACCAAACTCGCCGAATGGGTGATCAACCTTAGATCCATCGATGGAACATTGCTCAACTCACCTCGTCTGATGTCGTATTCTTTTCTGCGGTTCAATTGGAAGCTGTATTGAAAAGTCAGTTTTCCAAATTCTGCAAAACGTCTGTACGCCGAAAGCTTAGCAATATGATGCGCCACTTCCTGTTTCGGGTTGTCTATATTGTGCGTGAACTGATCCAGATAATAAGACTGTCCGAAATTAACCGCGTTATAAAAATCTTCCGGACTTGCTAAATGTGCGCCTTTATAAATACCAAATTCCTGATTGGTTCCACTGTAAGAGACATCAAAACCTTGCAAAAAACTATGTTTCCCAAAAGAGAAATTGAAGGAATTGAATTCCATTCCCGTGTTCTGCAGCGTGTGATGAGGAACATATTGGTCACCTGTTTTTCGGTAACTTCCGCCGGCTTTCACAAACCATTGGTTTTCCCAAACTTTAGCGACGTTTGCACCAAGCTCGCCTCCTCTACCATTGGAAATACCGGAAAGTCTTACACTTCCCATCACCGTATCTTTCTTTGGTAAAATAGCTGGCTCTAAGACGACAACGCCGCCGACACCTTCGTTTCCATACTTCAACGCGGAAGCACCTTTCACAACATCGATGTGTTCAAAATCATTGACATCTACATTTGGTGCGTGTTCTACGCCCCATTCCTGCTCGGCCATTTTCACACCATTATTCAGGACAGAAACTCGGCTTCCATACAATCCGTGAATGACTGGTTTCGAAATGTTATTTCCTGTCTTCAAAGCTGTAACGCCAGAAATTTTAGATAAGAGATTTCCCAGGTTTTCTGTGGAATTTCTTTCGATTTCGGTTTTATCCAGCGTTTTCATGATCACAGAACCTTTTGTCTTGTGACTTCCGTGGAGGTTTACGGTTTCGATTTCGCCAATATGATGTTCCAATGTGATTGCCAAATGCAAATCCTTATCAATTTTTACATTTTCAGTATAATCATCGCAAGCGGGATGTTTGGCAATGAGCTGATAAGTTCCTGCAGGAATTTTGTTGAATGAAAACTTGCCCTTTTTATCGGTCTTAGTCGAGAATTCTCCAATTTTGACCACTGAATTTTCCAGCATGGTCTTGTCGTGAAAATCTTGGACGGTTCCTTCAACAGCGTAAGTTTTCTGTGCGTTTGTCATTGCAAATCCACAAAAGATAAGCAGTAAACTATATATCAATTTCATTATAAATAGATAGATTTTGTACTTTTAAGACATTGATATTCAATCAAAATAATTGAATATTAAAATTCTAAAAAGTACGTTTCGTTAAAAAAATTGGATTTTACAATGTAGAATTACATTGATAGGTTTTGAACATTAAAACTAATAAGCGTCATCAAAATGGAATCAATCATCCATTAAGAATCATTTAAATCTTAAAAAATTCAAAGTTAAAATCCGAAAAGAATCTAAAAATTATGAAATGGCGGGTGGACCGCGAAGTTGAAAAGTGAATTTGGTCGCTGACCATATTTTTTCCTGTACAGAAAAAGTTTGTTGTGTCTCGTGTGTGTGGTTTTCAAAATGGAAAGAAAACTGCTCCGGAACCAAAGAATTACCCGTTGCTAAGAAATGACAAGCCAAACAATCGCCGGATTGACCTTTTGAAATGTCGGATGAAAACGTTTTTTCCGTCTTTTTGAAACCCGAATCCCTGAAAAAAGATTCGCCTTCGTGGCTGTGTAACTGAGAAGAAAACAAAGCAACAAAAAGATACATCCCGGCAAAAAATACCGAAATAAAATTCTTGAAAGATTGACTTCTCCTGTTCAACATAGCCACAAAGGTAGAACTTTTTAGTATTTTATATATGATGTTAAATCAAAATTATTTCTCTTCTTCGAAATACAAACGGTAATATTTTCCTTTGTCGTCTTGTCCGGTTTCCAATTTGTCTCGGTCGCCGTGGATGTAGATATGGAAATTTTTATCGAGCTTGATGATGGATTTGAAATGGCGTTGTTGTTTCTTAACAGCTTGATTGTTAATGGGAAAATCTTCCGAAATCGCAATCTGCATATCACTCTCATAATCAGATTTGAAGTTCGAAAAACTTTCTATGACACTATCATCAACCAAGACTTCTTTTACAAAATCATCGTATTTGAATTCTTCTTTTTCTTTGAAGAAATTGATAGACTTATTCAAAAAATCTGCTTGGTCTGCTTTAGAAACCTCAAATTCCTCAGGCAATTTTTGGGTAATGAAATCTTTATAAACTGACAAGGTTTCCTGCGTGTGGAAATACTCGTTGTCGCGTTGTTTCACTTTCAAAAAATCCTCAAACCAATAATAGATGTCGCCATTTTTGTTGTTGTCGATCACAGACAAAACGTAGCCACTTTCTTTCTCGCTGTTGTAGATCAAAGTCGCTTTATCGATTTTTGACAAGCTGATCCCGAAGTCTCTTTCGATTTCAAAAGATTCGTCCTGAGGATTGATTTTCAGGAAACCTTCTCTTTTTTCGGTTTTGAAAATCCCGATAGAATCCGTCTTCTCACTTTTCCCATCTGCAGACTCAAAAACTTCGCCTTCAAAATAAACCACGAACAATTCGCCCGCCTGAACTCTCGGATTTTCCGCTGCTTCGTAAAGATGCTTGGCAATGTTTTCAGATTCCCATTGGAACTTTGCTTTGTCTTCAAAAATCTCGGAAATAGAACTGTAAACCGGATTGTTGACCAAATAAGAATCGCTGTAAAACTGAAACTGCTCCTCAGATTTGAAAGCATTGATGAAGTAATTCCCCAGCAATTCTGTCATGTCCTCATCCAGCTGAAGCTCCTGCTGAGAAAGCGTTAAAGATTCCCCATTGATTTTATTCCCGACTCTGTGAACTGTGATTTTTGAAAACATTTTTTATCTTTTGAGTTTGCAAAGATAGGTTTTGAATTATTTTATTTAGAAAAAAAATTAAGGTAAAACAGAAATAATTATCTTCGTTTCAAAAAGCTTTGAAACTATGAATTTACATCTCTCAAAAAATTGCACACTCTTTTTCCTATTAATGACATTCATTTTTACAAACGCCCAAACCATCGAAGAAGAAGTTGCCAAAAAATCATGCGAGTGCATCCAGATGAAAGTTTCAACTAATGGGCAAATTTCGAAAGCAGAAACTCAAAAATGTGTAACGAAAAGTGGTGATGAAGTTTTGAAATCCAAAGACCTGCAAGAAGTGAAAAGGCTCACTAAAAATATGGAAGAAGTAGTCAAGCGGCTGAAAATCATCTATAAAATGGTAGAAAAATGTTTGCCTAACTCTCAATAAAAAAACCTCAAGTTTTCACTTGAGGTTTTTTACTATATCAGAAAGGGTTATTATTTTTTGATCAGTTTCACACCTTCTGCTGAATTGTTGATCTTAACAATGTAAACACCAACTGACAGATCAGAAACATTTACTTTGTTATCAGAAGCAATATTAGAAATAGATTTTACTAATGCGCCTGCAACATTATAGATTTTAACCTCTGAGATAGATCTTGCAGATTGTAGCACTACGAAATCTTTAGCCGGGTTAGGATATACAGATAATTTTTTATCAGAAGAAACATCATTCACAGCCAGTTGATTATCTACACAAGTCACTTGTGTAGGAACACTGCTATTAGTTGCAGTTCCATCACTATTACCTAACTGCCAGTAGCTATCAGCTCCCCAAGTAAATAAAGCAGTATCAGTCTTTATTCCTCCAGAAGAATTCTCTCCAGATCTTACAGGGATATTTTTCCAAGTGTTTTCTGTTCCCACTTTGGTAGGAGTACTCACACTTGTCGTAGTTCCAATTCCTAATATTCCATATCCATTGTAGCCCCAAGTCCATAGAGAGCCATCAGTTTTAAGGGCAGAAGAAGACTCGTTTGTAGCTCCAATTGCAGCCCAAGTTGTACCAGGAATTTGTTGTGGAGTAAAATATTGAGTTGTATTACCTAGCCCCAAATTTCCATAAAGACTTCTTCCCCATGACCATAATTCTCCGTTAGTTTTCAATCCAAGTGTATGATGTAAACCTCCAGCAATTGCTTTCCAGTTTGTGTCTGTACCTACTTGTGTAAAAGTATCAGTTTGAGAACCAACAGAAGCTGGAGTTCCTAAACCATTTTGCCCTTCAGCATTGGCTCCGGCTGACCATCATGTACCATCTGTTTTAATTGCAAATGAATTGTAATAAGTAGCAGTAACAGACGCCCAGTTTGTTGCTTTTGTAGCTTCTTGCTGGAATGTGTTGTACGAAAACGTGCTGGTTCCTACACCAAGACCACTGTAGTCATTATAACCAGCACCCCAAAGAGTCCCATCTGTTTTAACTATCAGAGTGTGGTAGTACCCTGCAGAAAATGCTTTAACATTTTGCTGGATCAATGTTGGTGCAGAAAGATCTGTATTATGTCCTAGTCCCTGTTCTCCATAATAATTAGCTCCCCAACCATAAAGGTCTCCATTGCCTTTTATAGCCAAAGCAAAATTACGCCCTGTAGATATATCTGTCCAATTGGCATCTGTACCAATTTGCGTAGGATGTTTAATTTCTGTGGCTGCAGCAGATCCATTACCAAGCAATCCATAAGTATTTTGTCCCCAGATCCAAATAGTACCATCTTCTTTGAGAGCAATACTGTAGTTCTCTCCTTGTGACACTTTTTTCCATCCTGTAGTGCTACATTGTGCACTAACAAAAATTTGTGCAGCTAATAATAATAATCCACCAGTCAACACTGTTTTTGTCTGGCCTTTTAGAGTTGATAAAAATTGACTCATAATTGTTTATTTTTTTGATTTCTTGTACAATATTACAATCATCAATGCTTGCAAAACAATCATTCAACTGAATAAATTCGGAAATCATTCAACTTTAAACACGCCTACAATAAACTAAAAACCAAACAATTAAAACACATTAACAAATAAAAATATTACAATTTCATTTTACCCTTAAGCAGAACATCTGATAGACTTTGCGTTCTGGTTTTAATTAATATTTAACGCAGCAGAAGCAAATAATTTATATTGAGTTTACCAATATCAGCGATCATTTATTTAAGAAACTTTTTTTATCTTTCAATTAAAATAATCGTATATCTTTTAAATATTTATATTTCTGACTAATAATTCAAATAAAAAAATCCCAAACCTAAGTTCGGGATTTTTTATTTATTTTTTTGCTGGATTATTATTAGCTGCCCTCGCATCAACGACTGTATTTTGTCCAGAAGCGATGAGCCATTTCCCTTTCTTCTTCACAAACACCAAGGTCAGGATATCATCACTCGCAGGCATTTTGTTGTTTCCGTGGTCGATGCCGTCTGGTGGGAAGAATTCGCCCACACTGGAAATCAAAGTTGCAACTGCGACATCTTTTGTCAAAAATCTGGTTTTCAAACTTTTCTGAGTAAACGGAACACCTTTGAAGAACGCTCCGAAATTCCCTTGATGTGCGGCCTTCACTTCTGCCCTGCCTTTCCACCACATACCTACGATATTCACCCATTCCACATCATCCGTCATATAGGAATCCATATTTTGGAACTCGTGCGTGTTCCAGTCGGAAACCATTTGAGCAACTTGTGACTGAATTTGTTTTTCATCGGTTTGAGAAAAACCAAAAACACTTGTCATTAATAATATAAAACTGAATATTACTTGGAAATTTTTCATCTTTAATTTTATTTCTTGATTACTAAAACAAAGCTAATCAATTTATTATTAAATAATTAAATAAAAAATCCCCAAGCTTTCGCCTGAGGATCTCTATTTATCAATTGACTCGCTGAGTGTTATTTTACTTCTTCGAAAATAACGAATACTATAAATCAATTAGTTATAACTTCAAGATACAAATAAGATACAAAATCAATGTAACTATTATATAATTTTCATTATGTCATCTTGCTTGAAAGAATATTAACAATTTGCTACGTATGTTGAGTTATCAATTATTCCTCCTCTCCTTTGCTTTTAATCATTTGTATAAAGGTCAATTTACGAAATTTATTTGAAGGATTTTCTGTCACATTAATAATTCTCAAATCTGAGAATCCTAACAATTCCATTCAAAATTGATTTTCGAATTGACTCAAAGGTTTGCTAACTACTATCAAATAAAAAAAGATACTTTCTCAAACAATCAAAATTTTCTTTTTCTGCCTGCTTTTACGAGAATATTCTGGAAATAATTTTCTCAAATGCTATCTTTCAGAACCTTCTTCCTTGTCTGTTGTCCACGCAATTATATGAAAGCCTCTTTCAACGTTTTTGGAATCTATTTCTAGACCGTAATGCTTTACTAAGTTTATAAACTTTTCTTTAATCTTACCAGCTTCCGACTCATCTTTATATACTAAAAGATGAGGAGCTATAACATCACGGTTGGAACATCCTACTACTTTGTAACCTTCACTTCAATTTAAAACATATGTATGAAACACTGTGAAATTTTGCAGCTGAATCAGGTATTATATTTAGCGATAAGTGCCATAAGTGATGTGTTTAACTTGAGAAAACATTTGTTGTGCAAAAAATTTTGTAATCTAAAAGTTTATACAATATTACTTTGTACCAACTGGGAAAATGTTTTTCTCAGTTAAAATAAAATAAACCGCCTTTAAAAAAAGCGGTTTTCAAAAGTTTTTTTGTGAATTTTATCTATTGATAATTTTTAGAAGATAAACAATAGTGTTTACAATATTTTGTATGGGCTTAAGAATATTATTTGACAATAATTTTTGCAGAATATTTCTCTTTATTATTTTCAATTTTCAAAATATAAGTCCCTGTCTTCAGATCAGCTGTATTGATTTGATTATTAGAAACAGTCAACTTTGCAACTTCTCTTCCTTCCATATCATAAATTTGTGCAGTTTCATTATTGATGTTATTTGCGGATTGAATAAATACATTTCCTTTAGATAGATTTGGATAAATCGTCATATTTTTCGTCTTTACATCATTTAATGCAAGATAAAGTCCGGCTATAACTCTTACCGTATTGCTGGTAGGATTTACAAAAACGGTGTAGTTGCCAGCAGAAGTTATTTGCCATTTATAATCTACGGATGGATTATTAAGACTTTGAGCAGCAGTATTACTGAATGCTTGGTGTTAGTTAACGGCATATAAAAACTTCCGCTGAAGTCGTTAAAAGCGCCCATAAAAATCTTAAATTCTCCAGCACTAAAATTTCCCTGATAATAGTATTCGGCAGAATTGTTTGGATTAACAGCAAATTTCTGATTAATCACGCTATCCATACTCCATCCTGCAGGTGTAGCATCACCAATTATCCAAAAATTTTTGTAAGAAGGTGTTGTAGATGTTTGAGCTACATTGATGCTCATTGTGTTAAGATTGACCGTAACATCAAACTGGGCAAGTTTACTTACGGCCCATTTGATATCACTTTAGTAGCATCATTTGGGTCTTTGACATAAAAATCTTGACACCAGCAATTGTCTTGACTGTTTGCAAATTTGTATTCACCCGCAAACAAGGGACCAGAATACTTATACAACCCACTCGATACCGTTTCGAATGCCAATGCTTTGGTGATCTGCCATCCCGTTGGAGCAGAACTTCCTACGATATACAATTTTAATGGCAATTGTGCCAACATTATTCCTGCATTAACAAGCAGGAAAACAAAAAAAAGAATTTTTATTTTCATAATAGTATGTTTAAAAAAGGTTTTCATTGTTATTAGTTTAAATTGTTTTTATTTTAGTTTTATCAATAATATTTACTGAGTTACTACAAAATCTTTCCGTTCAGAACCAACGCCTTTGATGGTGAGTTTTTTCCAGTGTTTAGGAAGAACGGTTTTATGCTGAACAATTCCGTTTTCTGTAATATCCAAACCGCCGAAACCATTGATGAAAGCCTGCAAAATGCCGCCTGCTCCTGTCATAAAATACGGATTGGAACTGGTTGCGGTTTCAGCCAAAACGCCAAATGGTGGTCTTTGGTTGGGTTGGTAAGCTTTTTTAAAATAAGAATAAGCCTTGTCTGCGTCACCCAATCTTGCATACTGAACAGAAAAAACCGAAAATGTCATCGCAGGACCGTTTTATTGATCCACTTTTGCAGCGTAATATTCCAAGTCTTTTTTGATCTGTTTGGGATCTGTAATAATGCCAAGCGGATAAGCCAACAGATTGGCATCTGCCTGTTTGATGGTTTCCCCTTTGTAGCCTTGATATTCTTGGGTTACTCCATTTTGCATTTGACCGATCACCAAATTATCACTGATCTCTTTCCAAATATGTAGCGCTGTTTTACCACAAATTGCTGAAGCAAGCGTTGCGTATTTCAATGCTTTTTTGGCTGCTGCGTTGGTAAAGGCATTGTCATCGACGCCTTCTGCATACTCATCTGCACCAATCACATAGCGGATAGAGTAACTTCCGTTTGTATTTTTGCTCGCCCGGGAAGTCCAGAATTCCGCAATTTTTCGCATCAAAGGGGAGCCTTCTTTGATGAGCCAGTCTTTGTCCTGCGTCATATTGTAATAATGCCACAAGGCCACAGCAACATCGGCGGTTATATGATGTTCAAACTGACCTGTCAATGCATTAATGGGTGTGGCTTCTTCTCCTTTGTCATCCGATTCCCAAGGGAACATTGCGCCTTTGTAACCATAGGTCATCGCTCGGTTTTCTGCTGCTTTCAGACGGTCTGTTCTGTAATCGATCATCGATTTGGCATGACTTTGGTTTAGGAACAACAACGGAGGATACATCCAAATTTCCGAATCCCAAAAGATATGACCACTGTAAAAAGTGCCGGATAATCCCATCGGAGAAATGCTCAACCTCGAATTTTCCAACGCATTAGAATAAAGATTGAACAACGCCGACCTTGCAACAAGTTGGGCTTCATCATCACCTTCTATTTCTATATCGCCTTTCCAAAGGTCTTCCCAAAGTGCAAAATGCTCTTTCAAAATTCTCTCTGTTCCCAAATATGAAACATAAATGACTTGTCTTTCCGATTCGCTTTTTGGATCGTTGAAATCTCGGCTGATGCAGACAGAACCTACCAAAGAAAACTTAACAGTCTCTCCTTTTTTCAATGCACCCTCAATGGTGTTTTTGCTTTGATCCTCATTCCTGATGGTCAATTTTTTATGATCGAAAATAAATTCGCATGAGGCAAAAACCTGATGTGCTTTGTGCGATGACTAGGCTTCCGTTTGGAGAATGGTCTCCTTACCACCGTCCAGACCTACATTCGCAGAAACAATTCTTTTTTTGATGTCATTATAACCATCGGGAATGTCCATCGTATTGATACCTTGCATCCGGATATTATCCAAAGCTTTGACCTCAACCTCTATCAATCCAGAATACGGCAGATTCCGCAACGCTGTGATATTGTATTTGATTTCCGCTTTCCCCGGAATAATGAAAGACGTGGTATGAACTGCTTTTTTAAGGTCTAAAGACTGTTTCTAGTTGGTTACCGATCTCATCTCTACTTTTTGCCCGTCCAGAGACAGTTCCAGATGAAAAGCATTGATGCCTTGCAACGCTTGGTTGACACCGGCATCACCAATATCAAAAACGTGATTCAGCATCACGTGGCACACAGAAAATGGCTCTTTCCAAGGGAGAATCCCGATTTTTCCATTTGCAATGGGTGCGCCTACATAATTTTCGGTGTTCATTGCATCAATCGTCCACAATGATCTTTTGCTTTGAGCAATGGCTGCTAAAACAAACAGAAAAACCAAAATAACCGTGATGCTGAATCTGTTTTTATACATTATTAAAATTTTATCTTAGAGTGATTTCAAACCTTTGATCTCAGCTTTATCCTTCACCGGAATAATGCTGATCGCATAACCACCACCGGGAACTGTAAGCTGCTCCAATTTTGATTTGCTTGTAACAATCACTTTACGAATGTTGTAAGCCTGTGGATTTTTAAGGTAGTCCGCATCTTTAGCATCAGAATAGATGGTTGCGATATACTGTTTGCCGGCATCCAGGAAATCAAAAGAAATTTTGGAAGTGAACGGCTGGTAACCACCAACATTCCCTATAAACCATTTGTCTGTTCCTTTAGCTTTTCTGGCAACGGTAATGTATTGTCCCGGTTCTGCCTCCAGATATTTGCTGTCATCCCAATCAACTGCAACATCTTTGATGAATTGGAAAGCATCAGAGAATTTCTCATAATTTTCAGGGAAATCGGCTGCCATTTGCAACGGGCTGTACATCGTCACATACAAAGCCAATTGGTTGGCAATGGTTGCATTCACGTGAGAACCGTTGGTCACATCCATCTGGAAAATCCCCGGCGTGTAATCCATAGGTCCACCGATCAATCTTGTAAATGGTAAAATGGATACGTGATTTGGATTGTTTCTATCATTTCCGAAAGCCTGATATTCTGTTCCACGGGCAGATTCGTTTCCTATAAGGTTAGGATAGGTTCTTGCGATTCCCGTTGGACGAACCGCCTCGTGCGCATTGACCATAATCTTGTAATCAGCAGCTTTTTCAATCGCATACTGAAAGTGATTGTTTGTCCATTGGCTGTAGTGCGTTTCTCCCACCGGAAGTATGTTTCCTACATAACCGCTTTTCACTGCATCGTAACCATATTTGTTCATCAGCTTGTACGCAGCATCCATATGACGCTCATAGTTACGTACAGAACCGGAAGTCTCGTGGTGCATGATCAGTTTCACACCTTTTGAATGGGCATAATCATTAAGATCTTTGATGTTGAAATCCGGGTACGGGGTCACAAAATCAAAAACATAATCTTTGTCATTCCCGAACCAGTCTTCCCAACCAATGTTCCAGCCTTCCACCAAAACGGCATCAAATCCGTTCTTAGCCGCAAAATCGATATAACGTCTTACATTGGCATTGTTAGCACCGTGTTTTCCGTTTGGTTTTGCTTTGGAATAATCGGTAATTCCTAACTGAACAGACGGAAATTCGTCTGTATAAGCCCAGCTGCTTTTTCCGGAGATCATTTCCCACCAAACACCTACATATTTTGTTGGTCTGATCCACGATGTATTTGCGATCTTACTTGGGTCATTCAGGTTATAGGTCATTTTAGAGGCCAGGATATTTCTTGCATCGTCGCTTACGATGATCGTTCTCCAAGGTGTATGGCGAGGTGCCTGCATTTTTCCTTTGTCACCATGAGAATCCGGTGTTAACCACGATTCAAAAACCATATTTTTATCATCCAGATTCAGATGCATACAAGAATAGTCGATCAAAGCTGCCTCGTGCAGATTGATATAAACACCCTCTTTGGTTTTCATCATCAATGAAGTCTGAACGCCGGTTGGTGAAAAGGCCGTCTGCGACGCATTCCCTTTTTGATAAGCTTTTTCCATCAATCCACGGATTTCTGTAAGCTTTGAAGTGGTATAATTATATTCCTGAGTATCGTAATCTCCCGGAATCCAGTAAGCCGTATGGTCACCAGTCATTGCGAACTGCGTACGCTCTTCTTTGATAGTGAAATAAACCAGATTCTGTTGTTGAGGAAACTCGTAACGGAAACCCAAACCGTCATCAAACAAACGAAAACGGATATTCATCAGCCGGTCTGTACCTTTCTGTTTAAGATCCACTAAAATCTCGTTGTAATGGTTTCGGATATTTTTGATTTCTCCCCAAACTGGTTGCCAGGTCTCATCGAAAGTGGCGGTTTTTGACCCAACGACCTCAAAGTTGCTGTACAGTGAGTTTTTGGAATCGTTTTCAGGAACATTTTTTGTTTTCAGCTCCAGTCCAAGTTTGCTTGGTTTAATAACTTCTTTGCCTTTATAACTAAGTTTGTAGGTTGGGACACCACCATTCTGAATTGAAAAATCCATTATAAATTTTCCATCCGGAGATCTCAGTTCCTGTGCGGAGATCAGGGCAATAAAACTTAATGCAATAAGCAACAATAACTTCTTCATTCTACTAATTATTTATTTTAACATTTATTTTTTTTCTTGTATCGGGAACTTTTATTATTATTTTTTTTCCATTCTCATCCCAACTCCACTGGATATTGGAAATATCTTTATTAATATCAAGCGTTTCCATATTTAAAAACACTGCATCTTTATTATTAACAGAGATTGCTTTTGGTTTGTTTTCGGTAAGGATACTTAAAACAAAATTTCGTTTATCAGATTGGTGAAAACCTTTGTCATCAGGTATTATATCTATATTATAACCATTTGTAACCGTTGTACAGACAATATGGGTCATTGAAAAAATATCTTTCAGGTAATCCTGATTTTCGCCCTCATCCTCATATAAAGTGAAACTTGCTTTCTCATCTTCATAATTCGGGAAAATATGGAAGGTCACAGGATAATCTTTTTTCTCGCCAATGTATTGCATGATCGGCATCATTGGAACAATAGAGCCTTTTTTCACAAAAATCGGAATCGTATTGAGTGGTGCTTTGTACGGCAGCTTTTCGCCACCCAGATATTCTGTTTTTTTATCATTGAAATCGATCCATTCGCCTTCGGGAAAATAGACACGTTTTACGCGCTCACCTTTTTTCAGGACCGGGGCAACAAGAATTTCTTCCCCGAACATAAATTGATTATCGATCCTGATCGCCTCCTGATCTTTTGGATATTCCATAAAAAGGCCTCTCGTGATCGGCAATCCGGTGTCGTGCGCTTTTCTGGAATAAGTGTACAGATAAGGGAAAAGCTGGTATTTCAGTTCAATTGCTGCTTTTGCATTTTTCTCCGCTACCTCGCCGAACATCCAAGGTTCCACAGCATTGTCGCCTTCGTGATGCGCACGGCTAAGAGGACAGAAAACACCGAACTGCATCCATCTTGTATAGAGCTCTGCCATGGCAGGATAATCTGTTATGTCTCCGCAATACCCGGAAATATCGGTCGTCCAGAACGGGATTCCACCTAAACCGGCAGATATCCCTACAGCCACCTGATTTTCCATTTGAGCCCAGCCATCAAGAACATCGTTACCATTCCCGCTATCATTGGTCCAGCCGAAAGTATAGCGCTGCAAACCTGCGTAGGCCGAACGTGTCATCTGGAAGATCCGTTTGTTTGGATTTCGTTTTTCGAATTGTTCTTTCACCACTTTGTCCCATGTCAATCCAAAAACATTATGGATCTCATCGTGCATCCCGATCTTGTGTTTCATATTCAGGCGGTCCACATCTTCTTCGTTGCTCCATGCCGGTTCTCCCATATCCGTCCAAAAACCGCTAACGCCGTCGTCCAAAGGTTTTTGCTGGTATTTTCCCCACCAATCTGCAACTTCCGGAATTGTAAAATCTACTACTCCACAATTTCCACCCCAAGGCCAAGGCATTTCGTAAGTTTTATCAGTTCGGATATCTTTTACAAAATACCCCAGTTTATTGGCTTCGATGTATTGTTTGTTGTCTTTTTTGGAAATAACCGGATCCTGGGAAACAATCATTTTGAAACCATTGGATCTCAATTTTTTGAGCATTCCTTTGGGATCTTTGTAATTTCCTTTTCGCCACTCGAAATCCTGAAGATTCTGAGTCCAGCCAATATCCTGATAAATAATATCGATCGGGATCTGACGTTTTCTGAATTCTGCTGCAATTTCCAAAGCCTGATCTTCTTTCGTGTACAATCCGCGACTTTGTGCAAAACCCAAAGCCCATTTTGGAGGCATGATAGGTTTTCCTGTTAACGTAATGTATTGTTTCTGAATATCCTTATAGTCTTTTCCAAAGATGAAATAATATACAAAGGCTCCATCGGGTGCTTCAAAGGAATAATAATCCTGAGATTCTGTCCCGAATTTGAATTCGGTTTTGTAGGTATTATCCAGGAAGATCCCGTAATTGTAACTGCTCATAAAAAACGGAATGCTCTTGGCAATCGGATCTTCTGTGGTGGAGTAACAAGGTTTGTCGCTGTTCCACATTTTATAGTTTTTTCCTCTTCTGTTAAGTGTTCCTGTTTTTTCGCCCAAGCCAAAAAACTGCTCATCACTTCTGAGGTTTTTATAGGATTTTACGCTTTTCCCGCTGGGTACGTGTCCCTTTTCATTAAAATCACTGAAAATCAGCTTTTGCCATTTGTCGAAAATTTGCAATTGCATAGGATTCTTGTTCACTCTAATCCTAATTTTTGATGTAAAGATCTCGTAGGCAGAAGGTTCTTCGTTCACTGATATATCGCCCACATTTTCCAATTGGTCATTAACGACAGCGAAAGAAGGATTCTGACGGGAGAATTTGCCTGGCTGATCAAACCAAACTTTCACGACAGAACTGCTGTTGATGGTTAATGATAATTTTGAACCGTCCTTACAGTTAAAAGTGACCTCATTTCCTTTTTTTGTAAACGAGGTGATCTCGCCGGCAAATATTAATGAAGAAAAAAACAGACCTATGAAAAGAAAAAATTGTTTATTGATTTTCATTTTTTACTTTTTTAACAATAACTTTCCAGATATTTCCAGTTTATTTGAAAAATCAGTTGTATCATTTTAAAATCACACGGCAATTGCTGCCGTGTGATCTTTGATAAGAAAAAATTACTGAATATTAAGTGTATTAGTATCGAGATTCAAGGTAATCGTGTGATTACCGGCAGAATTGACTTTCCATTTAAGGTCTGTTGCATCGCCTCCTGCACATTTTATCCTCTCCTGGAAACTTGTGTTGGAAATGCTCTGATCCTGAGTCACTGCAACCAGTTCGGTTCCGTCACACCAGTTTGTATTGAATTTGGCGAATTTGAAAGATCCTGCTGTAAGATTACCTGTCCAGGTATAAACACTACCGTTTTTCTGCATTGGTGCAAGGGTACCCATATTCCATCCGTTTGGAGTGGCATCACCAATCATATAGACATTTACAGGCTCAAACTTGATGGTATTATTTGCGGTATTAATCGTGATCAAATATCTTCCGGATGCTGCCGCGCTCACTTTCCATCTGTTATCTACAGTACAGCCTGAGTTTTGCGCCATTCCTGTAGCGACTAGGTCTTGATTATCTACCAATGGGCGGTACCATTCTCCACACCATTCGCCTTTTGTACCTGTCAAAAATTTGAAGTTTCCTTCTTTAAGGCTGCACTCCAATGTAAAAATAAATGGATTGCTCTGATCTTGTTTTAACGCCACAGGATTATCTACATCCCATCCACTTGGAGATGCATCACCAACAATCCAAACATCATTGAACTGAGGTCCGTCCATTTTTTCTATTTTGATGCTCAATGTCAAAACATTCACAGTAACTTTGTATAAGCTTGGATTATCAATTGTCCATTGCAAATCTGTACCACTCCCCCCTACGCTGTAAACCATTTTTGTTTCGTCATTGGAATCTCTCGTGTAGAAATCCTGACACCAACAGCTCTCCTGAGAGGTCGCAAATTTGAAGTTACCGGATTTCAGCTGTCCATAATAAACAAACTCAGCAGGATTGCTGGTACTTTTTGTAAGTGCCGTCGCTTGCGTAATATCCCATCCGTTTGGAGTAGCATCTCCAACAATATATAAAGTATTGGTAAAAGGCTTATACGGCTTCAACGTAAAATCTACAGCGGAACTTTGGGATTTCACAGAACTATTTGCAAATGTTGCCGTTACTCTTGCCTGCATTGTAATATCTGTATCAGGAGTTGCGCCATAAGTGTAGATAAGCAATGTGTTGAGATCACCAATCAAGATGTCATAAGAGTAGATATTTTTTCCAATTTCATAAGTTTGAGGGTTAGAAAAATTATTCTCTTTTTTATCAATTTCTAATTTGTAAGAAATTGCCGAGCTTGTACCTTGGTTGTTAGCCGGTGTCCAGCTGAAGTTGAATTTGGAATTATACATTGCCGGAAGCAATTCATTGATCTCCGAAGTTTTAACCGAAAGTTCACTTATTTCAAACTCTTCTGATGCCAGCTCTTCCCGACAGGCAAAAATGCCAAGGAAAATAAGAGGAACAATCCAAAATAATTTTTTGCTCCAATTTTTTATGTTAGATTTTGTTTTCATATGAGGATAATCATTAATCTATTAATAACCAGGATTTTGTGTAAGGTTTGGATTCCTATCTCTTTCTATCTGAGGAATAGGAAGCAAAAGATGCTTGGTAGTAGCATTGGTTTTCCCGATAGAATGTAGGAAGTCTAATCCGTACTGTCCGTTGTTGGTGCGTACCAAGTCAAACCATCTTTGCCCTTCGAAGGCCAATTCCATTCTTCTTTCGTGCAATACTTTTTCACGGAATGCCGCTTGTGAAAGTCCGGATGTTACGTTTGCCAATCCAGCTCTGGTTCTAACAGTATTGAGAGGAACCAATGCAAGTGAAGTCTGTCCAAGTTCATTAAGCGCTTCTGCTTTCATCAATAAAACTTCCGAATAACGCATTACCGGGAAATTAAGCGGACTGTTGTCGTAAGACGGAAATGCAGACAATGGCACCAAGAATTTTCTTACGTTATAACCAGTAAGAGAATAACTAGCTTTGTATTCTTTGCCATCATAATCCGGACAACCTTGATAGAAAACAGTTTTATCTTTTCTTTTGTCCCCAGCTTCGTAACTGTCAATAAATTCTTGCGTTGGCTGATTCCAACCATATCCACCTCCTACAAAATTGGCTCCTCTAGGTCCCATAAAAGTGCTAGTCCAAGATGCCTGATTCTCATTGCTCCAAAAATCGTATCCACCATCAGAAGCGTACTGAACTTCGAAAAGAGATTCTATTCCGTTTTCTGTATTGACATTAAAATTATCAGAATAATCCGCATTCAGTGCATAGCCCATTCCTTCTAATTGGTTGGTAAGGTCTACTACTTTTTGCCAGTTTCCTAAGGTAAGGTTTACTTTTGCCAATGCGCCAATTGCTGCGCCTTTACTGGCTCTTCCTTTATCACCTTCACCATATTGCTGTTTTGTTGGTAATAACTGGATCGCTTTTTCTAAATCGGAAACAATCAGGTTATAAATATCTGCCTTTGGTGCTCTTGCAGGATAAAGATCACCATTCACATCCTGCGGTTCTGTTACCAAAGGAACATCACCAAAAAATCTTACTAAAATGAAATAATAATGAGCTCTGAGGAAATAGGCTTCTCCCAGACATTTGTTTCTAACAGCATCATCAATACTGAGAGTTGGTGCTGTTTTGATAATAATATTGGAAGATAATATCCCTGGCCAAGGCCCTCTCCAAAGGTCTAAAACACCTTGGTTATCTGTACTTGTAACAAAATTTGAAAGCTGTGTGGTCTCGATACCGTCATCGCCGCCACCGGCTCCTACAATACTGTTTCCCGCGTAGATATCTGTGTTCCACATTCTCATATTATAAAGTTTGGGACGTTGCAAGGGTTGGTAAGCTCCGTTAACCAAAGTTATCAGCTCATCACCAGTCTGTGGATAATTACCAGTATTAATAGTGTCCGGCTGGGTTTTGTCTAGAAAATCGTCACTACAGTTTACAGCTGTAAGTGCGAGGATTGCGAATACTGCTATTTTAATCTTTTTCATTATTTTAATTTTTTAAAATCCTACATTAAGTCCTAAAGAAACAGTTCTTGTAATAGGGTAAGTTCCGTTGTCTATACCATTAATAGGTACTTCTGGATCGAAGCCTGAATATTTGGTCCACGTCACAAGATTCTGTGCAGAAACAAATACTTTGATTAAACTGAAGTTTTCTCCAAAAGCACCTTTAGGAAGTGTGTAGCTCAGGTTGATGTTTTTGATCTTGATATATGATCCATCTTCTATAAATCTGTCACTAACTCTGGAGTTTTGGTTTGGATCTCCGTAGATTGCTCTTGGCATATCGTTGCTAGTACCCTCACCTGTCCATCTTCCTAGTACAGATGCGTTTTGATTATTAATTACAGACATAGACTCTGTATACATTCTGTTGGCATTGAAGATATCATTACCATAGCTACCTTGTAAGAAAATTGTTAAATCAAAATTCTTGTAAGTAAATGTATTGTTAAGTGAGAATGTGAATTTTGGATTTGGGTTTCCGATAATCGTACGGTCTTTATCATTGATGACCCCGTCATTATTTAGATCTTTGAACCTGATATCACCAGGAGCCGTGCTTGTAGCAGGGTTAGATCCCGGCATCTGAACAGCGTAGTTATTAACCTCTGTCTGATTTTGGAAAACTCCATCTGTAACATAACCATAGAAAATATTAACCGGATAACCGTTCTGTATTTGTCCAATGGTGCTATTGAGCCCACCAGTTGCTGTGATAATTGGTGTCTCACTATTGATGCTTTCTACATTATTTTTGTTATAAGAAAAAACAGCGTCTGTAGACCATTTGAAGTTTTCACCAACAAAATTTTTGGTAGATAAAGTGGCTTCAATCCCTTTGTTCTGGATTTTACCAGCGTTGATAGACGGAACATAAACATCAGAGTAACCAGATGTTACAGGTACCGACATCGGCACAAGCATATCATTTGTGTTTTTGATATATCCATCTACAATCAAACTAATTCTGTTGTTGAACATATCTAGGTCAAAACCTGCATTATACTGCTCCTGTCCTTCCCATTTTACATTCGGGTTTGGTAAAACAGTTGGTAAAACTGCACTTACATAAGTGTTATTGAAGTTGTACAAATACGTATTGTATGACGATGAGAAGGAGTAATTACCGATCTCCTGATTACCCGTGATCCCGTAACCCAGTCTAAGTTTCAGGTTGTTGATTGTTTTGGAATCCTTGAGGAAATTTTCATTTGAGATCCTCCAAGCCAAAGCTGCCGATGGAAACCATCCCCATCTGTTATCTACTCCAAATCTTGAAGATCCATCTCTACGGATAGTTCCTGTTAGATAATATTTATCTGCAAAACTGTAGTTTACACGTCCTAGGTATGACATAATTGCCCACTCAGATGCGTTTCCGTGTTGCACTGGTTGCAAAATACCGTTGTCTATCTGCTGTGTACTTTCGCTAGGGAATTTTTGTACCGATGCATTTAGATAGTTATACTGATTGTTCTGGGCACTGCTTCCTACAACTGCATTGACGTGATGTTCACCAAAAGTTTTGTCATAAGTCAAAGTATTATCCCAAAGAAGCGTAATACTTCTGTTAGAACCTTCTGACAAATAAGAATTTTCCTGAGATTTTACACCCCATTGGTATTTTGGAGACCAAGTTCTTGTGTACCAAAGGTTCGCTTCCATACCACCTAAAGATTTGAATTTCAAATCCTTGATAATTTCGGCTTCTGCATAGATATTTCCCTGAATGTTGTATCCTTTTGTAGAGTTTTCTACATTGGTTGCTTTCCCTATCGGGTTATCTATATCGCCGTAAAGCATAGGATTGCTTCCCGGGCCTGCCCATCCACCATTTGCATCGTAAATAGGTCTGGTTGGTAAAGAAAGTATTGTTCCTTTGATATCATAAGAACCGCTTCTTTTAAGATCGTGTTGTAATTTCACACTGTTCCCGATTTTCAAGAAAGGTTTTATTTTGGTATCTCCGTTTAACTGAACAATATATCTGTCATAATTTGTATTGAGAACCACCCCTTTCTGATTGAAATAACTTGTAGAAACATATAAGTTACTTTTCTCGGATCGGTCTCCATATGACAAAGAATAATTTGATATTAAAGCCGGGCTGAAAAGCGCATCTACCCAATCTGTACCTTTTCCTAATGATGCAGGGTTTGCAAATTCCGGATTGGTTGACATCCCTGCATTGGTAAGCATCTCATTATTAAGCTGGGCATATTGCGATGCATCCAAAACTTTTATCATATTGCTCACACTTTGGATTCCTGTGAAGGTATCAAAATTCAGGATTCCGCCTTTTGCTCCACGTTTTGTTGTAATAATCACAACACCATTAGCTCCTCTGGAACCATAGATGGCTGTGGATGATGCATCTTTCAGAATGTTAATAGATTCTACATCACTCATATTGATCTGGTTGAGTCCACCATTCAGTGGCATCCCGTCGACAACGATCAATGGATTGTTGTTTTGGATTGTTCCTGTCCCACGGATACGGAAAGTAACGTTGCTACCCGGCTCACCAGAGTTAATGACAGTAACACCAGAAGCCCTGCCTTGAATCGCCTGTCCGATATCTGCAACAGGTTGATTTTCTGCCTTTCCTAGATTAATTACCGATACTGATCCTGTTAGGTCTTTTACTTTAGCCTTACCATAACCGATTACAACAACCTCATCTATCTTCTGTTCTCCTTGTAACGTATCAGCGGTTTGCTGTGCATACAAATTCCCTGAAAAATAGACTGCTGCAATCGCAATGGTGCTTCTCAAAAATTTAGGTTTCATTTATAATTGGTTTTTTTATTTTATTTAATAATAATTTTTTGTCCTACAATTCTGTTCTCCAGATTTACATTCAGGATATAATTTCCTTTTATCATTTGAGAAACATTAATCTCACATTGCTTACCATCTGTTTTTTGAGATTTTATCAATTTTCCTGTCATATCATATATCTCGTAGCTTCTGATGAGTTCGTTATCCGAGGTGATGAATATATTTTTATCAGCAGGATTTGGATAGATTGATAAAGATTTTTTGTTGATATCACTTACAGCCAAAACGTTATAAACCTGATAACCCAAAGTCATATCATTGAAAAGAATGTTATAATTGCCTGATGATGCTAAATTGAATTTGATATTAGGCGCACCACCTGTTGTAAGTTGTGCAAAACCTGTAGCTCCGTTAGCATTACCCCAATCGTCACCTGTCCAGTTAGATGTATTGGCAAATTTCAGTTCTTGATCTCCGGCAGAGAAAGAAACATTACTCTTTGTCCAGATATCATTCTGAAGACTCATCTGTTGCAAAGCCCAATTGCTGAATGTTCCTCCGACATACATATCCTGCTGATGAGCTGGTGCGAACTGGATATTATATTGCAAAGTGATATCATTGAATTCTATATTGTAAGTTCCTGATGTGGATATTGTAAAGCTGACATTAGCTCCTCCGCCGGTAGTAGATTGTGCGGTTCCTGATAAGCCGGAAGCATTGCCCCAATCCTGACCGCTGAAATTATTCGTATTTGCAAATTTCAATTCATAATTTCCTGCAAGAAGAACTTGGTCTTTGATCTTCCAAACATTGTTCTCCATTGTCATAGCTTTCATACTCCAGTTGTTAAAATTTCCTCCAACGTACATTTGAGAGTAATGACCACCTGTTACATTGAAACTTTGGAGTTGAGGTATGGCGGCACAATAACCACTTCCACCGCTTTGTTTTGCCTGTACAAACACGATCCCATTCACACCTGTCAGTTGAATTTGATTATTTACAATTTTTGCCGGTCCGGAATTAACTTCATAGGTTATAACCTGACCCACAGATGATGTCGCTGTCGGACTAAAAGCTGAATCACTAGCATTCTTATTGGGAATTGTTGGGAAATTAATGGTCTGCCCATTGCAGCTTTCCGTAGAATTCCTAATTAATTTGAGGATGATACATCCGTGTGGCGGAACTGTAACCGAGATGTCGCTCATTTTCCCCAGATTGGCGTGCTGCCAAAGATCTCTTACCATCACCTGTCCGGTTAAACCCAGCTGGTTGAGAAAGTTCATAGAACGAACCTGAGGTGTTGTTTCTCTATTAAAAAATCCAATGATCCAATCGCCGTTGCTCAGCTGTCCCCGCCAGGTTTGGCTGTTAGCATTTGTAGGATCATTACTAAGGGGTTTTCCAACAAATTTTGCAGTATTCAGATCCAACAATTCAGAATTTTGGTAAAGCCAGAGATCGTTGCCAATGGTGTTGTATTGATCTGCAATAGTAACCGGACCGCCTGCCAAGATATTGAGAGAGATCACACTTCTTTTCTCTGTATCGTTCGCAAAAGTATTGATTCTAAGAAAGTCTCCATCTAATTGAACTTTATTACTTCCCGTTACCTGAGACCAATAGATAAATCCATCAAATGCATTGGCATATTGTGACCAAGTATTAAAACGATGACCTCTGTCTTTATCACTAAATTTATACCAAGTACCTTCGCCAGCATCTTCATTAATTCTAAAAAGATGACCATATTGTTTTTCTAATTCTGCTGTATTAAAAAGATTTGGCATTACTAAACTCAAATATACCCCGTTTGCATCACAGGCTTCACGCATCCATCTTAAAGCTTTTTCATATTGAGCTTTTGTTCTTTGTGGGCCTACTGTTCCCAGGTTTCTGTCATATCCAGACTCAAACCACGAGAGAAAATCTACACGCAGATATTTGATTCCCATATCGGCATAATATTTCACATAGCCTTTTACATACTCTTCAGCACCAGGCCTGTCAACCTGTACCCATTTGAACCACATAGTTTCCTCTGCAGGATCCAAAAGAGATGATACATTAATATTAGTTCCGACAATTTTTTTGGTAGTATCATTAGCATCTACGTGTAGCCAAAGAGGATTTTCGTACATTCCCAAAGTCATTCCTTTGCCTTGCAAATATTGCGACCACCAGGCATAGTCGTGTTGCCATTTAGAGGAATGGCTTTTTCTGTAACCGTTCCCACTGATCTGACTTACATCTCCCCAACCGTCCATACAGACCATTGTGTATCCATAGGATTTTAGATTTTGCTCCAGCCAGTTGATATTATCGGACAAGGCCTGCTCCGTCAGATAATTATCCTGCACACCAGACATTTCTCTTGTGATGTGATATTCGTAAGGATTCCAATATAATGGAGCTTTATAAGGATTCTGGCAGCTGTAAAAATTGCTGCCTATTAGAAGAAGAAGAAAAAATATAGACGAAATCAGTTTAAAAAAATAGTGCTTTTTCATATGTACGTAATAATTTTAAAATATTAACGATTCTTTAACTGAAGGTTAATTCTGTGTTGCTAATATATTTCGGTTATGATATGAAAAAAGCTTACAAATTGTTTTTGTAAGCTTTAGGTAAACGTTTTTTAATGATAAATTAAATATTAGGTCTGTAAATCAACTACATAACAAAACCCCAATATTAATAAAAAGTAAATGCTATGCAGAAGATATTGAGCCTATCCTCATGATTTCTGCTTCAAAATCATCATTTTCAATGACAGATTTTGCTTTTACTTTACTCCTATAATTATAAATTGTCCTTACAGAATATCTTAAAAAATCTGAAATCTGATTGGAGTCGTTGATCCCTAATCTGATCAATGCAAAAATTCGTAGCTCTGTGTGAAGGGTCCCGAATTTCATTTGATAATGTTCTTCTGCCTTTAGTAACTTGTTTACTTCCTCAACAAAATTTGGATATATCCTGAGGAAAGCGCGATCAAAATTCTGATATAGCTCATCAAGGTCCATCTCATCATTTTTTTTGTTGTTCACCATTTCTGAAAGTTTGTCCAATTGTCCTGTAGATAGCCTTCTTGAGATCAGTTTTTTATAACGGTCAAATTTTTCGAGATAATTTGAACACTGGTTGATGAAAAAACCAATATACTCTTCCTTGATGTGATTGGCCTCATCTAATTTCAAATTCAAAACACTGAGGTTTTCATTGGCAGACCTAAGTTCTTTTCTGGATTTTACAATTATCTTTAACTGGCGGATCACCAAGTAGGTCACCAAAGCAAGAATAATCAGCATAATACTGATCATCCAAACAGAAAATCGCAGCTTTCTGTTTGTATTGTTGATCTGGAGCATATATGCTTTTTCTATAATAGACTGCACTTTACTGATCTGAAAAGTTCTGAAACGGGCGTTATAGAAATTGGCATCTTCTATTGCAGATCCAAGAAAGCGGTAAGCCGTATTGTAATCACCTTCCTTATAAAGGAGGAATGCAAGCTCCTGAAGTGACCTGTTTTCCGTAGTAGCAGATTCGATATCCTCAATTGCCGATAGTGCAAGATATTTTTTTTGATTTTCCGTATTCCCGATTTCGCCTTCTGCAAAAGCTTTACAATAATATCCAATGGCTTTCAGCCTTGTTTTGGCGGGGACAGAGTTTATAAACTGATCGATATTGAGTATTGCTTTTTCCCATTCGTTGTTCATTTTACAAATATTGTACTGGAAAAGATTCCTGAAGACGGGATCTTCAGAAGAAACAAACCCTTTATGATAATACTCCATAAGTTTTGTTCTGTATGCGTCAGCAAACATTTTATTGCTTTTACTATATTCATACAGATTTGTATAGAGGGATTCCGAAGTAGAGTTATAGGAAAAAAGCAAAACCTTGGGAACATCCGTTTTTATACTGTCAAGAATCATCTTCGATTCAGTAAAAAGCCCGATGGAATTTAGCAAATTACTTTTTTTAATCAGAGTTTCATATCGCCAATTTTTATTAGTGGCTGAATCTGCCAGCACGAGATTTCTTTGAAGGTAGGTAATGACCGAATCACTTTGATATCCAAAATAATTATCTGCAATTTCTCCGTTTATGATGTATTTATTTTTTAAATCCAGATGATTTTGCTTAAGCTTAGCTTTCAAGTCAAGAATAAAGTGATCTCTATTTTGACGATAAACTAACTTGTTGGCAATTAGCGAATCAAGCTGCTTAATTTCTAAGCTTTGATTATTAACCTGCTCATCATCTTGACATGAAGCGCATAATACTAAGACTGCGAAAAATAAGAAAAACTTTTTTGATTTACAGAAAATCATTTTATTTTGATAATTTATATTATTACTACAAATAACGAATAAAAATTTGAAATTCTATATTTTTGAAAATATGAATTAAATTTTAACCAAATATTTCACAGAATTAATCAGTCATAAATTCTAATAATCATTTCGACTTTATTATTATTTTTTAATCTGGCAAAGAATTTAATCGTAAAAATTCAATCATTTATATTCACAAGTTCTGTTTTTTAATACGTATAGAAGAATGGAGTTGCTAACTTTGTTAGGACACAATTCTTATACTCTTTAACTTTAAGAGTATGAAAAAGATCAGAAAAAATTACAGTTCATTGGAAGAAAGGAAAATCTACCAAACGATCATAAAGAAGAGCTATTTTATTTTCAGATATCTTCAGTATCTATCATTGGAGTCGTGGCAGATATGGAAGTCTGCGAATAACCAGAGAAATAGAAGCAAAGGGAATGAGAGCCTCACGTCCTTTTGTTGCCAAACTGATGAGAGAACGTGACCTGAAAAGTATCGTAAAGGAAAAATTTAAGAAAACCACCAACTCTTCCCACCGATACCCTGTTGTAGAGAATTATCTGAATCAAAATTTTCAGGTTAAAAACAGCAAAGAGGTCTGAGCCTCTGATATTACCTATATCCGTACAGGTCAGGGTTGGCTGTATCTCACTACGGTCATTGATCTGTTTGACAGAAAAGTTATAGGCTGGTCATTGAGTGAGACGATGAAGGCTCAGGATACTAGTATTTCCGTCTTGAAAATGGCACGACTTCACCGTCCTTTACAGGATCATGATAGCTTAATTTTCCATTCGGACAGAGGGATACATTATGCGTGCACAGAATTTACGTCAATAGTCGGGAAAAACATTACCCGAAGTATGAGTGGAATTGCGCAGCACATCACGAATACCCTAAATGAAATAAAAATTGATGAGTAAAAGGAAATTGCTATGACAATGCTGTAGCGGAGAGTTTTTTTAAAACTCTGAAAACTTAACTTGTCTATCAAAATAAATATGAAACTAGAGATCATGCTGTATTTGGAAATACATTTTTTGGAATGAAAAAATGCTTGGAAAAGAAGCAAAACTTAAAAATAATTTACCGCTTTTTTTATTAGGTATAAATACAAATGCGGATGAAATACACCAAGCAATGGAAAGGATTTATACACTAATAACCAAGACTATCAAAATCACATTCAGTCGATTTCATAAATAATGCGGAGAAAAACATTTGTATTCTCCGCAAAATATGCGGAGAATAATTTGTATATTTACCGTAAACTTTCAAAATGGCACTTTACATCCACCAAATTCAAGATTGGATTCAATTTTACTGGGAACAAGATGAACTCTTTAATCTACTTGCAGAAGTAAAACAACTGCAAGGTAAATTATTGGGGAAAGTGGAATTGTTAGGTTTTGAACTAAAAGATGAAGCCAACTTGGAAACCCTTATACAGGACGTCGTAAAGACTTCTGAAATCGAAGGCGAAGTTTTGAATCCAGATTTAGTACGCTCATCAATAGCAGTTCGTCTGGGATTAGATAATCTTGGAATTGAGCATTCAAACCGAAATATTGACGGAGTTGTAGAAATGATGCTGGATGCAACCCAAAATTCAGATAAATCATTAAGCGACGAGCGATTATTTGGATGGCACGGTGCATTATTCCCGACAGGAAGAAGCGGACTGTATAAAATTGAAGTCGCCCAATGGCGGACTGGAGATATGCAAGTGGTTTCTGGAGGATTGGGTAGAGAGAATATTCATTTTGAAGCCCCAAAACCAGATAGGATGGAAATAGAAATGCAGGATTTCATAAACTGGTTTAATCAGGAAAATTCTTTGGATTCGATTTTAAAAGCTGCTATTGCCCACTTACGGTTTATCACAATACATCCTTTTGATGACGGAAATGGTAGAATTGCGAGAGCCATAACCGATATGCAATTATCAAAATCGGATGGCGTGAATCAGCGTTTTTATAGTATGTCATCTCAAATCAACGCTGAAAAAAAATCTTATTACACTATTCTGGAAAGAACCCAGAAAGGAAATCTGGATATAACCAATTGGCTAAAATGGTTTCTCGAATGTTTAAAGGGGGCAATTATTGCTTCAAATTTGATAATCGACAAAGTAGTCCGGAAACATCAGTTCTTTGTAAATAACGCCTCTAAAGTGACAAACAAGCGCCAAAGATTATTACTTTCAAAACTACTCGACGGCTTTGAAGGGAATTTAACCTCATCAAAATATGCCAAGATTGCAAAAACTTCTCCAGATACGGCTTTGAGAGATATAAATGATTTGGTGGAAAAAGGTATTTTATTGAAAGCAGATTCTGGCGGAAGAAGTACAAATTATTTATTGAACTTTTAACAACCATCCCTAAAACCGTCCCCTTTCAAAAATTACATTAAAATAATTAATTATAAAATATTATTAATCAACTATTTACACAAATTATATAGGAACTTCCAACTCCACTTAAAGCTCTGTAAATTATTGATTTACAGGGCTTTTTATTTTTAGGTGCTAGTTTAGGTGCTATTTATGATACAACAACAAAAAGAGATGATTGAGAAATTAGAAAAACTCATTAACAAATAAATATAAGTAATTCGGGATAATTACTTTTTCATAGGAAGGCTCAACGAAATTCGTTGAGCCTTTTATTTTTATAGCTTTATATATTAGATTAAGATGCTCTTCTCTGTTATACAATATACATTGGTTAAAAGCACTATAACTCAATATTTAGCATAATTCTCAAACATTAGTTTCTATCTAAATTTTAAATCATATTTACTTCTATCTAGAAAAATTAGCGGATTATCCATTTCAATCAGTTCTTTTACAGCTTCGTTTTTATCCGCAGAATTTTCGTAGAAGGATTCAGCAATCTTATATCCAATTCTGTATCCTAGATCTCCATGAAGTTCTTTACTGGTTGATCCGTTATATAACCAATTGCTAAAATCATTTGAACATAATTCTTTTTTTAGGTCATTCCACAATTTTTTCTCATTTGCGTTAGCATATATTGACGCTCTGCTCTGAACCTCCCCATTTCGTTTCATTATCAACTTTTCAGATATGTAACTGGCAATGCCCTCTTTTAAAATATGCTCCAGCAAACGACATTGGCAAGCACTAATATTAATGTTTTTCTGTTGTGTATGAATATACTCGTGCGCAACCATTTCTTCAACAAAATTAAAAACATCAGTTTGGTTAGCACGAGAAAGTATGTCTGATTTTAAATTTTCAATTGTTATCTCTGAGACATCACAATTTTTATCTCCACCGATCATTTCGATCCCAATTAACAAATAATTATTTGATATGGTTCCTCCGGTAGACATTGGCCCTACCACAAAAGCAATTTTAGCTGGTTTTCCACTCGGATACAATTCTCGGACTTTAGAAATAATATTGGATAAATTTTCTGTCTCAGAAAAAAGAAGTGTATTAGTGCGTACGCTATTATTATAGAAATTTTTATATTTTTTAATTCTTTCAACAAAAAACTCTGCGGAGAAATATCTAACCTTTTGAAATTCCTTTAATCCATTTGTAGCACGGTCAAGATAGTTTTCTTGAATTACATTTACACTATCTTGATAGGATCTGCAATCTTTCAACTTGTCATACGCACTCCAAAAATGTTGAATATCAATTGTTGTTATAATTTTGTTATTTTCATCTCGCATCTCTTTTTCAATTCTTTTTTTTCTTTCAATTTCTTTTTTACTCATTTGCTTTACATTGATTTTAATTATTCCATTTGGAACCAATTCGGGAGAAACAGATTTGATCACAAGCTCATATTTATTATCTTCACTTGGAGTGTATTCTAATTTATCAAATCCTTTGCTTCCATCCGCTAGATCCGTTGAAATGATTTTTTCCTTATTCATATTTTGCAAAATCATTTCAACATCTATATTTTCTTGATAAACACTAAACAAATAGGTCTTCCCTTTTTTTAGATGTAAACTATGATTCAGTTGTTTTTCACCATCAAAGTGAATCACTTGATCATTTAAAGTAAAGTTCTTTTCTTGTGTAAATAAATAGTTAATCGAGACCGTAATTAAGAGAAGAATTAATAATTTTTTCATATGATTTTTTACAATAGAAACAAGTGAGGATACCAATCTGTTACATTTAGTTATCGCTTATTTTTGAAATCTGCAAAATAATCTAATAATGAAGAGGGTCGCTAAAAGTTATTTCAATCTTAAAAATGGTTATGATTAAACCAAAATAGTGTTCTGTAGTTCTGTCAAACACCTATTACGGATCAAATATATTTCTATTGCAAGAGACTTTTGGTAAATGATATATATTGCAAATGAGTACAGAGTTTATAAATAAAATTACTAATTGTTTTTCTTACTCGCTTCAAAACCATCTTTAAATCTAATAAAATCTTCTGCTTTTTTAGGATTATTCTTGATCCAAAATTGCATCACTTGAGTGTTTTCGTTCAATATTCTGATCTCCTTTTCATCGTAGATTTTTTTTCCTTCACCAGCAATCTCATTTAATATATCTTGCCGCAGTTCACTTTTTGCTTTAATGCTCTCTTTGTACCAATTGGTTGCGAAAGTTATGGAAATCATAAAAGTGAAAATCCCTAAGATAAAAACTCCTAATCCACTCCAATTACACTTCTCCTTCATTTTCATTTTCTTATAAAAATCCTCATAAAAATCGCTGGTTTCTTGTGAAAGGACTATTTCTATTTTGGTAGGAATTTCTTTTACGGCTTCAAAGTCTAATTGCAGTTGACGAATTGCCAATACCAGATCTTTGATATTGGCTTTAACTTCAGCATTAGATTCCTTATTCTCCGAATTTGAAGCGATATTTCTTTCATTAGATTTTACAACATTTTCCAAAAGTTCCATCCCGTTACTTTTAGATTCTTTATTTTCATTTTCCATATTTATTTTTTAAATTTTTGATTATCGTCTTAATTTTCGCTTCCTTTTCCAGAGTTCATCTTCGTCCTGAGAAACATAGGTTGGATCTAGGAAGTCACTTAATAATCCGCCTGCAATTTC